>NVXG01000079.1 GCA_002733805.1 Robiginitomaculum sp. | reverse complement strand
GCCCTGATGGCGCACCGGTGATCGAAGCCGTGCAAGCTGGCCTTGAAGATGCAGGCATCACAGATAATTCGGTTGATTACGATGCCGGGGCGGCGATGGTGCGCGAGGCGCGGATAGAGAATATCTTCCGTTATGCGCATGTTTTTCCGCGTTGTGTCGCCATGCTCAGCTCTGGCATGATTGACGTTAAACCGCTGATAACAAGAACATTTGAATTCAAAGACAGTGTGCAGGCATTTGAGATTGCAGCATCAAGCCCACCGGCTGATGTGAAAATGCAGATCGAACTCCCGCAGTAGTAAGGAACAGAACCGTGGCTACCGTAAAAATAGATAATGTATACAAACGCTATGGTAAGGTGCAGGTCATGCACGGTGTCAGCGTTGATATCGATGATGGCGAATTTGTTGTGCTGGTCGGGCCTTCGGGCTGTGGCAAATCAACATTGCTGCGGATGCTTGCCGGGCTTGAAGAGATAAACAGCGGCACAATCTCTATTGGCGACAGGGTCGTGAATGACGTGCTGCCCAAGGAGCGCGACATTGCGATGGTGTTCCAGAGCTATGCGCTTTACCCGCATAAAACCGTGTTTGACAATATTGGCTTTCCGCTGAAAATGGCCAAACAGCCAGCAGCGCAGATAAAAGAGCAGGTTGAAAAGGCGGCGGAAGTTTTGGACCTTATGCCGCTGCTTGACCGTTATCCGAAAGAGCTTTCTGGTGGCCAGCGCCAACGGGTGGCTATGGGCCGGGCGATTGTGCGCAATCCGCAGGTTTTCTTGTTTGACGAGCCATTGTCGAACCTTGATGCCAAGCTGCGTGTGACCATGCGGGTTGAGATCAAAGAGCTGCATCAACGGCTTGGCACCACGATTGTTTATGTGACCCATGACCAGATTGAAGCCATGACCATGGCTGACAAGATTGTGGTCATGCGCGACGGCCGGGTTGAGCAAATTGGCTCGCCGCTGGACCTTTATGACCGGCCACATAATGTGTTTGTCGCTGGGTTTATTGGCTCGCCGTCAATGAACTTCTTGCAGGGCAAGATTGAGATCGTGGGCGGCGTTGAACGGTTTGTCTCTGAGGGCGGGCTGGTTTTGCCGGTGAGTGAGGGGGTGGCCGAAGTCGGACGCGCGGTGACTTATGGTGTACGGCCTGAACATATTGGCATTGGTGCTGCGGGCGTGGCGCTGAATGTGATTGTGGTTGAGCCGACTGGCTCAGAGACGCAAATCTTTGCAAGATCTGGCAGCGAGCTGCTTGATGCTTTGGTCAAGGATCGGATCGCGGCAAAACCCGGCTCAGAGATTGGCTTTATCATCAACCCGGCCGATGTGCATTTGTTTGATAGCAAGAGCCAAGCGCGGATCTAGAGAAAGGGTTTCCCCGGTTCGCCGCAGCGCATATTGGCTGTTGTTGAAACGCGGTCTTTGCGGCGACGGGCCTATTTGATGGAACAAATGTAATGACACCTCTCATACGCGCAGTAATTTTTGACCTTGATGGCTGTCTTGTCGACAGTGAGACCATGGCCATTGGCGCGATCGCTCAGGAAATGAGCGATATGGGGATGAGCGGCGTGACCTTTGACGAGATCAGGGCGCGGTTTCTTGGCGTGTCGATGCGGGTGATCTTTGATTATGCGGCGCAGCAAACCGGCGAGACATCGCGCGAAGATTTCATCATGCGGGTCGAGGCGCGGCTGTTCAAAGATTACCAAGATAATTTGCGGCGGTTCAGTGGCGTGAAAAAGATGCTCAAAGCCCTGCGCAATAACGGGCTTTTGGTGGCGATTGCCACGGGTGGGTCGATTAGGCGGATGAATGAGACTTTGAGCCATAGCGATCTGGCTGATTGGTTTGACGGCGTGGCTTTTAGCGCCGATCAAGTTGAACAGGGCAAGCCGGCGCCGGACATCTTTTTGTTTGCGGCGCAGAACTTGGGTGTTCTGCCAGCTGAGTGCATTGTGTTTGAGGACTCGCCGCACGGGGTCGAGGGCGCGGTTGCCGCCGGGATGCAGGCGGTTGGCTTTGTCGGAGGCTCACATCTTGAGGGGATACGCGAGGCGCATACGGCGCTGTTGCGGGAAAAAGGGGCGGTATCGGTTGTGTCGGATATGGCCGGGGCGACCAAGGCTCTCTTATACCCGTTCCCATGGGGTGGATCAAAAACGCGGCCTAGGAATATATCGTGATAAAACTAAACCAAGGCATGTTGGCTGGGCTGCCGGATAGCATTATGCGGCCCGAATATGACAGGGCGGGGCTGAAGCCGGGCATTGTTCATATTGGGCTGGGCAACTTTCACCGGGCGCATCAATCTTGGTATTTGCACAGGCTTATGCAGCAGGGGCTGGCGCATGATTGGGCGATTATTGGTGCCGGAATACGGCCCTATGACAGCGCGATGCGCGACAAACTGGCAGCGCAAGATTACCTGACAACGCTGATAGAGCTGCGGCCTGACGGGGTGTCGGCCGAGATTGTTGGCTCGATGATTGGCTATTTGCCGGTGCAAGACGGTAATGGCGCGCTGATAGCACAGCTGGCTGAGCCGGCCATTCGCATTGTGTCGCTGACGGTGACTGAGGGCGGCTATTATATGGACCCGGTGAGCCACGGGTTTGATGCGGGCCACGCCGATATTGTCGCCGATGCGGCACAGCCGGGGCGGCCGCAAACCGCGTTTGGCGCGATTGTTGCGGCGCTAAAGCTGCGGCGCGCGCGCGGTGTTGGGCCAATGACCTGTCAGAGCTGCGATAATTTGCAGGGAAACGGAAATATTCTGCGCCAGAGCGTTGTTGGGCTGGCGCGGCTGTCTGACCCGGAATTGGCCGACTGGATTGATGAGAACTGTAGTTTTCCCAATGCGATGGTGGATTGTATAGTGCCTGCGACCGGGCCAAAGGAGCTGGCGCTTGCGCGCCAGTTTGGCATTGATGATGCGGTGCCGGTCAGCCATGAGTACTTTCGCCAATGGGTTATTGAGGATGATTTTTGTGCCGGGCGGCCCGACTGGGACAAGGTGGGGGCCACGTTTTCTGATGCGCTGCATGCGTATGAAACCCAGAAGCTGCGGATCTTGAATGCGGGCCATCAGGTCTTGGCCAATGCGGGCGAGGTTCTAGGCATTGGCACGGTTTGTGAATGCATGCAGCATGAGGCGCTTGGGCGCATGTTTCACAAAGTGGCCATGGATGAGATTGTGCCGCAGGTTGTGCCGGCACCGGGGATGAGCCCGTCAGAATATGTAGAACTGGTGGCCGCGCGGTTTGCCAATCCGGCCATTGCCGACACTGTAAAACGGGTGGCTTATGATGGCTCGTCGCGCCACCCTGGCTTTGTTTTGCCAACATTGCGCGACGCGTTAAAGGCCGGGGCGGCGATTGATGGGCTGGCATTTGCCGAGGCGGCATGGGCGCGGATGTGCCAAGGTACGCGTGAAGATGGCAGCGAGATTGTGCCAAATGATCCATTTTGGGACGCGTTAAAGGCCCGCGCGATAAAGGCGCAAAAAATGCCATTACATTGGCTTGGGATGCGCCAAATCTATGGTAGCCTCGGCCAAGAGCCACGTTTTGCCACTGCTTTTGAGCATTGGCTGACCGTCATTTACCAACGCGGCATGAATGCTGCGATGCATGAATATTTGAAAGGCACTTAAATGACGTTTCTGGGAATTGACCTCGGAACATCGGGGCTGCGCGCCCTGCTTGTGAACAGCGGCGGTAAACCGATTGGCGCGGCTGAGCGGCATTATGGGGTGACGCATCCGCATGCGGGATACTCAGAACAAGACCCGGCCGACTGGATTGAAGCCCTTGAGGGGGCGGTCGGCGAATTGCGGGGCAAGTTTCCGGAATTTGCCGCGGTTCAGGGGATTGGCGTTGCCGGACATATGCATGGGGCGACATTGTTGGATGCGGCGGGCGATGTGCTGCGGCCTTGTATTTTGTGGAATGACACGCGGTCAAAGGCCCAAGCCGAACGGCTGGACGGGGCTGAAAATGTGCGCGAATTATCGGGCAATATTGTGTTTCCTGGGTTTACTGCGCCAAAGCTGGAATGGGTGCGTGAGCATGAGCCAGAGATATTTGGCAAAATCGCTAAGGTGCTGCTGCCCGCCGCCTATTTGAACTACTATTTGACCGGTAAATATGTGGCCGACATGTCTGACAGTGCGGGCACGTCTTGGCTCGATACGGGCAAACGGTGTTGGTCTGACAAGCTGTTGGAAGTCAGCCATATGCGGCGCGACCAGATGCCGGAGCTGGTTGAAGGTTCTGAGGCTGCGGGGGCGCTGCGCGGCGCTTTGGCAAAAGAATGGGGACTTTCAGGCAGGGTTATTGTCGCCGGTGGGGCGGGTGATAACGCGGCTGCGGCCTGCGGGATCGGTGCGCTGGATGAGGGGCAGGGCTTTGTCTCACTTGGCACATCGGGGGTGCTTTTGTCGGCGCGCGGCGGCTACCGGCCAGCGCCTGAGACGGCATTGCACACATTTTGCCATGCGATACCGGGGCGTTGGTATCAGATGGGGGTAATGCTCTCTGCCACTAACAGTTTGAATTGGCTTGCAAAAATTACTGAAAAATCACCATCAGAGTTGACGACGGTGCTTGGGGATGAACTGATGGCGCCGGGGCGTGTCAGATATTTGCCTTATCTGTCAGGTGAGCGGACGCCGCATAATGACGCCGAAATTCGCGGCTCGTTTACCGGGCTGGCGACAGAAACGACGCGCGAAGATTTGACCCGTGCCGTGCTGGAAGGCGTGGCGTTTGGGCTACGCGACAGTTTCGAGGCGCTAATCGCCACCGATGCGCGGATTGAACAACTGATTGCGATAGGCGGCGGCACAGCGTCGCGCTATTGGCTACGGTTGATTGCGACGGTGCTTGATGTGCCGCTGCATTTGCCGAGTAGCGGTGAGTTCGGTGCAGCATTGGGGGCGGCAAGGCTGGGTATGGTCGCGGCAACGGGGGCGACGGTTGAACAGATAATGACAGCGCCTGAGATTAGCGAAACAATATACCCTGATGTCTCAATGCGGGGCGTATTTAATGAGGGCTATCAGGCATTTTGTGCGGCTTACCCCAGTATAAAGGCTATTCAGTAACTGAAGATAGGCTGAGTGTTCTAATCGAGGAGACTTCTAGTTTGATTTCTGATCGGGGAAATGCGCATTGAATACAGGTTTGGAAAAATGGCTTCGTTGATCTATTAGATCATAGTCCTGATCTATTGCAGGTATAAACCCCTTTAAGAATAGCACGTCGCTGGTTTCTTTGGGTAATAGGTGCATTGCTTTCTGAATAGAAAGGGCTATTGCGGCGGCATCAAATTGTTGGGCGCAGATATAGGGCAGGCCGGGTGTTGGTGCGGTTTGATGCAGGACGCGCAGATTGTTGGTAAAGGGCTCGTCTCGACAGAGGTGTTGCCAAGTTATTATGTCGATTGCTGCAATATCTGCTCGTCCTTCGGAGACTGCTTTTGCCGACATTTTATGCGCGCCGGTTTCAATGCATTTTGCAAAAAATTTACCGTCACCGACTGATTTTTTGAGCGTGTACATCATGGCCTGACAGCCGGATTGACTGTTGGTTTCATTATAAGCAAATTTGGTTTTTGCAAAGTTGGCAAGCTGGCTGCGCTGGTCATCCTTGTGGCAAATGATGACGCTGTAATACCAGCCGGGTTTTCCGGTGACGGCACCATAATCGGGAATACCGACAAGTTTGACATTGCCACGTAGTTTGCTGACATAGGGGTAGCCGCAGGTCTGGCTGAGCAATAGGTTTTTATTCAGCCAGTCGCTCAAAATGTCATCAGACCATTGCAATCTTTCTGGAGCATCTAGGCCAATGCTGCGCAATTGCTGTGCAATTGTTTCCCAGAGTGCATTTGTATGGTCGCGCATAAGTGGTGGATCATACATTGAAAGGTTTGCCAAAAGAGTCATTTAGATTTGTTCCGTATGGTTCGTTCCGTTTGCGAGAGGTTTAGCGGATTGTTGTTGGCCTATGAAGGTGCTTGTCTCACCATGGCATGTCGCAGGCGTATTGGGGGAAGGACAGTATTGATTTTTGTTTCATTTGAAAGTAATCTGTCTATCTTAAGAGCAATAGCAACCTGTTTAACAAGAGAAGTTATCTATGGATGAGGTAAATGGCCGGCGGCTACGAAGCTTTCAGCGGGCTTTGCCAATTTCGTTGCTGCGCGCGCGTGAGGGAACTATGCGGCGGTTCAAGGGGCATGTCGAAAGCTACGGGCTTACGCTGCAACAATGGCGAGTTATCCGGGCATTGGCGGATGATTCACCTCTGGATTCCAAAACCCTTTCGGAGAGATGTGTGATTTTGCCGCCGTCTTTGACCCGTATATTCAGAACTTTGTCAGAAAAAGATTTGATACATTCGGTCAAGACGGAAGATAACCGACGCCATTTGGTGGTTCTATCGAAAAAGGGGTTGGACCTTTTTGAGGAAGCCTCGGTGGGATCGGAGGCAATTTACCGTGATATTGAGGCCCGATTTGGCATGGATAACATGACTGAACTGCTTCGACTGCTTGATGAATTACGTAATGCGGCGATGCTGTCACCGGAGGATTCTGAATAGGGTGGGTGCAAAATCAGTTGACATAGATGCTTAAAATTAACATGTTAAATATAACAAAAGAGTTTGAATGCCACATCTGATTATAGAATATTCCGCAAATCTTGATCCACGTGTCGATATGGCGGCCGCATGTGAAACGCTGCGGGTCGCTATGATCAGGACCGGGGTATTTCCATGCGCCGGCGTGCGGGTGCGCGCGCATCGGGCCGAGTTATTCTCACTGGCGGATGCCCACTCTGACAATGCATTTGCGCATTTGCAAATCCGCATTGGGTCTGGCCGAGATTTAGCGACACGTCGCCGGGCGGGGGAGGCGCTGATGCAAGAAGCGCAGGCGATTTTTGCCGAGGAATTGCTGACAGGGTATTTTGCTCTGTCGCTGGAAATTTGTGAAATTGATGCGGCTACCAGTTGGAAAGCCAACCCGATACATGCGCGATTGGCATTGACAGAGCCAAGTGAAAAGTGAGGCCAGAACGATGAGCATTTTTGAAGAAAACCGAGCGAAAGCCGAGAGATATTTGGCGCGTTTTAGGGCGGACGGCGTGCTTAATCATATTAATGGCGCGTCGGTTTCTGCGGTTTCAGGCGAGACATTTGAGGTTATTTCGCCGGTTGATGGCGCTTGTTTGGCGCTGGCGGCGAAGGGCGACAGTGCTGATATTGATGCGGCGTGCTGCGCTGCGGCGGCGGCGTTTCCGGCCTGGCGCGATATGGCAGGGGCTAAGCGGCGTAAATTATTGAACAAGGTTGCTGATGCGATCGTTGAGCGGGCCGAAGAGATTGCTTTTGTTGAGGCGATGGATACCGGGCAAGCGATCCGGTTTATGGCCAAGGCGGCTTTGCGCGGGGCGGCAAATTTTCGGTATTTTGGCGATAAAGCGCCTGAAGCCCGTGACGGCCAGACCATATATGCGCCGGGTCAGATTAACATGACATCACGCCGCCCGATTGGGCCGGTTGGGATAATTACGCCGTGGAATACGCCGTTTATGTTGTCGACTTGGAAGATCGCGCCAGCTTTGGCGGCGGGCTGCACGGTGGTGCATAAACCGGCGGAATTTTCGCCGTTGACGGCCAAGTTATTGGTTGAAATTGCCGAGGGTGCCGGGCTGCCGAAGGGAGTTTGGAATGTTGTTAATGGGTTGGGTGAGGGCGCGGGCAAGGCGCTGACTGAGCACCCGGCGATTAAGGCGGTGGCGCTGGTTGGCGAAGGGCGCACGGGGGCTGCGATTATGCGCCAAGCGGCCGATACGCTCAAACGGGTGCATTTTGAGCTTGGTGGTAAAAATCCGATTATTGTTTTTGAAGATGCCGATATTGAGCGGGCAGTCGATGCGGCTGTGTTCATGATTTATTCGCTCAATGGCGAGCGCTGTACGTCGTCGTCTCGGCTGCTGATTCAGGACAGTATCTACGATGAATTTACCCGGCGTGTGGCGCAGAAGGCTGACGCGATTAGGGTCGGGCACCCGCTCGACCCGCAGACTGTTATTGGCCCGCTGATCCACCCGGAACATGAGGCAAAGGTGCTGTCATATTTTGAGATTGCCAAGCAAGATGGCGCTGTGATTGCGGCGGGTGGGGTGAAGGTCGGCGATGTGGGGTGCTATGTGCGGCCGACGTTATTTACCAATGCAACCAACGACATGCGGATTGCACGCGAGGAGATTTTTGGTCCGGTTTTGACAGCTATTCGGTTTAGTGACGCGGCTGAGGCGCTGGCGATAGCCAATGATACTGATTACGGGCTGACCGCTTACATTTGGACGCAAGATTTGACACGGGCCTTGTGGATGACGGAGCGGCTTGAGGCCGGCATGATGTGGGTTAACTCGGAAAATGTACGCCATTTGCCAACCCCGTTTGGCGGCACTAAAAATTCAGGAATTGGCCGTGATGGCGGCGATTGGTCGTTTGATTTTTATATGGAAACTTACAATATTTGTTTGGCCACTGGCCCGCATGACATCCCTAAACTTGGCGGCTGAACCGGCGGCGTTCGGCGCGGCGCAACGATGTAATTTCGGAGGAATAAATGCCAGTCCCAGCTTCTAATCTTTACCCAGCTTTTAACATCGTGCGGTTGAGCCATGTTGAATATACCGTGTCTGACCTTGCAGATAGCCGCAAGTTTTATGCCGATATGTTGGGCCTGCAAGTAACGGATGAAGACGACAAAGCGGTTTATCTGCGGGCAATGGAGGAGCGCGGCCACCACTGCCTCATATTGCGACAGGCCGAGGGCGGTGAGCCTTGTGTCAAATACCTTGCCTATAAGGTTTATGCGGAAGATGATCTTGATAAGGCCGAGGCTTGGTTTAAGGGCAAGGGTCAGCCGACGGCCTGGGTTGAGCGGCCCTATCAGGGCCGAACATTGGCCAGCACGGACTGTTTTGGCGCGCCGATCGAGTTTTACCACAAGATGGAGCGGCTGGCGCCTATTCACCAAAAATATGGGCTGTATCACGGTGTGAAACCGTTGCGGATTGATCATTTTAACCTGTTCTCGCCGGATGTAGATGCGTCTGTGGCTTTCTATAATGAGATGGGTTTTCGGGTGACGGAATATACCGAAGATGAGGAATCTGGCAGGCTTTGGGCGGCTTGGATGCACCGCAAGGGCGGCATTCATGATGTGGCATTTACCAATGGCACTGGGCCGCGGTTGCACCACACTGCGTTTTGGGTGCCGACACCGCTTAACATCATTGATCTGTGCGATCTGATGTCAACGACTGGCTATCTGTCAAATATTGAGCGCGGGCCGGGGCGGCACGGGATATCGAACGCGTTTTTTTTGTATGTGCTTGACACTGATGGGCACAGGATTGAGATATATTGCTCGGATTACCAGACAGTTGACCCGGATCTGGAGCCAATAAAGTGGGATCTGAAAGACCCGCAGCGGCAGACATTATGGGGTGCTCCGGCACCACGCAGCTGGTTTGAGCGGGGCTCGGTTTTTATGGGTTTGGAGACGCAGGAGCCCGAGTTGAAAGCACAGCCAATAATTGCGCCTTGAGTTTAAAGGGAATGAAATCATGGAATTGAACGACCAGAGCCTATTTAGGCAGGCCAATCTGATTGGGGAAAATTGGGTTGAGTTGGGCGGCGGTGAGGCGCTTGATGTAACCAACCCGGCATCGGGTGAGGTGATTGGCCAAGTGCCTTCTTTGGGCGCGGCGCAGACCGAGGCGGCGATTGTGGCGGCGCAAATTGCGCAAAAATCTTGGGCGGGGCGGACGGCTAAGGAACGGGCCAATATCTTGCGCGATTGGTTCAACCTGATTGTTGAAAATGCCGATGATCTGGCGATGATTTTGACACTGGAGCAGGGCAAACCACTGGCCGAGGCGCGCGGCGAGATTATCTATGGGGCCAGCTTTATTGAGTGGTTCTCAGAGGAAGCGCGCCGGATGTATGGCGATGTTATTCCGGGGCATGGGGCTGACAAACGGATCGTTGTGATTAAACAGCCGATTGGGGTTGTGGCGGCGATTACGCCTTGGAATTTCCCGAATGCGATGATCACGCGCAAGGTTGGGCCGGCCTTGGCGGCGGGCTGTGCGGTGGTGCTTAAACCGGCGTCGCAAACGCCGTTTTCGGCGATTGCTTTGGCGGTATTGGCTGAGCGGGCTGGGCTGCCAAAGGGGCTATTTAGTGTGATTACCGGGGCTGCGCGGGCGATTGGCGGGGCAATGACGGGCAGCAATATTGTGCGCAAGGTGACGTTTACCGGCTCGACGGAAGTGGGCAAGACGTTGATGCGGCAAAGTGCTGATACTGTTAAAAAACTCGGGCTGGAGCTGGGTGGCAATGCGCCGTTTATCGTGTTTGATGACGCTGATATTGATGCGGCTGTTGAGGGGGCGCTGATCTCCAAGTTTCGTAATAATGGGCAGACTTGTGTCTGTGCCAACCGGATTTATGTGCAGAGCGGGGTTTATGATGTTTTTGCCGAGAAGCTGAGTGCGGCTTTGGGGGCGCTGAAGGTTGGCAATGGGCTTGAGGCTGGGGTGACATTTGGGCCGTTGATAGACGCGGCGGCTGTGGCCAAGGTTGAGGAACATATTGCTGATGCTGTTGGTAAAGGGGCGACGATTATCTCTGGCGGTAAGGCGCATGCGCTTGGTGGCACGTTCTTTGAGCCGACGGTTTTGGCCGGGGTGACGGCTGATATGGCCGTGGCGCGCGAGGAAACATTTGGGCCGGTGGCCCCGCTGTTTCGGTTTGAGACTGATGCAGAGGTTGTGGCGCTGGCCAATGACACTGAGTTTGGGCTGGCGGCGTATTTTTATACCCGCGATTTGGCGCGGTCTTGGCTGCTTGGGGAGCAGTTGGAATACGGTATGGTTGGGATAAATACCGGGTTGATTTCAACGGCCGAAGCGCCGTTTGGCGGGATTAAACAATCTGGGATTGGCCGGGAAGGCTCTCGCTATGGGTTGGATGATTTTACCGAGATTAAGTATCTGTGCTTTGGTGGGATAGCGTAGTGGCACCAGAAATTCCTGGGCGGATTGCAGCTTATCGGGCGGGGGGTGCGCTGCGGTATGGGGCTGTTTTGGATAGCGGTGTTTTGGACCAGACCGGGGATCTTGGTGCGGGGTTTGCGACGCTTCAGGATGTTGTTGTTGCCGGGCGGTTGGGTGATTTGGTGGCGGCGGCTGAGGGGCGGGGGGCTGACTTTGGGCCGGACACGTTTACTTATGAGATACCGATTGCGGCACCTGAGAAGATTATTTGCGTTGGGGTGAATTTCCCCGATCGCAATGCTGAATATAAGGACGGGCAGGCGGCGCCTAAGAACATGTCGCTGTTCATTCGGTTTGCGCGCTCATTTGTTGGGCACGGGGTGGCGCTGACGCGGCCGCCGGAATCGGAGCAGCTTGATTATGAGGGCGAGATTGCGATTATCATCGGCACGGGCGGGCGGCGGATTGCTGAGCGGCACGCGCTTGAGCATATTGCGGCGCTGACGCTGTGCAATGAGGGAACTTTGCGCGACTGGGTGCGGCATGCGAAGTTTAATGTCACCCAGGGCAAGAATTTTGACGGCTCTGGGGCGATGGGGCCTTGGATTGTGCCATATACGGATCCGGCGCAGCTGGCGGATATTCGGCTGACAACGCGTGTAAACGGCGCGTTGCGTCAGGATGACCGGACCAGCCGGATGATGTTTAGCTTCGCGCGGATTATCAATTATATCTCGACATTTACCACGCTGGTGCCGGGTGATGTGATCATCTGCGGCACACCGACCGGGGCGGGCGCGCGGTTTGATCCGCCGATCTGGCTGAAGCCGGGTGATGTGGTTGAGATTGAGGCCGAGGGGATTGGTGTGCTGCGCAATGGCGTGGTGGATGAGGGATGAGTTTGACTGAGGCGCAGGTCGCTGACGCGGCGGCGCGGTTGGTTGAGGCCGAAGTTAGCACTGTGCAGATTGGGCTTTTGACGTTGCAATATCCGGGAATGGATATGGATGATGCTTATGCGGTGCAGCGGGCATTTGTAGCGCTGAAATCGGGGCGCAAGGGTGTTGGCTGGAAGATAGGGCTGACATCGAAGGCGATGCAGTCTGCGCTGGGGATTGATATTCCTGATAGCGGTGTGCTGCTTGACGATATGGTTTTTGCGAGTGGGGCTGTTGTGCCTGCGGGGCGGTTTATTGCGCCGCGGATTGAGGCTGAGATTGCGTTTGTGATGCGCGCGCCGCTGGCCGGGGCTGATGTCAGCCGGGCGGATGTGATTGCGGCGACCGATTATGTGACGCCGTCGCTGGAGATTTTGGACACGCGGATTGTGCGGGTTGATCGGGCGACGGGGCAGGGGCGTAGCGTGATTGATACGATTGCTGACAATGCAGCAAATGCGGGAATTGTGCTTGGGGCGCAGCGGCACCGGGTTGATACGTTTGATCTGCGCTGGGTTGGGGCGATTGTGCGGCGCAATGGTGGGGTTGAAGAGACCGGGCTGGGCGCTGGGGTGCTTGATGATCCAGTGGAAAGCGTGGTTTGGTTGGCGCGGCGGATGGCGCAATATGGGCAGGTGATTGAGTCTGGGGATATTATTTTGTCGGGGTCGTTTGTGCGCCCGGTTGAGACAATGGCGGGGGCGCTGATTGAGGCCGATTTTGGCCGGTTTGGGGCCGTGAGCTGCCGCTTTGAATAGGAGGGCAAAATGCCTGCACCGATAAATACCTTTAAGGCGGCGTTGGCCCGCGACGCCCAGCTGATTGGGCTGTGGCTGGGACTGGCCAATGCCTATACGGCTGAGATTGCGGCGCTGAGCGGCTTTGATTGGCTGTTAATTGACGGCGAGCATGCGCCAAATGATCTGCGGACGATCATGGAGCAGCTGGCGGTGATGCAGGGATATCCTGTGGCTGCGGTGGTGCGGCCGCCGACGGGGGACCGGGTATTGATCAAGCAATATTTGGATATTGGTGTGCAGTCATTTCTGGTGCCGATGGTTGAGAGCGCGGCGCAGGCGCAAGAGATTGTGCGGTCGGTGTGCTATCCGCCGCGCGGTGTGCGCGGGGTTGGCGCGTCGCTTGGCCGGGCGTCTCGGTTTAATGCGATTGGCGATTATCAGGCAACGGCAGATGCGCAGATATGCGTTTTGGTTCAGGTTGAGAGCCGGGCCGGGATAGCGGAATTAGACGGTATTTTGGCGGTGGATGGCGTGGACGGCGTGTTTATTGGACCAGCCGATTTGGCGGCAGATATGGGCTTTGCCGGTGATCTGGGTGCGGCTGAGGTACAGGCGGTTGTTGTCGATGCGCTGGGGCGGATCAATGCGGCGGGCAAGGCGTCTGGCATCTTGTCGATGGACCCTGAATTGCTGCGCGGTTACCGGGCGATGGGCGTGAACTTTATCGCTGTTGGCACCGATGTTGGCGCGCTGACCGGCGGCTTGCGGGCGTTGCGCGCACAGCATTTATAGGGCGGATAGGCGATGAAACATACAACCTCGGACATAATTGTGGGCGCACTTGTGGCGCATGATGTGGACACGGTTTTTGGTATTCCGGGGGCGCATAGCTATGAGCTGTCAGATGCTTTGGCCCGGCGGCCACAGGTGCGGTTTATTCATTCGCGCCATGAGCAGGGCGCTGCTTATATGGCATATGGCTATGCCAAATCGACTGGGCGGGCGGGGGTGTTTAGCGTTGTGCCGGGGCCGGGGGTTTTGAACGCGGGCGCGGCAATTTGCACGGCTTATGGCGGCGGCGCGCCGGTAATGTG
>NVXG01000078.1 GCA_002733805.1 Robiginitomaculum sp. | reverse complement strand
GCCAGCGCATAGCCTTCGCTGTCTAGCCCATTGATTTCGCTAGATTTACCTTCGGCATTTGGGATCAGGCCGGAGAGGTCCATATAGGTGCCGGTCATGTCCATATCGAACAACGCGTTCCAACCATGTGACATCACGTCGATGTCGCCCATGTCGCGGCCACCTTCGGCGATCAGCTTGTCGAGGTTGCCGCCATAAGTGCCTTCGGGGATAGTAACGGTGATGCCATACTCTTCCTCGAATACCTCCACCGCGGCGCGGAAATCATCCTGAAAATACCAAACATACCAGGTAAGCTCGCCCTCTTCTTGGGCCTGCGTCATGATATCATCCCATGACATCGAGGACAGGTCATCTGCCAGCGCAGCGGTCGTGCCAATGGCAGAGATCATGGCCGTTACGATCAGTTTCTTAAACATGGTCGGGTTCCTTCTTGGTTGGGTTATTATCCACGCCTAGCCTTTGCCCGAGCTGAGCGCCGGATTGGCGCTGCGAAGCAACCTCTCCAAAAACAGCATGAGAATGACATTGGGCACGACGAGGATAAGGGAGATCACTGCCGCATTTGGGCGGATAAAGTTGGCCCCCAAATTGGTGAATAGCAGCGTCGGAATGGTGGTGAAATTCGGCGAGCCGACGATAAAGGCTATGGCGAATTCTTCGATCGAATAGATGAAGACGATGAGCAAAGTGGCCATGATGCCGGGCTTAAGGGCCGGAATATAAGCGACTTTCCAGCGCTCAAATGTTGAGGCACCAAGGTCGCGGGCGGCGTCAATATGGTCTTGGCGCACGGTTTCAAAACTGACCGACATGATGCGGATTGCATAGGGCAGAAACAGGATCGAATGGGCGAACAGGATTGCGCCAAAGCGCCAGGCGTTGAGGCCAAGCTGGAACAGGATGGCGGTAAAGAAGATGGCGGTGACAAAGCCCGGCACGACCAGCGGCAACAGCACCAGCAGTTTGACCACTTCCTTGCCGGGGAAGTTGATGCGCCCCAGCGCATAGGCTGTCGGCATGGCGAGGGTCAGGGTGACGATGGCCACGCTGGGGGCCAACATATAGGAGTTGAACATGGCAATTTTGAGCGAGCTATGCGCCCACAAATAGCCCCAGCGGTAGAACGACATTGACGGCGGCAGCAGGTGGTCAGGCGTCCATGGCTGCGACGGATCGACCAGCGACCATAGGATGGCAATGGTAAACGGGATCACAAGCCAGATGACGCAGAGGCCAAACAGCGCCCAGAGCAAGATTTTGTTGAGGTTGAGGCGGGTCATGACAGACGGCCTCCGCGCAGAATAAACCGGCTGACAAGAGCCAGCAGGGCTGAGCCGGCAATGCCGAGGCCCATCAGTGTAACGGCAACCACGGCGGCGTCATGCCAGCGGCCATAGCCTTTGAAAAACACCATGAGTTGCGACAATGATTGTTTGTTGACAGGCCCGGCAATGACTTGGAAAGAGAAGTCTGCCAGTGCGCCGACGAAGACAATGACCAGTGCCGCTTGGGTGGCCGAGACCGACAGCGGCGCAATCACACGGCGAAACCGGGCAAAGGGGCCTGCGCCAAGATCAGCCGCCGCGTCAAGCACATCATCAGAGATGGCCGAGACGGAGCCAACCAGTAACAACAGGGCAAAGGGCATGTTTTTCCACGTTTGCAGGATGAGCACGCCAATGGCACGGCTGTCGTTTTGCAGCCGGTGTGGGCCGTCCCAGATGCCAAGGCCCTGCATGATCTGGTTGACCAGCCCGTGGTAGGAAATGATGTTGACATAGAGGAAGGCGGCGACGAGCCCGTGAACCAGCAAGGGGGCTTTGAGCACGGCGCTAATGGTCAACGAGCCGGGGAATGGGCGGCGCAGCCAGACGGCGAGCGGGTAGGCGAAAAGCACCGCGAGGAACGCGCTGGCAAAGCCAACATAGAGCGAATAGCCGATGGCGCGGTTATAGGTCAGCCGCTCAAACATACGCGACCAATATTCGAGCGAGAACTCGCTTTCGCCCGAAAGGCTAAAGAGGCCAAATGACTGGGCGATGGCGATATAGACCACCGAGCCGATGAAGACCAAGATCAGGCCAAGGCCGGGGGCCAGCAAGAGGCCAAGCTTGAGCCAGCTGCGCCAGGTCATGAGCCTGCCTCCGCGAGGCAGATCATGCTATGGCCTCAAGAAAGATAATGTCTTCGGGGCGGATATGCATAGTCAGACTGTCAGCCAGCCCCACGGCATTGTCGCGCCACTGCACCCGTTGCGGTGCGCTGGCGATCATCACAAACAGGTCAGTGTAGTTGCCCTGAAAAGCGCGGTGGGTGATGTCGGCGGTTATGGTATTCTCGGTGCCGGGGCCGAACTGGGCCTTTTCGGGCCGCCAACAGACTTTAAGGGTTTTGGCCACGGGCGGCGCGGCGCTCGCGGCGATCAGCTCGCCAATCTGCGTGCCCAGCCGCCAGCGGCCCGCACCCTCTTCGCCAATAACCTCAGCATCAAGAATATTGGCATCGCCGATAAAGTCGGCAACAAAACTAGTATTTGGCGTGCCATAAATCTCATGCGGGGTGCCGGCCTGCTCAATGCGGCCATTATTCATGATCAAAATGCGGTCTGACATGGCCAAAGCCTCGCCCTGATCATGGGTCACATAGATCGCCGCCAGATTGTAATCACGTTGGATTTTGCGAATCTCCATCCGCACGGAATCCCGCAGCTTGGCGTCGAGGTTCGACAATGGCTCATCAAACAATACCACACTTGGCCGCATGGTCAGCGCCCGGCCCAAAGCCACGCGCTGCTGCTGGCCACCAGAAAGCTGGTTGGGCAGCTTGTCGAGCTGGGCGGTGAGGTCAAGTTTGGTGGCCACATCTTGTAAGCGCTGTTTGCGCTCCGCCGTGAGCAGGCGTTTTTGCTTAAGGCCAAACTGGAGATTATCGGCAACGCTTAAATGCGGGAACAAAGCGTAGGACTGAAAGCACATTGCCGTGTCGCGCCGCTCTGGCGGTACATGGGTTACATCTTTGCCGCCGATCTCAATAATGCCAGAGCTGGGCTGCAAGAACCCTGAGATCATCTTGAGCAAGGTGGTTTTGCCACAGCCAGAAGGGCCGAGCAACGTTATGAACTCGCCCTCGCCGACATCGAAGGACACATCTTGCACCGCGGTAAAATCTCCGAAATGCATGGAAGCGTTTTTGACGCTTACAGCCTTCATGCCATCCCCCCTTTTATCGTCAATCAGCCTGCTGAGCTATTATAACCCACAAGGTGTGGTATTTAATATACTAAGCTACGTTAAGACTTCCTGCAACAAAAATTTGCAACCAGCACCCGGCGGGGCGCTGGCTATTGCACCTGCGTTTATGGCAAGTGTACAAGTTTTAAACATGACAAAAGGGCTGTGCGGCGCGCCATGGCGAGAAAACCTCTGATATCTCCAAGCCTCGTGCGGACCAGTGATTCAACTGTCGTCAACCAGAATGAGCGGGCGATATTAGACGTGGTGCGGCGCGAAGGCGGCACCACACGCTCAACCATTACCGCACAAACACATCTGTCGCAGCAATCGGTACACCGTCTGGTAGACCGTTTGGTTGAACGCAATTTTTTGCATATAGGTCAGCCTGTTATCTCGGGCCGCGGCCAGCCTAGCCCGGTTATTGAGATCAACCCTGAAGCGGTGTTTGGCATAGGTATTTCAATAAATACCGACACTGTGCGCCTCAGCATTGCTGATCTTAATTGCAACGAAGTCAGCAGCCTCAACATCGATATTGACCCGACAATTCGGCAAACCGCTTTGCCAGCCTTGCACCGCGCCATTGCTGAAAGCCTTGAAGCCAGCAACATTCCGCGTGAGCGGGTTTTGGGCGTTGGCGTTGCTATTTCTGGCTACCGGACTGGCAAAGAAGATGTCTATGTCACCCCTGCCCCGCTGGAAAGTTGGTCAAACACGCCGCTGGTAGAGCTGTTTGAAACCACGTTCAACATGCCAGTTTGGGTCGAGAACAATGCCAGCGCCGGGGCAATTGGCGAGTCGCTCAAGGGCGCGGGGCAGGACCATTCGCGCTTCGCTTACCTGTCGTTCAATGACGGTTTTGGCTGTGGTTTGATCTATGATGGAAAACCGTTTTTTGGCGGGTTTAATAACCCCGGCGAAATGGGCAGGCTCTATACCCAAGAGCAAATCCGCCATCGCCCGGCCTTGGGTGAGCTGCTGTTGCGGCTGGCCGATGCCGGCATTCATATTGCCACGATCGACCAGCTTTACCGCGAGTTTGACCCCACTTGGCCCGGCGTGACAGCCTGGATCGCCGAAGTGAAGCCGCAGCTTAACCTGGCCATTCGCGCCTTGCGCGCGACGATGGACCCGACAGCGATCGTCTTTGGCGGCGAGGCCCCGGCCGCGCTCAAAGAGCTGCTCATTGCCGCCTGCGATGAGGTCGATCTCGACAGGTATGGCCGTGAAATTGGCCTGCCCACCTATATTGCCAGCGCGTTGCCCGGCGATCCGTCAACCATTGGCGCCGCCCTTTTGCCGCTCAAAGATTGCGTGCTAATGTGACGGCGTTATCCGCAGGGTGACAATCTCAAATGGCCGCAGGCTCAGCTCAACGGCATTGTCTTTCACAACCAGTGGCCGCAGCTCATCTTCCATCAGGTTAACCATGTGAACACTGGCAATAGGCAGGCCAAATCTGACCGTGGTATCGGCGCGAATATTTGCATGCTCAAACAGCCGCAATATCAAATCATCGCCGTCTTCCGCCTTCTTTACGGTCTCTAATGTCACATTATCACAGGAAACTTCGGCAAAAGAGAATGTCTTATTGGCAATCTCTTCGGGCGGTGCAGCAGGCACCGTCTCGCCAAATAGGGCAATCGGGTTGTTAAAGCGCTCGGCCGCGCGCACCACTTGGGCAATGTCGGATACACCATTATGCAGCATCAGCGCATAGCGGAAATTATGCGTGCCAATATCGGCATCAGGGTCAGGAAATATGGGGCCGCGCAGCAAGGATAGCCGCACCGTTTGCTCAACCGCATCATAGCCATATTTGCAATCGTTGAGCAAAGCCGCGCCAAAATTAGCCTCGCTCATATCAACCCAACGGTGCATGCTGGCCTCGTATTGGGCTTGGTCCCAGCTTGTATTTGCGTGGGTCATGCGGGTGACATGGCCAAACAGAATTTCTGAGCGCAGCTCCGAAGAATTGAGGTCAAACGGGAACGCGGCTTTGAGCAGGCTCTGGCGCTCATGCCAGTCGACATGGCTGTCAAACTCCACCTGTTTTGCCCCGGCTTGCAGCGATATGACCTGTACGATCTTTGACTTTTGGTAGACATGTTCAATGCGAAGTGCCGCACGGTATGGCCCGGTCTCAACCACCTCGATCTTGGCGGCAATATCAGCCAGCGGCCAGAACTGCTCGTCAAATGAGCGGTCAATATCCCAAGCGCTCCAATTGATCGGTTTATCTTCGTAAATCACCAAAGCATTGGCGGTTTTACCCGGCTCTACCAGCTCACGCTGATGGGCTTTGTCAAAGATTGAGGTGATCTCGCCAGCAGCATCGAAAACAACCCGCATCAGCTCGTTTTCAAGATGGGTGGTTGAGACGCTGAGCGGGCTTTGCACCTGCTGGTCACCGAGCTTGACCATCTGCGCTGCGGCCCAGCCCAGCGGCGGCACTGGCCCGCAAGGGGCTGCAAAACGAACCCGCCCGTCAGCATGGGTTAACTTCTGCACAGGCCGGTTTTGCGCGCCCATAAGCAGCGCCGCGTCAGGGCCATCGGCCACTTCAACAAGTTCACCTTGCCGCTCTTGGCCGGTAAAGTTGAACAGGGCTAGACCGCCGGTGATCGTTTTGGCAGCCCGGCTTGTTTCAGCCGCAATACCGGCAAACAAAACGTCGTAATCCGCCTGCGCGTCACGGTAAACTTCGGCAATAGAAGTGCCCGGCAAAATGTCGTGGAATTGGTTGATCAGCGCCAGTTTCCAAAAGCTGTCAATCTGTGCGCTTGGATAATGCGCCCCGTCAAGCATGGCCATAGCGCAGAGATATTCAACCTCGCGCAAGGCCCGCTCGGCATGTCGGTTATTGGCTTTGGTCTGGGCCACAGAAGTCAGCGTGCCGCGGTGAAATTGCAAATATAGCTCGCCGTTCCAGACCGGAAACCGGTCTTTATTGGCATCCATGCGCTGGCCAAGCCGGTCAAGATAGGGGCCAATGCCCTCAAACTTAACATTTGGCGCGCCGGGTATACCGCGCTGCATGCGCCTGCCGCTCTCGATCATTGCCCGCGTTGGGCCGCCGCCGCCATCGCCGTAGCCGTAGCAAATCATCACCTCATCATTCAGCGCCTTGGGCTCGTAGCGTTTCCACGCGCCCATAACCTCGCTCGGCGATAGGTTTGAATTATAGGTGGTAAAGGTCAAATCGCTGTCAAAATCTTGGGTGGTAATCAGTTGGGCTTTGATGGTTGAGCCGTCGATCCCGCGCCAAAAGAAAGTGTCATAGGGCTGGCGGTCGCTATCATTCCAGCTGAGTTTTGAGGTGACAAAATACTCAAGCCCCGAGCGGGCGATAATCTGCGGCAGATTGGCCGAATAGCCAAACGTATCGGGCAGCCAAACCACCTTTGGCGTGACGCCAAACTGCTCCATATGAAACCGCCTGCCCCACATAAACTGCCGGATCAGCGCCTCGCCTGAAATGATATTAACATCCGGCTCGACCCACATCGCACCCTCAATCTCAAACTGCCCGGCAGCGGCGCGCTCTTTGATCTGAGTCCAAAGCGCGGGGTAGTCGTCTTTAAGAAAGTCGAACAGAACCGCCTGATTATACATGAAGACGAAGTCAGGATATTCCTGCATTAGCGCCAGTGCTGTAGCAAAACTGCGCCCGGCTTTGTCGCGGGTATGCGCCACGCGCCAGAGCCAAGCAATGTCGATATGGGTATGGCCAATCGCCGAAATCGTCGGCTTGGCTTCGGTGTCGGTCAGCGCATAAATCTCGTCAGCAATCGCCGTGGCGGCTGTCAGCGAATGTTGGAAGCTCTCCGTCACCCCGTCGCGCCGGTCCAGCGCCCGCAATGATTGCTCGATCAGTGCCAAAATAGCATGTCGGCGGGCATCATATTGCGGCAGGCGCAGGGCGACTTCGAGCGGAATTTGCAGATCAAAATACAGCTGCTCGGCCGGCTCATTGCGGGTCAGAAACGCCACATCAAAGCCAACCAGCGGCCGGTCGAAGAAGGTAAACGCGTTGATCATCAGAGTATAAGTTGCGCCGGGCACCGCATTGCGGGCGATCACCAGCTCGTCATGGTTGCCATCAAGCGCTTGCAGGATTTTGCCTTCGAGATAGGCGAGGCATTGCGGGTCGGTTGAGCCCAGCCGGTCTTGCCACTGCGAGGTGACGCGCAAGATAAAAGTCTTGCCAGCGGCGTCATCGGGCACCTGAACATTGGCTGCAAACCAAGTATGGCCCTGCTTTTTGCTCCACACATCGCGCGGGCCAAATGGCTGCCAAGCGGCCCAATCGGCGGCCAGAGCCTGCGCTTCGCTCAGGCCATTCTCGCAAAAGAACCAATTCAATTGGCCCGAAACGGGCAGGTTTATCTTTGCTTGCAGGTCTTCGCAAAGCCGCAATAGCTTGGCCTCATGGCGCAGATCATCTGGCAAAAGACCGTGTTTGCTGGTCAGAGGATTGACGTAAAACTCATCCATAATCGACATCTTTTTCCGGGTCAGGTGCTCCTTTCGCGGCATTCCGAAAGGCCGCTCAGGGGGCGCATAGCCTTATGCTTTCAGCCTTCCTGCCCCGATGTCAAGGTTATTACTCACCCTACGTAGTATTTGACGCCAGCGAAAATTATCCGCGCCAATAGCCAGAATCACGCCCTTGTCGCAGCCCTGTCGCAAGCATATGAATAGGGGGCAATGGCAGTGATTATATGCGCAATAACAATGTCCTCAGCTGAGAGCACCGCCCCATTTTGTGCAATGTCATCATAGCAGCGCGGCAGATATTGGCTGATCAACGTCTCAGGTATTTCGCGGCCCTCAAGAGCCTGCATCAGCTGTTCAACCGCCGCAATTGCCACCGGCCGCCCCCAATAGTAGCGGATCCTATCACTATAGCTAAAGTGGCGTTGCAATTTGCTGTCACTGCCGCTGTAATAGCTTTGCCAATTACCCGGCTCAGCAAGCATCAGCTTTTCCATCGCCTCGGCCAGCGTGCCGGGCGCGTAGTCAGGCACCAAAACGGCAGCAATCTGGTCCAGCGCATATAGCGCTTCACGCAGCGCGAAAGTCAGCCCCGGCCCAACCTTCAAAATGGCAAAGCCGCCGCCGACCAAGGCGCGTAACGCCTCTGCGGTTTGGTAATCGGTCGAGTGAGCCTCGAACACCACGCCTTTGCCAGCGCGCCACTGGCTCAGGCTCTGAGCCGCGCCGCTATCAAAACGAATAACATCGCTATGGCCGAACTCGACCCCCGGCTGCACCACAATACCAACCACGCGGCTAAGCACGTCAGCAAGGCCGAGCTTGGCAAAGGCAGCGCGGTGCAGGGCAATGGTTTGTCCGGCGTCTTTCGGCCTGGTCAACGCCACCGTGCTCAGTGCATGGGTGGCCCCACCGGGCACCGGTACTTCAGTGCCGATAATGTAGCCCGGCAGCGGATGACCGCCCGCTTTGGCCCCGGCCTCGGCGGCGCGGGCCAGGAGTGCGGCGCGGCTGGCAATAGTCTCGTCGGCCAACGGCACTGGGTCATCTTGGCAGGACATGCTGGCATCAAGATGGATCTTGCCGAAGCCCGCTTTGGCATAGTCAAACACCATGACCAGCGCCTTTTCCATTGCCGCATCAGCCGAGCCACTGCGCCACGGATTTGGCCCCAGATGGTCGCCGCCAAACAATATCCGCCCGGCATCGAAACCGCATTCTTGCGCGACATCTAGCACAAAAGCCTTAAACGCTTTGGGCGTCATGCCAGTATAGCCGCCGTCTTGGTTTACCTGATTGCAGGTCGCCTCGATCACCACGCAGCCGGTGCGGTTTTGCGCCTCTTGAAAGGCGGCGCGAATAACCAGCGGATGGGCGCTGCAAATTGATGTCAGCCCGTGATGTTCCCCAGCATTCGCTTGGGCAACAAGGCCAAAATATTCAGCCAGTGGCGCTGCGGATACAGCCATTTCTAGTCCTCCAGAACGACAACTTTGGTAAGGTGTCGCGGTGTTTGCGTGTCGATCCCGCGAGCGGCGGCGTAGCGTTCGCCAAGCAGCTGCAAAGCCGGCAAAACCTCAGCCGCGACCAGCGCGCCAGCAGCCGACATCGGCACAGTTACATCGCCTGGCCCGCCCATGCCAACCACAAACGCACCCTTGTCGCGCAACTCTTGCGCCAGCTTGGCTTCCTGCACCGCGGTGTCTGGGTGGTACAATATGATCGCCGCACTTCGCTCATCAACCAAGCTGATCGGGCCGTGCCGATATTCGCCGGGGTGGAACCCTTGGGTGAAGCAAATCGCCATCTCCTGCAGCTTGAGCGCGCCTTCAAGCGCGACACCGTAATTAGGCCCGCCGCCAAGAAATACAAAATGCGTGCGGTCGGCGTAGTCTGACACTGGCACCGCATCGAGTGCCTTTAGCGTGGCCGCGGCCTGGGCCGATAATGCCGCGTCGATTTTTAGCCCGGCCAGTGCAAAACCAGCAAGCAGCATCAGGCTGGCCGAAGCGGTCATGACGATACCCTCTGCCGGGTGGGTCTCATATTCGAAAGCCACGTCAGACACAGCACAAAGCGGTGAGCCGGGGTCGCAGGTGATGCCGGTGACATGCTGGCCGCGAGCTTGGCTGGCGGCGGCGGCCTGCACGGTCTCGGTCGTGGTGCCGCTGCGCGACAGGGCAATGACCTGCACATTGTTGAGCGCCGATTGCGGCACATAGCTGGTCGGGCGCAAGAGCCATTCGCCCGCAGGCACGGCGGCGGCGCGGTAGCCCTGCGCGCTTAGCACGGCGGCGACGGACAGGGCCAGATTGTAGGATGTGCCGCAGCCGATGACGATGATTTGCCGTTTATCTACAGAGAGTTGGCTGGGCATGGCTGCCTTGTTCCAGTAGTCAAACTGTTCAAATATACTGCATTCGGTCGGGGTCATTTCCTGTCCTCTTTTTGCTTTCGGTTGGCGATAATCAGCTGTGGTTTCCCAGCCGTGCCGGTGGTTTCGGGTGGGTGCTTGTCAGTAATCAGCACATGTTGCGGGCCAAGATCGCAGACCGCATAAGTTGCTTGTCGGTCAAACTTGCTGGCATCGGCCATAATGCAGGTCGTGGCGGCGCGCCGCACCATAACAGCGTTGAGCCGGGCCTCGTCGGCGTCAGTGCTCGACACTTGCAGGGCCGCGTTAATAGCGCCAGCACCGAGAAACAACGAGTGAAACCACAGCTCTTCGAGCATAGCCTCAGCCAGTGGGCCGATGACTGACAGGTTCTGTGCCCGGGTGCGGCCACCCAGCATATTGACCTCGATATGCGGCGCCGCCATCAGCTCATGCGCCACGGCGAGGCTGTTGGTGAAAACTGTCACCGTCATGTTTGACAGTTTGATCAGCCGGGCGAGTTGCAGCACGGTGGTGCTGGAATCAAGGAAGATCACCGTATCTGGGGTGACCATGGGCAGGGCGGCGGTGGCAATGGCCCGCTTGGCGGATATTTGGGTTGTTTCACGTTGCGCGAAGGCGACTTCAATACCCGCACTCTCGGCGATTTTGGCGGCCCCGTGAATGCGCTCGATCACGCCTTTTTCCTCTAGAACGGCCAGATCACGCCGCAGGGTGGCGAGCGATGTGCCGACGGCTTCGGCCAGTTTTTGCACGGGTGTCAGGCCATGTTCAAACAAAAATGAGCGGATATCTGAGGCGCGATCATGTTTCATAACACCCTACCTTAGAGAGCGACATGATCAATATCAAGCAAAATTATGATCATTTGTGAGCGTTTTAACACACCAGCTAGTGTTTTAGCGCCTCTTCCACGTCGCGCATGGAATCTTCGAGCAAGCGCTCCATACGGGTACTGGCCAATTGCGGGTTTTTGGCCCGGATAGCCTCAGCCACCGCGCCGTGTTGCTCTAGCCTGGTTTCTTTAATGATTTCCGCACCGCGCCATGACAGCTCAAATGTTGAGATCATGGCCGCGCGGATCAAGGCACTAAAAGCATTGATAAATGGGTTATGCGTCGCCTCAAGAATGGCGACATGAAACCCATAATCAGCGTCAACAAGATCTGTCTCATTGCCCGAGAAAGCGCGCATATCGGCGAAAGCCGCATCAATCCGGTCAATGTCGGCATCGGTCCGTTTCAATGCCGCCAGCTCAGCCGCACCGGGTTCTATCATCTTGCGCAGCTCATAGAGATCGGCGGCAATGTCGCTGGCAGGCAGCGTTTGCAAATGCCAAGACAGCACGTCTTGGTCGAGCATGTTCCAATGTTCGCGGCCGCGAATACACGTGCCAACTTTTGGCCGTGGCAATAACAACCCCTTGGCGGTCAGCTTTGAATAAGCCTCGCGCAGGGCGGTGCGCGACACATTGTAACGACCACGCATGATAATTTCATTGGGCAGCACAGCCTGTTCTTTAAACGCACCGCCGACAATCTCTCGGCCAATCTTGCTGGCAAGACTGGTGGCGGCGGTTGTCTGCTCAATATAGAGCGGGTTGTTTTGGCGCGGCGCGGCGCGGCCTGCATTGTTACTCATAACACGGTCCCTTAGGTCAGCCGTTGCTCTTTACGTCAAACGAGCTGACGAGAAAACGGTGCATTACGACAAATGCAAACAACAAGACACCCGAACTGATGAGAATCCACGCAGAATTTAGCGAACCGTTGAAAATGATCAACGTGGATATCAGGCCAAGTATCATGCCGCCAAAAAGCGTACCTGCAACCATACCGACGCCGCCAGTGAGCAATGTGCCGCCCAGAACCACGGCGGCAATAGCTTGGAGTTCAAGCGTTGAGCCAGCCAACGGATAGCCGGACTTGGTGTAGAACGCATATACCACACCGGCCAGCGCCGAATAAAAGCCAGCAAATGCGTAGATTTTCACTGTGGTGCGGCGGATATTGACGCCCATCAGCCGCGCGGATTCGCGGTCGCCCCCGACCGCATAGACATTGGTCCCAAAGCGCGTGAAATGAGCGACGTATATGCCGATAACGAGCGAGAGGAGCATAACCAAGGCGGACGAGCGCAATACGCCTTTGCCGGGGAGGTGGATTTTGATGTCAGTGTAGAAATCAACCCAATCATGGCGGATGGGCACCGAGTCCAGCGAGACCATAAAGCAGGCGCCGCGTAGCAAAAACAGGCCGGCGAGGGTGACGATGAAGGGTTGGATATCAAGCGCGTCGATGACCCAGCCTTGGAATGCACCAAAGAGCACGCCGAAAAGCAAAAGAAGCGCGGCCGTGGCCAATGGGTTCCAGCCGAGGCTGTCGAGCACCGCCATGGAGATGCCAACAAAGCCGATCATGGAGCCAACAGACAGGTCTATGCCACCTGACAAGATGACGAAAGTGGCCCCAATTGCAGCGATGATAATGAAGGAATTATCGGCGAGAATATTGCCAAAAACCCGTGTGGTCAGAAAGTTGTTATACAGCGCACCACCGATCAGGAAGATCGACAAGAACACGGCGACTGTTGCCGCAAGGGGCAGGTATTTGCTGTTCATTTTGCGCTCCTGGTGAAGAGGTTTGCGATACCGCGGCGGGCATTTTCTGACTGGAGTGTCAGCACGAACAGCACCACGAGCGCTTTGATAATAAGGTTATATTCGGGCGGCAGACCGGAGATAAGGATGGATGTCGTCAGCGCTTGGATCACCAGCGCACCGATGACAGTCATGCCAAGGTAGATGCGCCCGCCCGCCAATGAGCCGCCGCCAATAACCACGGCCAAGATTGCGTCTAGCTCAATATATAGCCCAACCGACACCGGATCTGACGTATGAATATCGGCGGTCAAAATGATCCCGGCCCAACCGGCCATAAGGCCGCAAATGGCATAGGCCGCAAAGGTGATCATCCGGGCGTTTACCCCGGCGAGCTGCGAGGCAGCAGCATTGCCACCCGTGGCTTCAACAAACAGCCCAAGCGCGGTTTTGCGCACCACAAACCAGAGCACAGCGAAGATGACGGCAAAAAGAACAATCCGCGTGGGGATCAGCCATATGCTGCCAGTTGATAGCCCTTGCAAAAGGGCGCTTTCAAAGCTGGGATTGGTGCCGCCATAGAGCAGGTTGATCAGCATGCCGACGCCGCGACCCGAAACCATGAGAATGAGCGTGGCAATGATGGGTTGAATGCCGAGGCCGGCAACCAAAAAGCCGTTCCAGCCACCGCAAATCATGGCCACCAGAAGCGACCAGATCAGGATCAGGCCATGCGGGTCACCTGCCTTGATCCGCCAAGCGATGACAGCGCCAGCAATGGCGATAATCGCGCCAACGGACAGATCAATGCCCTTTGTGCCGATGACCAGCGCCATGCCAAGGGCGACCAAGGCCGTCGGCACAGCGCGGTAAAATATGTCGATTATATTGCCAAAGAGCCGGCCTTCAACAATGCGAATGTTAAAGAAATTGGGCGAGATGAACCCGTCAACAATCAAGATAGCGACGAGGGCCAGGAGCGGCCAAATTGCGCGGGAGCCGCGAATGCGGGTTAACAGCTCACTCATCGCCCTGCCCCGCAATCATTGACACGATTTTGTCTCTGGTGATCTCTTCCCCCTCCAGCTGGCCAATTTTTTTGCGGTCACGCAACACGGCAACACGGTCTGATGTGGACACGACCTCATCTAGCTCAGATGAGGCGACAAGCAACGCCATGCCGTCTGAACACAGCTTGCGGATCAGGGTCAGGATCTCGGCATGCGCGCCAATATCGATGCCCCGCGTCGGCTCATCAAGCAGCATGATACGGGGCTGAGAGGCCAAGGCCCGCGCCAGCACCACTTTTTGCTGGTTACCGCCAGAAAGTTGACCGACGGGTTTGTCCGCATCTGGTGTGGCAATGCCGAGCGCCTTGATCATCTCACCCGCAATTCTCTCTTGGTCCGCCTGCGGCACAC
>NVXG01000077.1 GCA_002733805.1 Robiginitomaculum sp. | reverse complement strand
GCAGCGCTGAGCCGGGACCTTGGCATCGATGTCAAGACGGTCGCCAAATGGCGCAAGCGTGAGACAGTGGAAGACCGTAAAACCGGCCCGACGGAACCCAGTTTGGTCACCTACAGTTAAATTGCCGGAAATAATTTCGGTGAATTTGCCGTTGCTTTGGCCGGTCTCAACCGAGATTTCGCGGGCGAATCCGGCGTCCAAAACCCAAACTGTTTTTCCATCACCCCTATCGCGCGTGGTGGTTTCGGGGCCGGGACGGCTGGGCATTATCATCCCAAGAATTCCGTTACTGGAGCCTTCGCTTTCTGCCGCATCTTGCGGCGGTGAAAACCGTAAGGCCGCATTGGGCACAAGGATCGCGTCTGTAACCTCTTCGATGACAATTTCAGAAGATGCGGTCATGCCGGGGCGCAACAGCAAGGCGCTGTTATCAATGCTCAAAATGGCTTTGTAACTGACAACGCCATCAACCGTTTCGGGTGCGTAGCGGATTTAGGCAATCTCTGCGGAGAAGACTGTTTTGTCATAAGCCCCAACCGTAAACGTTGCCTGATTGCCAATTGTTATGCGGCCAATGTCAGCCTCATCGACATCAACCTGAAGCTCCACCTTGGAGAGGTCTTCGGCAATGGTGAACAAAATCGGCGCTGAAAGCGACGAGGCGACGATCTGGCCGACATCTGCATCGCGATCAAGAATGATCCCCTTTATTGGTGACCGAATAATTGCTTTATCAAGGTCAGCCTGCTGAAGCTCCAAATTTGCCTGCGCCAGATTATGTGCTGATTCAGCTATCTGTAATGTCGCAACGGCGCTTTCATAGATCGTGGTTGCTGAAATCAAAGATTGATGCGCAGTCACCCCACGGCGGTCTAAAGTTTGGGCATTTTCATAATTTACGGTCGCCTCATTCAACGTTGCTTGCGCTTGAACGACACCTGCATTGGCCGAAATGAGAGATGCATCACGTACCGCAACTTCGGCCGCCAGCTTGGTCGTGTCGAGCGTTGCCAAGACCTGCCCAACCTCAACGATTTCGTTAAAATCAACCTCGACACTGGCGAGTGTCCCTGATAGCTCGCTGGAGATTTCAACGAGTGTGGTGGGCTCAACCGTTCCTGTTGCATAGACCAGAACGGTCAGTGCACCTTGCTCGACCGATCTGAATGAATACGAGACCGCGCCACTCTCTTGCTGGGTGTTGAAATAGGCCACGGCGCCAGTAATCGCTATTGCTCCGGCTAGGTATTTTACCCAACCCCAACGGCGCTTGCGATGACCTCCAATGTTTAAGTTCTTTTCCAATTCGCTTTTTTTGTCATTGATAACCATGACTATTCCATTCGCCAGCAATCCTACATCTGTCAGTTATACGTAGGCGAACGTGCATTCCGTCGAAGATTTATAGGCTCTGGATCAGATGATTTAATGCGGCCAAATATGTGGTGTCATGGCAGGTGCCTAAAATGAGATGAGCATCAGTTAAGTTGATGATTTTGGCGTGATATCTTGTGCATCGCTGTCGCCCTCAACAAGCGTGAAGGCCACGGTTTCACGGATTAGTTTTGCCACTGTCCCTGCTTGAAAACGCGGCATGGTTTCTAAGAGAGCCTCTGCAATTCGCTGGCCCAATTCAAACAAATTAAATCTGTAATGCGTGAGGCTGGGCCTCAAAAGGGATGAAAGCCGGGTGCCAATGCCGATGATTGCGAGGTCTTTTCCCGGTGTCAGGCCCAGATCAGCAAGGCCGTGATACAGGCCAAATGGCAGGATGTGATCTGAGAAAATGACCGCCGTTGCCGGGTCATCCCGTTGGACAAGGCGCATGGCCAAATCACGGCCCGCTGTATCGCCTGACAGCGTTGGCATGGCCAGATCGGGGCAAAACGTGAGATTATTTTTGCGCAGGCTGTCGCGATAAGTCTCGAGCATAATATGCCCGAGATTTAGGTCGTCATTGGGTAAAGCAAGGGCAATTCGGCGATGCCCTTTTCGCGCCAGACGTTGAATGCTCTGTCTGACCATTCCCTCAAAATCCAGATCGAGCCATGGTTGGCCTGCATCTGTAAGTGAGCGCCCGAGTGTTACAAATGGCACTGAATTTTTGGACAGAAGCGTAATCCGCGGATCCTGTCGTTTGATGCCCGACAAGACCAGTGCGTCGTAAAACTGGCGGGCAATTGTGCGTTGCAGATAGGCCATCGGATCTTCGCTGGAGGGGGCCAGAAGTGCCACAAGATCAAGGCCATGTTTGGAAAGAACGGATTGCATTCCGTCAAAAACACGGACGAAGAACAGATCGCCCTGCATCATGCCTTCGCTGTCAGTGGCAAGAATAAAGCCAATGACATTGCTGGTTCCCTGGCGCAGCAAGCGGCCCGCCTGGTTGGGCACATATCCTAAATCAGCTGCCGCACCGAGAACGAGCTCTCGGGTTTTGGCGCTGACATCTGGCTTGTTATTAAGGGCGCGTGAGACCGTTCCAATTGAAATATTCAGATGGTCAGCAAGCTCTCGTATTCCAATCATTCAATCTCTTTTCGCAATGCACATGGCGATAATTGCACAGATTTATACGAGTAGAAAGGTGCCAAGGCAGCGGTACCGTAAACGTTTACAAAAACTTGTTGACAGGTGAGGAGACTTTCAAATAGGTTTCCGTAAACGTTTACGGTTTTGGTGCTCGGCGCAACTTCACAGCGAACGGGTCATCGGCAAGAGGGATTAAAGAATGCGCGTAGTTTTGGTCGGATGCGGAAATATGGCTGAGGGGTGGCTCAAGGCTATTCAGGAAAGCCCGCTGCTCAAGGCCCGGATCACGCTTGTCGGGCTTGTCGATCTTAATATTGCCGCGGCACAGGCGCTTGCCGCCAAGTTTGGCCTGTCAAACATTTCTCTTTGCGCTGATTTGCAAGAAAGCATTGCAGTTAATAAGCCGGATGCGCTGTTTGACGTAACCGTGCCCGAAGCCCGCCCGATCATCGTACGCGCCGGGCTTGAGGCCGGGCTGCATGTTCTGTCTGAAAAACCGATGGCGCCAAATATGCAGGTCGCCCGCGATCTGATGGCACTGGCTGACCGCAAGGGGCTGTCGTTTAGTATCGCCCAAAACCGTCGTTACAAACAGGGCATTCGCAGGGTTGAAGCGTTTCTGCGCAAGGGCGGCATTGGTGAAATCACCGGCCTGCACGCCGACTTCTTTATCGGTGCGCGCTTTGGTGGCTTTCGCGAGGAGATGGACCACGTCCTCTTGCTGGATATGGCTATTCATACCTTTGATGCCGCGCGCTTTATGTCCAATCAAAAGCCGCTCCGCGTGCAGTGTATTGAAGCCAATCCAAACGGATCTTGGTATGGTCAAGATGCCTCAGCCTTTGCCACTTTTGAGATGAGCAACAACGTGATCTTTTCTTATCGGGGCAGTTGGTGTGCCGAAGGCAGCAATACCTCATGGGACGCATCTTGGCGCATTACCGGCACCAAAGGCACCCTGCATTGGGATGGTGAGCAAGCAATCAGCGCCCATATTGCTACCGGGGAAGAGGCATTTTTGCGTGATTCAGTCGAAACCATCGTTCCTAAAATAGACGACATCACTGTCACCCAAGAACATGCCAGCGTGATCGCCGCCTTCCTTGATGGCGTCAAAAACAACCACCGCCCCGAAACCGATAGCGCCGACAATCTGCACTCGCTTGCCATGGTCTTCGCCGCCATTGAGAGCGCCAAGCGCGGCTGCAAAATCGATATCTCCTCCAACTAGAGAATTAGAATGACACATCCAAAAAATGACATCCGCATCGGCACGATGATTTCTTGCAATGGCTCTGATGCTGCCGCGCGTATTTCACAAATTGCAGGGCATGGCTTTGAAAGCTTCGAGCCGTTTTTCTGGCAGACAACCGAAGGCCGCGATGTTGCCGAGCTTGGTAAACGCTGCCGCGATGCTATTGGCGATCGTGATATTACGATGTCGACAATCGGCATGTTCGGCAACCCGCTTGAGGGCGATGAACTCGACCTTGAAACGCTTGAAGGATGGAAGCAATGCATTGATAATGCGCATCATTTTGGTGCAACTTGTGTTGCTGGTTTTACCGGTCGTGTCCGTAATAAGCCGCTGCCTGACAGCCTGCCGCGGTTCAAAGAAGTTTGGGGCGAGTTGGCCAAGCGGGCGGCTGATAAAGGCATAAAAATTGCCTTTGAAAACTGTGCGATGGACGGCAATTGGCAAACTGGCGACTGGAATATTGCTCATAATCCTGACGCTTGGGAGCTGATGTTTGACGCGCTGCCCGATGAGAACCTCGGTCTCGAATGGGAACCGTGCCACCAGATGGTTTATCTCATTGATCCGCTGCCGCAGATCCGAAAATGGGCGGATAAAATCTTCCACGTCCACGGCAAAGACGCGACTATTCGCCATGATGTCATCCGCGAGCACGGCATTTTTGGCAAACTGCCACATGTGTTTATGCGCAGCCCCGGATTTGGTGACAGTAACTGGACAGACATCATCTCAGAGCTGCGGCTTGCGGGATATACCGGCGCAATCGACATCGAAGGCTGGCATGACCCGGTTTACCGCGATGCGCTTGAAATGACGGGCCAAGTACATGCGCTCAATCACCTCAAAACCTGCCGCGGTGGCAGCTTTGTGGATGATGCATCGGCCTATGGCGGCGGTGATCCATCACTTGCCAATGACTAAACATACCAACCTGAGGAGGAAAACATGAACATGACAAAGCAACTATTAGGGGTGAGCCTCTTGGCGCTGACGGCCTTTGGGTCAGCAGCATTTGCCGAAGATGTGACGATTACGATCTGGTCGCTGGATGACGAGACCCAGCCTGCCTATACTTACGCGCAAGAATTCAGCGCAATGGATAACGGCATCACAATCGACTACCGTGAGATCCAGTTTGATGACGTGGTTTCTGAGTCCATGCGGGCCTTTGCGACAGGCCAAGCGCCAGACATTATCGCCGTGGATAACCCAGAGCATGCGCTCTTTGCCGCCCGCGGTGCGTTTCTTGATATCACCGATATGATTGCCGCCTCTGACGCGATCAATGCCGAGAACTATTTCCCCGGCCCGCTTAATTCTGTGACTTGGGATGGTCAGTATTACGGTGTTCCAAAAGCAACCAACACGATCGCGCTCTACTATAATGTTGATATGTTTACGGCCCATGGACTTGACCCGGATAGCCCACCGTCAACATGGGACGAACTGGTAGATGCAGCGCGAGCGCTGAACGATCCAGACAACAACATCTACGGCATCGCCTTCTCGGCCAAGGCCAGCGAAGAGGGCACATTCCAGTTCTTGCCATGGGCGCAAATGGCTGGTGGCGGCTACGAGAATATCAACACCGCAGGTGCTGTCCGGGCGATGGATATCTGGCGAACTCTTCTTGATGACAAGCTGGCCTCACCTGACACGCTGACACGCGGCCAGTGGGACTCGACCGGAACATTCAATGCAGGCAATGCGGCGATGGTTATTTCCGGCCCTTGGGAGCTGAACCGCATGGTTGAAGAAGCGCAGTTCGATTGGCGCGTGGCTCTTTTGCCGGTCCCCGAAGAAGGTGCTGAGCGCGCCTCTGCCATGGGTGATTTTAACTGGGCCATCTTCCAGTCTTCCGATCACCCAGCCGAAGCTTTCGCAGCCCTTGAGTATTTTGCGAGCCAAGATGACCGCCTGTTCCCAGAGTTTGGCCAATTGCCAGCACGCTCTGATATCGCGCTGCCACCAACCGGTGTTGCGCCAAAAGACGCGGCTCTGATCGTGTTTCTTGAGCAGCTGCAATATGCGCAGGCGCGTGGTCCGCACCCTGATTCGCCGCAAATCTCTAAGGCTATTCAAGACGCTATTCAGCTTTCGTTGACCGGGCAGCTTAGCTCGCAAGAAGCGCTGGATCAGGCTCAGGCAACCATCGACGCCATATTGAACTAAGACAAGATCCGGGCCAATGAGAATTGGCCCGGATATCTGTTAGGGAGGACCAAAAATGCGTCGCATAATGATGAGTGTAGTTGATGGGAAAGGCTTTGACCTTATTCTCGTTGGGGCTGCGCTGATATTTCTGTTCCTCTTTTCGGGCCTGCCGTTACTCTACAATATTCTGATGAGTTTTCAGGAGGTTGACATGTTCAGCCTCGGGAAATTCTTCAGGCCTTTTGTTGGCTTGGATAACTATCGGGCACTTTTATCCCAACCCGCATTCTGGCCAATAATGTGGAACACAATTGTCTTTGTGACATGTTCCATCGGGGGCCAGTTCCTTGTCGGCTTTTCATTGGCACTGTTCTTTAACCTGAACTTTGTTGGCTCCACCTTTATCCGCGGTCTCTTCCTGGTCTCGTGGGTAATGCCGGGCCTTGTGGTAGGTGCTATTTGGAACTGGATTCTCGCCGGAGACTTTGGCGTCTTAAATTACTTTCTCGAGAATTTGGGAATAATCGACGAAAAGATATTCTGGCGCTCCGATATCAATTATTCGCTCTGGGCGGTGATTATCACCAACATCTGGCTGGGCACGGCATTTAACATGATCTTGCTGTCTGTCGGCTTGGCGGGCATCCCTGAGGATGTATACGAGGCCGCAGAGCTGGACGGCGCCAACGCCATTCAGCGGCTCTGGACCATCACCCTGCCCATGATGCGCTCGACCATTGGCGCGGTGGTCTCGCTTGGGTTGATCTTCACCTTGCAACAGTTTGACCTGTTCGCTGCCATCACCAGCGGTGGCCCGGCAAACTCGTCTAATGTCGCCCAATATTGGGCTTGGGAACTATCATTCCGGCAATATGACTTTGCCAAAGGCGCCGCCATTTCCACCCTGATGATCTTCTTCGTCATGTTCGCGGCAATTGTCTATGTCCGCTCAACCAAGCACGAGGTGCGCGGATGACCAGTAATCGCATACAGTATACACTGCTGGGTATCGCCGTTATCTTTGCGCTGGTCTACCTGTTCCCGCTTTACTGGATGTATGTCACGGCGCTCAAATCAGGCACCGAGATCTTTGCCATCCCGCCGACATTTGTACCAAATGAGCCAAACTGGGGCGTCTTTGGCTATGTCTGGGAAGTCCGCGGCATGGGCAAATTCTTGTGGAACTCACTGGTCATTGCCACCGGCACAATGATCATCACCGCCGGGCTGGGCACTGGCTGCGCCTATGTTTTGGCGCGGTACCGCAATGTCTGGATAGATGTGGCCCTGTTCCTGATCTTGATGCTTCAGGTGCTGCCCGCCTCGCTGATGATCACCCCGTTATTTGTCGGCTTCTCACAAATCGGCCTGCTCAACACGCCGAGATTTGCCGTCATCCTCGCGGTTTCGGCCAAGGCAATGCCGTTCTTCGTCATCTTGGTGCGCGCCACGTTCATGGCCGTGCCGGGTGAGCTGGAAGAAGCCGCGCTGGTCGATGGAAACTCGCGCGTTGGCGCCTTTGTCAGCATCGTACTGCCCTTGGCTAAAAACGGCGTGTTGGTCTCGGCAATCTTGATCTTTATGCAGGCATTTGGTGAATTCGTTTACTCCAAATCCATCATCCAAGACGTGAATTTGCAGCCCGCCTCGGTCGGTCTGAATGCGTTCATGGGCCCCAACACCATCGAGTGGAATAACATCATGGCCTATGCCACAATTTACGTCACCCCCATTCTCGCAGCCTTTGTACTCTTGCAACAACGCATCGTTGCAGGCCTGACATCAGGAGCCCTAAAATGACCTCACCTCTTCAGATCGAGTTGAAAGCCGTTAACAAATATTATGGCAATTTTCATGCGCTCAAAAACATTGATCTTGCGGTGCCTTCCGGTACTTTTGTGGCGCTGGTTGGCCCTTCGGGCTGCGGTAAATCCACCCTGTTGCGCTCACTTGCCGGGCTAGAGGAAACATCAGGCGGCAAAATGGAAATCGCCGGCGTAGATGTTACAGACATGCCGCCGCGCAAACGCGATGTGGCGATGGTTTTCCAGTCTTACGCGCTTTATCCGCATATGACTGTGGCGCAAAATCTGACTTATTCGCTGCGCATTCAAAAGGTCGCCAAGGCCGAGCTGCGGGCGGCGGCTGAAAAAGTTGCAGCCTCAATCGGGTTGACTGAATTGCTTGATCGCTACCCACGCGAACTCTCTGGCGGGCAACGCCAACGTGTCGCCATGGGCCGCGCCATTATCCGCAACCCCAAAGTGTTTTTGTTTGATGAGCCGCTGTCAAATCTTGACGCCTCATTGCGTGTGCAAATGCGCAAAGAAATTCGCGCCCTACATGACCGCTTGGGCGCAACAACGGTTTATGTGACCCATGATCAGATTGAAGCCATGACAATGGCAGATCATGTTGTGGTGCTGCGGGCCGGTGTTATCGAGCAGCAAGCAAGCCCGATGACGCTGTATGAACGGCCAACCTCCAAGTTTGTTGCGGGCTTCATTGGCTCTCCAGCAATGAATTTTATCGAGGGAAAAATCTGCGACAATGGCACCTCAGTTATGTTGGAAATGGCAGGCGCGCCAAAGCTGGATATTGTACAAAAAGTAACACCAAACATGCCGGTTACCGTCGGTATAAGGCCTGAGCATATTCGGGTGGCACCGTCAGAAGAATGTGACTTTTCATTGCCAGTGACCCTCATTGAGACAACAGGAACAATGTCTTATGTCAGTCTTGGTACTGCGCCTGAGCTTTCGCTGATGCTCACAGATCGTACAGTGTTCTCAGTGGGTGATAATATTGGGCTGGTCGTCGACAAAGCTCGAATTCATCTGTTTGACCCTAAAACAGAGCAGGCGATTACGTAGGGCAGAGAGGGGCTGGCGCATTATTTAGAGCAACCTTCAACATCGACAGCCAGTTGAAATGCTGCCGAGCCAGCTTGGGTGGGGCCGGAACTCTTGCCATAGGCAAGCGCGCGAGACAGGTTTTTCACGACGATGCGAATGTGGTGCGCCAGCCAGAGGCTCATTGACCGCTGGAATGATCCCAAGGGAAATCATCAGTGCCGGGGCGGGCTGCGGGTGGCCCTGGCCGAGAAGCTGTGTCCGATCCTGACCCCTTCTCATGGTTTGCAAGCAAACCACTGCCGGGCAGTGGATGGGGTAGCGTTTGAACTATTGCCGTTTCGGTTTGTCGCCTTCCATATCCGGCAGTCGTGAAATGCCGTGCCGGTGCAAACAGCAATGCAATGAAGAGCGCGTCAAAAGCGGGATCGTCGGCTGCAAGGCATAGAGGCAATCGTCCAACGGCAGCAGCGTATGACGCCAAAAGGCAAGGACCATCGCCTCCTCAGCCGCGCTCAGAACCGCGGAACTGGGTTCCGTTGGTCCAGTTTTACGGTCTTCCACAGGCCATTTGGCGACCGTTTTGACATTGATGCCAAGGTCCCGGCTCAGCGCCGCGTTCGTCGCTTGCGATCGCTGAATTGTTGCTCTGATAGCGTGCGTGGCGCAGCCGTGACGTATCTGTCCCATAATGCTTCCTTCTATTCCAACGAATAGATTGGACCATCAAACCTTGGGATCAAACACCCAGGCAATATTGGCGCGGTATTACAAAATCAGGTCTTACGCGACCTCGTAAATGAGGCTGATCCCGTGTTGCGGCTTGGCGGCATGCGCGGGGATAGCATCACCACGATGGACCGCTGATCATGGATGATTTTCTCTATTCTGGCACGCTGCCCGCGCTGATCAAATTGCTCAAAATCGCAGCTTTAGCCGGCGGGGCTGGTGCGGCAATATTGCTTGTTATTGCGCTGCCGAAGTTGGGCGAAAAGAAGCACCATCATGCGCTGGTTGAGAGTGCATTGCTGATGCTGGCCCTCGGCGTGCTTGGCAGTGCGGCCGGGCTGGCGGGCGGCCTCAGCCGGGTTGGGGTTGTCGGCGATATTTACCCGGCGGCGCTTGTCTTCATGGGCAGCGCCGCAGCCTATCTGTTTGGCACAGACAGAACCAAAGGCCTGCTGGTGGCGATATCTGCCGTGGTGTTCTCGATCGCGCTGTTTATTGGCTATGAAGAGGGCGCGACAAGACGCAACTTTGCCGAAGAGCAGCGGGCGCTCCGTTCTGTCTGCCTTGATGCGCTGACCAATGCCGCCCTTGTCAGCAATGACGCCGCCTTTCACCGGTTTTGGGACAGGATGGGCGCGGTCGGGCGCAACGGTGAGGCCCGCAACCTTTGCGACACATTTGTGCGCCAATGGGCGCTTGGCCCGGCTTAACACTGCCGCCAACCCAGTTCGTAAAACCGAATTTACGATTGTTTTACGGGGCTAAGGCGCAAGCCTAATCCAAAGCAGAATAACTGCCTTGGAGGACGTAATGACATTTTGGGCTGAGGCTATTAGCATTGATGAAATTGAGGGTTTTGAACGCAGTAGCGCGAATGGCACCCTTCGACCGTCGCAAAACAAAACCAATCTGGCGTTGATCGGTTCTGCCCGCAGCAGCTATGGTGCAGAATGCGAAAAACCAACCAATCCGGGTTTTCTCAAGCTTGTTGAAACCGGCGATGTCGGCCCGTTTCGGACCACTGGTTTGCGCCCGGCTATTGATGCGCTCAAACGGATCATGGCTGAGATCAACTCTGAGCGCCCCACTATTTATAGCCTGCTGCGCTGCGAAGGCATGCTGGGCTGCCGCATGGTGCGCGGCTCGACCACCGCAATATCCAACCATTCATGGGGTACGGCAATTGACCTATCGATCATCGGCGCCAAAGAGCTGCCCGGCCCTGGCATGGTGCAGCGTGGCATTATGGAAATCTGGCCGATCTTTAACCGGCACGGCTTTTATTGGGGCGCGGCTTTTCCGCAGGCCGATGTCATGCATTTTGAAGCCTCCGAACAGTTGATCCAGAAATGGGCCAAGGCCGGGGCTTTTGGCGCGGTTTCTGTCAAAGGGCTGATCCACCGCCAAACAATCGGTGACCGTGGCCAAGAGATCAAGGACCTGCAATCCGCGCTAAACGGGCGGCTGCGGGCGGGATATTCGACCCAGACCGACATTTGCGAAGATGGGTTCTTTGGCATCGCCACCCGCGCCGCTGTGGTGGAGTTTCAGCGCAGGCAGGGGCTGTTTCGTGATGGGATTGCCGGGCGCAAAACGCACAGAGCACTAACGTAATGCACTGATTTAGCGGCGCATGACGAGCCGGGCAATTCGGCTAGTCATAGTCGCTAAACATACCTTTTTGCAAAATCTCAGAGCGGCGCAGCCCAGCCACGGGGTAGGCATTATCTTCCAACATTTGCTCAGGCTTAAACCCTTCTTCAAGCTTGCGCAGCCGCTCTATCGCCGACTGCGCCTCTTTGTTTTGCCCCGATGAGGCGTGCAAAGCCACCAAGTAGCGCAACGGTGGGATGAAGTTTGGCACAGCCGATGCGGCCCCGGCCAAATGCACCGCCTCGCTGATCCGCCCAGTGGCCGTGGCGGTCAGCGCCCGGCCCATATCGTACCAGTGCTTAAACGGTGTATCGCCCGCAAGCCTTTGTGATTTCACAGCAAAAACATGGGCTTCCTCAACCTTGCCCGCATGCAGCGCGGCGGTTGAGAGACAGTCCCATGCGAAGGGGTTGTTTTGGTTGGCCCGCACGGCCCGCTGCGCCAACTCAACCGCAACCGCGCCGTCACCGCGCAACAGCATCGCGGCGTTTGAAGCCGCGGCCAGAACCATCGAGTTGAGCGGCTCAAACTCCATCGCCCGCGCCGCCAGCTCGGTGGCCTCATCAACGGTGGTCTTGGGGTCAGCGCCGTGGCGCTCGACCATACGGATCACCCGCAGAAACACTTTCCAGGCCAGATAAATGCCGCGCGGGTCAAGAAAGAACGCTCGATCAAGCAGATCATCTGCGGCGTCAAATTCTTCGGCCCGCATGGTGAAAATGCGCCGCACAGCCAGCCGGCCAAGGATCGGCGCATCAAGACTGTTGCGCTGGGCATTTGGCCCGCTGAGCAGGGCGTCGGCATAGCCCTCAATGGCTTGGTTGACCAAGCATTGGATCTCATCGTTTTCCAGCGCAATCAGTCCTTCATGGCCGCGCGCCACCCGGTTTGACGCCCAAAGCCGCCGCCGCTGCGTGCCGCTATCAAGCGTGACCCGCAGTGCTGTCGCGCCGCCCTGAATTGTCGAATAGGCCGAGAAAATCAGCTGGTTCTTGTCGGCACGGCTTGGGGTGCTGCGCTGGGTGTTTCCGGGTGTGCTGATAGACACTGAGAACTGCTCTGACAGGCTGCGCGCCAGCGCATCGACAAACAGGTCTGTCACCAGCGCTTCAACCGGGTTGCCCGGCTCTGGTTTTTCAAACACCAACATACGCGGGGCCATGGCTGGGCCGGGGCTGGTATCTTCGATCGCGGCGAGCAAGCCTTCCGAGCGGCCCCGGCGGCCGCGCTCAATACGCAGCCAAGCGTCAAACTCAAAGTCGCGGATTTCCATGCCTTCAAGAAACAGGCCCGAGCCCTCGTTGAGCGCAATCGCACCGGGGTTGAGCGATATGTTTTTGCGGTCTGCCCGCACCAGCGCTTCGGCTGGGCCAAGCGCACGGCGCATCACTGCCAAAGCTTGGCGCAGGCTGGCGCTCTGCTGCGCCGGGGCGCGGTCGCTCCATAATTTCTCGCGCAGCCATACCCGCGAGCGGGTGAAATGCGGCGCGGTTATCAACAGTGCCGCCAGCGCTTGCGCCTTTTGCGAACTGAGCGGGGTCAGGTCTTCACCACCGGGCCCGGCAATGGCAAACGGCCCCGAGACAGTGAAGGTAATCTTTTGCATTTCAGTGTTCCCGACCATGTTTTGACATTACCCCAAACCGCTGATCCTTCAAAACAATGGGAAAAACGGCGCCTGCTTGTCTAAATCGGCGGGATTGAGCGTGAAATCAGCGTAAAAAGTGGGCCTTTGCGTAAAATAGCGGTGTTGGCCAAGCGGGAGGGTGGTTCAATTCGTTAATTGATTAACGAATCATTAGGGAGCGGGTTCATGGCTACATTTGGTAAATCTGGCAAATCAGGAAAATCCGGCAAGTCGGGGAAGTCCGGTAAATCTGGCAAATCGGGAAAGTCTGGCACGCTATTTGCCACAGACCATGCGGGCGGCGAGATGAGCGGACATCTCTCGCTGGCTTTGGCCATATCGCGTGACGCAACGGTGGGTGACTGGCAGGGCGGTGTTGACCCGGTGTTGCAGACGCTGGGCGCGCGTCATGCAAGGCTGTCCTACCTCACCCCGGCTTTGCGCGGTGATCTGATAGACCAAGACCTGATCGGCTCTGTCGCCGTTTTGCGCGGCGCGGCGACGGCCAGCGTAGAGGCGCAGGGCCACCCGATTGTCACCATCACCCGGCCGGGCAATGCTGATTTTGCCGGGCAGATGCCCTATCTGCGCGCCTATGCTGACCTGCGCGAAGACAGGCTACCAGAAATTCTAGAGCAAACCGATGACTTGCTGTCGTTTTTCGGGGCGATAGCGCATCTCGATGATGCCAGCCGCCAATGGACGCTGGAGCTGTTGGAAGCGGCGGTGCGCTTTGCCGTTCTGGTTGAGATGCCGCTGAAACATGAGTTTGAATGCCCACGGCCCAATGCCTATTCAAGCAATGTGCAGCCGATTATTCAAACCCCGGCGCATGGCTCGTTCCCCTCTGGCCATGCTTGCGAAAGCTTTCTGATCGCGACACTGCTCTACCGGTTGGCGCATAGCGAATCTGCGCATCATGGCATAACAAACAAGGCAACATTCTTCCGGCTCGCGGCCCGGATCACCGCCAACCGGACCGTGGCTGGGGTTCATTTCCCGTTTGATAACTTCGCTGGCGCGGCGCTTGGCTGCGCGCTCGGCGAGCACATAATAGCGCGGGCCAGAGGCGCGGAAGTTAAAACCACAATCGCCTTTGATCCGGCGGCGCATGCTGAAGACTTTAGCCTTGATGAGCTGGCCAATGTGCTGAGCACAGAGGCCACCACTGGGCCGGTTGCCTTTGACCACGTCCCCATTGTCCGAACATTCTGGGATCAGGCCAAGGCTGAATGGAGCTGAGCATGACATATGAATGGATAGCAACTGCGCAAGCGCCCGGCAGCCCGCCGCTGGCCGAACCCGCCCGCGCCTATATCGACTGGTGGTTGCAGGTGGAGCAGAGCAGCGGCGCAGGGGCGGGGCTCAGCCACCGGTTGATGGGCCTGTCTGCCGATGGCAAACGCGCCGTGCCGGTGGCCA
>NVXG01000076.1 GCA_002733805.1 Robiginitomaculum sp. | reverse complement strand
AGCCCATAATGGCCAACACAATCAACATCTCCAACAAGGAGACACCGCGTAAGTTATCTGGTTTCTGGCGCATGGTTTTAACTCTCAAGGCTAAAGTTATTGATCGACATCTTACAGACTGGTCGTAAGTCACGCAAATCTGAAGATCAAACCGATTCTGTCTCGGATTGCGGCTCTGGTGTTTCCAGGTTTTGCGCGCCCTGATCGGAACCACAGACCCGGATCACTTCAGCCATGGAAGTCACACCCTTGCGGGCTTTCAAAACGCCATCTTCCATCAAGGTCATAAACCCCTGCTTTCGGGCTACCGTTTGCAATTGTGACAAACTAGCTTTTTGCAAAATCGCATCGGACAGGGCTTCGTCTATTTTTGCGACCTCAAACAGAGCAATACGGCCCAGATATCCGGTATCTGAGCAGTTTTCGCAGCCCTTTGGTTCCCGCCAATTGGCTTTTCCGGTTAGTTGCCCCTCGTTCAGACCGCCTTTTTCAACCATATTCCAGATGCGGGTTTCGCCTTCGGGGTTTTGGGTCGGGACACTGCAATCCGGGCAAAGCCGCCGAACCAGCCGTTGCGCGGCCAATCCCCGCACGGCCGAAGCGACCATATAGGGCTCCAACCCGATATCGACTAGCCGCGCCACCGCCGCCAAAGCCGAATTGGTGTGTAAGGTGGATAACACCAAATGCCCGGTCAGCGCCGCTTGCGCCGCAATGGTTGCGGTTTCACCGTCGCGAATTTCACCGACCATGATGATGTCCGGGTCCTGGCGTAAAATGGCGCGCAACCCCCGGGCAAAGGTATAGCCAATATTCGCCTTGGTCTGGATCTGGATAATCCCGTCCATGTCATATTCGACCGGGTCTTCGATGGTGATGATTTTGTGAACACCGTCATTTAAGCCGAGCAGGCTGCGGTATAGCGTTGTCGACTTGCCGGAGCCGGTCGGCCCGGTTACCAAAATCACCCCATTGGGAAAAGAAAGCAGCTCCTGCAACACGGATTTGGCCCGACCGTCCAGCCCCAAACCTTCGAGATCAGGCAATTTGCCTTCCTTGCGCAGCAACCGAAGGACCAGACTTTCGCCCCACGATCCCGGCAAAGACGAAACGCGCAGGTCAATATCTTGTCCAGCGAACCGGATGGTTTGGCGGCCATCTTGTGGCAGTCTTCGCTCTGAAATATCCATGCCGGACAGCAGCTTTACCCGACTGGCCACCGCATCAAAGCGCGAACGCGGCTCAGACTGGCGGGTCCGCAACACACCATCAATCCGATACCGCACCTGAAACTTATGCTCAAATGGTTCGATATGAATATCGGAAGCATTTTCTTTTAAGGCCATGGAGAAGACCCGATTGACGAAATCGATCACCGGTGCGCCCTCGGCCAGCTCGCGCAGCCGCTGGGTTTCATCATCCCCGAACTCCGGGTCATTTTCATCGGTGCCGCCCTCTGAAATCAGCGACAAGGCCATCTCTAAGGTTTGACCACCCGCCAGATATTCGTTCAAAACCAATGATTTGGACACGGCCAATCCGTGCAGGCGCTCGCCCAATTCCTGATCCAGAATATGATGGGCGATCATAGAAATCGGGCCGGTATCATCGCCGCACCATACGGCGCATTGCCGAGCTTGCAACCAATTGGGGGCCAGACCCAACCGGTTCATAGCGCGTAAATAATCGTCGGCATTGTCTGAAATATCTTCGGCGGCAATGACCGTCAAACCCAATTGACCCGCCAAGGCATCGAGCAAATCTTCTTCGCTGATCGCTCCGATCCGGATCAAGGCTTGGCCGAGCAAACCACCAATTTCGGTTTGCAGACGCAAGGCTTGGGCCAGATCAGCATCCTTGATCTGCCCAGCTTCCAGCAATATGTCGCCAATGCGTTTCATTCCCATAGAGGTATTTACCATCTGGGGCGGGTTAGTCCAATCTCAATTTGATTGACTAGGACGTATTGCCAGTTTCCTATGGATCACCACCATTCGTCATGCCGGACTTGATCCGGTATCCATCCACTAAAAGTGATGCGCCAATTCCGGTGGATGGATTGCGGCCTGCGCCGCAATGACGGGCGGGGGGGGGAGATGTCAATTAGAAACGGCCGACTCAAGTCTCGGCAGACCAGTTCTGGCCAGATGGCGCGGGCGGGCCTTGCAACCAATCGTCTAGGTCCAGAGCAGTTAATTTGGAAAGCTGGGCCATATCCTTGGCAAAAACCTGCTGCAAATAGGCAAAGTCTTCATCAAGCGATTGCGAGGTCGGCGGCAAGGAGCTGGGATGTACATTGGTTTCAATCGGTTGAAACGAAATTGGGCCAACATCCAAAAACCTGAGTAAATTTTGCAAAATCGGATTGTCGGCACTGATTTGGTCGGCCCGCAGGAAGAACACTTGTTCTGCTGGGAAAATCGACAAAACATGACGAATTTGTTCGGCATAAAAGCCGCGCTCTACATAACTATGGACCAAATGGACCCCACGATTTGCAGCCTCTACCCGGCTTCTACCCTCTCGGATTGAATGGGAGAATGTCTCGGTTTCGCGCCCGCGCCGGGTTTCCATTGACCAGTGCGAATAGGCCCGCGCTACCGGGTGGCGCAGCGAGATGATCAGTTTCATATCCGGGTTATGACCGTGCATTAACTCAAGCGCATCGGGCCAATAGGTATAGATCGGGGTGGCTTCCCCCCAGGGTAGGAGCGGTGGCGCGTGCTTGTAACGCTTGGCAATTAGTTTTTCAACCGGCGCAAGGTCGGCATTGTTGCGTTTGAAAATATGCAGTTCTTTTTCTGGTGGCAGGTACAGATCATTGTGCTGATCCAGATAGCGGGCCAATGCGGTGGTTCCGGCCTTTTGCACGCCAGCAATGGCAAAGTTGATTTTGCGGTCGGGAATGTAACGCGTCATGTCGGTTTCATATCACGACTGGCAACGATCATCCAACCGTCAGCCTGATTTCCTGACCAGCATAACCCCCAAACGCAAAAAAGGCGGCCAAAGGCCGCCTTTTCCGTATTGATTGTGAATAAGCAGAGCTTATTCAGAAGTGCCTGAGTCACCATCAGTATTAGGCTGACGGGCGATGGCTGCACCGGCAGCATTCGCACCAGCACCGTATCCAGCAACTACACCACCGGTCGAGATCAGACGATCCACGTCGATAGAAGTAGAAGTGGTTTCGAAAGTAATTTCGAAATCTGCACGGCTATAGCCTGGGTTCATGGTTTTCAAACGTCCACGTGAAGTGAAGGTATATGTACCATTTTCAATACCAGCAGCTGCCAGAGTATCGGTGAATACACCGTTTTGACCTGTGCGGCTGTTTTGGAACTCAACACTGAATGGCATGTCGCCAGCTGGAAGACCCGTTACCAGGTAGACAGAGTTCACTGCACCGGCTTCAGCATTCCAATCGAAGAAACCAAAGGTAGCACCTTCACGACGCAGCCCGTCAAGACCACCAGTCGCACCTGGTTCACTTGCGATGAAGTCAACAGCAGCCCGGTCAGCAAAGGTAACCGTTGCGTTAGCAACGTTAATGCTTTGGTTGACAATCGGAGCAGCAGCAAGACCAGCAGCTGAAGTGATTTCGATCAAATCGGCAACACCATCAATCAAGCCACCCGTTGCACCAGGAAGAGTACATGTGGATTTGTTGGTTGCAGCTGAAGGAGCTGAACAAGCAACGGTCACAGCCGGAGCCAATGAACGCCATTGTACGCCACCAATACCAGCGACATCAGCAAACTGCACATCAAATACAATGCTGGTCAGATCACCAGCAACCATTGGATCAACCGCAGGAGCGACTGAAGGCTGTGATACGTCAACACCAGCAGTGATGCTGTAGTTCACAGAACCCAAAGGCAGGAATACACCAGCGGCTACAGCAGCAGCAGGCAATTCACGAAGGGTCTGATAGTTGGTTGGAGCCGCTGACAGCGCGATAACTGTGTTTGAAGCAGTTTCGTCTGAAGCAACCACACCAGCAATAGCCGAGGCACAAGTTCTGATCGTGTTGGTATTCACTGCACCGTCGGTATCACCCTCAATAGAGGTTGTTGTACCGTCGATGACAGCCGTAATGGTAATACCTGCATCTGCAGCGCCACAGGCATTAATGTCCAGTGGAAGCGAGAAGAAGATCGCCGCTGTTGCACCAGCTGGAGTGTTCAACCGGTAAACGGCAGAAGAAGCACCAGCTGCACCACCGGAAGCCAGTGAAGCATTGGTACCAGCAGAAACACCGGCTGCACCGGCAACAGTACCAACATTGGCACCATTAGCACCACCGCCGAGACCGGCTCTATAGGTAACGCCAGTTGGCAGAGTAACAGTGAACAGGATGTTTGTACCAGCCGGGAATACACCACCGCTGGTCAATGTCATGGACAGGCCGTAAAAACCGGCAACAGCAGTTGATGCTGTATCCAGTTCCAGAGCGAGAACATTATTACTGTCCTCGATGAGACCTGCAGTGAGAAGTTCCAACCCCTGGGCGGGAACCGCTGCGAGGGCAACAATCGATGTCGCCGCTAAAAGCTTTCTGAGTTTCATGTCTTTTCCTCAATAATTAAGTTAAACGTGCGGAAAAAAAACCACACACAAGCGATCGGGTCAAGCCCATAATGCGTACGGAAAGTAGAACCCCCCGAAACTCAAACCTTGCTCCCTACATATCTTTAAAACTACGGGAATTGCCCGTCAAGGCAAAAGCCGGGCAAACAGCCAGAATCTTGGAGGCAGATGATCATGTTCGCAGAAGAGAGCGTGGATTCTCCGGATTAACCCTCTCTATATACGGGAAAAATGCGCTCAAAAGGCTCAATAACAAGCCAAAACCCATGATTTTCGCTGCAAACTCATGGATTCACCAGCCCAACTGCGCGCTGTTGCACTCGGGCAACAGGGTGAAACAACTTGATTCAAAACACGTCTGCTATGGACCATTTGGGGCGCCAACCCAGACCATTGACCGAAAAGCGATCCTCGTTGCCATCCGGGAACTCCAGAATCGCTTCAATGCTGTAGAGAGTCAGCTCATAGCGCCCGACCTCACCACCCGGCCAACGAGTACGCCGGGTCGCCAGAGCTGGCTCTGCGATCCAGCGCAACACAATTTCACCCTGCACCACCCGGCCAGTTTCTACTTGTGTGAAGTTTAAAGTTTTGAGGTAAGCCACTGCATTTTGCCGGGCGGCTATTCGCGTGTCGGCCCGCTCGAAACTTTCTACTGAACGAATGAATTGTCCCTGCAAGGCCAGCAATGGCAACATGGCCGCTGCCAAGATGGCCATGGCAATTAAGGCTTCGAGTACGGAAAACCCGTCGGATCCAGATGACCCGACTATTGAACGGGTCTGTCTCGCGCCCTTCGGCACTAGTTCAGAATTGTTTTGGCAATAAGGTAACAAGACGATCCTCATTGGCGAGGGAATTGTCGATACGACGGCTCAGTTGATTTACAAACTGGGTTTTGTCAGCCTGACCGCGCAATACATAGGCCGTGATGAGGATGACCAACTCGGTACGATCCAGTGATACGCTATCATTGGAGAACGCCTGACCAATGATCGGGATGTCCTTCAAAATTGGTATGCCCTTATCATCACGAATGACAGTTTCCTGAATCAAACCAGCCAAAATAGCGGTGGCCCCGTCCTCCAATGACAATTGCGTACTGATCGACCGATTGGAAATGGTCGGGCTGGAGGTTGCGGCGCTGGGCGTATCAATAGTCGAGGAAACTTCCTGCACAATGCTCAGGTCAATCCGATTGTCACTGAACACAATCGGCTCGATCGACAGCAAAACGCCGGTCTTACGATACGCCACGTTTTGCAGGATATCGGTTGTACCGCCGCCAGCCTGATTGTTGGCAGCCCGTTGCGAGGTGATGATCGGCACATCTTGGCCCACCTGAAATTCTGCCGTTCCACCAGATCGTGCGGTCAGCACCGGCCGAGACAGTAATTTCACCTGGCGATTGGTGGCGAACGCATTAATCGTCGCCTCCACGTCACCCGAAAGAATACCAACGGTCAGCCCGCTACTGCCCAAGCCAAGACCTCCCGTTCGGATGGTCGAGGTGGAAGTGCCACCGCCCACATTATTGACCAGAAAATCCAGACCAAAATTGGTGTTGTCCGACAGCGTAACTTCGGCGATCAGCACTTCGATCAATACTTCTGGTGTTGGAGTATCCAATTGCTCCAACAGCCGGATCATTTTATCAAAATCATTGTTGGTCCCGGAAAAAATAATTCGGTTGCCCAGCGGGTCCACACTGAACATACCACCGGCTCCAGCACGGGATAGATTGGGGCTAGTTACCGCCGATGGGTTCCCACCCAAATCTGACTCTCTTGCAGCCAAACTTACCTGACCCTTTTGGGCGCGAATTGCAGCATTGGCCGATTCCGCCAGCAATGAAGCATCAACATTTTTCACCTGATAAATGTAGATCTGGATGGTATCGCCGCCGTTGATCGGTCGATCAAATTCGGTCAGCCAACGGTTTACCCGCTTCAAGGCCTGTTTAGATTTTGTGAACACAAACAGATCATTGGAATAGGTCACCGGCATCACATAAATGATCCGGGACGAATTCACCGACATGGTAATTTGCCAGCCCTCAACCCGCATGGCTTGCACTAACGATTCCGCCAGCTCGTCCACATCCCAATATTTGGGCGTGTAGCGTTGCACTTGTGAACCGGCAAAGCGTAATTCATCCAGCTCCTGAATGATGGCAATCGCCGCGTCCACGTCTTCGGGCAATCCGCTTAACACAATATAATTATTGCCGGGATCCGCTTCAATTTTGATCTTGTCGCTTTTTGAGCCAAAGGTCTGGCGCAAAAATATCAGCATTGCATTGGCCTCAATAGCCTGCAATTCCACAAACTGAACCACCGGGCGCAAATCGCTTCGGGTCCGCAACCGGGCCCGGGATTTGATAAACCGGGGCATCCTCGCCCGCAAAGCCTTATCCTCAAGCAAACGCCAAGCGCCATCTTCGGCCACCACGCGAACGCCGTATTCTTCCAGCGCCGAACTGATCAATGACAGAAAGTCGCCAGATGCCATCTCACCAGATGAGCGCAATTGCACCACGTCGGTGCGCGCGGCAACCTCTGGCCCGGTGATGTAAGGGGTTTGCAACATCTCCCCGAACACCACATCGATGAATTCCGGCAAAATCAGGGGCGCAACAAAAGCATCAACCCGCTCGGCTTTTAGGCTTGGGGGTGTGGTGTTTTTGGATGGCCCGGAGGCTTTCGAGACAACGGAGAGCACCGGAATTCGACCGATCTGTGAAGGCGTGTCGACAATTTGATCTTCACCCCCATCAATCGTCGCGGTATCTGCTTGTTCGCCCCTGGGTGCGCGCTCAACCTGATTGACCAACAGATTTTCAGCCAAGGTCGTGCCCTGTATGGCATTCCCGTTGCTATCCAGAGTTTCGCAACCGGCCAGCATTAGCAGGGACAACCCAATGAATACCCCGCGCAAGCCTTTGCTGCGCTTTGCAGATTTTGTCCAAAAACCAGCCATATACGTTACTTCCCGTTACTCAATGTCAGCGCTGTCATCGTCGTTCGATTCAGAGCGATCTTTATAGTCAGCAATTTTAAATTCCTGCTGTTGATCGCCAGAAACAGCAATAACCCGTGTCAGGTCAACCATTTTTAAGGTCCAACCAGATGACAGTGTGTCTCCAGCGTGCGCCACAATGATCCGCTCATCGTCCAAACGCAAGTGAACCTGAGCTATGCCATCAACCATCGAGGCTGCCACAATCTTTGGAAATGGACGCAATCCGTTCTCGTCTTCTTCTGGTTCGGCCGTGGCGGCCTCCGCTGCCAATTCAGCCAAGCGGGTGGAAGATACCGGAAACAAGCCAGAGGCTTTTAATCGTTGTTGCAAGGCCGGGTAATTAATTTGGGTCGTTTGCCCGGACTTGTCATACGGCCAGTTCACTTGGTTACCCACCTGATTTGCCGCGCCATATCCGGCGCTCAACCAACCAACAACCAAGCTCAAGGCCAGCGCTGCACCGCCCATTTGCAACCATTTGCGGGTCATGTTCCACCCCCGCTCGAGGCAGGTTCCGAAGCCGGTTCAATTTGAATGGGAATCAGCCCCGCCGCACGAAACAATGCCGGACGACTTCTTGGTTTGGAGAAGCTCAATTCAGTAAGGATAATGGTGCGCGGTTGTTCGGCAATTTCGCTGAGCAGATCAATAATGCTGGCCCAGTCCGACGCCATGCCTCGATAAGTAAATTGCATAACCTGCAATCCGTCCACGTCATCAGCAATTGGGTTGATGGTAATTTTTAGCGCAGTCAGACCTGAATCTTGGCCAATTTTATTCAATTCCTGCTGCAAACCGGCAGAGATCACCCCGTAGGTCAGGCCGCTCCAGATGGTTTGTTCGGTTGTATTGCGCGCTTCTATGCTTTGGGCCAAGCGATCTGCCCAGACATCGGTTTTTTGAATTTCATGCAGCGTGGCCAGATCAGATTGGGCCAATTGCGCTTCCGCCTTGACCTGCTGCACAGCACTCGACAATTGGCCGAGCAATAACCCGCCGACGATAATGCCAAGAGCCACCAGGCCATAGGCTACCAACGGAGTTATTTTCAGATCAAGCTGTTCTATAAAACGCTTCATTGCATGCTTGCCTTGACCACAATTGTATTTTGGGTCCCCGAAGATACATTTACCTCGCTCAAGGCGCGCATGCTTTCAAGCTGCCGTACAAATGCCGGACCATTGAGGTCCGGGTTATCGGTCAATTGAACTTCGAGCTGGTCATCTCTGATTTGCAACAGACGCAAATCTGGTTCTTGGTCGGATAACGCCTCAGCCAATCCATCCAGCGCCAACAAGATACGGGCCTCATCCCCCAGCCGCTCAAACCGGTGGGCCCGGTTCATATTGGCCAAGGCCCGCCGACGTTGGGACAAAACTTGGCTTGCCGTATCCGAAACTTGGGCAATTTTGCCACGGGTCTGGGATGCCTCAAGCGCATATCTGACATATTGCGCGCCCAAAAACAGGCCAACACAGCAAGCAATAAACCCACCGCCAAAGGCCAAATTGGTTGGTGAAAATACTTCTGAGAGCTGATCCAGATCAAAGGCAATCAGTGGTAGGTCAGACCGAAAAGGCACTTCCTGCAATGCCGGTTGGCCGGTTGTGTATTCTTCCAGGTCAACTTGGGCAGCACGTAAAAATGTTTGCCATTGGGTTTCACGCGGCACACTTGGCCACCAGCGGCTGGCCAATAACGAATTGTCTTTCCAGACCTGCCCCTCAACGCCTTCCAAACAGGAAAGCAGACGCAACCCATCGGTCATTGGTTCTCGCGCCAGACTTTCTGGCAGCATCCTGCCCCGGTGCGCAAGGTCAGAGCCAAAGCTCCAGACCCCGGCCAACTTCCCATCGCGGTCTTTGGCAATATGCAGCCGGTCCTCGTGAGAGGCCGCTTCCTTCAAGGCGCGCAATTTCACGGCTTGTACTGCGCTACGTGATTTTCCTTTCAACTGTATCCGACGAAACGAACACAACTGGCGCGGAACGATCAACACCTTTTGCCCCCAAATGCCGGGCGCTTGTAAGGAGATCAAATTTGCGGCGCTATCGCGCGCGATCAGATGGGGTGAAAATGACATTTTTTAACTTTGTACCCTGTGTACCCTGTCCAAATCCGGCGCTGGCTGCATCATCGCCGCTCACCACAGCGTCATATACCTCAGATTTCCTGAAAGGCCGATCCAGACTATTGATCTTTCGCTCAATTTCAACCACCCGTTTCAAAAACCGACCCGATGGATCGCGATACAAGAAGGTAAGACGCATCTGGTTGGACGGATATCTGTCACCAGCGATTGATTGTTCGATCCCGTCTTGTTGTAAAGCAAGAGAGAAATTGGTTTCCACCAACCCAAGGTCTTTTCGCAATTCCGGACTGACGAAAATGGTCTTCATGCCGGAAATGGCCGGACTGAGGATCGCCGCATCCATCAAAGCCCGCCGATCCAAGGTGGCCAATGGCTCGGCCCAACCCAAGATGGCATCCAGTTCGGCAAAACTTCGTAATGGAGAATTGGTTGGTGGCGGTTGATCCCGCAATCGGTAATCGCCGCGCTCTGCGCCACGAAACCTGCGATGATGATCCGGATCCCGATAGTCAGCCAGTTTGGCCGCCATGCCGCGTGCGGTTTCGGACTTGATCCCGCGCGCGGTCAGGAACTTGGCGATCAGTTTTGGCTCCGCCGTATTCAGCGGAAGCAATCCAGCCCCGTCACGGTATTGCACAAGTACTGGTCCGTAACTCGTATTGGTTTGCCGGAACTGACCAGCACCCGACCACAAATCAGAAGGAACATTGTCACCGCTTGAACGACTTGAATAAAAGGAATCGGCTTGGACCGCACTGCTTTGTGCATTCAAATCTAGTCCGCCAACAACCGGCACGGCTGTTAGCACTGAGAAGATGGTTTTTGCTTCGGCTGACATCATGGCCAGTTCGGAATTGGCATCGCTTTGAATTTGCAAAATCATCCGCGACGTGCGCTGTAAACGCTGCGCGGCAATGGTGCCAGCAATCGACAGGATGGCAATCGCCACCAGTACGTAAGGCAGTACAAAGCCATTTTGCGCTTTATTCATCTTGGCCAAAATCATCTCGATACGGCAAGCTCTGCGACCCGGAAACGGTGGCAAGCCACGCAAAGTTACTATTGATGCCTGCCCCGCTCAACCGGATGGCCAAGGGCAGAAGCGGCATATCCATATATTTCTCATCATCATAAAATCCGGGTTTTGGAATTTCCCGAGGCGGCCAGATATCATACCAGGTACGATCCATACCCAGATAGGTAAAACTGGCTCGGGTTGCCCGAAATTTCTCGACATCCCACGACTGCCCTTCAGCCGTCACAACCAGGGATATTTCACCCGGACTATTTTCGGCCAAACTTACCGTAACCGGCTGTAGCAAGTGGTCCAGCGCACTGGGAACCGCCGCCGATAACCCTGAAAACTCGTCGGGACCTCCCTTGAATTTCCATATGGTTTGTTCATCCCATGCCGGGATCAGGGAACCCACACTGGTCCGAAAGGCTTTGCGGGCAATAGCTGATTCCAAAGTACGATCCCCGGCCACCATCGCCCGGTCAGTAATCCGCAACAACGAACTAGTGGACTGGAACATGGCCAAGGTGACCAGTGACAAAATCGCCAGCGCAATTAGGGTTTCCAACAAAGAAAACCCGGCCTCAATTTCGAGGGTAATTGCTTGATGTGGTTTTACAGGTTTGGCCAAGGTTCGGTCCTTTTGGGCTTTTATAGTAATTCTGAAAGCTCTATGTAAAGATTGATCAGACCAAAGGGCGATGAAAAGCCAACGTCTGAGCTTGAATTTATACAGCCGATGGATGACTCAAACCCATGCCAGCAACCAGACCAATTTTGATTTTGGGCATGCACCGTTCGGGCACATCGTGTTTGGCTGGCTCCCTCGAAGAGGCTGGATTGTACTTAGGTGAGGTCAATACCAAGGCCGGGTTCAATGCCAAAGGAAACCGCGAAAACCGGACCATTATGGAATTGCACGATCAGGTCCTGGAGCGGGTTGGCGCAAGTTGGGATCGCCCGCCCGTTCATGACCCAGTTTGGACCTCAGGTGAAACCAGCCAGTTTAAGCAAGCCATTGCCGACTTTGGTGCGGACAGGGTTTGGGGTCTGAAAGATCCCAGAAGCCTGTTCATGTTAAAAAACTGGCAAGACTTGGTCGGTCCCCGCTTTATTGGCACCTTTCGCCACCCGCTCGCGGTGGCTGGGTCGCTGATGCACCGGGCCAATATCTGGAAGAAACCCATGGACGAAACCCAAGCCTTTGCGATGTGGCAAAGCTATAATCAGCGCATGTTGCAGCAACACGAAACCCACGCCTTTGACATTATCCGGTTTGATATCCCGGCAACCGAATATCTGGCCAAACTGAAAATGGCCGGTGAATATTTGGGCTTGGAAGTTCCGGAGCATCCAAAGTTTCTGGATGGTAATTTGCAAAATCAGCACAGCGAAGCCATTGCGGTCCCCCATTCCTTGATCAAAACATGGGAGGCATTAAATGACCTTGCCTGCTAGGGTCCAAGCTCATGTCTATGGTTCAATTCTGTTTGTTTTTGAGTGTTTAGATGTGTCAGGCCGATCCGCAGGCAAGGTTTCGACCCTTTTCAAGGTCGGCCTGGCGCAGATGAATGCTCGAAAACAAACCCGCAGGGCGAAGCAAAATGGAGTATAGACATGAGTTTTGACCCTACCCCCCTGATTAGCGTGATCATTATTTCCTACAATATGGGCCGGGAGATTCCGCGGACCGTGCAATCATTTTTGCCCGGATACCAGTTGGGCGTGGACGATGACGAGATTGAAATACTGGTCATGGAAAATGGTTCCAGCCAACCCATTCCGGCTGAGATTGTCGCCAGCTGGCCCAAAAATGTGTGTTATGTACAAGTGCAAAACCCACACCATTCTCCGGCCAAAGCCTTAAATGCTGGCGTTGAAATGGCTCGAGCACCTTGGGTTTGTCCGGTGATCGACGGGGCGCGCATGGTGACACCGGGATTGTTCAAAAATGCCAAAGAGCTGTTTGCTATTGCCCAAAACCCGGTGATTGCCACGTTGGGCTATCATCTGGGTGACAAGGTACAGCAGAAAAACGTGCATTTTGGCTATTGCCAGCAAGCCGAAGATGAGTTGTTGGCCGGGATCAATTGGCCGAATGAACCCTATCGGTTATTTGATATATCCTGCTTGGGCGGATCGGCCAAAGGCGCATGGTTCACGCCAATTGCCGAAAGCAATGCCTTGATCCTGAAAAAAGAATTTTACCAACAAATGGGCGGCTATGATGAGGGGTTTGATCTGCCCGGTGGCGGCCTAATCAATCTGGACTTTTTCAAACGGGCCATTGATCACACCGATAGCCGGTATTTCCTGTTGGTCGGAGAGGGAAGTTTTCACCAATATCATGGCGGCGTGACCACTTCGCGCGCCGTGGGGGAGCCATCGGTTGAGGACAAAACCCGGACCACATGGGAAATCTACGCCGAGCAATATGAAAATTTACGCGGCGCGCCCTATCAACCCTCGGCCCAGACGCCAACCATTTATGGCATCATGACCCCCAAGGTCAGAAACGCAGCGATCGCCGCAGCACTGCATATCGATGCCCAATCAAAATTGAACGATTAAGCCGACTATTCGCCATCCCCGCTCAACCCTGTTAAGAGAGTTTATGCCCAGATATCGATACAAAGCACTCGACGCACAAGGCGCAACGGTTCGCGGTGAAATTGATGCCGCCAGCTCCGAAGCCGCCTATGATCTGGTCCAAGCCAAAAAGCTGGATGCTTTTTCTATTTCTGAATTGCCCAAACCATCCAAATTTTTCCAGCGGCGCGGCCAAGTCAAACGCAAGGACATGGCCAGATATATTCGCCAATTGGCCACTTTGCTCAGCGCCGGGGTTTCCCTGCTTGATGCCCTAAAAAGTCTGTCGCGTTCCAACGCCCACCCGGCCTTGTCGCGCGCTTCGCAAGCCATTCGGCGCGATTTGCGCTCCGGCAAAAGATTGTCCAGCGCCATGGAACAACATCTGCCCGCTTTGCCGCGCTATGTACCGCGTCTGGCCGAATTGGGAGAGGCCACCGGGCAATCTGCCAAGGCATTATCTGATGCCGCCGAACGCATGGAGTTCGAAGATACCATGCGGGCCGAAGTGCGCACCGCCTTATCCTATCCGGTGTTTTTGAGCGTGGTCGGCAGCGTCATTGTGTTTTTACTGTTTTTGTTTGTGGTCCCCCGGTTTGGCAATTTGATCGGTGATAATCGCGACAATCTACCGATGATGTCCCGGGTGGTGATCAGCGCCGGGATCGGTTTGAAAGCCAATTTAATCCCGGTCATGGCCGTCTTGGGCGCTGGTTTCGCCGCGATCATCTTCATGATCCGCAACCAAAAATCCCGCGCCCGCTTTCGGACCCTGCTCGAGGGAATGCCGCTGATCGGCACAATTCTATTGCAGGCTGAATTGGGCGGCTGGGCCAGAACGGTGGGGATCGCACTGGATAACGGTGCTGACCTGCTCTCGGCCTTGAATTTGGGCAAATACGGCTTGCGCTCCGAACGGTTGCGCCGCGAGTTTGAAGAAGCCAGAGTGGGCATTCGAGCTGGGCGCAATATCGACGAGGTTTTGGGCGAATCCGTTCCGGAATTTGATCCATTGGCCATTGACCTGATCCGGACCGGTCGCACATCGGGCGGGTTGGCCAATATGTTATTGTTCATTGGGAAAACCCAAGAACAAGAAGCCCAAGAACTGGCCAAACGATTGGCCACGTTGGCCGAGCCGATTGCCATTTTGCTGATCGCCTCAATCGTCGGCACCATTGTGATCAGCATTGTTTTGGCGATGACATCCTTGTATGATATTGGCATGTAACTTTAGCCTTGAGAGTTAAAACCATGCGCCAGAAACCAGATAACTTACGCGGTGTCTCCTTGTTGGAGATGTTGATTGTGTTGGCCATTATGGGCT
>NVXG01000075.1 GCA_002733805.1 Robiginitomaculum sp. | reverse complement strand
ATTCATTGCTTTGTCCTTGGGACTTGGCGTTGTTTGCGCGTTTCCACGCTGCAGGAACAAGCAGTGCTGCCAGTGATATTTTCAGCAAATCACCAATGATAAAAGGGGTCAGCCCCCAAGCAAATATCGGGTTATCCCAGCCAAGCAAAAAACCGAGCCATAGCAGCCCCGGCACATAGATTGCTATGTTGCCAATCAGCATTGCCCCGGCCATTTTTAGCGGCGTACGGTCCCAGCCGTTGCCGGCCAACAGGCCCATGATGAGTGTCGCAAAAACATAACCGAGCAAATAGCCGCCCGTGCTACCGGCCATATAGGCAAGCCCGCTTTCTTGCGCCGATGAGCCTGCAAAAACATTGCCCCCCACGGCACCGACAGCCAGATAGGCGGCTATTGTTGCCAGCCCAAGCCGCGCGCCATAAACCGTCCCAATGCCAAGAACCGCAAATGTGCCCATGGTGATCGGAACCGGCCACATTGGGACAGAAATTTTGGCGCAAACTGCAAGCAGCAGCACGCCAAAAGCAACCAGAGCCAGCTGCCGTAAATAGGTGGCGTCTTTGCCCTGCCAAATTGATTGCGCGAGAACGGATTTTGTTGGGGCCATGTTCATGGGTCTACCCTTTGGTCTTTTTGCGCCAGGATGGCTCTTCTTTTGCAAAGAATGCAGCAATGCCTTCTTGCGTCTCAGAAGTCTCCCAACGATCGGCCAAGGCGTTGGCGGTCAGGCCGGCCCTTGCTGTTGGATCGGCGCCTGCAAGCGCAAGGCACAGTCGTTTCGCGTCGCTCACTGCTCCGGGCGCACAGGCGAGAAAGGCGCATACCTCTTCTTCAACCGCTTGGTCTAACATGTCGGCGGCGCAGGACTTTGCCACCAGCCCGGCGCGCACCAAAAACGCGGTGTCGAAAGGCTTGGAGTTGAAAAACACTTGCCGCGCAAAAGCTTCGCCCATACGGGCGACGACAAAAGGGCCAATTGTAGCGGGGATCAAACCGAGGCGGGTTTCAGTCAGCGCAAAGCGGCAATTTTCGGCGGCGATGACAATATCACAGATCGCAACCAACCCGATTCCGCCGCCATAAGCCGCTCCATGCACCCGCCCGATAACCGGTTTTGCCAGCGCATTCCAAAGGCCCAGCATTTTGGCAAGCGCCTGCGCCCCTGCCATTTTGCCCGCCCGGTCTTTGTCGGCTTGGTCGCGCATCCAGCCGAGATCACCACCAGCGCAAAATGTCTTGCCCTGCGCACGGAGTATGACCACGCGCACGGCATCATCAGCCTCAAGCGCTCTTGCCGCCTGTGCCAATTCATTAATCATCTGCGCGTTCATGGCGTTATGTTTTTGTGGCCGTGCCAGAATAACCGAGGCAACGCCGCGCGGGTCAATTTCAACTTCTATCGTTTCATAAGACATCTGTTTTCCTTAAGCGGTTGTTTTGCGCACAGCGATCTCGGTCAGAAATTTTTCAGCCGCAGCTAGGGCAACGCGATCAACACCCGTTTCAATACCTTCCGAGATGAACATATTCACCAGCGCGGCAGTCGAGACATTGCCCTTAGCGCCCGGCGCATAGGGGCAGCCGCCAAGGCCGCCGACAGCGCTGTCAAATGTTGTGACACCCAATTCAAGAGCTGCTTTGATATTGTCTAATGCCCGGTCGCCCGTATCATGAAAATGACCGGCGAGATGCATTGTCGGTACTACGTCGCTGACAGCTTTGATCATGGTTGCAACCGTATCAGGCCGCCCAGCCCCTATCGTGTCGCCGAGCGACACCTCGTAACATCCCATATCAAACAAGGCTTTAGCGACAAATTGCACGGCGTCTGGGCGCACTGCTCCGTCATACGGACAGGCAACAACACATGAAACATAACCGCGCACCGGGATTGATGCGGCTTTGGCGGCGGCCATGACCGGCTCAAAACGCGCGAGGCTTTCAGCAATGGAACAGTTGATATTTTTCTGGCTAAATCCTTCCGAGGCAGAGGCAAAAATAGCGACTTCATCTGCCCCTGCTGCCAGCGCATATTCAAAACCTTTTAGGTTTGGTGTCAGTGCCGCATAGTCGATACCGGGCGCGCGCATAATCCCCGTCAGAACATCATGCGCGTCGCTCAGTTGCGGCACCCATTTTGGCGAGACAAAGCTCGTGCATTCAATTTTGCGCAGCCCGCTCAACGACAACAGATTGATAAGCGCGATCTTCTTTGCCGTTGAGATAATCTCTTTTTCGTTTTGCAGCCCGTCGCGGGGGCCTACTTCATATATCAGAACTTGATCGGTCATTCTGCATCCTCCTGAAAGAGGATCAGCGTCGCGCCGCCTTCTACGGTTTCGCCCACAGCGCAGAACACCTCGGCGATCACCCCATCACGTGGGGCCACAAGGGCGGTTTCCATCTTCATGGCTTCCATAACGCCAAGCTTATCGCCTTCTTGCACGTGTGTGCCGACAGCAGCGGTAAGTTGTATAATCACACCTGTCATTGGCGCGGTAACAGCATTGGCATGCGCCGTAGAATCGGCGCTGCCAGAGCGCGGATCAAGGCTATAAAGATCGTGCGACACGCCGCCAGTGAGAACAGAAATCAGACGTTTTTCGTTCAGCTGGCTAACAATAACTTGGGCGTTTATGCTGGCATTCATATCGCCAACCCGCGCCGTAATCTGTGTCCCATCAATCGCCACGTCCAGCAGGGTGATACTGTCATCCCCTATGGCCAAGGATATGCGCTTGTCAGCATGCAAGGTCATTGTGGCGTCGATCACATCGTCATTTGAAACCAGTTTCAGCCTATGCTGTGCAGCGCCCCACAACCGCCAGCCATTGGTCTGTGCTGCAGGGTCAATGCCAAGCGCGGCTATGCCTGCAAATACGACATGCGCAATTGAGGGAGGAATGGCACAAGTCAAACTGTCAAGATCACGCTCAATCAGCCCCGTATCGAATTGACCCGCCTTAAAATCTTTGTGCGACGCGAGGTCAGCCAAGAACCGGGCATTGGTCGCGGTGCCTGCAACATGGGTGCCTTGCAGCGCTGTGATCAACCCGGCCAATGCGGCGTTTCGGGTGTTTGCATGGGTGATAACCTTGGCGATCATTGGATCATACCAAGGGGTTATTTCATCACCAGTGCGCACCCCGGTATCATTGCGGGCTGAAGCGTCAAATGACAGATGGTGCAATATACCCGTTGCGGGCAAAAAGCCCGTAGTTGGGTCTTCAGCATAAAGCCGCGCTTCAAAGGCGTGGCCATTGATCGAGAGGTCTTGTTGGCGCAGCGGCAGCATGGCACCGGCCGCGATGTTCAGTTGCCATTCAACAAGATCAACGCCCGTTATTGCCTCTGTCACCGGGTGTTCTACCTGAAGCCGTGTATTCATTTCCATGAACCAAAAGCCATCTGGTCGCAGCGGGCCAGAACCATCAACGATAAATTCAATAGTGCCCGCACCAGAGTAGCTAATCGCCTTGGCGGCCGTGACGGCAGCACTGGTTATTGCGGCGCGCACCTCATCAGTCATGCCCGGCGCTGGCGCTTCTTCGATCACCTTTTGGTGGCGGCGCTGCAATGAGCAATCGCGCTCAAACAGATGCACGACATTGCCGTGATTATCACCAAAAACCTGCACCTCAATATGACGCGGCGAGGTGATAAACTTTTCGATCAGAACATGAGCATCGCCAAAAGCGTTTTTGCCCTCGCGCTGCGCCGAGGCCAGTCCTTCAAGAAAATCAGCAGGTGTATCCACCTTGCGCATGCCTTTGCCGCCGCCGCCCGCACGGGCTTTTATCAATACCGGGTAGCCAATTTTGTCCGCCTCAGCGGCCAGAAAATCTGGGTCTTGATTGCTGCCCTGATAGCCGGGAACCACCGGAACGCCAGCCTCCAGCATAAGGTCTTTTGCCGCATCTTTCAGGCCCATGGCGCGGATAGCCTTTGCTGAGGGACCAATGAATGTCAGGCCAGCCGCCTCAACTGCCTCAACAAAATCTGGGTTTTCAGACAAAAATCCATATCCGGGATGGATGGCCTCGGCGCCGGTTGCCAGCGCTGCTTCAATGATCTTGTCAGCTTTCAGGTAGCTTTCAGCCGCCGCTGGTGGCCCGATATGCACAGCCTCATCAGCCAAGAAAACATGCAAAGATTTTGCATCTGCATCGGAATAAACAGCCACCGTGCTCACCCCCAGTTTCTTGGCTGTTTTCATGACACGAACGGCGATCTCACCACGGTTGGCGATTAGAATTTTAGAAAAGGGAGGTTTCATCATTACATCCTAAACAGACCAAATTTCGTATCTTCGATCGGTGCGTTGAGCGCTGCTTTAAGGCTCAGGGCAATCACATCACGGGTTTTGCGCGGGTCAATTATCCCGTCATCCCATAGCCGCGCAGAGGCATAGAGCGGCTGTGATTGTTCTTCAAACATCTCGATCATCGGGCGCTTGAACTCTTTCTCTTCTTCAGCCGACCACGTGCCGCCGCGCTTCTCAATCCCTACACGTTTCACGTCGGCCAACACCCCAGATGCCTGCGGCCCACCCATAACGGCAATGCGCGCATTGGGCCACATCCACAAGAAACGCGGGCTAAAGGCGCGGCCACACATGCCGTAATTGCCCGCGCCGTAAGAGCCGCCAATGATGATGGTGATCTTGGGAACCGATGCCGTAGAAACCGCGTTGACCAGCTTGGCCCCATCTTTGGCGATGCCTCCGGCTTCATATTTTGAGCCAACCATAAACCCGGTGATATTCTGTAAGAACAGGATAGGAATATTGCGTTGACAACAAAGCTCAATAAAATGGGCACCTTTTTCAGCGCTTTCCGAAAATAGGACGCCATTATTGGCAATAATACCAATCGGCAGACCCTCGACATGCGCAAATCCGGTGACCAAAGTCGTGCCATAAAGCGGCTTGAATTCGGCAAAATCAGACCCGTCAACCAAACGCGCAATAATCTCACGCACGTCATAGGGGGTTTTTGTATCGGCCGGCACGATGCCCATAATATCGGAGGCAGGATAGAGCGGCGCGCGGGCAGGTTTGATCGCCACACCCGGCACCGGTGCCGGCCCAAGATGGCTGACAATTTCACGGGCAAGCGCCAGCGCGTGCTCATCATCATCGGCCAGATAATCGGCCACACCGGAAAGGCGCGTATGCGTGTCACCGCCGCCAAGCGTTTCGGCATCAATCTCTTCGCCCGTCGCCACCTTTACCAATGGCGGACCAGCCAGAAAGATCGTGCCTTGGTTTTTGACAATGATCGTCTGGTCGCTCATGGCCGGCACATAGGCACCGCCCGCCGTGCACGAGCCCATGACGACCGCAATCTGAGCGATCCCCTTGGCGCTCATCCGCGCCTGATTATAAAAGATGCGGCCAAAATGGTCCCGGTCGGGGAACACTTCAGCTTGGTTGTTAAGATTGGCACCGCCAGAATCGACAAGATACAGACAGGGCAAATAGTTTTCTTCGGCAATCTCCTGCGCCCGCAAATGCTTCTTCACGGTCATCGGAAAATAGGTGCCGCCTTTAACCGTCGCATCATTGCACAAGATCATGCAATCGCGGCCCTCGACCTGACCAATACCGGCAATGGCCCCGGCCGATGGAATGGCATTATCATAAAGCCCCGAAGCGGCAAACAGCCCTACCTCAAGAAACGGCGAGCCCGGATCAAGCAGCCCGGCAATTCTGTCGCGGGGCAGCAACTTACCGCGTGAAATATGGCGCGCGCGCGAGGCCTCGGGCCCCCCTAGCATTATCTGCGCGGCCTTCTTAGCAATTACTTCATTTTGTGCATCCATTGACGCCCGATTTGTAGAAAAATCAGGGGAGGATGCTGTAATATTGCTTTGTAATATCGCCATTATTTTTCTCCGCAGTTTATTAACGCATGGGGCTCGCTCATAAAACGATCATGGGCAGTGTATCAAATTATGCCATTATTTGAGCATTAACTCCGGAAGCCAAAGCGTTATTTGAGGAAAGGCAATGAGAACGATCAGCACGACAATCTCCATGACGAGGAATGGCATAATTCCTCTGAAAATAGTGCCCAGTTTTACACCGGTTTGGGCGGCGGCAACATAAGCGTTGAGGCCAAGCGGCGGCGTGAGCAGGCCTATTTCGACTGTCTTTGTCACCACAATGCCGAACCAGATAGGGTTATAATCGAGGGCCATTGCTGTTGGAAATGCCAGTGGCATTGCCAGCGACAAGATCGCCAACTGATCCATGAACATGCCCATGACCAGCAGCGACAAGATGATGATCCCGAGGATCATTTCGCGCGACATATCTGTCTGTGCGACAAATTCCATCAAGCTATGGGTGATCCGCGTGAAGGCCAGAAAATTTGAAAAAATCGCTGAGCAAGCCACAATCGCCACGATCATAACGGTCGCTTTGATGGCGCGACTTACCGAGTTGTTGAACGCCGAGAACTTTAGGGTTCTTTGAAAAATAACAATAACCAAGGCGCCCATGACGCCCAAGGCCGCTGATTCAGATGGCGATGCGATCCCGCCGTAAATTGCGCCAATAACGCAGATGATAAGCAGGGCCATGGGGAAGACATGCCGGGTCTCGATGATGGCCTTTTTAAGGACAAACGGGTCACCCTTTGGCGCTTGGTCTGTTGTGCGTGCGATGATCGAAATCACCACAGCCAAGCCGGTCGCGGTTATCAGTCCGGGGATAATACCGGCGATAAACAGCTTGCCAATCGAGGTCTCTGTCAGCACGCCGTAAACCACCAGCACGATAGAAGGCGGCACGACCACAGCAAGGGTGCCGCCAACGCTGACCACGGCTGCGGCAAGACGCTCGGAGTATTTATGCTTGATCATTTCGGGAAATGCCGATGAGGCCATTGCCGCGGTTGAAGCGGTTGAGCTGCCAACAAGGGCTGCCAAAATCACCGACGCGGCGACAGTGGCCATTGCCAGCCCGCCCTTTACATGGCCGACCCAAGCCTGACAGGCATAGACCGCCCGGCGGGTTACATCGCCGGCGGTCAAGATCTCAGCCATCAAGATAAACAGAGGAATAGCCACCAGAATAAACGACGATGACGAGTCGAAGAATGTGCGTTCTAACACCGCAAATGCAGGGCGCCAGCCAAGCTGCGTCGCCAAGCCGATGAAGCCTGTAAGACCCATGGCAAACGCGATTGGCATGCGGAAAATCATGAACAATGCGAGAAGAGCGAGAATGGCAAGGAATATGAGCATTGGGTTTTCCGCTGTTTAGGCAGGGCGGCCTTGATTAGCCGCCCTGTTGTGTAGGATTTACTGTGAAGTCAGCGCGCCATATTGCGCGAGGATAGCCTCAGCATGGTCGCCACCAATCCGTTCAACCCAGTCGGCGCTCACCAGACCAAGCGCGTCGACAACTTGCGCAAGTTCTTCGTCGGTGAACTCATATGTGTTGATGCCTGCGGCCGACCATTCAGCGATCAGGTCAACAACCGAAGCGTCTTGTGCTTCGGCCACATGTTGTGCGGTTTCTGCGCCAAGAGTGACCATAAGTGCCTGAATGTCAGCCGACAGGCTTTCATATAGGTCAGTTTTCACGACCATCACAAAGCTAAAGCCACCGAATGAGCCATTGGTTGAAATGTCGGTAACAACCTCGTTCAGCTTGTAGCCGGGCACAGAAGCAAGCGGGAACAGAACCGCATCCAAACGACCGCGTTCAACTGCCGTATAAACCTCTGGCCCTGGGATTGAGATGCCAACGCCACCAAGCGCACGCGCTGTGAGCGCCTGTGTCGAGCCTGAAGTGCGAATATCAAGCGCGTCCCAATCTGCCGGGCCACCAAGACGGCCATTTGCCAGCACCTGATAAGGCGGCAGCAAGAAACCGTAGATAGGTGTGACACCCGCGGCGAGGATCTCTTCGCGCAGCGGCCCTTCGCGCAGCAGTTCTTGCAAAGCAGCAGTGCCAGCAACAGCCGACCCAGAATAGCCCGGTAGACCAACGACAGTGTTCAACGGTAGAACTTCGCCGTGATAGATTGCGCCAATCAAAGCCGCGTCAAGAATACCGTTATTCACGGCATCAAGCTGCGCCCGCGATCTTGCGGCTTGCTGCGACGGGAAGTGTTCAAAAGTGATGGCGCCATCTGTGGCTTCTTCAACAGCTGCCATCCATTTTGTTGTGCCCTCAACTGACACAATGTGGCTGGTTGATTGAAAATCACCAAGACGCAGCGTCTCAGCATTAGCCGCCGTTACGCCAATTGCAACGGTTCCGGCAATGAATGTCGACAATAGATTTACAAGTTTCATGTAGGTCTTCCTCCCTAGAAAACTAATGTTGATTATTGGTTGTTTCACTTTCGCGGGGTGCAAAAGCGTCGTGGATAAGCCGCAGCGTTAGGACACAACAGCTCAATGGAACAACGGCATAAGCCAGACCAAGCGGCCAATCGATTACGCCGTATTGAACGTCGCCGTGGGTCAGGGCACGCAGACAGAACTTGCCCGACATGAAAGTCACCGCGGCAAAGAACGCCGCCGGTAACAACAGCCGCAATTTTGCAATGGCGGCGCCAATAAAGCCGGGCAAATATTCGGGGACAAATTCGAGTGCCAAATGGCCGCCATCGCGAAAAACACGCGACAAGGACATCATCGCTAGCGCGGGCATGAGATAGAGTTCTGTAAGCTCAAACTGTATCTGCACTGGCCGGCTAAACAACAGGCGCAGCAAGATGTCAGCGTTGATAAACGCGGCCACGCCCAAGAGGCTGAGGCACCCTCCAATATGGAGGATGTCCTCTGTTTTTCCTAAGATTTTTCCAAAAACGCTCAAGCCGATCTCCCCTTCGGTTGCGTATGAGCCCCTAACGCTTGGGAAGCTCAACGATGGCTGTACCTTTTGCCGATAACTCGCCGTCTTGCTGAACAGCAAGCTGCTCAAGTTCGACCAAGTGGCGGCCATTTTCAACAAATTTGCGGATCACTTTGGAGTTGATCAAGATGATGTCACCTTCAGGATTGTGACGACGCACCTGGCAGCTCGCTTTGCGCAAGAAACCATCATCGCCCATCCAATTGGTCAGGTGATGTGTCAGCCAAGATGTCCGCTCAGGGCCGTAATCATAGGCACCGGGCGCGCCAACTTCTAGCGCGAATTCTTCGTCCCAATGCACACGCTCAGGACAATCAGGAATGCCAAAGCGGTTCTTGATCCCAGCACTTGGGTGCTTTTTCTGTAGCTGCCATGCAAGTTTATTGGCGCGAATATACAGACCGCCCCAACCCTGCGCATAGGCAATAAACCCCGTAACCGTCATTGGTCCTTTGACCATTGTTGGCAGCGCGTCGCCCTCATTCACATCATCCCAATAGCGGGTCTGAGCGCCACGGACTTCTTCAGTTTCATAGTGCTTTGTGAATTCATGAAGCTCTTCATCGGTGTAAACCCGGTTCCCTTCTTTGCGGGCCTCGGTGTACTTCGTGCCGTTCTCACGCGCCTCATCCCGGTCGGTACGGAAGCACCAGCTGTCAGCTTCGGCCAGCATGTCACCGGTTTTGGCATCATAAAAATCAACATGATAAGTCTGCTGAACCGCGAGGCCCGCAAACTTTGTATCATGCTCTACCAGATCTTTGAGGAAGGCTTCGGTGCGCACCTCAGTGTTGCGCAGGATAGGCTTGTGCCATGTCCAATCGGCCCCAGACCACATAGCATGAACGCCCGGCAGACCACCAACATAGCCAGAAATTATACGGCTTGTCGCAAACAGGAAGCTCGGCAGAGCCACAACGTCCCCGAATTTGGTGGTTTTGGCATATTCAGGATCACACCATAGTGGATTATCGTCGCCGATGCCGTGGGCATAGTGACGGATATTGTCGCGGGTTGCCTCGTAACACCAAGGCTCAACAGTGTTTTCAATTTTCACACCAATGCGCTGGCGCAGGCTATCGAGCCCTTCAGGCGTGATCTTTGAGTATTTTCGGTCGGTAATGTCGGTCATTATTTTCTCCAATTATTAATCTTTGTCGAGGCGCTTAGCTGGCGACCTCAAGTTTTTTGGCTTCGATATCTCGCAGTATTTTTCTGTTCACTTTGCCGGCAGGTGTCTTCGGCAGTTCAGTGACAAATTCGATTTTCCGGGGGTATTCGTGGCGGGCAAGGCGCGCGCGTACATGGTCCTGAATGTCTTCAATCAGACCGGGCGTCTCACTGGCTTTCAGAATGATATAGGCCTTCACAATCAGCCCACGAATTTTATCTGGCGAGCCGATGACGGCACATTCCGACACGCTGGGATGGCTCAGCACCGCGTCTTCAACCTCAACCGCACCAATGGTCCAGCCGGCTGAAATAATCACGTCATCGGCGCGGCCGCCGTGATAAAAGTAGCCATCTTCGTCGACGCGGCCGAGGTCTTTCGTTGGGAACCAGGTGCCGCGTTTCTTGACCATAAGCTCGCCAGTGACACCCGGCGGGCACGGGTTGCCGTTTTCGTCTTGAACTTCAACCTCAACACCCGGCACCGCTTTGCCCATAGCCCCGTCACGCACTTCCAAATCATCCGAACCGGGATAGTTGGAAATGATCACTCCGATCTCGGTCGTGCCGTACATTGAACGCACTTTGGTGCCGAACAGCCGCTCAACGTAGTTGGCGGTTTCGGAATCGATCGGCTCACCGGTAAAGGTCAGCTTGTCGAAGAAGTATTCAAAATCCTCAGCTTTGCCAGAATTGCGCATCATCCGGTAATGCGTGGCGGCGGCTGTAAGGTTGGTGATCTTAAAATCTTGCAAGGCTTTAAGCAGACGCACGGCATCGAACTTGCCGCTATAAGTGCCCGTCGATACGCCCATTGCCAACGGCGCGAATGTGCCGTGCCACAGCCCATGGCCCCATGCAGGGGATGACGGGCAGAAGAACCGGTCGCCGGGGCGAATGCCGGTTGCGTAGAGCGCGGCGACCATAAGCGTCACGATCGAGCGATGGCTATGCTGTACAGCTGCGGGCAAAAGACGGGTCGTGCCAGACGTATATTGCAGCGCGGCGAGATCATTGCCGCTGGTGTTCCACTCAAATTCATTTGGGAGATTAGCGATGCTATTCAGGAACGGCTGGTCAACGACAATAACATCATGGGCACCACCCTCGCGGGCATCAGCCGCCTTTGCGGAATTGGTGTAAAACACTTTGGGATCACAATCGCCGACCCGAAGCTTAATGCCGTCAGGGCCAAAAAGTGTGAACATCGGTACAGCAACGGCGCCCGCCTTAATGACGCCAAACATCGTGCAATAAAATGCGAGCGACGGCTCAAGCATAATAGCGACCCGGTCGCCTTTGTTGATGCCCTCAGATGTCAGGTAATGTGCAATTTGCGATGAGCGGCGGCTGATTTCTTCAAATGTAATCACCTCATCGCGCCCGTCAGCATGGGCAATGCGCAGGGCGATATTGTCGCCATCTACATGGCGATCAATGCATTCATGTGTGACGTTGAAATTCTCACGGTTCCCATCAAACAGATCCCAAAGGGCCTCTTTGGCAAAGTGGCTTTGCGCATCTGCATATGACGTGAATTCCGTCAGCAAGGTCATGATGGCTGTTCTCCCAAATTTGTACTGAGGCAGTCGAATTCTGCCGTGGCGCCTCGTTGACAAGGGTAGAGAAGACAAGGAAGTATTGTCAATATGATTCTCTTATTGTATATAGACAATGAAATGTTGGATTTGAGAGACAGATATGGACCAGAAAAACAAGAAACCGCCGGCCAAACGACAGGTTCCTGCGGTAACGCGCGCCCTTGCAATTATGAGATTACTCGCCCGATCACCCGATCCTATGGGGGTTAATCCTATTGCGCGCGGCCTAGATCTGGTGCCAAGCACTTGCCTGCATATTCTGCGCGTTCTGCAAGATGAAGGTCTTGTTGATTTTGATTCGAATACCAAAAGGTACTCGATGGGGATTGGAATATTGCCGCTGGCGCGATCAGCGCTTCAACGCAATACGTTTTCAACAATGGTGCAACCACGGCTGTCGCAGCTATCAGTCGATTTTGGTGTTACCAGTATTGCTACTCAGCTTTCCGAACCCGGACAAATGGTCGTCATTGCCTTGTCTCAATCGAACCAACCTTTTCGGTTGCAAGTAGATCTGGGGAGCCGGTTCCCATTGCTGATTAGTGCTACTGGGCGGCTTTATGCAGCCTATAACCGGTCGGAGAACGCCTCTCTAGAAGTCGAGTTTGATAAACTAAATTGGGATCACCCACCGTCATATGATGATTGGCGTATGGAAATAGATCAAGTACGTATTCAAGGATATGCCGTCGATAAAGGTGCATATATTTCAGGTGTTACGGTTATTGCGGTCCCCACTTTTGGTAGGGAAAATAAAATGAACCGCTCACTTGTTGCAATTGGCATTTCTGAGCGGTTTCAAGAAGATGAGATTCATAAACTTGCACAAACAATGATGAAAATGAGAGATGAGATTGAAACCAGTCGCATTGAAACGGAGAACTAAATATTGACAATTATCAATGAAATACCTAACGGTTGGCACGCTCTTAATCTCGACGGATTTATGAATCATATTGGCCCCATATTACAATCAAATAAAAAAGATAGCGGTAGAATATTTGCCCTACAAATGCGAGACGCGCACAAGAACAGGCTGGGTATTATCCATGGCGGTGCTATTGCAAGTTTTCTCGATCAAGTTATGGCTATTGAAGCGTGGGAAATGGTTGATAGGCGACCAACTGTCACAGTCCAAATGGATATTCGATTCATAGGTGCCGCAAAAATAGGAGACTTCATCGAAGCACGCGCAGGGGTGAAGCACGCAACAGGCTCAATGCTATTTGTCGATGCTGATGTTTATTGCGGCGCGACTTCAATCGCGAGCGCCAGTGCAATCATGAAAATAGTAAGAAAAGCAGGATAGATAGATGGCGAAGACCACGGATACGGCGCGCAAAGGCCCGCTTGCTGGCATAAAAGTACTAGATTTTTCAAGGATATTGTCTGGCCCCTATGCGAGCATGACCCTCTCTGACCTTGGGGCCGAGATCATCAAGATTGAGCCGATCGAAAGTGGCGACGAAACTAGAAATTTCCCACCATTTCAAGGAGGTTTGAGCCACTATTACATCGCCCTAAATCGAAATAAAAAGAGTATCAGTCTCGATCTGAAGTCGTCTGATGGAGTGAACATTGCAAAACGGCTCGCCGCGCAATGTGATATTGTTCTTGAAAATTTCCGCCCAGGCGTAATGGACAGATTGGGCCTCGGGTATGATGTTTTGAAAGAGACGAACCCCGCGCTAATATATTGTTCTATTACTGGTTTTGGCAAAAATAGCCCACATTCCGACAAACCTGCATTCGACATTGTTGCCCAAGCGCTCTCAGGAATAATGAGTGTAAATTGCGAGCCCGGGCACCCACCAAATAAACTTAGCATTCCTCTAGGGGATATGGCCGGAAGTATTTTTTCAGTGTTTGGTATGCTTGCTGCATTGCATGAAAAAAACTTGACGGGAATAGGCCGTCATGTGGAAGTGGCCATGCTGGATAGCCTTATCTCCATGCAGGGCTATCTGTCCCAGCTGTACTTTGTGACCGGTCAGACACCGCAACCGGTTGGCACACGGCATCCGAGTATTGTTCCCTATGGATCCTACCCCACAAAAGATGGCCATGTCATTGTTGCGTGTTTAACAGAACGGTTTTGGCATAATTTTGCGCGCAGCCTTGATATGGACAGCCTAATAAGTGACCAACGGTTTGCGCTTTATGAGGATAGGCTCGCTAATTGCGCTGAACTCGAACCGATACTGCAAGCCAGAATAACTCAGAATACCACCGCCTATTGGCTAGAGCAACTCACGAAGTTTGATGTTCCCAATGCACCTATACTAAGTATTGGCGAGGCGTTGGAGCAAGAGCATGTCGCAGCACATGGTTTGGTTGAAACGGTTACTCATCCAAAAGCGGGAGATATTAGAATTGTCAAAGGGCCAATCCTGTTTGATGGCCAAGGCCCCAGCCCCGCTATAGCGCCATCGTTTTTGGGAGAGGATTCAAAAGAAATTCTCGCCAAAATTCTGGGCATGTCTTCCTCAGAAATTGATGGCCTGGTGGATAATAATATTGTCGGGTCACAATAATAGTTAAGTCACTGTCCGCATTTTTATATTAACAATAATGCCTTACATTAACGCGTCGGTTAGCTGAATTGTAATTCAGGAGCAGATCCGTTGCATCACGCAAGATATGTTCGATAATCTATTGTAACATTCCCGGGCCTCTAACCTTTTTGCTGACAATCCGAAATGAATTACCCGCCGCGCTTTGGTTTTTTGAAGTCTACATGGCCTTTAGCTACAAGGTGGTCGGTATTCACGACAAATAGTGAGTGTGGCAATTATCTTTTCTGTATTAGATTATACGGAACTTTGGCTACTCTATCTCAGCGAATAAATCAACAATAGGCACGCCGTGCACTATCACCGATGATAGCTATATCGAGCAAGCGCGGGATGGCGGCCAATACTTCTGACGCTATTGAAAGAGACCACAGTCGATACTACGGTCATTAGGGTCAGGACTCATAACCAGAATAACACGATAGAAGCCAGAATAATGGCTGAGAGGAAGAGCTCCGGGCATCTGTCGTAGCGCATTGCAATGCGCC
>NVXG01000074.1 GCA_002733805.1 Robiginitomaculum sp. | reverse complement strand
CATCTTCACTCGGTAACGATTACGATGAACCAGAAATCCTCCGTTAGCTAAGCCTCAATTCTGTCCCACAGGTGCTGATGTCAGACAGTCTCGACTGGCCGTGGTCACTTTTGGTGGCGCCTATGCAGTCTTGGCCTATATGGCCCAAGTTGTCGTTGCCGATTTCGGCTGGTTGACCCCTGACCAAATGCTCGACGGGCTGGGCCTGGCCGAGACCACGCCGGGGCCGCTAATCTTGGTGACGCAATTCGTAGGCTTCATGGCCGGATTTCAAACGGGTGGCTATGGGCTGGCAATTGCAGGTGGTTTGGTCGCTCTTTGGGCGACCTTTGTGCCGTGTTTTTTGTCGATATTCACCGGCGCGCCATACATTGAGTGGATATCAGCGCAACCGAGGCTGAACGGTGCTTTACGGGCGATCACGGCGGCGGTTGTTGGCGTGATCTTGAACCTTTCAGTCTGGTTTGGCCTGCATGTTTTGTTCGGCAACGCCGCGTTGGACTTGCGCGGGCCATTTACCATTTGGACACCCGAGCTTGCCTCGCTCGATCGGCAAGCGCTGGTTCTGGCCTGCATCTCGGGGTTGCTGCTGATGCGGTTGCATCTTGGCATCGGCTGGGTTTTAGCGATTTGCGCCGCTTTGGCTTGGGGCTTTTCAGCTTTATTCTAATGGTTTGTCGGATTGGCCCAACAATGCAATATTTGATGCGACAATAATTGAAAGGCCCCATTATGAGCGCACCAAATTTTGGCCTAGACGGCAAACAAGCGTTGGTCACAGGGGCGGGGCGCGGAATAGGCCGGGCAATCGCGCTGGCATATGGCGCATCGGGGGCGGCGGTGACGCTTTGTGCGCGGTCGGGTGATGAGATTGCGGCGGTGACCGATGAAATCCGCGCGGCGGGCGGCGCGGCTGTCGCCATGGTCGCGGATGTGACCGACTTGGGCGGGTTTGCCCAGTTGATCGCGGCACAGCCCGCGTTTGACATTTTTGTCAATAATGCTGGAACCAATCGACCTATGCCGGTGAGTGAGGTCACTGAGGCCGATTACACAGCCATTTTCGACCTCAACGTCAAGGCAGCGATCTTTGCCGCGCAAGCCGTGTCAGCGCAGATGCTGAGCGCCGGCACCCCCGGCTCAATCATCAATATGTCATCGCAGCTGGGCCATGTAGGCGCGGCAAATCGCGGGCTTTATTGCGCGTCCAAATGGGCGATTGAGGGCTTTACCAAAGCGCTGGCGATTGAGCTGGGGCCGCATAAAATAAGGGTGAACACTATCTGCCCCACCTTTATTGAAACGCCGTTGACCAAACCGTATTTTGAAGATGAGAGCTTTCGCCAAGCAGTCTTGGCCAAGATCAAATTGGGCCGGATCGGTCAGGTGAGCGATATCACCGGCGCTGCCGTGTTTCTGGCCTCTGATGCATCAAGCTTGATGACAGGCAGCGCGCTGATGCTTGATGGCGGCTGGACGGCAGAGTGAAACTCACTTGGTGCTTGTCATTTTCTCGGGCAAGGCCCGCAAAACGGCATCAACAAACGTGACCGAATGGTCAAAATGACCGTTGCGCAAAAAGCTGACGGTCTGGATGATGACCATCGGGTTCATCATCATCAGCGTATGGGTGACGGGCAGCGTGATGTGGTCGGTCATGCCCTCTACTCGGGTCGATTCGACCGAGACTGTGCCGTCATCTTCGCCCTCGATCACGCTAGAGAAAAACGGGTTGATCGATCTGCGGCCGGCGATCACGCCCAGCTCAAAACCAACAGCCCCGAGCCGGTTGGGGAAGCTGCCGGCGTCTATGCCAAGCTGGTGGCTGGCGGGGCCACCAACATATTTAAACGCGGCCCAGTTGTTGTACTCGGCCACCACGGGCGAGCCTTTGTTTGGCGGGCCCATCATCACCACCCGGCCAAGGTTTGGCAGCTGGTTCTGCGCCAGCCAAGCACGGGTTAGAATGCCGCCCAACGAATGGGTGACGAAGTTGATCTTGCGGTCACCACACTGGGCCACAGCGTCGCTGACATGCGGAATAAGCGCCTCAATTGGCGCCTCAGTTGACGGATAGGGATGGTTGACCACGTGAAAGCCAACATAGCGCAGCACTTCTTGCAGCACCAACAGCGATTTTTCAGTGCGGGTTAGCCCGTGCAACAAGACCACCGCCTCGTTCTCGACACTGCCTTGCGGCACTGACAACATGTCATGCACCAAAGTGTGCAATGTTGATAATGGCTTTTTCACGGGTGGAGACCTTTCTACTGATTAACCGGCGGGTCGCAAAACGGAACGCCTGCCTTATAGCGCATGCAAATACCGAGAGCGAGGCGCAGACATTTGGCCAGCCAAACCGCGATCTTGGCTTAGAAATGGCCCCAAAAAGCCGGATGATAGGGGCCAAAGCCCCGCCCTGCTGCAAAGAATCACCGCGCCGATACTTGTAGCTGGACGCAAACAATAAATGGTGTTGAGCGCTATGATTCCAGTCAAAGAATTTGCGTAAAAATCCTGTTAACAGATGCGGCAAGTATGGGTGCGCTTGGGTGGCGTGCTTTTCTATTTGGGGGGGGCTGCATTGAGACTTAAAGATTACAACAAGGTTGAAAGTGCTGCCAATCTGAGCCGTGGCGAAGTTGGCCGACTGGGCACGGCAATATTATTTATAGTGGCCGTCATTATCTATACGGGCATGAAATATTCCCATTTAGAACAATCCTATATGCTGATCGCCGCTGCGGTAATCGGTGCCTATATGGCAATGAATATTGGCGCTAATGATGTGGCCAATAATGTGGGCCCGGCCGTGGGCTCGCTGGCGATGAGCATGACAATGGCGATTTTGATCGCTGCCGTTTTTGAGGCTGCTGGCGCGATTTTGGCCGGGGGCGAGGTGGTATCGACGGTCAAAAAGGGCATTATTGACCCGGCTGATATTGGCAACCCGGATGTTTTTGTTTGGGTGATGATGGGCGCGCTTTTGGGCGCGGCGATTTGGCTCAATTTGGCGACATGGCTGGGCGCGCCGGTTTCGACCACACATTCAATTGTTGGCGGCGTTATGGGCGCAGGCATTGCCTCTAGCGGTTGGGATATCGTCAACTGGGATGCGATGCTTTTGATCGCCTCTTCATGGGTCATATCGCCGGTGGTTGGCGGGCTAATTGCGGCGTTTACGCTCTATATGCTCAAGAAGTCGGTGTTCTTTAAACCCGACCCGATCGAGGCCGCCAAGAAGGTCGTGCCGATTATGATCGGGGCGATGGGTTTTGCCTTTACCTCCTATATTGCGCTCAAGGGCATTAAACATCTGGTTAAAATCTCGTTCCCCATGGCGCTGTTGTTGGGGCTGGCGGCTGGGGTTTTGATCTACCTGATCGCCAAGCCGATTATTGCCAAAAAAGCGCCATATCTGACACCGGACCGCGACGGGGTGAACCGGCTGTTTACCATTCCGCTGATTTTTGCGGCTGCTTTGCTGAGCTTTGCACATGGGGCCAATGACGTGGCCAATGCAGTCGGCCCTTTGGCCGGGATCGTCGATATTCTGAGCGCCAGTGACGGCGATGCCGAAGGGGCTGTAAAGGTGGCAATTCCACTTTGGGTCATGGGCATCGGCGCGATTGGCATCTCTATTGGGTTGGCGCTTTACGGCCCCAAACTCATCCGTACTGTTGGCTCTGAGATCACCGAGCTTGACCGGTCGCGCGCGTTTTGTATTGCGCTGGCGGCGGCCATTACCGTGATTGTGGCCAGCCAGATGGGGCTGCCAATCAGCTCTACCCATGTCGCCTTGGGCGGTGTGTTTGGTGTGGGTTTCTTGCGCGAATTTCTTGAAAAACGCTTGGGCCAGGTGGTCGAAACGGTGATCCAGTCGCATCAAGGCGAGGCTGATTTTGAGGAAGTCGAACAGGTTCTCTACGCGTTTCGCAATGCACCGCCCGAAGATAAGAAACGTATCTTGGACGAACTAAAGAAGATGGGTTCGCAGGCCTGTATCACCGCCGCACAGCGCAAAGAGCTGAGCAAGGCGTTGAAACGACAGCTGGTAAAGCGCTCCTCCTTACTCAAAATCGTCTCGGCTTGGATCATTACGGTGCCGGTTTCGGCGGGCATGGCGGCGATCTTTTACTTCGCGCTGCGCGGGATGATGCTGCCTTAGATGCGCCGAATATTCAAAAAAACCCTGCTGCCGGTTGTGCTGGCGATTTTGATCCTTGGCTTCTGGCTGAGCCCAGATTTTCAGCAGATTGCGGCAGGGGTTGCTATCTTTTTGTTTGGCATGTTGATGCTGGAAGATGGGTTTAACCAGTTTAGCGGCGGGTTTTTAGAGCAGCTGTTGAAGCGCGTCACGGGCTCTACTTTTAAGTCGCTGTCTTTTGGGGTGCTCAGCACGACGATTATGCAATCTTCGTCGCTGGTCTCGATCATTGCTATCTCGTTTCTCAGCGCCGGGCTTATCTCGCTTGCCGCCGGGGTTGGCATTATATTTGGCGCTAATATAGGCACCACGACCGGCGCCTGGCTGGTGGCTGGCTTTGGCCTAAAGGTCAAAATTTCGGCCTATGCAATGCCAATGCTGGCGCTCGGCATCGTGCTGGTTTTTCAGCGATCAAAATACCTTAAGGGCATCGGCTATGTCCTTGCTGGGCTTGGGTTTTTGTTCCTTGGCATCCACCATATGAAAGAGGGTTTTGAAACCTTCAAAGACCAGTTTGACCTGACCCGCTATGCCATGACCGGCTTTTGGGGGCTTGTCGTTTATATGCTTGTCGGCGCGGCGGCGACGGTTGTTATGCAATCGAGCCATGCGACGATGGTGCTGATTATCACGGCGCTTGCCTCTGGTCAGATCTCGTATGAAAACGCGCTGGCGCTGGCCATCGGTGCAAATATCGGCACAACGATCACCGCCATTATCGGCTCAATGACCGCCAATTATCAGGGAAAACGGCTGGCTTTGGCGCATTTGGTGTTCAACCTTGTCACCGCTGGGGCCGCTCTATTGCTGATCTCGCCTATCCGTGATGCGGTTGATTGGATCAGCGCCGGGGTTGGCATTGGCGCTGAGGATTATGCTCTTAAGCTGGCGGTGTTTCATACTATTTTTAATGTGTTGGGCGTCGCTCTTATGCTGCCGATGATGAAACGGTTGATTGCGTTTCTTGAACGCACCATCCCTGACGCCGTGCCGGACGTGTCGCAGCCGCTCTATATCGGCGCTGCCGTTGGCGGCTTTCCGGCCACTATTGAGCTGGCCTTGCGCAAAGAGGTGGCGCATCTGCATGAGAACGCCATTGAGCTGATCGTCCATGCGCTCAACCTGCACCGGCATGAGCTGTTTGCGGCAAAAGATATCGAGGCCTATGTCGCCGCATCGCGCGAAACTTTCGATATTGATGTGGACCTCGCTTACGAGCAGCGGATCAAGGTTCTTTACTCAAAAATCCTCGAATTCATGACCACCTCACTGACAGGCGATATGTCGGAATCGACGGTCAAAACCCTGCATCATCTGCGCCGATCGGCCGAAGAAATGGTCCGGGCGGTGAAGGAGGTGAAACACTTGCGGGCCAATACATCGCATTTCACCGGCGCCGAGCATGGTGAAATTACCCGGCTTTATAACCGTATTCGCACCGAATTGGCGCGCATGGTGGTTGAGGCCAATAAGATGGCCAATGCTGACCCTGATATCCGCAGCTCGCTCTGGCTAGAGCAAGAGCGGACGCGGGTAAAGCAGATTAAGGCCGAGTTGGGCGACTATGTTGAAGGGTTGATGATTGCCAAGGAATTGACTGGGCCCGAGGCCACATCGTTTTTGAACGACGCCTCATATGGCTACGGGGCAATGAAGGGTATTATCGACGCAACCCGGTTTTTATACTCAGAATATCAGGGGCCAATGGCCGAAATTGAACGGATCTTGGCGGCAGATGATGATGATGAGCACAGCGCAGATGCAGCGCCGTCGTGAAACTGTCGCATTGGTCTGAAATAATATTTCGATATGCAAGGAGCGCAAGATCATGGGGCTAAACGGCATTGTTGAGCGGCTGGACAAGTATCAAAAACGTGTGGCATCTGGCAGGGCAGAGAAAATTAAGCCACACCATATTCAAAAAGCGATTGAAAAGCTGACAGCAAAAGAGGTTGAATTGGTGGCCGAGTTGGCGGGGGTGACCAAGCCCAGCAAACGCTTGCGATTTGAGGAAAAAATCTCAATGATCCAAAAACAAGTTGAGCGGGCCAAATGGTTGGCTCAGCAAATCTGAGCAGTTAGGCTGCTGGCCGCGCAGGCCCGCGCCACAGCGTGAACAGACCCGAAAGCACCACCAGCCCGGCGCCAATAAACGTCGCATTGCTAAGCTGCTCGCCAAACACGAACACGCCCAGAGCAATGCCGAATAGCAGGCGCGAATAGCGAAACGGGGTGACGGCAGAAACAGCACCCGTGCGCATGGCTTTCATCAGACAAGAATAGGCGCTAACACCCGCCAGAATGGCCAAAGCCAGATACAAAGATATCGTCAGATTTGGCCACAAGAACCCCTGCCCGTCCCATAAAGAATAGAACAGCCCAGCCACGACCACCGCCAAAAACCCGTAAAGCCCGAGCAGCGATGTCGACAGCGTGATCGGCGCTGCACGGCTGGCCAGATCACGGCCGGCAAAGCCAAGCATGCCGATAACGGCCAAGGCAGACAGCGCCGAGAAGCTGTTTGTGCCCGGCCCGATGATGATGACAACACCGATCAGGCCAATAAAGATCGCGGCCCAACGGCGCCAGCCGACCCTTTCGCCAAAGACCATCGACGCCCCGGCGACCACAACCAACGGTGTTGCCTGCAAGATCACCGTTGCCGATGAGAGCGGTGTCAGCGTAATCGCCAGCACATAGAACAAGCGGCCAATTATTTCGAACAAGACGCGTATGCGCATCGGCTTTGACACCACATCTGGCGTGTAGAGCCGCTCGCCATTAAGCCGCGCGATAGCGGCGAAAAGCACCGCCCCGCCCGCGCCAAAAATCATCAGAACTTCGCCCACCGGCAGCGCATGGGCAGTGGCCTTAACCAGCGCATCTTCAACGGCAAAGCCCGCCATTGACGCGATCATCCAAAGGCTGCCGTTGCGGTTGGCGCGGGCGTCAGTGGCTATCACGGCTAGCTTTTGGGTAGCTCAGGCGCCCGGCCAACGCGCTCTGCCAGCCGGGTTACGGTCAGCCCCTGCACGATAATCGAGAAGACCACGACAATATATGTTGCCGTCAAAATCAGCGGTTTCCACTCGCCGTCTGGCAGCGACAGGGCCAGTGCGACAGAGATGCCGCCCTTGAGCCCGCCCCATGTCATAATAGGGATAACCCCTTGGCTGAATGAGCGAAAAGGCTTGAGCATCAGCACCGGAATGGCGACAGCGGCCAGCCGCGCTGTGAGCGCCAGCGCGATGGCAAGGCACCCCGAGAGCAGGTAATCGACATCAAACGCGACAGCGAAAACCTCAAACCCGATCATCAGGAACAGCACGGCATTGAGGATCTCGTCGATAAGTTTCCAGAAGGCTTCAACATATTGCCGAGTGACTTCGGACATGCCGTGGCGTGTGCCGATATCGCCAATCAGCAGCCCGGCGCAGACGGCCATGATCGGCGCCGAAACATGCAGTAGAACCGCCAGTTGATAGCCGCCAAAAGCGAGGCCGAGTGTGATGAGAACTTCGAGCGAATAGTCATCAATCCGGCGCATAACGCGGAAGGTCATCCAGCCGAGCACGATACCCAAAAGCGCGCCGCCAACCGCCTCTTGGAAGAACAGCAGCACGGCGTCGGTGAGGCCGGCGGCATGGGCGTGCTCGCCGGTGGCCGGGAAGGCAAAGCCGACAAGGACGAGGTAGACGACATAGCCGACGCCATCATTGAACAAGCTTTCACCGGCGATTTTAGTCTCAAGCGTTTTGGGCAGATCGGCCTCGCGCAGCACGCCAAGCACAGCAACAGGGTCAGTCGGCGAGATGAGCGCGCCAAAGACGAGCGCTGTGAGCAGCGGCATGCCGGTGAGCCAGCTGAAACCAAAGCCGACAATGGCGGTGGACAGGCCAATGCCGATGGTGGCCATGAGGAAGATCACCAGCCAAGCTTTGCGCAAGTCTGAGAGCTTTACATGCAGCGCACCAGCAAAAAGCAACAGGCCGAGCATGCCCTCTAGCAGGGCTTCGGAGAACTCAAATTCCAGCACTTGGGCGCGAATTTGTTCTTCGACCGTTAGGCCGGGGAACAGCGCATCGGCGGCGATAACCGCAAACGAGGCGACAAGGGCAACGACAAGGATACCGATCGCCGAGGGCAGCCGCAAGAACAGGTAGTTGATCGAGCCAAAGGCCCCGGCAAGGACGATGAGAAGCGAGGCGATTTGAAGAAGTGACATGATGCTCCTAGCGCGATTTTTCTCCTGATAGCATCCGGCACGCGTAAGTCCAACATTTGCCGTGTCGCTCAGCTATTTGCGGCTTTCCATGCCTCATATTCTGCCTGCACATCTGGCGACAAAGGGTAGTATTTGCGCAGATCGCCGCCTTGGCTGAGCCGGTAATGCGAGAAGGCTTCCCATTCGGCATGGTGCTTGGTGGTGTCGAGCACCGCTTCGGCCATGGCAATCGGCACGACAATGGCCCCGTCATCATCGGCGACGATGATATCACCGGGGATGACGACCACACCGGCGCATTGGATCGGCGTGTTGACCGAAAACGGCATGATCCCGGTTTGAGTGTGGAAGTTTGGCGACACGCCGCGCATCCAAAAGCCGAGATCGACATCAAGCGAATTTGCACTGTCACGAATAACACCGTCAATAACCACGCCAGCACCCTTGCGCCCGGCCATATAGGTCAGCATCATTTCGCCAAATACGCCAGCATTCATCGCGCCGCAGGCATCGACACAAACCACGTCGCCCTCCTGTACTTGGTAGAGCACATGGCGGTGCAATTGTTTCTCTGGGTCGGCATATTCATCAACGTTATAAAGGTCTTCGCGTTTGGGCATGAATTGCAGTGTCAGCGCCGGCCCGGCCATTTTGCGCCCCGGTTTAAAGCTGCGTAGGCCGGTCATGAACGGATCACGCAGGCCTGCGCCAACGAGGCCGCCGATCAAGCCCGCCGTGCCAGCCTGGGCCAGCTCGGCCACCAGCTTTGGGTCTGGTCGATTGATTGTCGGAATGTTTGATTGGTCGAAAATTTGCAGGGGAGAATTATACATTACCATGGGCCCTTTTCTGCCGCGACGCCTTCCATAAGGCCCTTCATATATCCGATAGCGAACAGCCGTCCGAGGGCCTCGTAGCCGGGGAACGCATTGGCTTCGCCGTGCATAACCGGGGCGTGGTCAGGCCGGATCATGCCTTTGAAGCCAATATCATGGTAGGCCTGCATGGCGGCGTACATGTCAATAATCCCCTCATCGTGAAACGGCTCGGTGATGTTGGCGGCGTCACCCAACATGTTGCGAAAATGCACGAAGTGAATGCGGCCATCGCGGCCCAGCTGGCGGATGGTGGCGGGGACATCAACGCCCATGGCGGCAAAATTGGCCTGACACATGGTGATACCATTGACCTTTGAGGACGAGAAGTTGAGCACCCGCTCAAAAGCGTCGACGGTGCCCATGATCCGCTCGGTATCAAAGATACGCGGCAGCGGTGGGTCATCGGGGTGCAGGGCCAGTTTGACGCCTTCTTTTTCGCAAAACGGAATTGCACGCTCTAGGAACCGCTCTAGGGTTTGCCAGAGTTTGGTGGCCTCTATCACCGGCGGTTTGGACCATTCGGGCGAGGCGCGCGAGACGGCGTCATCGTAGGAGGTGGTGAGCGCACCGCCCCGGGTGCGGGTGTTGAGCGAGGTGCGCAGCCAGGAGATCCGGGTCATCCATGAGTAGCAATAAACCGGGATATCCAAGGCAGCCATATTGCGGATCGAGGCGAAGAAACCGCTCAACTCGGCCTCCCAGCCTTCGGCCCCTTGTTTGATTTTCTCCATCGGGATCGGGCCTTCGAGCACTTGCGGCGTGAAGCCGTAATCGCGGTAGAGCTGCACGGTGGCGGCCATTTCGCGGTAGCTAGACGTGTCAAAGTCGCCGCCGATGATCACGGCATCTGTGATGCCCATTTGCGGGGCGAGTTGCCATTTGGGGCCAATTTTTGGCTCAAGGCACATGGCTATTCGCATTTATCTTTCCTTGATTGTTCAAAAAGGGGGCTGGGATTGTTCAAAAAGGGGGCTGGATTTGCTTAAAACATGAGGAACCGGGCTGGTTCCAAAAGGCGCGAGCGGAGTAAAACGGGGGCGTGTTTTGGCCTAAGCGTCTGGGATCGCACCACCATTTTCCCAGCGGTAATTTGGCTTATAGCCAATGGTTTTTCTGGCGACGCTGTCATCAACCAAAGACTTGGTTGGATCGGCCTCAAAGACGGCACCACCGCGCCACTCAGCATGCGGGCAAAGCTGGGTCGCCAATGTGTGGCTGTCGAACCCCGATGTCACAATGTCAGACGCGGCGAGCAGCATGGCATGGTAACCCAACACATCGGCAGTTAGGGCACTAAAACAGGCCTGAGCCATGTCGCGCACATCAAGAAACGCGCCATATTCCCACATGCCCCGCCCCGGTATTTCGGGATGCGCCTTCATCCAGCGCGCGGCTTGGGCGTAACGTTCGGGCGGCCAAACACCGGGCGGGCGCAGCGCGATAGCGGTCATGCTAGGATCGGCGACACAGGCCATGCGGCACAGCTCTTCGGCCAGATGTTTGGCAATACCGTATGGCGTGTCGGGTGATTTTGGGTGCGCGTCATCTATTGGCAAATAGTCGGGCTGCTTTTCGCCCCTAAACACCCCGAACACATTGACGCTAGACAGGTATACAAAGCGTTTTACCCCAGCCGCGCGGGCTTCGGTCAGCACATTATGGCTGCCTTTGACATTAACGCGAAACACCTCATCAGCGTCTTCATGGGCATGGCCGAGCATGGCAGCGCCGTGCATAACGGCGTCGCAACCCTCAACCGCTTTGCGCACGGCGCTGCGGTCAAGAATATTTTGGCCAGCGGCCAAATCGAAGCCTGTCCAGCCGATCCCAGCACGGCTAAGCACCCGCCCCAGTGTCGCACCGATCAGCCCTTGGCTGCCGGTAATAAGAACATTTGTCGGGCGTACCATAGGTCTACATACGATCACCGGATGAAAGATCAAAGAAGATACAGGCACTTGGGTCCGGTATCAGGCGCATTTTGGCGCCCGGCGTGTTAAACTCTTTGTGACCGACCCGAAATGTCGCTGATTGGCTACCGATAGGGCCGGCGAGAAATGTGTCCACCCTGACCTGCCCTCTCATTCAGCTCAACTTTTTTGGTCAAAACCATTATTTCATGCTGAACATAAGTCACATAAACTGCGGTGGTGAGCTAGGCGCTGCTGGAGCGGATTTAGCGCAACACGGGGTCCCGTAGGCGCAGCTTCCCACCAAAGTTTACGGCCACACAGTGACGCTTGAGCGCTGCGCACAAAAATGCACCAGTTCGGCGCCGACAAGCAGGCCCAGCACAATAAAAGTGTGCCATGAGCCGCGAAAACACAACTCAAAACTTTGCCTTTTTAGTACAATATCAGCCAAACCGCTGCGCGCATCTGCGCAGTATGAATGGCAAAAACGCCGCCCATGCCGGGGCCAAACCAAAAGGGCCGCCATAAACAATGCGACCAGCTAGAAGCTAAAGTTTGCCAGGGTGATTTGGTGGGTCTCAGTGACGACATTATTCAACTTAGAGACCCCTTCCCACAGTTTTCTGGGCGAAAATCAGCGTTTATCGGCAAGGCTCAGCTTAGACTTCAGCCGCGACTTTTTCAAACCACCATGTTCGTCAAGCACCGCATAGCCAATGGTGGCCAGTTTGCTATTCACGGTCTTGAGCGCAGCGATTAGTTCGAGGTGGTGGTTGCTCGACACAAGGCTGGTCAGGTTACCGTTGCGCACCCGTTGCAGATGTAGCCGTCGGCTTTCTTGCTCTAGGTCGGCGACCTTTTGTTTGTGTTGCGCCAGCTTGCGGGCCAGTGCGACATCGCCGCGCCAAAACACGGTTTGGGCGAGATGGATCCCCTTGCGCACTTCGGCACACATATTGTCGATCTCGGCTTGGCCCATTTCGGTAAAGGCATATTCGCCCTGCACAGCCTCAAACCGAATGGTCGCATATTTGCCCGAAATAACATCGCCGCAAAACTCTACCCGAATGGCAAAATCGAGCAGGGTGTGAATGTCACCAGCCGTGTCAGCGGGCATGTCTGGCAAGGTGGCGTAGCTCAGACGCAGGTCGGTCAGGCTCTCATTTATCTGTTTTTCCAGCGATACGATTTTACCGCGATCGGGCAAATCGCTGGTGGCAACTTTGAAAAGCTGGCCAAATGTGTCGACCATCCGGCTGACTTGGCCCTGTAGCGCCGATAGGATCAGATCTGGGTCATCATTGACGTTCTCTAGGGTGAACCGGTTGACAGTTTCAGCACTGGCCGTCTGGGCAAAAATGCCGCTAACAGGCCGGCCCAGCGGCGCCAGCAAGAGCAGCAAAAGGTTAAAACCGACATGCCCGGCCAGCATAACATTATCGGCCCGGTAAGCTGACAGAGCCTGCAATTGGTCTTGCGTTATGATCAGCACCATCAGCAGCACAACCGCCAGCCCGCAGCGCAGCGCGGCCACGGTTTTGGCCACAGTCAGGCCTTGGCTTTTCTCGTGGCGCATAAGCCAGAGCGGCAGCAAAGCGCCGCCCATATTGCAGCCCAATATAAAGGCAAGGCCGCCAATCGCCCCCAGCTGGCCATGCGCGCCAAGCGCCACGGCTGTAAGCACGGTGGCCAAGCTAGAATGCATCAGCAGGGTCAGCACGATGCCGGTGATCAGCGCGGTAATCGGGTCGGCATTCATATAGGCCAGAACCGCTGCTGCACCGGAAAAATCGCGCAGCGGTGCCACCGCATCGCGAATTAGCGTCAGCGACAAGAAGACCAGCCCGAGACCAAGGATCACCCGGCCCAGATTGCGTTTTGCCGGGTCTTCAAGGTTAAGATACAGCCAGCCACCGATAAGGATTGCTGCCGGGCCGATAGCCGATACTGGCAAGGTGAGAAAGCGCACGGCAAAAGCCGAACCAAGATCTGCTCCAATGGCCAGCAAAATGGCCGAATTGAGCGGGATAACACCGGCGCCAACCAGACCTGCGGCCATGAGCATAACCACGGTGGCACCCTGCATGACAAAGCCCAGAAACGTGCCTTTGAACAGCAGCGACGGGCCGAACGAGGTTTGGCTCAGGCTCAGCCTGATCTTTTGGCTCCAAAGCCGCTCGATTCCGATCCGCATAAACCGGGCCGCGAAGAGCAAAAGCATGGCGCCGCTCATAAGATGAACAGCAAAGTTTAGGATAGCCAAGGTTTTCACCCTTCTCAAAAAAACAGGACCGATGCACAAAACTCTTGCTGAACACCGGCGGCTACTGCGCCAAATATGTGGTCTCAAACCAAGATTGAACATCGTAGAGCATACGATCTAAGCCAGTGAGGATTGCAAATTACGGTGCTAAATTCAATCGTTTACTGCGCAGGGCCTGTTTTTTGGGCTAAATGTCGAGTAAATCGGCATCATCAGAGAGCACAGATTGCGCGCCCCAGCTGAGCAATTCGAGCGCCCGCGCCGGGTCGGCAACGGTGGCCACAGCAAACTCAATGCCGGTGGCTTTGAGCATGTCATACCGGGCTTTGGTATTATACGGCATGTCTTGGAAATGCAGAATTTGGAAGTTGGTCTCAGCTTGCAGCTTGAGCGGATCTGCGGGAATGGCGACGCGGGCCAGACAGCGCGGCACATCGGGCAGCAGCTCAGCCGCATGGCGCAGACACCGCTCAGAAAAGGCGGAGATATAAAGACCACGTTTGCCAAAAGGCCATTTGCGGCGCAGCACTTCGGCCACGCGCTGCACCAGCTCCAACTCCAGCCCCGGCACTTCTTTAACTTCGAGCTGAAGGTTAGCGCCGGAGTCCAAAATACAATCGAGATACTCGTCCAGTGAAGGGGCCACCGCCCCGGCAAAAGCATCTGAAAACCAGGAACCGCTATCAAGCTTTTGAATTTCTTCAAGCGTATGGCCCAGAACCGTGCCTTTGCCATTGCTGGTCCGGTCCACGGTTTCGTCATGGATCATCACCAGCTTCATATCGGCGGTTAAACGCACGTCAGTCTCTATCCAGGTGCAGCCCAGGCGCACGGCTTCGCGGACAGATTCGAGGGTGTTTTCGGGGCTGATGCTGCTGGCGCCACGGTGGGCCACAACACGAGCATTAACAATTGGACGATCAAGGGACATGCGAACACTTCCTGAGGTTTTGGCACAAGGCCGGGGCGGTGTTTTGCCCCAGCCTTGGCGATTATCTTTAGCGTGCGAGGATCACGTTCTCGATGAAGTATTCTTCCATCTCACCGCGGAAGGGTTGCGCGGCCTCACCAACCCGGTTTTGACGCTGCTCGGCAGAAACCAGAGCATGCGAGTCGTCGGCGTCAGCATGCATGGGGGCTGCACCAAACTGCACGTTAAACGCGGTTTGCGTCTCAGCTGTTGTCAGCCAGTCAATAAACACCAAAGCCGCTGCTGGATGCGGTGCATTTTGCGGGATAGCCGCAGAGTTGCCGCCGCCATTCATGCCCATGCCGGGAATATAGAATTCCAGGTCGTTCCGGACTTCGCCGCGCTTTTGCAGCCCTGCGAGGTGATCTTCCCAAGCTGGAACCATGGACAGCTCGCCGTCGCTGAGGCGGGTTAGGCTATCAGTATTACCGGCGGTAATAATGAAGTTTGCCCCGTTTGAGATGAAAAAATCAATGCCGTCGGACAGGCCGGCAAGCCGGTCTTCGCCCGATGTTCCATCGGAGAAATCAACATCGGAGAGGTTGCGCAGAACGTTCTGGTAGAAGGAGGGGCCGGAGCCGCCATTCTCGTAGTTGAAACCAAACATATTGGGGTTGGCCGCCCAGAATGCAGCGAAGTCTTCAACTGATTGTGGCAGGTCTGATGCGTCAACTTTGGCCGGATCGTAAGCGATGCCGGACTGGTTTCCCCAATAGGCCAGCGCATA
>NVXG01000073.1 GCA_002733805.1 Robiginitomaculum sp. | reverse complement strand
CCGATGATTTCCGGGCGCGGGCTGGGCCATACGGGTGGCACGCTGGATAAGCTAGATTCCATTCCGGGCTATGTCTCGACCCCGCCCATGGATGTGTTGCGTAAAGTGGTGGGTGAAACCGGATGCGCCATTATCGGTCAAACCGATGATTTGGCTCCGGCGGACCGTAAAATGTATGCGACCCGCGACATCACCGCCACAGTGGAGTCCATTCCGCTGATTGTCGCGTCCATCTTGTCCAAGAAACTGAGCGCCGGGCTGGGCGGTTTGGTGCTGGACGTAAAAACCGGTTCGGGTGCCTTTGCGGCAAAGTTGGAAATGGCCGAGGATCTGGCTGGCAATCTGGTTTCCGTAGCCAATGATTGCGGACTTAAAAGTAGCGCTTTGATCACCGATATGAACCAACCGTTGGCCAGCGCCGCCGGAAACGCATTGGAAGTGCGAAATGCGGTAGAATTTCTGGACGGCACGCACCGCGATGCACGTCTCGAGGACGTTACCTTGGCCTTGGCCGCCGAAATGCTAGTTTTGGGTGGGTTATGTTCCACTGTGGACGCGGCCATGTCGCAAGTGACCCGGGCGCTGCACGGCGGAGCGGCACTTGAGATATTTGCAAAAATGGTCTGTGATCTGGGCGGTCCAGCCGATTTTACCACTGCAATGGATACTTATTTACCCCAAGCCAAGGTCCAGTATGACGTAATGGTCAAGCAAAGCGGCTGGGTTAATCAGATTGCCACGCGCGATTTGGGGTTGGCTGTCGTGCAATTGGGCGGCGGTCGCCAAACCGCCAGCGACGCACTGGATTATAGCGTTGGTTTGACCGCTCTGCCTTCTCTGGGTGATCAGATGGAGCAGGGGGGCGTGCTTTGCACCATTCATGCAGCTTCGGATGATGCAGCGAAAAAGGTAGAGCAATTGGTCTTGCAAAGTATTTCTCTGGGTGAGAAACCTGCGAAAACCAATGCTGTTTTGCAAAGAATAGGTGGTGCAGAAATATGAAGCGTTTGATTGTTTGTGAACTGGATTCCTTGGGCATTGGCGCCGCGCCGGATGCGGCCGACTTTGGCGACGAGGGCGGCGATACATTGGGCCATATTGCCGAGCATTGCGCTGCCGGAAAATGTGACAAGGAGGGGGTGCGCTCCGGACCGTTGCATATTCCTAATTTATTGGCCTTGGGTCTGGGCGCTGCCAATGCTGCCGCCACGGGCCGCACCGCGCCCGGCCTGCAATATGATGGCCCGTTTATGGGTGCTTATGGATATTGCGAAGAGCAGAGCAAAGGCAAGGACACACCCAGCGGACATTGGGAGGCCATGGGCGCACCGTGCTTGTTTGAGTGGGGTTACTTTACAGATAAAAAAGATACTTTCCCCAAAGAGTTATTGGATAAACTTCAAGAAGAATCCGGGGTGCCTGGATTTTTGGGGAATTGCCATGCTTCGGGCACTGAAATTATAGCTGAGCTAGGCGAAGAGCATATCAAAACCGGAAAGCCGATTGTCTATGCTTCGGCAGATTCCGTAATCCAGATTGCCGCGCACGAAGAACATTTCGGACTGCAAGCCTTACTGAATTTGTGTGACTTGGCCCGCAAACTGGTCGATCCCTATAATATCGGGCGAGTGATTGCCCGGCCCTTTGATGGGGCTGACGCAGCCAGTTTTACGCGGACTAATAACCGTCGGGACATTTCGGTTCCGCCACACCTGCCGACCTTGCTGGACCGGGTTTCGGCCTCATCCGGGCAAATGATTTCGGTTGGCAAGATATCGGATATTTTTGCTGGACGAGGGGTGGATCATTCCATCAAGGCCTATGGTCTGGACGGGCTGATGCAAGCGACATTAGACGCGATGAATTCGGCCGGGGATGGAGCATTTATTTTCACCAATTTTGTTGATTTCGACATGCTGTATGGCCACCGGCGCGATGTGATCGGCTACGCCGCTGCATTGGAGCAATTTGATCGCATGTTGCCGTCTTTGATCGGGCAATTGCGCCAAGGTGATTTATTGATCCTGACGGCGGACCATGGTTGCGATCCTACTTTCCCCGGCTCAGACCACACCCGCGAATTTGTCCCGTTTCTGGCCTCTGGGTCCAGAGTTGCGCCAGTTGATCTGGGACACCGCAAGACCTTTGCCGATATTGGCGAAACCGGCGCGGCGTGGTTGGGTCTGGAAGGGTTTGGCACTGGCGAGATTGCTTTCACCCAAGGGGATCCAATATCCCACTGAAGCAAGAGAAATTTGCCTTACGCCAAATGATCCTGTCGCACGGCAATCTGGATTTCACTGCTTATACATGCGGGTTCCAAGAAAGCCCCAATGGCGATTTCGTTTTGTGTCTGCACGGCTTTCCAGACAGCGCACAAACCTTTCGCTTTCAATTACCCGCTTTGGCCAAGGCCGGATACCGGGTACTTGCCCCGATGATGCGAGGCTATGAGCTTTCGTCGCAACCAGCGGATCAGGATTATTCCATACCAGCCTTAGCTGGTGATGTGATTGCTTGGATTGACTACCTTGGCGCGCAAAAGGTGCATCTGGTTGGCCATGACTGGGGTGCAGCGGTGACCTATCTGGCCGGAGCGATGGCCCCCGAGCGGTTTCATTCCTTAAGTACCTTTGCAATACCACCCGCTGCCCGTTTTGCTGATGGCATTCGTGCTGTCCCCAGCCAGTTGCTCAAATCCTGGTACATGATGTTTTTTCAATTGCCGGGTCTGGCCGAATGGGCGCTGGAAAGAAAGGACTGGGCGTTGATCCGTAAATTATGGCGCACGTGGTCGCCGGAATATCGTTTAGCCGATGATGACTGGTGTATTTTACGGGCGGTTTTTGAGAAAAAGGGCGTCAAACAAGCCATGTTGGCCTATTACCGACAAAATGCGTCACCGGGTGTTTTGCTGGGGCTGAACTCATCCGAGGCGGCCAATTTTACCCGTATCCCGGTTCGAACTTTGGGCATTACCGGTGCCGATGACGGGTGTATTGATACCCGGATGTTTGATCATTGTTTTCACGAGAAAGACTTTCCACAAGGATTTCGAGTGGAGCGCATTGCTGGCGTTGGGCATTTTGCTCATCTGGAAAATCCCAAAGCGATCAATCAATTGCTATTGGATTGGTTTGACGAAGGTTCCTGAGCGGCCCTAGCCCAGCACCCGGGTCGATATTTGGAACGTGGCAAATGCAGCAACCCAAGCTAATACGAACAGATACCCGGCTAAGAACAAGGTCCAGTTCCACGAATTGGTTTCGCGCCGTACCGTGGCCAAGGTGGCAAAACATTGCGGGGCAAACACGTACCACGCCAAGAAAGCCAGTGCCGAGGGCAGGGACCACGCACTTTGCAACAGGGCGGCCAGACCCAGCTCTACCTGTTGTTCAGTGCCCTGAATGGCATAGACCGTACCCATAGCGGCCACCACCACTTCACGGGCTGCCATGCCGGGTACCAATGCAATGACGGTTTCCAGCGAGAACCCGATAGGCCGAAATATCGGTTCAATCCACGAGCCAATAGTGCCTGCATAGCTATCGCGAATGCCGCCGCCGGTTTGGGGGTATCGGGTTAAACCCCATAAAATGACCGAGGTAGCAAAGATGATGGTCCCGGCTTTGCGGACAAACGCCCACGCACGGCTGAACAGGGCAATCCAGAAATCAACCATTTTTGGAACCATATATCCGGGCAATTCCAGTAGTAAGTGTTGGGCCGGACCTTTGGTCACGGTGCGGCGCAGGACAAAAGCGACTAGGACCGCAAACAATATCCCAGTCATATAGAGCGTAAAGAGCACCAACCCCTGCAAGTTAAACAGGCCAACGCTTTGACTGGGAATAAAGGCACCGATGATCAGCGCATAAACTGGCAGCCGTGCCGAGCAGGTCATCAACGGGGCGATCATAATGGTCGTCAGTCGATCCCGCTCGCTTTCAATACTGCGTGCCGCCATGATGCCAGGAATGGCACAGGCAAAGCTGGAAAGCAGCGGGATCAAGGCCCGCCCGTTCAGGCCAATTTTGCTCATCAGGCCATCAACCAGAAATGCAGCGCGTGCCATATATCCACTGGCTTCCAGCAATAAGATAAACGCAAATAAAATTACGATTTGAGGCAGGAAAACCATAATGGAACCAACGCCGGCAATGATACCATCGCCCAACAGACTGGCCAGCCATTCAGGCTGCAATTGTTTGGCCCCGGCTTGCAAAAACCGGACCCCAGCTTCGATCATGTCCATTGGAATGGCCGACCAAGTATACACGGCCTGAAAAATGAAAAACATGATGCCCATCAGCAGAAAAGGCCCGAACACTGGGTGCATGGTCACCCGGTCAATGTTCTGGGTCAGGTCGTGACTGGCCGAGGATTGTTTGATGACGCTTTTAGTTATTTTGCGTGCTTGTGACTGCAATGCTGGCAAATCAAGCTGTTTGTCTTGAGTTGGCTTTTTCGTTGTTTTGACCAAATTGTCCCAATTGTCTTCCAAGGCCTGACGGCCGTTCTTGCGCGGTGCAGTCACGCCGACCACCGGGAATCCCAATTGTTTTTCCAAGGAAACTAGGTCAATTTCCAATCCGTCACGCTCGGCCATATCCATCATGTTTAGGATCAGCACCATCGGCAGGCCAATCTGTTGGAACTGTAAAATGCTGTGCAAGTGTGTTTGCAGTCGGCTGGCATCCAGTACAGCCAACATCATGTCTGGCTGGCGCTCGCCGTCTATTTCACCGCGTAAGTGTTGTAAGGACACTCTTTCGTCGGACGAGCGGCCTGAAAGGCCATAAACGCCGGGCAGGTCGATCAACTCATACGTTTCGCCGCTGTTTGAGGTATAGATACCTGTGCGTTTTTCCACGGTAACGCCGGGGTAATTACCTGTTTTACCACGGCCGCCGGTCAAGGCATTGAACAAGGTGGTTTTGCCGGTATTGGGTGCGCCGACCAGAGCAATGCGTATTGTCATGAAACGCAGACAACCTGTATTTGCGAGGCTTCGGTTTTACGCAACGCAATGATGCAACGATTGAGGCGTACTGACAGCGGTGAGCCGCCGATTAGGCCCCGATGCAGAATTTCCACTTCGTCGCCTTCGGCAAAACCAATTTCGCGTAATTTCTGGGTCAACCCGCCATGGGCGGCCAGAAACCCACTAATAACGGCCCTTTGGCGATTGGCTAATTGGTCAAGACTGGTCGGGATTTTTCTCATGCTTTGGGTAAATCAGAAATGCAACTCATTTGCAACTAGACAATTGGCAATTCTTAATCACGACCCTGTGACGGATTGGCGCAGGGCGAAGTTTGCACTATACCCGCGTCTTATTCAGTCGGCTCATCAATCGGCTCATCCGGCTGGTCGACCGGTATCGGCTTCCAGCCTTTTCGGGCCAATTTCCCGGCGCTCAACGATGTGATGTATAACCAGCCATCTCCGGCATCAAATGCGCCAGTGGTGGTCGGATAGCCGCCCTTTGGGTCTTGCAATTGGTTCAGAACATGCCCGTCAAACCCGAAATTGATAATCATACCATAGGCCAAAGGTGCCGGTTTGAACCGATTGGGCAGGCGCATGACTAATTTGCGTAAGAACGGCTTACCTGACAGTTTATCGATTGCGTCAAGGCGCGGGCTGGTCAGGCCGAGCCAATAGGTCCCATCAGCCGAACGATTTATATTGTCGGGAAAGCCGGGTAAATTGGTCAGAACCTTATCGACCTGTCCGCCCTGATTTCCGTCCAGCCAGATGCGCCACACGGCATAAGTGCCAGTGTCTGCCACAAAAACGCATTGGTCTTGCGGACACATGGCCACACCATTGGCAAAGTTAAATCCGGTTTTGACGATGCTGGTTTGCCCATTGGCCGGATCATACATCAACAGCCGACCATTGGCAGAGTGTTCCATCAGGTCGAGCACACTGGCCCCTAAGGTATCTTTCCACTTTTTGGCCGAGAATCTTGTCGAAGCATCAGAGAAGAAAATGCGCCCATCCGCAGCAATATCCAGATCATCGGCATAGAGGATCGGGTCATCATCGCTGACGTGGTCGGTTAGCAAGGTTACCTTGCCATTCGGTGATACGGACAACAAACCACGCATGGCGTCAGCCACAATCAAATTACCGTTTGGTGCAAATTCAAGGCCCAGTGGTCGGCCGCCAGTATTGGCATATTCAGCGACTTCGCCGCTGTCCGGGTTGATCTTCAAGATAGCGCCATGGTGCGAGGATGCATAAATGTACTGGATACCATCTTGCCTGCGGGCTGTGACATCCTCTGGCCCCACATGACCGTCCAGATCAATCTGGTGCAAATCGGCCAGATCGGTATTACTGACCCATTGGCCAACATATCCGGGAGCTTTTGGTGCGTCCCATGACATTGGTTTGATCGGTACTGGCCATAAAGCCAGATAGACCAATGCCGCCAGAAGCACCAAACCCAAACCGCCAAATATCACTTTCATAGAACTTCCCCATTTTGATCTCTGCTCAGCAATATATTTGCATGAAAGCAGTAAAGCAATGTTGGTGCCAGATAGCCATTACATATCTGCACAGTTTGCAGGGTAACCATGCTTGACAATTGCCTGATTTGACACTCATTTGCGCCCCAATCAGTCAATCAGAATTCAAGGCCAGATCATGCATGCTTTTCGCACCCATACTTGCGGCGAACTTCGCGCTAGCGAAGTCGACCAAACCGTTCGATTGTCCGGATGGATTCACCGCAAACGCGACCATGGCGGATTGCTGTTTGTTGATCTGCGCGACCATTATGGTTTGACCCAGTGTGTAATCCTGCCCGAAAATCCGCATTTTGAGACTCTGGAGCGGATGCGGATTGAAGGGGTGATCTCGGTCACCGGCAAAGTGGTGGCCCGCACCGCAGAAACCATCAATGATGGCCTACCGACCGGTGCGGTTGAGTTACAGGTTCAGGAACTGGAAATTTTGTCCACGGCGCAGGAATTACCGCTGCCGGTATTTGGCGAGCCGGATTATCCGGACGATATTCGCCTGACCTACCGCTATCTGGATTTGCGCCGAGAGACCTTGCACAAAAACATTGTGTTGCGTTCCAATATCATTGCCTCGATCCGCCGCCGGATGACCGATCAAGGTTTTATGGAGTTTCAAACGCCAATTTTGACCGCGTCGTCTCCCGAGGGCGCGCGAGATTTTCTAGTGCCGTCGCGCATTCACCCCGGTGAGTTTTATGCGCTGCCGCAAGCCCCGCAACAGTTCAAACAATTGATCATGGTTTCCGGGTTTGACAAGTATTTCCAGATTGCCCCTTGCTTTCGCGATGAAGACAGCCGGGCTGACCGCAGTCCCGGCGAGTTTTACCAACTCGATGTGGAAATGAGTTTTTGCACGCAAGAAGACGTGTTTGAGGCTATTGAGCCAATGCTGCACTCTGTGTTCAAGGAATTTGCCGATGGGCGCGATGTGCCTGATGAGCCGTTTGCACGCATTGCCTATAAAGATGCCATGCTCAAATATGGCACCGACAAGCCTGATCTGCGTATCCCATTTGAAATCTCAGATGTTTCAGAGTTTTTCGTGGAAGATGCCGTTGAGTTTGGCGCGTTCAAAAACATCGTGAAAAAAGGCGGTGTGGTGCGCGGTATTCCGGCACCAGATGTGGCCGATCAACCCCGTTCTTTCTTCGACAAGATGAATGCGTGGGCGCAAAAGGAAATGCAGGCACCGGGTCTGGGTTATATCAACTTTGCCGAAGAAGATGGCAAATTGATTGGCAAAGGCCCAATCGCCAAGTTCTTCCCGGTCGATACCTTGGTTCGCATGGCGGCTCATGCCGGGATTGGAGCCGGTGACGCACTGTTTTTCTCGGCGGGCAAGCAAGCCGATGCGGCACGACTGGCTGGTGCGGCTCGGGCCAAGATCGGGGCTGATCTCGATCTGATTGATCCAAACGTATTTCGGTTTTGCTGGATTGTTGATTTTCCAATGTTCGAGTGGAACGAAGACGAAAAACGTGTGGACTTCTCACACAACCCGTTTTCGATGCCACAAGGCGGCATGGATGCATTGGAGAACAAAGACCCGCTGGAAATTCTGGCCTATCAATACGACATTGTGTGCAATGGCGTAGAGTTAAGTTCTGGCGCGATCCGAAATCACCGTCCGGAGGTCATGCTAAAAGCCTTTGAAATGGCTGGGTATGGCGCAGATGTGGTCGAAGATAAATTCGGCGGCATGTTAAATGCATTTCGCTATGGCGCACCGCCGCATGGTGGTATTGCGCCGGGCATTGACCGGATTGTCATGTTGTTGGCTGGGGTCGAGAATATCCGCGAGGTCATCCTGTTTCCAATGAACCAACAGGCACGGGACCTAATGATGCAGGCCCCTAATCACGTGTCAAAAGAGCAATTGCGCGAATTGAATATTCGGGTGGTTGAGCCACCAAAAAAGGAAGACTGATCAACGAGGTGGGTTAGCCTCCACCGGCCAGTTCCTGTTCCTCCAAGGCGTTTTGCTGTATTTCTCTAGCCTGTTCCAGATTGGCAATGGCCTTGTCAATCTTGTCTTGTGCCTTGTCTGAATTCAATTCCAGATCACCCAATAATCGAATGACGCGACCCAGCGAGCGCTCTACACGTTTGACTTGCCAGCTTTGTTTCGATTTCTTGTCGGTATCCCAATCAAAGTGAAATCCTTCTCGGTCGGCTTCTTCAAAGGCGTCGGCTAAGGCGCGTCCGGCTTCTGCCATTGCAGTGCGGCCCCCGGCCAGCGCATTCTTGAATTCACGTTGTATTTCAGCCAGCTCTTCGTCATCCAGATCAATCGAGAACGAATAGGATTGCGAGCCATTGCGGCCGGTGAATTGATCGGCCCAATCGGTGTCGTCACAGGCTGGAGTGGTTAATTTTCGCGGCAATTTGGTTTTGTCATCGCCGCAAGCCCCCTGCAATTGTTCATTGCGCAAACCGCGGACATGGGACAAATCAGCTCCGGCCAAATATACCTCGTTAAAATCAGCATTCTTCAGGATTGCGCTGCCAAAATCGGCATTGCGAAAATCGACCCGTTCGAAGCTAGCCTCCCGAAAACTGGCTGCGCCCAATTGTGTGTGGGACAAATTGGAGTTGGTGAACTCAGTTTCATTCAGTTTAGCGCCGGTCATATCGCTGTGTGATAAATTGCAAACGTTGAACTCAGCATCCTGAAAAGATGCACCCAGCATTTTTGAATGGCTAAAATTACTGGCTTCGAATTCCGCATCTGGTCCTTTGGCCCCATTTAAGATCGCATGGGATAAGTTAATCCCATGGCCACTCATCCCATCCAGTGTCGCACCTGAAAAATCAGCCCAAGAAAAGTTGGAGCCATTTACCTCTACATCGCTCAGGTCAGCCCGGCGAAATACCGCCCGGCTGAAATTTGAACCGGTGAGTTCGGCACCGCTTAAATCTGTGCCGGTAAAATTGGTGCGGGGAAAGCTGGCACCGTTTAATTTGGCTCCGGACAGGTTTTTCTTGGACAGGTCGCAATCTGAGCAAACCCCACCAAACCCCATGATCCGGGCGAGTTTGTCGGTGCCGGCGAAGGCGGCACTGGCTTGCCCGGTCAACCCGACGGTTGCAGCAAGGAGAATTTTTACAAATGGCTTCATGGCCCTGACCTCAAATCTGGTGGGTTTAGGTGTATGCATGTTGCATAGGGTTTTGGGGCCATTTTTACCACTTAAATTAATGTAAGGTCCGGTCCACCAAGGTATTTTCAGGGCAAAGGGCAGTATTTACCTTGTCTTGGCTCTTGAAACTTGGCTCAATTGATCACATCTTGGCATTATGACCCGTCAACGCCCACAAATTGTAACTCTGACCGATCTGGCTGCTGCCCGGGTCAAGGAGCTATTGACCGAAAAAGAACAAGGTTTCTTGCGAGTCGGTGTTCAAAATGGTGGGTGCGCCGGGATGGAATACACCATGGACTACGTGGCCGAGGGCGCATCGCTTGATGAAACGGTCAATGACAAGGGTGTAACCATACTGGTTGATGCGGCTGCCGTGTTGTTTTTACTCGGCTCGACAATTGATTTTGAAAAAACACCATTGCATTCCAAATTTGTGTTTAAAAATCCAAATGAGACTGATGCTTGTGGCTGCGGGATCAGCGTAACGATCGAGCCTGCTGTCGCCCTGTAATCTATCTATTTCGTTCTGGGCAGAATGGTATCCACTAGTTTTCGCGCATATTCAATTGGTACAGGCAGATCAAGGATCAGGCTGCGAAAAAACACCGGACCATTTAGGGCATCCACCACAAACTCAATATCAAGATCATCGGGCAATTGCCCAACCCACACGCCTTTTTGTAATTGTTGTCGGATCAAAATCCCACGGCGCGCTCGTAAAAACGTAAGCAGATCATTTTCATCGTGCATATGGTGGGCGGCAGTCATGGCTGTGGCCAATGCGCGCCGGTAGCGCCGGTTATCCAGCAGTGTGCTGGCCGATTCCAAAACAGATATGATGTTGTTTCGCACATCTGGATCGTCCAGAGGACCCAGCAGGGTTTCAGCCATCAATTTGGTCAGGGCACTGGCCGCCAGAGATTCGCGGGTGGGCCAGCGGCGGTAAATTGCTGCTCTGGTGGTCCGGGCGATCTCGGCCACCCGGACAAATGAGAAATCTGAATAGCCGCTTTGGCCCAAGACATCTATTGCTGCATCAAGAATTCGCAGACTTAAGTCATTACTCTTGGGGCGACCGGGGCCATTGGTTGGATTTTGTTGGTCCAAGTGTTGCGAATTCATCCCGGTATTCCAAAAAGTAACACATGCTACAAAATAGGGCTAGCTATCAATTGACGATACAGTACAGTAGTGTATCGATATTGTGTTGGCAACGGAATCCGCCGCGCCACGGTGTCGCGTTTGAAAACCAAATAGGGGATAATTATGCACCTTCGAACCAGCTTTGCCTATGCGTCAGTTTCTGCACTGGCACTTACCATGCTCGCCCAGCCCGTCATGGCGCAGGATGCTGATGCATCCGCCAGTGAAAATGACACGATTATTGTAACCACCCGGAAACGCGAAGAAAGCCTATTTGAAGTGCCGATCGCTATTACAGCATTTACAGCTGAAGATTTGTATGAAGCCGGTATTGAAAGTACCGATGATCTGGCTCGTAATACCACCGGTTTTACCATGGCACCCTTGTTCGGTAATGCCGCTACGCCGGTTATCCGTGGACTTTCCACCACAATTGGCGAGCCGAATGTCGGCTTTTTTGTTGATGGAGTGTACCAGTCATCTCGCTTGGCCATGGAAGCCCTGATCGGCTCCGGCGTGGCACAGATCGAGATCGCCAAAGGTCCGCAAAGTGCGCTTTATGGTCGAAACACCTTTGCTGGTGCTGTAAATTATGTAACGGCCAAACCAGCCAATAGCGCCGGGGTCTATGCCCAAGGCACGTTTGGCACCGACAACCTCTATGATTTGCGTGGCGGAGTTAGCGGCGCAATCGTTGAAGATAAACTCTATGTGCGGGTTGGTGGTCTGGCTCGGGGGCGCGATGGTTATTACACCAACGCACTGACCGGCAATTCTCTTGATTCACAGCAATCTGTGGCGCTGTCCGGTTCGGTACAGTTCTTTGCCACACCAAACTTTGAAACCAGCGTAACCGTTTCGTATGAAGATACGTCAAATGGTGATTTTCCGCTGGCCTATGCCACCAACAACGCGACATTCTTTCCGGCCTTCGGTCTGCCGCCAAACAATCAGATTTTTGCGGGCGAATTGCCAGCTCCGACCAGCTTTGCGGTAACCCCGGGCGGGTTCGATCGAGAAAATCTGCAATTGTCGATGCAGTCCAGTCTGGATTTTGGGTCTGGCTACACCCTTACCTCAATCTTTGGGTATAATGATTTGAGCACCCTGACTCGGGTCGATAATGATTACGAAGCCCGCCAAATCGCCTATACCACGACCAGTGTGGATCAGGGGGAAATCAGTCAAGAATTCCGCATCACCTCGCCAGGCGATCAGCGGTTTCAATGGTCATTGGGTGCATATTACTATCACCAGTATTCCAAAACCCATGCCAATGATCAGCGGTTAGGCACAATTGCCGGTATTCTTCCCTTCCTGCCGGGTAGTTTGGTTGGACTGGTCGGCGGCGGCGAAAACTTCAACAAGGAAACCACAACGTCCAAGGCGGTTTTTGGCGACATTACCTTTGATGTTACCGACAAGTTGAAATTGAATTTCGCGGGACGCTTTACCGATGAAACCAAAGCTGTGGTCTCGGACAGTTTAAGTGCAACCGGCGGTTTGTTGGGGCAATATGTCAACTCCGTTGATTTCGAAAACTTCCAACCCAAAGCAACCATCAGTTATTTTCCAACTGATAATTGGATGTTGTACGGCTCGGTTGCAGACGCGGAAAAAACCGGCGGCTTTAATGTTGTGACGGTTGCTGGTTCAATCTTACCATCTGAGCGCACATACGATCCTGAAACAGCACGACATTGGGAAGTGGGCGCCAAAGGCAGTCTGCTGGACGGTAACTTGCAGGTGACCGCCGCGTTGTTCCAGATTGATTGGGAAGACCAGATTGTCCGGGCAATTGGCGGTACGGGTGCCATCCTGAATATCAATGCTGGTGCAACCACTTCAAAAGGTTTTGAGTTTGATTTTGCCGCGAAATTGTCCGAGAACTTGGAACTGGAAGGTGGCTTCGCCTACACAGATTCAGCCTATGACAGCTATACATTTGGCGTTTTGGGGGCGATTGGTTTGAACCCGGTTCTGGATGGAACCCGGTTACAGTTTGTTTCCGAATTTGCTGGCAATTTGTCTGCAACCTATACCCGCTCGATCAATGCAGACATGGATTGGTTCGGTCGGGTTGGTTTTGCTTGGCAGTCAGATCAAAGTGCCGTGCAACCCGCCACGACAACCATTGGCTCGCAAAGCCGTCTTGATATACGTTCGGGTTTCACTTGGGACAACTATGAGCTGACCTTCTGGGCCAAAAATGTTCTGGAAGATGATGCTGCACTAAACGGTGTCTATGTGCCAAATCCAGCCGAACGGGTGGATACTGTATTGGGTTTTGTCGGTGCCGGTCCGTTTACCGGGTTCACCGCCTTTAGCCCAATTGTGTTGGCTCCCGAGCCGCGCACTGCTGGAGTAACCCTGCGGGCCAAATTCTAGGCCAACTCAACTTCCAGTAACTGGACCGGGCATATCCTTGTGGTTTGCTCGGTCTTTTTTCGTGAACGGGCAAGGCTGGCGGGCTTGCACTTGCCATTAGTTCCCGCTATGCCCGCGCAAGAAGGGGGCGGGTCAAAGATTCTCATTGCCATCTCCCACGTCTGGAACAATTATCTGTCAGGGTAAATTATGGAACTTATGCTAGTAATCGGTGCTGGTTTTCTCGCGCTCATTTACGGTGTTGTGCAAACAATGTCCTTGCTTAAAGCAAGCCCCGGAAATGAAAAAATGCAGGAAATCGCCAAAGCGATTCAAGAAGGCGCAAATGCCTATTTGAAACGCCAGTATATGACAATTGCAGCCGTTGGAATTGTCGTTTTCATTGGGCTCTTCTTTATGCTCGGCTCGTTGGTTGCCGTTGGGTTTGCCGTTGGTGCAATCCTGTCCGGTCTGGCTGGCTTTGTCGGTATGTTGGTATCAGTGCGGGCCAATGTTCGTACAGCCGAAGCTGCCAGTAAGTCGCTGGCCGGTGGCTTGTCCATCGCGTTTCGTTCCGGTGCGATTACCGGCATGTTGGTTGCAGGTTTTGCGTTGGTCGGTGTGGCCGGGTATTATTATGCCCTGACCCAGATGATGGGTCTCGATATTGCGTCTCGTACGGTGATCAATGCCATGGTTGCTCTGGGTTTTGGTGCTTCATTGATTTCAATCTTTGCTCGTCTGGGCGGCGGTATCTTCACAAAAGGTGCTGACGTAGGCGGCGACATGGTTGGTAAAATCGAAGCGGGTATTCCGGAAGATGATCCTCGCAATGCGGCAACCATTGCCGACAATGTTGGCGACAACGTTGGCGATTGCGCGGGTATGGCGGCTGATTTGTTTGAAACCTATGCGGTGACCATTGTGGCCACCATGGTTTTGGCCTCGATTTATTTTACTGGTGAACTGCGATCTTCGATGATGTTGCTGCCACTGGCCATTGCCGGTGTTTGCATCATAACCTCGATCATTGGGACATTCTTTGTCCGTCTGAGCAAAAACAGTGAAAATGTAATGGGCGCTTTGTACAAGGGCCTGATTTCTTCGGGCTTGTTGTCGATTGGCGCTGTTTACGTGGTTATCGAGAAAATTCTGCCAAATGGCATGGGTGCTGTCGAAGGCACCAGCTATACCGGAATGGACCTATTCTATTCAGGTCTGGTTGGTCTGGTGATTACCGCTTTGATCGTTTGGGTAACTGAGTATTACACCGGTACAAACTACCGTCCGGTCCGCTCGGTCGCCAAAGCCTCTGAATCTGGCCATGGTACCAACGTCATTCAGGGTCTGGCGGTTTCGCTTGAATCCACTGCCATTCCGGCAATCATCATCATTGTCGCCATTTTGTCGACCTACGCTTTTGCTGGTCTGTTTGGCATTGCGATTGCGGTGACCACCATGTTGGCGCTGGCTGGCTTTATCATTGCACTGGATGCCTTTGGCCCAGTGACCGATAATGCAGGCGGCATTGCCGAAATGGCTGGCTTGCCAGAAGAGGTTCGCAAAACCACAGACACATTGGATGCGGTTGGTAACACCACCAAAGCGGTCACCAAGGGTTATGCCATTGGTTCGGCTGGTTTGGGTGCGTTGGTTCTGTTTGCGGCTTATACCGAAGACGTAAAACATTTGCTCCACATCGAGCCTGATTTCTCTTTGGAAAATCCATACGTCATTGCTGGCCTGTTGTTCGGCGGTATGTTGCCATACCTGTTCGGTGGCATGGCTATGATGGCTGTGGGTCGTGCGGCGGAAGCCGTGGTGACCGAAGTACGTCGCCAGTTCCGCGAAATCCCAGGGATTATGGAATATAAAAACAAGCCTGATTACGGTCGGGCTGTGGACATTCTGACCCAGGCCGCGATCAAAGAGATGATCGTGCCTTCCTTACTGCCCGTCTTGTCCCCAATCGTGCTTTACTTTGCAATCAATGCAGTCGCTGGACAAAGCCAAGCTTTGGCTGCGGTCGGTGCCATGTTGCTGGGTGTGATCGTCAACGGCCTGTTCGTCGCGATCTCCATGACCGTTGGTGGTGGTGCTTGGGACAATGCCAAAAAGTACATCGAAGACGGTGCACATGGCGGTAAAGGTTCCGAAGCTCACAAAGCGGCAATCACCGGGGACACAGTTGGTGACCCGTACAAGGATACTTCGGGTCCTGCGGTCAATCCAATGATCAAGATCACCAATATCGTGGCCTTGTTGCTGCTGGCTGTTCTAGCCAAGGGCGTTGTCTGATCCATCTGATCTAACAAACGAATTAAAAAAACGCCCCGGTGAGATAGCCGGGGCGTTTTTTTATGGTGATCTGTCCACAATGCCCAAATTGCCGTAATTTTTGTCCTCCCTCTTGATGGGGGAGGTACCCCGCAGGGGTGGTGGGGGTGGAAATGTGGGTAAAACCAATATCGTTTGCAGGCTCTCAACCCTCTCGC
>NVXG01000072.1 GCA_002733805.1 Robiginitomaculum sp. | reverse complement strand
AAACTTTTTGCCGGGCCGCTTGTCATTGACCGGACCAATATGCTGGATGCGTATTTGATCGAAATCCAAAAATGATCCTGCGCCGCGTCATAAAGCATTTTCGCCATCAGGAATGGACCGCCATTTTCCTTGATTTTCTGATTGTCGTTGGGGGTGTTTTCGTCGGCCTTCAAGCCCAACAATTCGCCGTTGATCGTGAAAATCGGCGGAGCGAAGTGATCTATCTTAATCGCTTACACGAGGAGGTATTGCAGACTTTACAATTGCGTGAAGGAAATGTCGGACGCCGGTTTAGGACCAAAGAAGCGCTGAACAACGTGTATCGCATTTTGCTGGGCGATGGTGCGCACCCCAAACTCTCAGAGAAAGAGTGTCACGCTCTCACCTCCATGCATATTATGTCTGAGGTGACGGCTGATTTGCCGACCCTTACGGAGCTTCTATCCGCCGGGAAGCTTGACACGATCCGCTCCACTGAGGTCCGCTCGAACCTCATTCGTTATCTTCAGGAAAGAGATCGATCCGGCGACGCGCTCGAAACTATCAACAAGGGGGTATCTCCTCTCTATCAAAGACATCCTGAACTCATAGAATTGAGGGGCAAGGAGGATACTGGTGAAGCGGACTATGCCCCATTTAATCCTGAATGCCATGTTCTCGAAATGCGCAATAATCGTGCTTTTCTCAATGACTTCGTCGGGATGCGCATCCGCTATCTAGCGTATGTTGGCTGGATCGAGACGACATCCGAAGGCATATCCCGGCTCCATGATGCTCTGGATCAGGAACTTGGTATTGTTCATGATCACGTGGAGGAAAGTCAATGATCCTGCGCCGCGTCATCAAACATTTTCGCCATCAGGAATGGACCGCCATTTTCCTTGATTTTCTGATCGTTGTGGTCGGGGTGTTTGTTGGCTTGCAGGTGCAGCAATGGAATGAAACGCGCCTTGATCGCGAGCGTGAACAAATTCTGCTTTCTCGTTTAAGCGCGGATTTTGAAGCCATTAAAGTGCGTCTAAATAGCAGCATTGATGGATATCAGAGATTTATTGATTCTACTGAATATGTGTATCAAGCCGTTGAGACACAAACGTCGCCTGAAAGCAAAGAAGAACGCAAGCAGTTTGCCAACGCTCTTCGGGCAATTACCAATTCGTATGTTCCTGCCTGGCCGTCTTCGACATTTCTGGAAATACAAGGCTCAGGCAACATAGACTTGCTGCAAAGTACTAATTTAAAAACCGCTCTTATCGAATATGATCAGACCACGCGAATTGCGCATAACGCGTTTGGTATTCTTGCAAACAGGGCGTTGAAATACAGCCCGCCTTTATTTGGCAGCATGCGCTTTAAGGCGAATGTTGAAGCCCTTGACGGTGTAAATTCGTTTGTTGTAGGAGATTTTGATTTTCAAAAAATGACAGGCAATCCAAATTTTCTACCCGCTCTCAGCGTTTATATTTCAGTCCAAGCGAACAACCTCACCCTGCAAAACAAACAGTATATAATGGCGTCAAATGTGCTCAGGCAGCTTGAAAAACTGGAGGGCACCAAATGATCCTTCACCCCGTCACCAAGAACATAACAGCCGCGTGTCATCCCGGAAAAACTAGAATTTACTGAATGATACGATAGAGTGGGGCAAAATGCCGGGGGTACACAGATGAACATCCAAATATCATGATCCTGCGTCGCGTCATTAAACACTTCCGTAATCAAGAATGGACCGCGATCTTTCTTGATTTCCTGATTGTGGTGGTCGGGGTGTTTGTCGGCCTGCAGGTGCAAAACTGGAATCAGGCACGGCTGGCGGCGCAAGCAGAACGATCACTATTGCTTGAAATGCATACCGCCCTGACAAGAGATGCAGCCGTGATTAACCGGGAATTGGTGCGGGCCCGTGATCTGGATGAGCGGATCAGCGCCTTACTGATCCATTTGCAAGCCAGGGTGCCCTATCAAAAAAGTCTGGATGCGGAATTTGGTGCTGTATACGGCATTGGCAGTATGGACCTCGACCGTGCTGCTTACGAATCCCTGAAATCTCAGGGGATCAACATGATCACCGACCCATTGCTTCGATCAACTATATCCCAGTTGTATGAAAGGATCTATGTGCAGGTTAATACCACGGTTCGGATTGAAGAAAACGTTGCTTTCGAAGTGATGCGTCCTTATTTTCTGGCACATTTTCGCGATATGCGGTTCAGTAAATCAGCAACGCCACTCGATTACGATGCCGTGCAGGCCGACCCATATTTCAGAAATATGGCCGCTTACCGCCGCGCGGCATTGCGCAAGGGCCCCTTGCTTGTCTTTGAAACGGCACTGGAAAACATTAACAACTTGATTGCCGCGATCGAAAATGAACTCGGCGATTCAGAATTGGAGGAGAAAAATGACCAAGCGCATTAAAGTTGGGCGCCTGAACTATTGGCTGACGCTGGGGGCCAATATCGGTGTCGTGCTCGGTTTGATGGTTCTGATTATCGAGGTGCGCCAAAATGCCAACCTTAGCCGCGCCGCCATGGAAGCGGACAAGAATAATATGCTGGTAGATATAGAGCTAAATATCGCCCGGCCAGAGATCGCAAAAATCTGGCAGAAATCCATCCGAAATCCGGAATCGCTGACCGATGCGGAAATGCGCACGGTCGAAGCCTTACTTGTCTCGACCATGCTGCAATGGGATTTGCGCTTTCAGATGGAAAATGCCGGGCTGGCCAGCCGTGGCGATGCTCGGCAGCATGTGTTGAACTCTGCGCAATTCTATTTTGGTAGCCGGTTTGCCAAAAAATGGTGGGGCTTTCAGGACTCCGGCTGGGAGGGCACGAGAATGATGGAAGTGGCCGGGCCGATCATTGACGGGGTCGACGAAAACTTTCTGGCTGATTACATGGATAACTTGCGGCTTCAGCCGATGCCAGCCAACACAGAAGACACAAAAAGGCAAGTAGGCCAGAATACCGATAATATTGAATTCGAAGCTCGCCGCTTTATGGAGGCATACGCAGATGACCTTCGCGGTCATGACAAAGAGTCATTGATAAGGCGTTATGACAGCAATGGCGTGTATATGATCCTGAACGGTAAGAAAGCCTTCCGCTCTTTTGACGAAATCGAAACGCGTTACGAAAGGCACTGGATCGGCCCTTCGAGCTTCAAATGGATAGGCTTGTCCTATGACGTTACCGGCAAAGACACTGTCCTAGTGTCCGGTCAGTTTGATTGGGGCTTGGCTTCGGACACTTTGCGCTTCTCCTATACCGGCTTGCTCAAGCGTGAGCAGGGTAAATTTCACATCCTGCTGGAGGACGAAGCCAATGAATGAAGTCTGTAAGAGCAATCAGCTCATTAAGTCGTTTTATACTCAGGCACGGTAGCAAAACGTCATACCCGTGCTTTTACGGCAACTCCGAAAAGCGCTTGAAGCCACACAAACCCAATTTCAGGAGCACAAAAAATGATTTTCCGACGTATCAAAGCCCATGTCGCCAAGGAAGATTGGTTCGCGGTAATTTTGGATTTTTTCATTGTCGTGGCGGGCGTTGGCATGGCGTTGATGGCGGAACAATGGATCGGTGGCAGACACGCGCGTTCTGACCTTGCTCAGGCCAAAATCGCTATCCGAGGGGATTTGTACGACAATTACTTCAACGTAAAAGAACGCATTTCATTGGCAGAGTGCCGCAAAGTACGCACGCGAGAACTGGCGCACGCATTAAGCCAGCCCGATGCACAATGGACAGGCATGCCCTTGATTGGATATGCAGACGGGATAGCTAGTGTCTTCCCGCCGGTTCTGCCTGCGACCTATCGGCAATGGGGGTCACGTATCTGGGACGCAGAGTTTCAAAACGGAACATTCAATGGGATGGATCAGGAGCGAAAGCAAGCCATGGATTCTATGTTCTCAATGGCCAAATATATGAACGTCATACAAGCCAAGGTATATGATACTCAGGCACGCCTTAGGGTGTTGGCATTAACAACAGACATGACCACCAGCGACCGCATAAAATATTATGAATTGCTGACCTATCATGATGGGCAGAGCAGTTTGATTGAACTTGGATCACAACAAATCATGTTGCAGATCGAAGGCATTGGGCTCGATGATGACAAAGCTATCCATGCCCAATATAGCGATTTAGTGACCCGGTTTAATACGGGTCAGTCGGAACAGCTTGGCGAGTGTTATACGCCTATCGTTTTACCATTCCTTGAAGGCAATAATGAAGTGAAGGTCACCCCATGATCCTGCGTCGCGTCATTAAGCACTTCCGTAATCAAGAATGGACCGCGATCTTTCTTGATTTCCTGATCGTCGTGGTGGGGGTGTTTGTGGGTTTGCAGGTGCAAAACTGGAATGAGGCACAAGGAGAAGCCAGTAAGGAGGTCGCGTATCTGGCCTCTTTAAAATCGGACTTTTCTCAAGTTATCGCCCAACTTGAAGGCGACTCTGCCCGGTATCTGGAAATTGCGGACGAGATGACGTTCCTCCTCGAGCAATCTCGCATGAAAACCCCTGATGCCTCGATCGAAAAATTGAACGCCGCCGCCGCAAATTTGATCACTATGGTCGGGACGCCTATCGTTGCCGACACCTACACCAACCTCACCGGATCTGGCGATCTGTCAATTATCAAGAGCCAGGCAATCAAAAACAAACTGGCGTCATTCTACGCCCAGACCGATGTTGTCGGCCTCGTTGCCGGAACGCACGAAATGCAACTTGTGAAAATATTTCAGCCATACATCATGGAAAACCTTGATTATGTCGGCATGTTGCCGACTAGCCGGGAGGTACCACCGCCTTCCGCGTTCCCGGCCAAAGAAATTTTAACTGCACTACCCACACGAGAGTTTAGAAACGTTGTTGCAATCAAGTGGGATATTACCACCGACACAAACAATATAATTCAGCTTGCACTCAAAGAAGCCTACGAAGTTAAAACACTGCTGGATAAAGAGATGGAAACAAACCCATGATCCTGCGCCGCGTCATCAAACATTTTAGTAATCAAGAATGGACTGCCATTTTCCTCGATTTTCTGATCGTTGTGGTCGGGGTGTTTGTCGGTTTGCAGGTCAACAACTGGAATGAGGCGCAGGAAAGCAAGCGGACGGCGCGCGAATACATTGTCCGCATTCAGGAAGACCTGTTGGCGAACCAAAAAGACATGAAGCGGCGGGTGGAATATTTTGGATGGGTCAAAAATCATGCACTTGGCGCTATGGCTGCCCTTGAGCACCCGCCAGAAGAATTGGGTGAACAGTTTATCATCGACGCCTATCAAGCTAGCCAGTCTCTTCCGCGCCGGGTTGGCCGCGATACCTATGATGAATTGTTATCAGTTGGCGGCATCAATACGATCCGGGGGCTCATGGTACGCCAACGCCTTGCCCAATATTATCGTGCTATGTACACCTTGGAGGGGATCTTCATGAAGATACCATCCTATCGGGAGGCGCTTCGACGCTCCATGCCCTATGAAGCCCAGTCCGTGTTCCGGGCAGAGGGATGCGCCAATAAATTCGGTACCGACAAAACCGGCGCTCCGGTGATAACGGTTTCAAAAAAATGTGATCTGGGATTAACACAAGAGCAAACGTCGGCAATCGTTGCGCGCCTTATCAAGGCCGAACTTGAGTCGGATCTTATTCGCGTGCTCTCGGATATTGATCTTAAAATACAATTATTTCAGGTCCAAAGCAATCGAGCGGGTGATTTGAATACCTTTCTTGAGGAATCAAAATGATCCTGCGCCGCGTCATTAAACACTTCCGTAATCAAGAATGGACCGCGATCTTTCTTGATTTCCTGATCGTCGTGGTGGGGGTGTTTGTGGGTTTGCAGGTGTCCAATTGGAGTGCTGAGCGCGCCGACCAGATACGGGCAAAGGCCTTTTTGGAACGAATTGACGCAGACCTCAGCGCCGACATCCATAATTATCGCGATAGTATTGGCTTTTGGCATCAGGTTTCTGGGTACGGCGTTATCGGCCTCGAATATGCCAAGACCAGAGATTTGAAAGGTCAAACCTATTGGGAAATCTTGCTCGCATTGTTTCAGGCCAGTCAGGTAGATGAGTTTTTGACGACGCAAACCACGTATGACGAGTTGACCAGTGCTGGCGAATTGGACCTGATCACCAGCTCCCATCTACGGGCCGCAATTGCGAAATATTACTCAGCAGGCGGGAACTTGACGCTATCACTGTTTCCAGAATATCGGAAACATGTTCGGGGCATCGTTCCGCTGGATATCCAAAACTACATTTGGGAAAATTGCTATTCTACCACCAATAATGCCGATCAATTATTGAACGATTGTGACGCTCCAGTTGCGCCGGAGCGCGCCAGCAGAATTACCGATCAATTGGCAGACAATACCGCACTGATGAGTGAGCTGCGATATTGGGTGACGAATATGCGTGTTGCGACACTGATAAGCAAAAACCGAATAGGTCAGGCTGAAGCCATGCAAGCCTTTATCCAAGATGAACTAGGTCTTAAGCACGAGGAGAAAACCCCATGATCTTGCGCCGCTTTGCTGGGTACTTTTGACATAACCACGTTGCCAATGGAACAAACTCTCTACCCGTAGGAGAAGAGAACATGAACGAGCCAACCCGCTAGTGCATCACCGTCATGCCGGTTGGAAATGGAGTCAATAAAGACCAGAAATGGTTTGGCGCTGCAAACCGGATCCGGACATTGTTGCGCCCTAGACTCATTATTTCTTCCTCTATTTAAGGCAATCGAAATGAAACGACTAGTTGGAAAAACCTGTCTCGTGACCGGTGCGGCGCGCGGCATTGGCCAAGCGATCGCGCAGGCATTTATGGATGAAGGTGCCGTTGTGTTCTTGACCGATATAGATCAGGTCATGGGCCAAGCTGCGGCCAAAGCCATGGGTGCAACATTTTTGGCGCTGGATGTGTCCGATGAGTCCGATTGGGCGCGGATCGCCCCCGAAGTGCCCAAGCTCGACGTGTTAGTCAATAATGCTGGTGTCACCGGGTTTGAGGAAGGTGCCAGCCCGCACGATCCGGAAAAAGCTTCGCTGGAGGATTGGCGGGCCGTACACCGGGTCAATCTGGACGGTACATTTTTGGGCTGTCGGTACGGCATTGCGGCCATGCGGGCTAATGGCGGCAAAGGTTCGATTATCAATATCTCGTCGCGCTCTGGTCTGGTCGGGATTCCGATGGCGGCGGCCTATGCCTCGTCCAAGGCGGCGGTGCGTAATCACAGCAAAACCGTGGCGCTGTATTGCGCCGGGCAAGGCTTGAACGTTCGCTGTAACTCGATCCACCCGGCGGCGATCCTGACCCCGATGTGGGAGTCGATGTTAGGGGGTGGCCCAGATCGAGAGGCCCGCATGAAGGCCATAGTGGCCGATACCCCGATGCAACGTTTTGGCACCCCGGCGGAGGTGGCGGCACTGGCTGTACTGCTCGCTTCTGATGAGGCGGCCTACATAACGGGCAGTGAGATGAGCATTGATGGCGGCATTTTGGCTGGCTCAGCGGCGACCCCGGACGGGTAGGGCTGCGCTTAGGGTCAAAAAACCGCATAAAGTCTAGTGACGTAAGGCTTTGCAGCGCCTATAAGGCCAATTCCGCGCGGGAAATCGCGAACAAAAATGGATTGAGGAGCCGCATGGCTAAAGAAGAATTATTGGAATTTGAAGGAGAGATTACCGAGCTCCTTCCCAACGCCACCTTTCGGGTGAAGTTGGAAAATGGCCATGAAATTATTGGCCACACTGCCGGCAAGATGCGTAAAAATCGCATCCGGGTGCTGGCTGGTGACAAGGTGACGGTCGAAATGACCCCGTATGATCTGTCCAAAGGTCGCATCACCTATCGCTTCAAGTAACATGAAGTTAGTCTTGGCCAGTGGGTCTCCAAGACGATTGGAGCTATTGGTCCGCATCGGCGTGGTTCCGGCCATTGTGGCTCCGGCTGATATTGATGAAACCCCATTAAAAGGCGAAACCCCGCGCGAGCTGGCCGAACGCCTGTGTTTGGCCAAAGGGTTGGCCGCATTGAACAGCCCTGCGTTTGCGGGTCATGATCTGGCCCTGACTGCGGACACGGTGGTCGGTGTCGGGCGGCGCATATTGGGCAAGCCAGCCGATGCGGCAGAGGCCACCAAATTCCTTGAATTATTATCGGGTCGGGCGCACCGGGTATGGAGTGGCGTGGCCTTGACCATGGCTGATGGTCGCCAAGTACATCGGGTGGTAGGTACGCGGTTGCAATTCAAACGCCTGACAAAACAAGAAATCGAGACCTATGTGGCAAGTGACGATTGGCAGGGCAAGGCCGGAGGCTATGGCATTCAAGGCATGGCCGAAATGTTCGTGCGCGGCCTGAACGGCTCCTATTCGAATGTAATGGGCCTACCTTTGCACGAGACGTATTTGCTGCTGAGCGGCGTCGGCTATCCAGTGTTGTCCTCATGACCGATTTGGTGCTGGTCGATGAAGCGGTGGGTGAAACCCGGGCATGCCTGTTTGATGATCAGGGACAGCCGGTCGAATTGGCCATTGAACGGGGTTCGGAAGCAAAAACCAGAATACCCGAAAGCGCGCAAGTGCTGGGCCGGGTGCGGCAGGTGGATGCGGGTCTGAACGCGGCTTTTGTGGAGATGCCATTTGGCGGGCCGGGGTTTTTGCCATTTGGCAAAAAGGGCCGTCCGGCCGAGGTACACGAAGGTGCCGAAATTCCCGTACAAATCACCCGTGAGGCTCTGCCCGGCAAAGGGCCGAACTTGAGACTATTGCCCACGGGGTGTGAGTTGGCCGAGCCACGCTCGCTAGTCGAGCGGATGTACTTACCCAAAGATATTCAGATCAACATTGCTGACCGGGAAGGCCGCGAAAGAATAGACGCGGCGATTGATCAAGCGTTGGCCAAGCTGGCGATGATTGCTGGTGGTGGCAATATCTGCATCGAGCCAACCCGGGCGCTGGTGGCGATTGATGTGGACACTGGCCAGACTACATTATCCCCCGGCAAGTTTAATTACCGAGCGGCCCAAACCGCATTTCGGCAATTGCGCCTTCGATCCTTGGGCGGCATTGTGGTGATTGATTTTGCGCCAATGCGGGTTAAAAATGAACGCGCTGCGCTAAGCGCTGCCTTGCAAAGTCTGGCCCGCAATGATCCGGCGCGGGTTGATCTTTTGCCTCTATCGCGCTTTGGCACACTGGAATTACTGCGGCGGCGCAATACCCGCTCGCCTTCGGAAATCCTGCTGGGCAGCAATGGCAAAAAGACTGTGGAAACCAGTGCGCTGGAAGCCTTACGCGGGTTGGAGAACGAAGCGCTGGCCAAGGGTGGCGCGACCTTGCAATTGCAAGCCGGTGCGGTGCTGCATGATTGGCTATCAGCTGATGATATTGGCTGGGTTTCGTCGATGCAGGACCGCATTGGTCCGCGTTTTTCCCTAGAGCGCAATGAGAGTTTTAGCCGCCAAAAATGGGAGGTCGTACCCAAATGAGTACACCGGTCAAATGTCCGATTTGTAAAAAGCCGACCGATCCAGCTCACAAACCATTTTGTTGCGAGCGGTGCCAGCAGGTTGATCTGGGCCGTTGGTTAAAGGGTGGCTATGTTGTGCCGGGCCGACCTGAAGACGACAGCGAACAATTACCCGATGAGCAAGAACGCGACTAGCCAATGTTGACAAGGCGGCGACAGCCGCGCACAAGCCGCTCGATCAAGTTCACCATTTTCCGGAGCCTATTCCATGACCGTCAAGGTTCGTTTCGCCCCCAGCCCCACTGGCAAATTGCATGTGGGAAATATCCGTACCGCACTGCTCAACTGGCTATTCGCCAAGTCGCAGGGCGGAACGTTTTTGCTACGGATCGATGATACCGATCTGGAACGCTCTACGGCTGAATTTGAAGCCGGTATTTTTACCGACATGGCTTGGCTGGGTCTGATCCATGATGAAACCGCCAAGCAATCCAGCCGCTTTGCCGCTTATGATGAAGCCGCAGCTTCGTTAAAAGCCAAAGGGCTACTCTATCCGTGTTTCGAGACGGCCGAAGAGTTGGACCGGCAACGAAAATTGCAACGGGCCCAAGGTAAGCCGCCAGTTTATAATCGGGCGGCGTTGGCGTTGGATGATGCGGCGCGGGCCGAGTTAGCGGCACAAGGTCGCCAAGCCCATTGGCGCTTCAAATTGTCCGGTCAAACAATGGTTTGGGATGATGTGATCCGGGGCAGTCAGAAAATTGATACTAGCTCATTATCTGATCCGGTGTTGATCCGAGCCGATGGCAGTTATTTGTACACCTTACCGTCAGTGGTCGATGATATTGATCTGGGGATCACCCATATTGTGCGGGGCGAGGACCATGTAACCAACTCAGCGGCCCAGATTGAAATTTTCCGGGCATTGGATGCCGAACCGCCCATGATGGGGCACCATCCTTTGTTGATCGGGGCGGATGGCAGCAAATTGTCCAAACGTCTGGGTACACTCTCGGTTGCCGGATTGCGCGACGAAGAGCAGATGGACCCGATGGCGATCTTGTCGCTATTGGCCAAAATCGGCACGTCGGATCCGGTTGAGCCACGCCAAAGCCTTGACCAATTGGTTGAGGAATTTTCATTCAGCAAAATCGCCCGTGCCCCGGCCCGGTTTGATCCGGCCGAACTGGACAGTTTGAATGCCAAATTGTTGCACGAGGCATCTTATGCGGATGTCGAGGCGCGCTTGGCCGAAATTGATGCCACTTGCGGCGAAGCACTGTGGCTAGCCATTCGGGGCAATCTGAACGCCTTGGCTGATGTCGCGGGTTGGAACGACATCGTAACCGGCCAGATTGATCCGGTGATTGATGCTGAAGACCGGGAATTTGCTGGGATTGCTGCGAACTTACTGCCGGAAACGATTGCAGATGATAGTTGGTCAGACCTGACCAATGCCCTCAAATCCGAAACTGGACGCAAGGGTAAGGGCTTGTTCATGCCATTGCGCCTCGCGTTGACCGGGCAAAAACACGGCCCCGACATGGGGGTTATTTTGCCGTTGCTGGGTGCGAAAAAAGCCAAAGCGCGCTTGCGGGGCGAACGCGCATAACCTGAGCTTTGGTCGAACAATCAGCTCGGTCCCCATCATCTGATCCCGGCGCGCCGCCGGTTTTCTCTCTAGTCATCCCGCGCACGATCGGACTATCTTTACCGGGACGTGTCTGCACAATGATGAAAGAAACAATATGGCGGCCCATCCCCCGATTTGTGATTTTGGATGGAAAGCGCCAGACTTTGCTTTGCCCGGTCTGGATGGCCAGCCCGTTACGCTGTCCGATGTGCGCGGTGCAAACGGCACATTAGTGATGTTCATCTGTAACCATTGCCCCTATGTCCGCAGCATCACCGACCGGATTGTGCGCGAGGCGGCGGCGCTGGACGAACTGGGCATTGGTGTGGTGGCAATCATGTCGAATGACTGGCAGAGCTATCCAGATGACTCACCGCAAAATATGATCCGGTTTGCCGACGAGAACAAATTCACATTTCCATACCTGCTGGATCAGGACCAAAGCATTGCCCGGGCCTATGACGCGGTATGTACCCCGGATTTTTTCGGGTTCGATGCGGGTCTCGGCCTACAATATCGCGGGCGGTTGGATGCGTCGGGCAGGCAAGCCGCCGCGCCGGACACCCGCCGCGAATTGTATGAGGCCATGCGCCAGATCGCCGAGACTGGGCACGGTCCAGAAGTCCAGACATCCGCCATGGGCTGCGCGATCAAATGGCGGTAAGCAAACTACGCAGGATTGCGGATCGTTCTTCCGGGGTATGCCGGTACCGAAACTGGCAGGAAGAAATCGAGCCATTGGTGGCTTCAAAAACAAGATAATTTTGATCTAGGCGATCTGAATTTCTAGGCTTAAAAACAGCGTTAGTTGACCCGGGCAATCCGCACAAGATTGGTTTTGCCGGGCGACCCAAACGGGATCCCAGCGGTGACCACAATGCGGTCTCCTGCTTTGGCGATCCCTTCGGATTTTACCATGGAAATCGCTTTATCGACCATATCGTCCATGTCTTTGGCATCTTCGGTCATGCAGGCGGTAATGCCCCATACAAGGGCTAATTGCCGGGCGGTGTTGCTGTTGGGAGTCATGCCGATAATGCGCTCAATCGGCCGCTCTCGGGCAGCACGAAGCGCCGTGGAGCCAGAAGACGTATAGGTGACAATCGCCGCCGCATTGATGGTGTCAGCCGCCAGATGGGCCGCCGCCATGACTGCATCGGCGGTAGTGGATTCTGGTTTGCGCGGACTCGTGGCCAACATGGTACGCCAACTATCGGATCGTTCCACCCGGCGGATGATTTTTTCCATCATGGCCACAGCCAGCACCGGATAACTACCCACGGCGGTTTCGCCTGATAACATCACCGCATCAGCCCCGTCATACACGGCCGTGGCCACATCAGAGGCCTCGGCCCGGGTCGGGGCCGGGTTGTCGATCATGCTTTCCAGCATTTGGGTGGCAACCACAACCGGTTTGCCTTTGGCCCGCGCCTTGGCGATGATCTCCTTTTGCAGGACCGGAACCGCTTCTGGCGGCATCTCAACGCCCAGATCACCACGGGCCACCATGACCGCATCGGATAGGTCCAAAATGGCATCCAAATGCTCGATGGCCAGCGGTTTCTCCAATTTGGCAATAATGCCGACCTTGCCTTTGATCAATTTGCGTAAGTCAGCCACATCTTCCGGGCCTTGCACAAACGATAAGGCAACCCAATCCACTCCGAGCGACAGGGCATAGCGCAAGTCTTTTCGGTCTTTGGTGGTCAGTGCTGAAATGGGCAAATGGGCGCCGGGCAGGTTAACCCCTTTGCGGTTGGACAACGTACCCGCCACCATGGCCTCGACTTGCATTTTAGTTTTTTGAACTTCGATAATCTTGAAACGCATGCGGCCATCATTGACCAGTAGGATATCGCCTTTTGAAACGGCCGAGAATATTTCCTTGTGGGGTAATCTGGCCCGTTGGTCATTGCCGGGGTCGGGGTCCATATCAAATTGATAGGCTTGCCCGGCGGCCAACGTAACTTCATCATTTTCAAACACACCAAGTCGCAGTTTTGGCCCTTGCAAATCTGCCAGAATGGCAATTGGGCGCTTTTTGTCGCGTTCGACTTGGCGAATGGTATCGAATACTTTTTTATGATCCTGATGTTCGCCATGCGAAAAATTCATCCGGAAAATATCCACACCCGCATCAAACAATTTGGAAATTATTTTTTCACTGGCCGAAGCAGGTCCCAAGGTGGCGACGATCTTGGTTCGGGTACGTTTCATGTCAATCAGCCTGATTCGAAAACAAGACTTTATAAGTACCGTTATTTACCGAGTCGGGCGAGCGATAACATGAGGCAGATGATTAGCCGCGAATACTGCTCATCTGCCTGTGCAGCGTATCAATAATTAGTTCGGGGTGGGTGTGCATCAGCAGCAATCCGCCATCTTCAATTTCGATAAAGTGTACATTTTTGCGCTCTGCGGCAAAATCACGAACAAATGCATACGGAAACTGTGAATTTTGATGTCCGTGCAATAATACCGTCGGATGTTTAAAATGGGTCAGGTATTCTGACCAATCTACTGATAAATCAATGGCTTGATACAAAATAGCCTCATGGCCTTGCGCGTGGGCAAATTCCGCACCTTTGCGTAAAATGGCTGCAACTTCTGGGCGTTGGCTAATTTGATAATCCAACCCTTCGCCGTGGTAAAACGTTCGGTGAAACAGATCAATCCGGCCTTTTTGCAGCAGCGCAACGGCACCTTGGATCATCAGGGGTAAAATATGGGGAGCCAACCGGGCCGTCCACATAAAGCCACGCATGCGCGATGGCAGGCCTTCGATATGTTCGGGCTTGGTAAACGGAATACCGGAGCTGAAATTGACCTGCCCAATAATCAGACCCGGTTCAAAATGAGCGATGGCATAGCCCTGTCCGCCACCGGCTTCTTGTCCCAGTAGAACACAAGGCCCGGTGCCGAGGTGGGCCATCACCGCTTTGAGATCAGACGCCATGGTCTGGTGTCGTTTTTTACGATTGCGCGAGGCGGGTGACGTTTCGCCAAAGCCGGGGCGAGCCACGGCCAGCAAGCGGATATTATGGTGGTGCAATCTGGCCCGGGCGGCAGCCGAAAGGTAGGGGCCACCAAACATCGAGTGGCTGAATATGGCCCAGCGCCCGGTTTGGGGTCCGATCAGGCGATAGGCCACGCGCCGTCCACAGGGAAGGACCATGATATGTTCCTGCACATCGTCCAGCGCTTGATCCGTTTTGGTGTTGGCTTCGCTTTTTTGGGTAGGATCAGCGGTTATTACTTGCGAAATACCGGCGACCAGACGAACCAGATCGCTCTGTTTTCGTGCACCGGTCTTGGTCAATACAGCCGAGATTTGCGAGCGAATTGTATTGACAGATTTGTCGGTATTGCGGGCAATTTCTGCCACCGAATGCCCGATCATGATCTGGTTGGTCACCCGACACTCGGCTTCGGTCAGGCCAAAGCCACCGCGCAGCAATTGATCGACATTAGGCGTCCAGTTGATCTCGGCGGTCAGGATCAGGGTCAATGGCTCTTCCTGATCGCGCAGGTGGGGGCTGAGAACCAACACCAAAGATTGCCCGTCCGTGCCGTAAGCCCGCAATACGGTTTGCAAGCCAGACCGGACGCCTTGTTTGGGCGACAGGCGATCCAGCAAGGCCAAGGCCTTGTCGCTATCCATGGCGATTTCACTGACGTGGGTCGAGACACCCAAAATTTCTGCGGCGGCATTATTGGCGGCCCGTATGGTGCCATCAGGTCGGGCCAGAATGGCTGGGCAAGTATAAGCTGCCAGCAAATCATCCAATGATACCAGAGAATTACCTTCGGCTGCGCCCAATCTCTCGATAATTTCAAAAGCCCGTAACAGGTGTTCATCGACCCCGGTGGCTATGGGATGTTCATGGCTGCCAACTTCCAGATTGTTGGTTTTGACCACCGCAGTAATGCGCTTTTCCCAAGTCAGGACCAATTGGTCGTATTCTTCGGGTTTGGTGGTCAGGGAATAGGCTTGCTCGATCAGGTCAGCATTGTGCTCTTCACTGGCTGAAGGCGGTATTTTTCGGTCCATTTTGCCAGTATTCCCCAGGCTCAATGGTGCAAAGCGTACCTCTTTGCACCACAACTTGTCCAAGAGTACAATGCCGCCCCACGCGAATGCAATTGCAAAATGCCTTATTCTAGGTCTTGGGGCGGTGCAAAAATGGCTTTTACCTGTTTTTGCAGTTCAGGAATAATATCCTGCTCAAACCATGGATTGGCTTTGAACCAGCCAATATTGCGTGGACTGGGGTGGGGCATGACCAATAGTTCTGGCCAGAAGGATCGCCAATCGACAATTGTTTGGGTCAGTGTTTGTTTTCGGACCTGCGGCAAGTGCCAGCCAATTGCATATTGGCCAATAATCAGCCGTAATTTTTGCTCTGGCATTGCGCCCAAAAAATCTTCGCGCCACTGGGGTGCGCACTCGGGCCGGGGCGGATTATCGCCAGATTTTCCGGTGCCGGGGAAGCAAAAGCCCATGGGCAGAATGGCAAAATTGTCCGGGTTATAAAATGTATCGCGATCTACACCCAACCAGCGCCGCAAGCGTTTCCCGCTGGGATCATCAAACGGAATGCCAGTTTCGTGGACCTTTCGACCCGGCGCTTGCCCGGCAATCAGGATTTTGGAGCGGTTGGACACTTGAAACACCGGTCGGGGTCCCATGGGTAAATGTGTCGCGCACAGGGTGCAGGCCCGCGCTTGGTCGCTTAGGGTGTGAATATCTGTATCGGACTTCATGGCAGACAATGTCAGCTTCCTTGCCGTTACTGACAAGTGTGTTGTGCATGGAAATATCTGTAAGGTTCGGTTTTCGGGGGAAAATGGCTCCTCGGGACGGGCTCGAACCGCCGACCCAGTGATTAACAGTCACTTGCTCTACCAACTGAGCTACCGAGGAATACATTTTCCGCTCGCGAAAAGCGAACCGGGGCTATAGCAAAGCCTGTTCAGATGTAAAGGT
>NVXG01000071.1 GCA_002733805.1 Robiginitomaculum sp. | reverse complement strand
TTGCGATCGCTGTATTGTTGCTCGGATAGCGTGCGTGCCCTCTCAGGCATTCTTTGAATGCCCTGCCGGGTAACAGTACGTGGCGCAACCGTGACGTATCTGTCCCATAATGCTTCCTTCTATTCCAACGAATAGATTGGACCATCAAACCTTGGGATCAAACAGCTAGCAACAATGGTGAAAAAAGTGATCGCGATTTTTACCCCGCTGGCTGCGCTTTATAGTGCAGTTGATAGATATCGCTAGACCCTTCGGCACACAGCGCAGCAATCACTTCGCCAATTGTCGGCTGGGGCAGAGTGGCAATCAATCGTGCGATATTTCGTTGTCCCCGCCGGATGGCGCTGGCGGTCGCCAGTTCGCGCATTATGTTTATACGCGGATTGCCTTGATTAAAAATGATGCGCGCCCTGCCCGGATCAGTCGCTCCATATTCAACCTGTCCTAGCGGACTGATCACCAAAAACCGCAACTTTGAACGCAACGCGGCGTTGCCCAACAATTCGACCAGTTGCACCGAGGCGGCGACATCCGACGCACTTGGCAGCGCCAGCCCAATCATCGCGACCTCGTCATTTTGCAGATCGCGGGCATCATAATTGGAGCCAAACATTCCGTCGGCCCATCGGCCATTGTCATAAAAACTGGCGGGGTGAAAATGCACGATATACACATCGCCATAGGTCTCGATGATTTTTGCGAGGTAATCGACATCAAGTTCAACCTCAGACTCGCTGTCAGAGGCCACTTCACTATGGCCGATTTCGATCCAACTATTGGCGGCGGGGACAAAGGCCCATTGTTCTTCGAAACGGCTGCGCCGCAACAATGCGGAAATTTGCAATACACCGGCATGCATGTCGCCGACCATGACGCCCCGGCTTTCATTTAATATATTGCTTTCCAATAAAGCTATTTGCTGAAGCGGTGTTTCAGACGCAGGTAAACTGATCGGCAGCGCGCTGTCCTGAGCAAATACCGGTGCGCCTATACTGGCGCTCATGGCAATGCCTGCGATCAGGTTTTTGAGGTGTTTGACAATCATCGAAACTCTCCTTTTTGTTGCCGGGGAGAGCCGAGCCGATAGCCGATCCGCCGCCTTTCGATGACCACACCTTGGGCGAAGAGAACCCAGCGAAGCTTTTAGACGGTCTTGATATTTCCTTGATATTGCGTTGATTTATGCCTGAGGCAAAACGTGTTACACTGCAGGGGTAAGCGCAGAATAACCGGTTAAATGATTGTATTATTTGATAATTTTACCCTCGATCTGGACCGGCGCGAGTTGTCGCGTGACGGCGGGCTGATCGCTGTTCAGCCACAAGTCTTCGACCTGCTGACTTATATTGTCGCCAACCCTGACCGGGTGGTGTCGCGCGATGACTTGATTGAACATGTCTGGCAAGGGCGCATTGTTTCGGAAAGCACGCTGGCCACCCGTATTAACGCAGCGCGCAAAGCGTTGGGGGATAATGGCACCGATCAGCGCCTGATCCGCACGGTGCGCGGGGCCGGTATTCGTTTTGTAGGCAACATCATCGCGGCTGCGCCACTGGAGGCTGCTGTCAGCGACCCGATTGCGCCCGCGCAGGAAAGTGTTGACCTGTTTTTGCCCGAGGTGACGAGCGCTCAGGACCATCCCGGTCTTGGCACCATGGCCATCGCCCTGTTCGATCAGCTTACCGTCGCGTTTTCCGGGCAATTCCTCTATGCATTGCGGCTGGGCACACCGCCCAAAGATGCGGCCAGTACAGGGTATTGTTTGCGATGCAGCATTCGAGGAACTGGCGAGCAGGCGACCATTCTGGCCAAGCTGACCGGCGTTGAAGCGGACCGGCTGATCTGGGCGGACCAGTTTACCTGCCCTGCGGGGGGGGACCAAAGCGCGCTGGAACTTTGTACAGACAAAATTATTAATCGCGTTCTCGCTGATCTGGCGCTTGATCGCACCAAAATCGCCGCGGCAAAAGGGGCTTCCAGCGCCGATCCGGTTGATCTTTTTTATAATGCGCGCCGATTGTTGCGGACCAGAATGCCGGAAGATTATATTACTGCTGAAAAACTATTACGACGTTCGGTGGAGCTGCAGCCCGACCTTTATGTCAGCCATATGGGACTCGCAATTCTGTACTTGATCCGCGCTTCAGGCATTTGGTCATCCGATCCTGCCGGCGAGCTGGAGCGCACCCAACAATCTGCGAACAAGGCCCTGAGTGTCAATGAGCGTGCCTATACCCCTGTCCATTTGTTGGCTTATGTTGCGGTCTATCAACGACAATATGATGTGGCGGAAGATTATGTTCGTTTGGCCGAGAGCCTGACACCGTCAGGAAATCCAAGCCACGGATTGCGCGGTATATTGCAAAGCTATCAGGGGAACTTAGCAGAGGCATTGGCGCATTTTGAACAGGGAAGCCGTGTCGATATTGACCAAAAGAACACCTATGTTCTGAATACCGGGCGCGCCTATTTTATTGCCGGAGACTTCAATCTGGCGATCCCAAAACTGGAGCAATACGCCCGATTTTCTCAGGCCGCCGATCTGGTACAACTGATCCTCGGTTTCTGCTATGACGCTACCGGAAACAGCGACAAAGCGCGCGCTTGTGTCGACACGCAACTCGCGCTGTGCCCCTTCACCAGTATCAAGCGTATATCACTTGTAACGCCCTACCCATTGGATGTTCTGGAGCAATTCAACGAATTTTTGCGCCAGTATGATGTGCCCAATCAATAGTCTTTTGTTTGAGAAAGCTGCTGCCCAGGTTCTGGAATTTCAACATCAGAAACCTTTTGGAACCAACCAAACGAACACAAACCAGATGATTGAAAATGGGACTTGGCACCAATTCAACTTAGAAGGAAAATATTTTGCGGCGGCAATAAATTCGAATAGACGCTCCTTGTGCACGATAGGTTTAACAGGCGGGTAATCCCCCCGTTTTTAATAGGGCTCATCCGTAGAATTCATGCGGCCATTCTCAGTTTCATGGCAGGTGTGATCCCGCCGATGCCGCTGTTGGGTCGGTCGTTGTTGTAAGTCCAGCGCCATTGTGTGGCCTGCTCCTGCGCCTCCTCAATGGTTTCAAATATGTATAGCCCCAGCCATTCTCCGCGAACCGTGCGATTGTAGCGCTCGATATTGGCATTCTGTTGTGGCTTTCCGGGCTGGATATATTCAAGCCCGATGCCCCGTTTCTCAGACGCCATCAGCTTTCCACTGACATATTCGGGGCCATTATTGACTCGAATGATCTTGGGTTTGCCACGCCATTCAATGATATGGTCCAAACTTCGGACAACCCGACCTGCGGGTCGCGAGAAGTCAACTTCGATACCCACGCCCTCGCGATTGAAGTCATCCAGCAGGTTCAATTCCAACTCGCAGAAGATCCGGTAAACCCGTTTGTGGTTCCAGCCACAGCCTTTGACGTTACGCAGATAGAGAAAACATAATCCGAAACCCCAGGTTCGACGGTTGCTCGTCAACCTCACCAACCAGTCAGAAATTTCCGCATTTTCATCGCTCAACTTGCGCTCGTAACGATAACAGGTCTCGCTAATGAAAAATGTCCGGCAGGCCAGCGCCCCTGTGGTGTGCGACCGCATGAACAGCCATCTCCCTGCGCAGGGAGCGCCTTTGTGCTTTTTTCGAGCGCCTCCTTCAGAAGCTCATTCTGCACGCTCTTCTCAGCATACATCTTCTTCAGTCGCCGGTTTTCGTCCTCCAGCGCCTTCATCTGGCTGATCATAGAGGCGTCTATTACCCGGCAGGTGATGCTTGCATCACCGAGAGGGCATACCGCCATACTTGGCCCGCCACTTGTAAAAGGAGCCGCTGCTCATGCCATGTTCGCGGCACAGTTCAGAGACAGGCAGACCGCCCTCTGCCTGCTTCAGTATGCCCATGATCTGTGCGTCGCTATATCGTGCTGTCTTCATCAAAAATCTCCTCAGATATCTTGCCGAGAAATTCCTACTTATGAACGCCACTATTCTTAGGGGGGATTACCATGCAGGTGTGGAGAGGGTGCCAAAGTAAGAAAAAACCGCAAATAACCGCTTTAAGTTATTCGCGCCGCAGGCAAGCAAACCGTTCTCTTCAATCGCGCAAGACAGACGCACCATGCCATCATGCAGCCCCGCATGCCCAAAAGCTCGGTTAAAGGTCACCGCATCCTGACCCACCAGTGATATCAAAACCGCCTCGGCCCCGGATTCCCTAATCGTCGCGATAATAAGGTCCATATTGCGCTAGCCAAAGGGCAGAAACCGCTCAAATGCGCCGCCAGAGCTTACAACTTTTGTTTTGTGTAAGAATGAGAGCTACGCGGCCAGACGTAATCATTGCCTATAAGCGCCCAGCTTTATGGGCCCAAACTGGCTTTGAATGAGCGCCATTGCCGGCCCAATTGTTCGTCAGGTATTTCGCCAATCGAAAAATGCTGGGTGTTTTTCACCGCCTGCAAAAAGTGGCGTATAAATATAAGGTATCCGCTGTCGGACGACTTTGCTCAGACGCTGGCACCGGCGCTGATATGCATGCCAACATAGCATCAATAAATCCGCCCTCGATCAAACCATTGACGATCTCTTCTACAGGCTCGCAAGCCTCACGTGCTGCGTCGATCATGATCAACTGCACTTTACGGCCCTGTATGCCACCAGCCTCGTTGAGTTCGGCCACAGCAATTTGGGCGCCTGAAATGCAAGATGGCGCCCAAAGCCCCGCAGATCCGCACAGGGGAATAAGCAGGGCAACGCGATATGCATCGCTGGAGCGGGCAAAGGTAATGCTGCGCAAATCATCCAGTTCAACTGGCATATATGGTTGGTCAAACGCTGTCATATATCAACGTATTTTTCCTAAATCCCCCCCGGCCGTCGCATTAGAGCATTTGAAATTTCTTTCCACGTCAACTAATTTTTGAAGGTGAACAAAGTGGAGATACGCATGTCGCAGCACATAGGTTCGATGGACCAATACGTGTCTTATGCCCTTGCAGCGGCACATCGTGCGGTAAACGGCTCTCTGACCAGTCGGTTAAAAAAGCACGGCCTGCAGATAGAAGCTTGGCGCATTATTGAAGCGTTGGAGGGTGACCCGCGGCTCACAATGGGAGAGCTTGCGCACATCGTGTTGATTAATCCACCAACCCTGAGCAAACTTGTGGACCGGATGGTATCTAATGGTCTCGTCCACCGGCAGGTGGCACAATCTGACCAGCGGCAAATCAATCTGCTTATTTCTGATCTTGGCAAAAAGCGGATGATGCAAATACGCTCTGAAGTTGAAGACGAAGACCAAATGCTGGTCTCGCGCATTGGCGCGGCGCGGATGTCTCAGCGGATCACTTTGCTCAATGATCTTGTGGACACAAACCGGGGTCAGGATTCATAATCAAAACTAGACGATATTAGCGAGGGCTTTGGCAGATAGGAAAAGTTCAGATTGCCTGTCATCGCCGATTGCATCGCGCCTCCAAACTTGGAGTTTTCCAAATATATACTCTATTTTGTGGCGGGAATTGTCATGCGGAATGGGTTACCTGTGTCACGAGGCGCGCAGAGTATTTTCTATATATGTCAGCCGATTACGGAACCAGACCGCATCAAACCTGCGCGCTGGAACGAGCCAGCCTTAGGCAATGACGACATGCGCTTGTACCGATGTAATAGCTGACGTTCTCAGCCGTCAATAACAGCGAAGTCGGATGGGCCTTGAGCCGAGTGCGCTCACATTACGAAATGAGTATTCGTTTGCTGGATGGGCTGAAATTAAAGGTAAGATTTGAGACCGGCTAACCTAACCGGATGACAAGTTTGGCTGCTGCGGGCTATAGTATGCGCATGCAGGCAGCGGTTTACTGATGAGGCTTTCTTATGAAACCATCCCATGTCAGGAAGGCCTTCGAAGCGAAGCGTGTTTTTACCGACCGAGAAGACGCGACCAGCTTGTTCCGCGCAGCCTTTGACGGGCGCCAGCCGCCGGGCAAATACAGTGTTCTTGCGTGGTACGGTGTAGGCGGACAGGGCAAATCGGCTCTGTCGCGTGAGCTGATGCGGATTGCTTCAGAAATAGCTGGCGACAATACCGGCCAAAAAATTTCCCATGCCAGAGTTAACTTTGAATATCCGCGCCTACGCCGCTCGGAGCGCGCGCTCTTATCGATCCGACTTCAGCTTGCTCAGGTATTTGGCGCCCGGTTTCCTTGCTTTGATACAGCTTTTTCCCGCCTGCATTCCCTCAGCGATCCCGGCATAGATATGCGGCAAAAACACCCTGAGCTTTACAAAGGCGATAATGGGCTGTTGGAGGAGTTTTCTGAAATTGCCGGTGGAACGGTTGGCGAAATCACCGGCGAAGTGCTCGCCGATATTCCCGGTCTTGGGCTGCTTTTCAAGATATCGAAACGCTTGACCAACCGCACACAGGAATGGCTGGCGCGGCGCGGAAAACACGTTCTGGCTGGGCTTGATCAACTCGACCAAGACGCCATTGCCGAAAATTTACCGCGCTATCTGGGTGCCGATATTTGTGATCTTCTGGCCGAGAACCCGTCCAGTCGGATCACTATCTGCCTCGATACGTTTGAAGCGCTTTGGCGTGATTATAATAGCAATGATACCGTCAATGGAGCCCATGCGGATGAATGGGTGCGCAATTTGGTTCAAGACGCGCCGGGGGTGCTGTTCTTGATTTTTGGGCGCGACAAACTGCGGTGGGATGAGATCGATAAAGACTGGGCGCCAATCGTGGACAGCCATTCCTTGGGGAAACTATCGGACCAAGACGCTGATCAGTTTTTGGCCGGTGTTCCTATCGAAGACGCGGACATTCGAGAAAAGATCGTCAGTAGTTCCGGCGGGCTGCCGTTTTATCTTGACCTTCAAGTCTCGCAATATGCCGATCTTAGCGAGGACGGCGTGCCACAAATTGATGACTTTGCAGCCAGCCAGCATGACGTTTTACCGAGGTTTTGGAACCATCTTTCCGACCCTGAGCGGGAGATTATGCGCTATGCGTCTTATCCGCATGACCTGTCCGAGCCGATTATGAACCGGTTGGCGCTGGTTTTTCCCGGTGCGCTTGGGCAGCTGAACTGGGGTTGGCTCGCGCGCCAGAGTTTCATTTCGCTGGCCACTAATGGTGACCCGGTAATGCATAATCTGATGCGCCAAATGGCGCAGGACCGGGAACAGAAAGAACGCCCAGAACGGTGGGCGCAGATACACACGGCGCTCTTTGATATGCACGACGCTGACGCGCAGCCATCAGCTGAAGCTGTAGTGACGACTGACCACGAAGCAGCATTTGATGCGGCCTTACGCCATAAGCTCTTCTCAGACCCGAAAGGCTTTTGGGATTGGTTCAATAAACGGGTTGTAGCGTTTGAGAGCGCCTACCGTTCACGGTATTTGGAGCGCGTGTTTCGGTTTCTCTATACCGAACTTGCGCAAGCCTTCGGCGAGGCGCACCCTCAAACACTTTTGATACGGTCCAAACTTTTGGAGCATATTGGCAATCAGGGCCGCTTCGCTGAGGCGGAGGCCGAATGTCGGGCGGTCTTGGATATCTACCACCATTTGGACGGTTTCGGTGATAAACACCCTCACGCTTTGGTGGCCCGCGACAGTCTCGCCCGACAAATCATCGGGCTGGGGCGCTACGGCGAGGCCGAAAAGGAGCTGCAAACCGTTTGGGAAGCCTATTGTGGTTTGGAGAATTTTGGTGAGGTGCATTCTCATACTTTGGCTGTACGCCACAATCTTGCTGGGGCTATTCTCAGCCAGGGGCGCTACGCCGAGGCCGAAACCGTGTTTAGGGCGGTCTGGAATATCCAACGCCGATCAGACAATCTTGGGGAAGAACACCCGCATACATTGATCACGCGCCATAGCATTGCCAGCATAATTGGCGATCAGGGTCGCTTTGCCGAAGCGGAGGCAGAGTTCCGAGCGATTTGGAATATCCAACGCCGCTTGGAAAGCCTTGGCGAGGCGCACCGGGATACGCTGACAACGCGCCATAATCTTGCATATGAGATTGGCAGGCAGGGCCGAAATGCCGAAGCTGAAGCAGAAATGCGGGCTGTTTGGGATATATTGCGCCAGCCAGATATTTTTGGTGAGGCGCATCCACAAACGATAGCTGCGCGCCATGGTCTGGCCCAGCAGATCGGTGGCCAAGGCCGCTACGCCGAAGCGGAGGCAGAGTTTCGGGCGATCTGGGACATTCAGCGCCAATCGGAAAGTTTTGGCACCGGGCATTCTGATACGGACAGGACATGTTTCTGGATCGGGAAAATGCTGGATGCTCAGGGCAATAGTCAGGAGGCAGATAAATGGCTCGGCGGGCTCGAAGATCGCTTCCTTGTTTCACTTTCGGATGATCACAAATATGTCAAAGAACTGCGCGCGTATATTGGCAGCAGAAAGACCCCAGACTAAGCTGAAATCTGTCTGCGGCCGGGCGCAATTTTTGCGCGGCTTTGCGGGTTTAGCCCGTAACTTCCGCATCTTGTAAGATCTGCCGGGCGCGGTCGATCAGGGGTTTGTCGACCATTTTTCCATCAATTTGCACAGCAGCCCCAGCGGCATCTTTCAGCGCCGTCAGCAATCTTGTCGCCCAATCGATCTCTATAGGTGCGGGGAAAAACCCCTGGGCGACGGCACTGATTTGGGCGGGGTGAATGCACAGCTTTGCTCCAAAACCCAGAGCGCGCGCATGTTGCACATCAGCCGTGATAGCGCTTGTGCTTTTAAGGTCAGTGGTCACGCCATCAATGGGCCGGGGCAGATTACCCAGCCGCGAGGCGAGCACGATTTCATACCGCGCGTGATCAAGCACACTGCCGCCGGCCGGGAGGCGCATATCGGCGCCAAAATCCAGATTGCCAAAGGCCAGCCGCGTGACCCCGCGCTGCATAATGCTGTCGCGCAGACCGGCAATGCCAGCGGCTGTTTCAACCAATGCGATCAGCGGCTTGTCGGGTGCCTCGGCCGCCACCCTAGCCAAGCTTATAGGATCGGCCTTGGGCACCATCAGCGCCGTACATTGGCTGTCTCTAAGGGCGGCCAGATCATCACAATACCACGGCGCGTCGTGGCTATTGATCCGGACAATGCCGGTGCCACCTTGGGCGAACCAGTCCAAGATGTTGGCCCGCGCTTGATCTTTCATGTCCGGCCCAACGGCGTCTTCCAGGTCGAGGATGATCTCATCAGCGCCGGAAGCTGCGGCTTTGGCAAACCTATCGGGGCGCTGTCCGGGCACAAACAAATAGCTCTGGGCTGCTTTTATATGTTGCATAAACTAGTCCGAAAATTCGGCGCTGGCCTGCATGGCCAGTGCGCCATCTGGGCCACGCGCCCAAACGTCAATCTTGTTGGCGTCGGCGGCGGGGTTGGCTTCTAGACTGAAGGGCCGGTCACCAAAAAGAGGGGCCATGCCGCGAAAGTTAAACTGGGTGAGGCGCGCATCTGGTCTGCAATTTTGCGCAAAACCTTGCAAAAGCGTGGCGGTAAGTGGGCCATGCACGACAAGATCATGGTAGCCCTCTTCTTGTTGCGCATAGGTGCGATCATAGTGAATGCGGTGGCCGTTCGATGTGAGCGCGGAGAACCTAAACAGCAAAACCGGGTTAGGCGTAATGAGCTGGGTGCTGGTGCCGGTTTCAGGGGCAGGGGCGGGCGTCGGGCGGGGCGCACCGGCCGGTGGCGCCGCGCGAAAGACGATGTCTTGCTCTTCTTCGATGGCCAGAATGTTGTTCTGTAATAAGCGGTGCCGCAGGGTAACAAATACCAGCTGGCCAGATTTACCAGATTTTTCAGTGACCTTGATAATTTCGCTTTCTTTGTCAGCCGGTGCGCCAACAATCAGCGGGCTGTGATAGGTCAGCCGACCCCCAGCCCACATGCGGCGCGGCAACTGAATATCGGGCAGAAAACCGCCGCGTTTGGGATGGCCATCAGAGCCGATGTCGCGCTGTTTAACGAAGGGGTTAAAATAGAGCCAATGCCAGCCCGGTGGCAGCGGGCTACCGCTGGCCGGTGCATCATCAAGATCAAGTGTCGCGGCCAGTGCAGCGGCTTTGTCGGTTTCGATTATTGCGGTTTGGCGCTGGGTACGGCCAACAGCATTGCTGTAGTCTTGCGCGGGAGCATTGGTCATTTGTGATCCTTCAATAGATTGCTTTAGCGTCGATCAGCGCGTCAATCTCTGGGCGTGTAAGCCCGAGCAAATCGCCGAATACATAATCTTCTGCACCGCCAAATTCTGGCGTACCGCCAGTGATCCCGAGGCTCGGGTCGCTAGAAAACCGATATGGTCGCCCGACAGCAGCGCGGATGGTGCCATTGGTTTCTGCCACGTCAATGATTGCATCGCGCAGGCGCATATGTGGATCGGAGACGATATCGGCGGCGGTCCATGACAGATGGGCGGCTATGCCTGCCTGTTGTAACTGCGCCGCTGCCTGTTCGCCGACCTTTGTGCGCGACCAGTTTGTAATGATAGGATCAAGAGCTTTGCGGTTGCTGTGCCTTGTCGTCTCAAGGGCAAAGCGCGCATCGGTGGCCAGATCAGCTCGGCCGATCAGCTCGGCAAAAACGCGCCATTCGGCGTCGTTCTCAACGGCGATGCTCAGCCAACGATCGTCATCTTTGGTGGCATAAAGACCGTGGGGTGCGTGGCGCAGGTCATCGTTGCCCATACGCTCTGGCTGTGCCCCGGCCGAGGCGGCTGTCAGCGCATCGCCGACCAGCGATGACGCAACCTCGCGTGCGGCGACATCAACATGGCAGCCTTTGCCGGTGCGCCGTCTTTGGTGCAAAGCGGCGGCGGTGGCCATGGCGGCATGCAGGCCAACGGAATGGTCCATGACGTGACGCATCTCAACCGGGGGGCCGTCGGCATGGCCGCTCAAATGGCCCAAGCCCCCCCAAGCCCCGAAAAGTGGGGCATAGCCGGCAAAATGCGAGTCTGGTCCGGTTTGCCCGGAGGACGACACCGAGACCATGATAATGTCATCTCGCACAGCGCGCAGATCTTTGTAACTCAGCCCAAGGCGGGCCATGACGCCCGCGCGAAAGCTCTCTGCGGCGATGTCGGAAATAGCAACCAACCGTTTGGCAAGGGCAACGCCGTCAGGGTGCTTTAAGTTGAGCCTGACCGAGAGTTTGTTGGACGAGACCTGATCAAAGGTTGCCGGGCCAGCGCGGCCGTAAATGGCATGCGATTTGCGAAAAATGTCAGGCCGCAGCGCGGTTTCTATTTTGATGCACTCGGCGCCCAGCTGTGACAGCATATGGGTGCAAAATGGCCCTGCCGCATGAACGGTAAAGTCAGCAATGCGGATACCGGCTAATGGTTTCATCCGCCAATCCTTTTGTCAGACGCGCCAAATTCGAGCAAATGCTGGTCAGCGCCGGGGCGCGGCACCGCGCCATCAATGGGCAGAGACTGCGCGCAAAACCGGCAGGGCAGGGATTGGACTTTGACCATTGTGCCGTTCTCGGTCTCGACATCCAGAAAAATTCCGCGCTCGGTTTCATGTGCGCCGGTCAAGATATGCGCAGGCTCATTATAGCGCGCCATGGGCACGCCTTGCTCTTGAGCGCGGGCGACAAGGTTTTCAACGGCCCAGCCGCGCGCCCATGCGCGAATGTGTCGGTTGATTTCGTCGCCGCGGGCTGAGCGGCCAAGAACACTTTCAAATTCAGGGTCATGCGCCCAATCAGGCGACCCCATTAGGGTGATCAAGCCCTGCCATTGGCGCTCTTCGAGCATCAACAATTCGACAAAGCCGTCGCGGCATTCAATGACGCCGCCATAGCGAAAGGAGCGCGTTTGCCTGTGCTCAACGGATCCGTCCCCGAAACGCTGGATGCCAAAGGCGCCGACCATGACATTGGCGTCTTGCACCGATGCATCGACGAATTGGCCCTGATCAGTCCAGAGCGCGGCCAGCCCGGCATAGGCGGCCGCAACACCGCCTTGCATCTGGGCAAAATGGCCCGCGATTTTTAGGGGCGGTCGGTCGGGGAAGAGATCCGCCGACAGCCCGTTGGGCAGCAGATAGCCTTCGCCACCCGCATGGATCAGGTTCAGCTCTGTGCCTTTCCAACCGGCCTTGGGGCCAATGGCGCCAAAGGGCAGGACAGATAAATGCACCAAATGGGGGTGGTTTTTTGCGATTTGAGCCGGGCTAAGGCCCAACGCGGCCCTGTCGGCGACAGGCGTGTCATCAATCAGGATGTCAGCGGTCGCGAGCAGGTGATCAAATGCCAGCTTGCCTGCGGTAGCGGTCAGGTCGCAAATAGTGCTACGTTTGCCCGCCGCAAGATAAGCGAACAGCGCGCTCGAACTGCCTTCTTGGTCGATAAAGGGCGGCTCTTGACGTAGAGGCGAATGGCCGGTGGCCTCAACCATAATGGTTTCGGCCCCCAACAGGCAAAACAACCGACCGGCATGAGCCGCCGCAACGCCCGATGCATGTTCAATGACCCGAATTCCGGTCAATGGTTTATCGCTGTTCATCTCCTGCCCGTCCTTAAATTAGCGAACGACCGGCAGATCAAGTTCAAGCTCGCCGCCATCAAGGAAGACCCGAAGCTGCGGATCACGCGACGGCAGAGCAACAGTGGCGATCCCCGGTGTGGTGATCTCGCCGCGCTGGTTCTCGCCCCAGATTTCAATATCAACGAGGGCAAAGCCGTCTTTAATATACTTCTTGGTGACCTTGCCTTTGCACCATGTGCTGTCGCCCATCGTGTTAAAACGGCGCATTTCAGTGCGTACCCGCTTAAGGAAACCGGCATCGCCCATCCAATTGGTAACCAATGATGCCAGCCAAGAGGACCGTTGCGGGCCGTAATCATAAACGCCCGGCACGCCAACTTCCCTGGCGGTAGATTCCCTGTGATGACCGATCCCAGTATATTCAATGCCGCCACCCGCTTCGGGGTTACGGAAGAAGTGACCGGGATGTTTCATTGCTGCTTGAAAAACCACGCCATGCGTATGGCCACGACCAGAAGCAACGAGAAAGCCCATTGTGTCCATGAGTGACAGCGGACCGCGCACGATCGGTGTGAGCGTCTCGCCTTCGGTAACATCTTCCCAATACCGCACCTTTGAGCCGCGAATGTTCATCGGTTCATTCATGATGGTCGCATCTAGTTCTTCGAACTCTTCGGAAGTGTATTCGTGGGTTTTAATGTCTTTGTATTTGCCCGCATCGCGCGCTGCTTTGCGTTCGTGCCGGGTGCAAGTGCCGAGTGCACGGGCAAGCATTTCGCCGCGCTGGTTGAAATAGGTGGCTTCGACATATTGCAGCACAAGACGGCCCGAGAATTTGGATTCCTTTTCTTCAATGCCAATGACCCGCTCAACAGAATTGACCCTGTCGCCGGGGCGAACATGGCGAAAAAGCTCCCAGTCATTGCCTGCATAGAACCCGTGAACACCCGGCAGACCCCAGCGCGTGCGACCGATCCAGCCAAAGGCCATGGGGAACATTGGGTGGCCAAGCTGCACACCGTGGCGCGACGCGGCGCCGTAGCCTTGCTCGCGGTAAAGCGGGTTTAGATCGCCGACGCCATTGCACCAATTGCGCAACGTATCGGCGGTTGCGTCTTGAAGGTAAGGGCCCTCGGGCCGCAATTGTAGGCCGACCATGGCGCGCGCAGCTGCAACGGCTTCATCGGTAATCTTACCCTCTGCCGGCGCTTCGCCCACACTATGGGTTTTTGTTTTATCTGCAGTGGCCACTTTTGAGGACCTCCCTGTGAGTATTTCTGAATTTTGCCCAAACCTGTGAATCGCTTGGACCGTGTCGTTGAATAACATATAATGCATTATAAATGAGAGCGTCAAGAAGGAGATTTGGGTTATTGTGAAGCTATTCAGATGATTTTATGATGAAAAATGCCGCACAGCGACTTAACCACACAGATGCAGCTACAAGATAATGCATTAAACTGGATGATTGAGCGCGGTGGCGGATTTAACCGCTAGAGAAGCGGACTTCTGATGCTGTTGATATTTTGGCAAAGCGCCGCAGCCCGGAAAGTGCATGCTCATGTTCGGTTTGCGTCGCCCCAGCGCAGCAATCTTCCAACACTGTGCAGGCGTAATCACGGTCATGGCCCTCGCGCACAGCCGCCGACACAACTCCGTTTGTTGAGACGCCAGTAAGGATCAGGTGGCGGATGCCTTGCGCGCGCAACAAAGGCTCAAGTTTGGTTGCGTAAAATGGGCTAACGCGGTGTTTGATTATGTCTGGATCACCGGGCAGCGGGGCAAAGTCCTCAAAAATTTCGGTGCCCCATTCGCCAAGTTTGAAAACATTGTTTTCTTTGGCCTTAGAAAATAGTGGCGATGCGGGTGGGCATTCACAATAATCGGGCGAAAAGCCGATGCGAACATAGGCAACCATCACACCGGCCGTGCGCGCACGTGCTATGATATGGGCTGTGTTGTCGTAAACGCCGCGCGCTTTGCACAGCGGCACATAAGATTTTGCGCCCATGCCGTCGGGGTGAACAAGATCGTTGAGCATATCCATAACAAGAAGGATGGTATCAGAAGACATTGTGAGCTCCTTTTGGTCGTCCGGTTGTTGGTGGGCAACCGGAACGGAACGAAAAGGCGTCTCCGGTTGCTATTCGACGTAGCTGTCGCTGAACTCGTCCCAGCCAGCTCGAATATGTGTTTGCAAGGCCGATAGTAGCGCTGCTTCGTCGCGGGCGATCAAAGCATTGAGCATGCTGCGGTGCTCTTTCGAGGCGCGTTCTATCCGGTTGTCGAGCTTGTTTATCAGGTCGAACGGGTAGCGTGCCCATAGGGTGCGGACAAACCGCAATGTTTGCGGCAGACCGGCGGCCTGATAGATGGTCTCGTGAAACCGGTAGTTGATGCTGCGCACCGCATCGCGGTCGTCTTGGGCTGCTGCCGCCTCGAACTGGTCTTGCAGTTTGCACAAGGCGTCGAGATCTTGCTTGTTCAATCGGTTGAGCGCTCTGAGCCCAAGTTTGCATTCCAAAGTCACCCGCAAGTCGGTGATTTCTTCGGCTGCATGAATGTCGAATGGGGCGACCACAGCCCCCCGGTGCGAATTGCCCAGCACAAAGCCCTCGGCCTCGAGCAATTTGATCGCTTCGCGCACTGGCGTGATCGATGTGCCGATCATCTCGGCGATCTGCGCTTGCTTGAGCTTTGAGCCCCGCGCGAAGCGGCCCGAGATTATACCCTCGCGCAAAAAGCTTGCCACGCGTTCTTCTTTGGTTTGATGTATTAGGTTGTCGTCCATCGTATATTCCCTGCGTACCAGCACAGACCTCTAAAAATAGCGAGATGCAAACCTTCATCGCGCGTTCTTTGGGGTAAGGTCAAGCCGCAGGATCTTATTCTTGAATTCTGGTGCCGCTGGAGGATAGGCGGCAGTGACGCGCGGATCATGGGCTGGGATGATGTGATCATCACTATCGGCCAGCGCCCGGATCGTATCATGGGCGGCAATCATGTCTGACAGGTTGAAGGCCACAGCAAAGGGAATGCCGCGTTCAAGCTCTTCATAATAGTGTAGCGCGTCAGAGGCCAAAACCACCCAGCCGCGCGCGGTGCGCACGCGCAAAACCTCTTGACCGGCGCAATGGCCACCAACCCAATGGGCCGATACGCCATCAGCAATGTCATATTCGCGGCCATGAAGATGCAACCGGCCCTGATGCAGTAAATCAACAAGCTGTTTGATTTCATCCAGCGCATAGGCATGCCGAAACAGAGGTTTCTCCATCCACGGGCCGGTGACATAGGCCATTTCTTCGGCCTGCATATAGAAGCGTGCATTGGGTAGGGCATCAAGGTAGCCAAGATGGTCATAATGTGCGTGGGTCAGGACAACAGTATCAACGGCCTGGGGATCAATCCCCAGAGCTATCCAGGCATCAACCGGGCTAATCACTTGCCGGTGGGCATTTACCGCGCCCTTTTCAGGGTCGAGCCCAGTATCGACGATGATCGTGCGTTCAGGGCTGACCAGCACCCAGCAAAAGAAATCAAGCTGTAGCGGCTCTGTTGGGTTTGCGTCGATAATGAAATTATTGTTGCGGGTCCGCACAGTGTTGACCGCATGGCGGATGCCATAAATTTCATAAATAGGGGCAGGTGCTTGGTCACTCATGGCGGGTCCTTTTTATGCTGTGCTTGCCGTGCCGAGGAAGGCGTCAATCGCGTCTTGGCGCGCCGTTTTGCTCTTTAGCTCTTCGGCCGAGCGGAAGCCGACAATCTGGCCGCCGCGCA
>NVXG01000070.1 GCA_002733805.1 Robiginitomaculum sp. | reverse complement strand
CGCCGCCCTGAGCGCCACCGCGCCCGCCCATAAAGTCGCCGAACAGATCGTCAAAAACGTCGGTAAACGAATTGGCGAAGTCACCTTGGCCACGAAAGCCGCCTTGGCCCGGCCGTGCGCCAGCACCCATGCCGCCTTCAAAAGCGGCATGACCAAACCGGTCATAGGCGGCCTTTTTGTCGGCGTTCTTGAGAACTTCGTAGGCTTCATTTACTTCTTTGAACTGGTCTTCGGCATTGGGCTTGTCAGAGTTGCGATCTGGGTGCAGCTCTTTTGCTTTTTTCCGATAAGCTTTCTTCAGCTCGTCCGTCGATGCGGTTTTTGCAGCGCCCAGCACCTCGTAATAATCGCGTTTTGCCATAGCAAGTTACCCTCCTGGGGAACGGAAAAAACCGGCCGCTATAAGGTGCGGGCCGGTTTAGTCCTTGCCTTATCAGACCTTAGCGGTCGCGCTGCTCATCATCGAGATCTTCGAAATCAGCATCGACGATTGTGTCGTCACCTTCATCAGCGCCAGCGGGAATGTCGTCGCCTTCACTCTCGTCTTGGGTCGCTTTGTAGATGGCTTCGCCGAGTTTCATGGCGGCTTCGGTCACGTTCTGAACACCGGAGCGGATCTTGCCAGCATCTTCTGTCTCAAGATCATCATTGAGGGCAGCGATTGCCAGTTCGATAGCTTCGATCGTGGTCGGGTCAACCTTGTCCTTATGCTCTTCCATCGACCGTTCGGTCGAGTGGATCAAGCTTTCGGCCTGGTTCTTGGCTTCGACCAGCTCTTTGCGCTCTTTATCGGCTTCGGCATTGTCTTCAGCGTCGCGCACCATTTGCTCGATATCGCTATCTGACAGGCCACCAGAGGCTTGGATCGTGATCTTATGCTCTTTGCCGGTGCCTTTATCCAAAGCGGTCACTTCGACGATACCGTTGGCATCAATGTCAAAAGTCACTTCGATTTGTGGCAGGCCGCGCGGCGCGGGTGGGATGTTTTCTAGGTTGAACTGACCGAGCATCTTATTGTCGGCCGCCATTTCGCGCTCACCTTGGAAGACGCGCAGGGTCACTGCGTTTTGGTTATCTTCGGCGGTTGAGAAGATCTGGCTCTTCTTGGTTGGGATCGTGGTGTTACGGTCGATCAGCCGGGTAAACACGCCGCCCAGAGTTTCAATGCCGAGGCTCAAAGGTGTGACATCAAGCAGGACCACGTCTTTAACGTCGCCTTGCAGAACACCGGCCTGAATGGCCGCACCAAGGGCAACAACCTCGTCAGGGTTTACGCCCTGATGTGGCTCTTTGCCGAAGAACTTTGTGACTTCTTCTTTAACGCGGGGCATCCGTGTCATGCCGCCAACCAGCACAACTTCGTCGATATCGCGGATCGAGAGGCCCGCATCTTTGAGCGCAGCCTGACAAGGTTTGATCGAGGCTTTGATCAGATCAGCAACCAGGCTTTCCAGCTTGGCACGGGTCAGTTTCATGACCATGTGCAGCGGCTGGCCGCCTTGGGGCGACATTGAGATAAACGGCTGGTTGATCTCGGTTTGTGGTGAGGACGAAAGCTCGATCTTGGCTTTCTCAGCAGCTTCTTTAAGCCGTTGCAGGGCCATCTTGTCTTTGGTCAGATCAACGCCGTGCTCTTTTTTGAACTCAGCTGCGAGATACTTAACGATCCGCATGTCGAAGTCTTCGCCGCCAAGGAAAGTGTCGCCATTGGTGGACTTAACTTCAAACAACCCGTCGTCGATCTCGAGGATGGTGACATCAAATGTACCGCCGCCAAGGTCATAGACCGCAATCGTGCGGGCTTCTTTCTTGTCGAGACCGTAGGCCAATGCCGCAGCAGTTGGCTCGTTGATGATACGCAGCACTTCGAGGCCAGCAATCTTGCCGGCGTCTTTAGTGGCCTGACGCTGAGCGTCATTAAAGTAAGCGGGAACCGTGATCACGGCCTGTGTGACTTCTTCGCCAAGATAGCTCTCGGCGGTCTCTTTCATCTTGCCCAAGATAAAGGCAGAGATCTGGCTGGGCGAATACTTTTCGCCGCGTGCTTCAACCCATGCATCGCCATTGCCGCCATCGACAATATTGAAGGGAACCAGCTTTTTGTCTTTGGTCACTGCTTTGTCGTCGGCGCGACGGCCGATAAGACGCTTCACCGCGAAAATCGTATTTTCGGGGTTGGTGACGGCTTGGCGCTTGGCCGGCTGGCCAACAAGACGCTCGTCATCTGTAAAGGCGACGATTGAGGGGGTTGTGCGCGCACCTTCAGCGTTTTCAATAACGCGAGGCTGAGAACCATCCATGATGGCAACGCAAGAATTAGTCGTACCGAGGTCGATACCGATGACTTTAGCCATTTGTTCAAATCCCTTAAACTGAGGCGGTTTGAGCGGCGGGGCCCGATATACGGCACCCCGGCTATCCGGGTTGGAAAATAGGGTTGCAGTCTTAGCAAACCCTGACCTTCGGCTATATAGGCAGCGTGCCTTGAGCCTGCAACCGCGCAGATGCAGAGTTTTGCCCGAAATGCAGTAAAATTGCTGAATTAGGGGTGAAACGGTGCGGATGCGTGGGTTTTGGGGGAGAAATGGTTGGTTGGCGTGTTGATCTAGGGCTGAGATAGTGGGTGTCGAGTGGCGGTGACCTGCCTGCGCGGGTCGCTCACTTATCCTTGGAGCTGGCGGGGTTAGATTTCATCATCCCTGGTTTCGTTTTGGCAAGCTGCGCACCCCCAAAAATGTAGGCATCAGTGGCATCATCTATTGGTGCTGTCGGCGGTGCATGACAGTCGTTCCCTCACCCTCACCCTCACCCTCACCCTCACCCTCACCCTCACCCTCACCCTCACTCTCACTGCTCGGCGGTGGCGACATTTCAGGAATTGGCGTCAGCGCAGGCCCAGCCAAATATTTCACGGCGTTCCTCGTTGGGATTGACGGCGCGCAAGCGGCAATGCGTCATCGCTAATCGGTACTCCGAAATGGAGAACCACAAGGCCCCGAATATTCAATCCCGCCAGTTCTTACCCGAAGGGTTCGCGCTTTGCAGGGCGCAATTTTGCCGCTGCAAAACGCCGTCAAGATGATCGTCCATGGCACATTGGACAGATGCTGCTGTCAAAAAGATGGCGAGAAGCCGCACCGGAAACCGTCCGGCGCGTGAAGATCGTTCTGGCAGTACATCGGCGGCTTTTGATTGCACGCTGGGGGAACGTCGCGAATTGCCAGCCTTATCGCCGGAGAGGCATTCAGGATCCGCGCGCTTGCCTGACTGTAAGTTCATCAGAGCAACGGCGTCGCGCTGTCATCTGTGAATTCTGTCTTCAGGTTAGGTTGCATCTTCGCGCGCCGTCAAGTTTTACCGGACCACTTCGCTTCCTACCTTGCGAGCGGCAAAGAATGATCCTGCGGAAAGTCGAAAACGATCTCCTCACCAATCTTGTAGGAAGGATCAGCGGCTGGCGTCGCGGCGTGAACCTGTCCTATTTTGGACTCGATGATATATTCTCGTTGCTCGCCAGCAAAGGCTGAACCGCGCACGATGCCCGAGAAGTTCCCAACACCCACGTCAATCGCGCCCGGTCGCCATGCCAAATATTTTGATGTGGACTCGAAGCCTAATGGCAGGCTTTGAGCCGCGCCTTTGATGGTGTTGCCCTCAACTTCAAAAATATTCTCAAACCCAAAGAAATCGGCGGCAAATTTGGTTTTTGGCGCTCCATACAATTCGTCTGGGGTCCCGATTTGCTCAATTATTCCATTATTCATGAGGACAATTCTATCTGCCAGCGCCAGCGCTTCTGATTGGTCATGGGTCACAAATACCATGGTGATACCTGTTTCTTTTTGAACGCGTTGCAGCTCCGCCCGCATTTCAAGCCGCAACCTTGCATCGAGGTTTGAGAGCGGCTCATCAAGCAGTAGCACCTTTGGCTGCATCACCAAAGACCGCGCGAGTGAGAGGCGCTGTTGCTGCCCCCCTGACATTTCTGCGGGCTTGCGGTCTGCGAGACGGTCGAGGCCAACGGCCCTCAGGCCCCGCTCCACGATCTGAGTTATTTCGGCTTGCGGAAGCTTTTTGAGGCGCAACCCAAAAGCGGCATTCTCAAAGGTGGTGAGGTGCGGAAACAGGGCGTAAGATTGAAAGACAAGCCCGATCCCGCGCTTGTTTGCCGGCATGCGCGTCATGTCTATGCCATCAATATAAATGCGCCCCGATTGAGGGGCCATCAGACCAGCAATCGCGCGCATCGTTGTGGTTTTACCGCATCCAGACGGCCCCAGCAGAGCGATCAGCTCGCCCTCGACGATGTCCAGATCAAGCTCGGGGACAACAATGTTTGACCCGTAAGCCAATGACAGTTTTTGCAAGGATACAAAGGCATTAGACATAGCGGGAAAATCCTAGAAATTTTTCGGCGACGAAGACGATGATGACCGACAAGAAGGCGAGAAGGGCTGAAAGGGCGGCGACAGACGGGTCATATGTCATTTCCATGTAAGACAGCATGTCGATTGGGAGGGTGCGTACCCCCGGCCCCGATAGGAACAAAGACACAGGCACCTGATTGAAACTGGTGACAAAGCCCAAGATGAAGGCGGCCAAAACCCCGCTTTGGATATTGGGCAGCACCACGCGCATAAATGCCCCGATGCGCGAGCAGCCAAGAAGAACAGCCGCCTCTTCCATATCACCTCTCAGATTATTCAAGCTCGATGAAACGACACGCACGGCATAGGGCAAAACAAGTGCTGTGTGGGCGAGGAACAGCGCCAGAGTAACCGTGAAGCCCAAGGGGACTACGAGGTACCGCAACAGCGCCAGCCCGACAATGATACCGGGGACAATAATAGGGGCCGCAACAATGGTCTTTATCGTCTCTGCATAGGGGATGTCGTAGCGACTGATTGCGTAAGCGGCCGGTATGCCCAGTATCAGCGCTGCAATCGTGCCAAAGACGGCGAGAAACATTGAAAGCGCAAAACTGGCGCGGAAACTCTCGACAGTGAAAACCTTGAGGTACCATTTGAGCGAGATACCATCGGGCGGAAAAGTCATGAAGTCGCCAGCTGAAAGACCGGCCAAGATGATGATAAGAAACGGCCCAATCAAGAAGGTAAGCGTTATGCCAATGATGATGCGCGAGGTCCATTTTGATGACATATTCAGCTCCTTATTGCTGCGATGCGTTTGAGCAAAATGTTGGCCCCGAAGCTCATGACAATGAGAATGGTTGCAATGACGCCTGCTGAGACAAAATCATTGGCTACATTGACGCGCTGATACAAAAGCGTCTCAAGCATTAGCACTTTTGAGCCGCCCAATATTGCCGGTGTAATATAGGCGGTGAGTGATCCGGTGAACACTAACGTCCCGCCTAAGACCAGCCCATCTTTGGTTAAGGGCAGAATGACCTTGGTGAAGACTTGCAGCCAGCTTGCGCCGAGCACGCGCGATGCCGCGATCACATCTTTGGGCAGGTTTTCCATTGAGCTGATGAGAGAGATAATCATCAACGGCAAGAAGAGTTGCAGCAGGCCGATGAAGACGGCTGTTTCGGTGAACAGGATCCGAATGGGCGTGTCGCTGAGGCCCAACCCGATGATTGCATCATTGACGATGCCAGTGCGCCCCAAAATGACGATCCATGCATAGGTGCGCGCCACGGGTGAGATCATCAATGGCAGCACGATCAGCCCGAAAATACGGCCTCGGTTTTTGCCGTCTAGATTGATGATGCAAAACGCGCAGGCATAGCCGATCACCGCGCTTGTCATTGCAACCAACCCCGCCAGTTTGAGGGAGCGCCAAAATACAGTCTGGTTCAGGGGTTTGCTGGCAAAATCCAAGTAGCCGCGCAAAGACCAATGGCCATCAACTTGAAAAGCCTCCGACAGCAACATGCCGATGGGCAACAAGAACAAGATCGCTGTAAACACAGCGGCGGGAAGCGCCAGCGCCAGCCCCTCTCTATTGTTTTGAAACATTGGCTGCTCCGATAATGGTCTCCGCCGGCATCAGCGCTAAGGCTGCGCCGGCGGATTTGGGTTTAGGTAACGACGTTCTCAGTTGACGACGTTTTCGTTCCAGTTCTCCAACCAAGCTTCGCGATTGTCGATGATCGCTGCCGGGTCGAGCATGTTCAACGAATTGATCAACTCTGCGCCATAAGTCAGGCTCTCCGCGATCTCATCGCTGACAACGACCTTTGCGTTGGCTGGGCTGTCGAGCAGCGCTTCGGCGACGCGGGTTTGAACCTCGGTCGAGAGCCAGTAATCCATGAACTGGTAAGCCAGCGCTTCATTGCCATTATCCTTGGTCATGACCATAACGTTCATGCCGCCGGTCTGGCCCTCGATAGGCTCAGCCCAAGCGAAGGGCAGATCGGCGCCAGAGAACCGGCTCCATGCAAAACGGCCAATAGGGGCTGCGATGACTTCTTCTTGCAACATCAATTGTGCAAGCTCGGAAGAGCGGTTGTAGAAGGTGACGATATCATCGGCATGCGCGCCGACAGCGCCAATTGTCGCGGCAAAGCTGATATCATTGTTGCCAAGAGCTATATCGAGCATGTGCAGCGTAAGCGGCCCTTGGGTGCCGGTAATATTTGGCAGCGCCACCCGCCCACTTAGATCGTCCGATAGCAGATCAGCCCAGCTGTTAATTTCGACCAAATCAGAGCGGTAAACAATGGAGGTCGCGTAGAAGCCGTAGCCAACCGCAAAGTTGCCGCCGATAGGGTCTTGGGCGGAGGCGTATAGGTCGCCGTGGCTTGGGATTTGCGACACGTCCAGAGGCTGCAACAGGTCTTTGCGGGCAAGTGCGAGGGCGTCATGAGCAGACATGACGGCCATGTCGATGACAGGATTGGCGGCGTTTGCTTCGATCTTGGCCATGCGCTCGACGCTGTTGCCGGTCTCGATAACCACGTCGCAGCCGCAAATCTCTTCAAACGGGCCAAAGACGGCCTCGGTCATGGCATCCATGCCGAAAGAATAGACTGAGATTGTCAATGTATCTTGCGCCATAGCGGCACCCGTCACGAGGCCCAGAGCGGTGCTGAGAGTGAGAAGTCGTTTCATTGTTTTCTCCTTGTTGGATTGCGGTTTAATGGGGAAGCAGGGCCCGTCGACTCGCGATGGGCGATGGTAAAATCTACGATACTGCGCCTGACATCTTGTCCGTTTTGGCTCAGGATTGCGTTGAGGCAAGCGACCGAGCGGCGCGACAGTTCCGCCGTGTCGGGAACGATAGATGTCAGGGTTGGGCGCACGGCCTTCGCCAGAGGAAGGTCATCAAACCCAATCACGCTGATCGCATCAGGGCATCGCAGCCCCAGACGCGCGGCCTCTGTGATGACCCTCAGGGCTAATAGATCGGACACGGTGAGGATGGCACTGACACCGGCACCGTGCTTTTCAACCAAGTCAGGGAACCCGCGAGAGGTCCACATTATTTCAAATGTCCCCACCCCTGTAAGAGCCTCGGCCATCCCGTCGATCCGGTCCATTTGAACGGGAGAAAGAGGGTCATCACCGATGAGCAGGAAGTGCCGGTGCCCAAGCTCCAAAAGGGCAGTTGCAGCCAAGCGGCCGCCTTGCCTGTGGTTTGCCGAGACGATGCTGTTTGGATCACTGGGCGTGCTAACAACCACTGACGGGACTTCTGTAATGATTGGCGATGTCCCTCGGTGTGGAACAACAATAATCCCGTCGACGCCGCGCTGGATCAAAGCCTTGATCGCCGATGCCTGCCCGTCTTCGCCACCGCGGCTATTGGCGATCAATACGCCAAGACCGCATTTGTCGGCCTCGCCCTCAACGGCATGCGCAAAGTCAGGAAAAACGGGCTGCGTAATGTCAGGCATAACCAGCCCCAATATCCCTGACCGGCCGGTTTTTAAAGCGCGCCCCGCGGCGCTTGGAACATAGCCAAGCTCAGTAGCTTTGGCGGCAATCCGGTCGGCCAAATCCTTTGAGACACGTCCCTTGCCCGCCAGCGCGTTTGAGACTGTCGCTGCTGAAATCCCTAGGCCTGATGCGATTTGTTTTTGATTTGTCACGCCAGACTTCCTATACTGATTAAACGATTAATCAGCGAATTTTGCCTGATGTCAAGCGTGTTGACGTTTTCGCTCTATCTCGTCGAAAGTGCCCGCAAGGCCCGCTCAAGGCCAATGAATAGGACTGATCCATATGCGCATGTTGATTGAAAATGCCCGCATTCTGACGATGAATGAAAATATGGATGAGCATCTCACCGGCTGGATCGTCATCGAGGATAACTTGATAACTGCGCTGGGCAGCGGGGCGTTTGAAAAGGCCGGTCAGCTCTTTGATGAGATTGTTGACGCGGGTGGTGACCTGATCATGCCCGGCATGGTCAACACCCACTGTCATATGTCTATGACTATGTTCCGGGGCTTGGGCGAAGATGTTGACGACCGGTTGTTTCGCTACATCCTGCCGCTTGAGCGTGAAGCGGTTACGCCTGATGTGGTCCGTATTGGCGCCCAACTCGCAGCTCTTGAGATGATGTTGGGGGGCGTCACCACCACAGCAGATATGTACTACTTTGAGCGTGAGGTCGGGCGGGTGCTAGATGGGGCAGGGATGCGCGGTGTTGTCGGCCAATCGCTGGCTAATTTTGCCGCACCGGACCACACGAGTTTTGACGAGGGCTTTGCATTGGTCGATGCGCTGCGCGATGAGTTTGCAGGCCACGAGCGGATTATTGCATCAATTGCGCCGCATGCTCCATATTCTACGGGGCCCGCGATTATGGCGCGGGTTGCACAATATGTGGCCGATAATCCGAGCGTAAAAATCCAAATGCATCTGGCGGAAATGAAATCTGAGATGGAGTGGTGCGCCACCCATCATGGCTGCCGTCCGGTTGAGCTGGCGGACAGAGCCGGCATACTTCAAGAGGGTGCGATCATGGCGCATTGTCTCGAGATTACCCCAGCTGAAATTGAACTCATGGCTGAGCGCGGGATCACTGTTGCGCATAATGCGCGCTCCAATGCGAAAGCGGGGCGCGGCATAGCGCCTGTTGAAGCAATGCGAAAGGCGGGGCTGTCGGTTGGCCTTGCGACTGACGGTCCGATGAGCGGCAACACTCTGGACATATTTGCCCAAATGGCCCCGGCATCGCTGTTTGCAAAGCTTCTTGGTGGCAGCAGGGCATGTCTTCCAGCCCAAGAAGTTGTGAAGATGGCCACGATCGAAGCGGCGGCCGTGCTCGGTATGTCAGATATGATTGGGTCATTGGCAGAGGGTAAGCGTGCTGATTTGATCCGTATATCTTTGGACGCACCTCACCTTTTGCCGATCTACGATATCTATGCGGCGCTGGTGTTTTCAGCAGCGGCCAGTGATGTGCGTGATGTTTTGGTAAACGGGGTTTGGCTTGTTAAGAACCGAGTGTCGCTGACGGTTGAAAGAGAAAAGGTAATGCGAGAGGCAGCTCAATGTGCCGCAGCTTTCAGATCGAAGATTTCCCAAATCGATGGGGTTAACTAGGGGTCCTGCCGTATTTGCTGGCGTTGAATGTCACCAAAAACTGGCCCGGGCTGAGACGGCATTGTTGCTGGGAATTGACCCATGTGCCGTCTTTCCTCTGACGGGATGTGTTGGCGGCTGACGCTATTTGTCGATGGGCAATGAGGCGCAAAACGCCCCGTCAGGCCAATAGCTACAATCGTGTAGGTTTTGTCGAGCCAAGCAAGTGCCGGCGCTAAAGGCCGTGCGCGACGGTTTTGGCAGCCCGCCTTTATCTCGCAGTGTGGCTGGCATTTTAGGCTTGCTTGCTGTTGGGGTTTTGCATGACTTTCAAAAGTGACATCACATTCTTTTGGCCATGACCGGCCGCCATAGCTCTGGTGAATAAACTTGCGACAAAGTCTGGAAACTCGGTGTTGATTTGCGCATCAATACCTTGTTGTTGCACATGGCCCAGAGCGTCTCCCCAAACCTGAAGCGAGGCGGTAAATTCATCGAAACTCTGATCATGGATGACCTGCGCATAGGATTGCAACGAAGGATTGTCAGGTAGCAAGGCAATGAGTTCATCAACGCCGACACCTTCAGATCGGCAAATATTGGAGGCATGAATAGCTGACATGAAATTCCCGTATCTCGTGGTTAACCACGCAAGATCCAGTGCCGATGCGGCCCGGACATTTGGGCCAAGATACCGCACGGTTCCATCCCCGAGACACTCCAGAACGCCGATTGCCCTACTCTGCGCCTGCTCATCCCCTGACAAGAGTATGGTCGCTTGATCAGTGCCAATATCATCAGGCCCGGCGAGGATAACACCGTCCAGATAGTGTACGTTTAGCGTCGCCATCCAGTCGGAAAACCCCTGTGCCTCTTTTGGCGTGCTGCTGGAGAGCTGAACGACAACGCGCCCTGAAAGCGCTTGCGCTACATCATTTGAGCTCAAAAATTGCCGGGCCGTGGTGTAGTTGTCGACGCAAATCAATACAATCGGGCTTGCTTTGATGGCCGAGACCAAATCTGGCGCACAGATTGCCCCTTGATCAGTCAAGGGCTTCATTTTTTCGGGTGATCTGTTCCAGATGGCGAGGTCATGACCCGCTTTCAGGATGGTTCGGGCAAGGGCACTTCCCATTAGGCCAAGGCCAAGTACAGAAATATCCGCCATATTGTGAACTCCCGAATTTCATGAAATCTGGAACTAAATTATATCAAGGTTCCAATTGAGAAGCCAAGTGATTGCTTCTGGCGCCGTTGGGCTTGAAGTATCGGAAGGGCCGCATTTTCGTAACGCACCCAATTAGCAGGGCCGGCCCGGCATGCTAACGCACCTTTGCCCAAAAGGATGATTTACGCTCATGGCAAGTTTGAAGGCCCTGAACGTAGCTCTCGTGATTGGGGTTTGGGCCATAATCCGCGATCTCGGCGTCTAGTGTTTTGCAATCCATCAGGTGATCTGCGGCATGGCCGTAACGCGATGATCGACCTTGCCCAAGCGCATAGTCAATTATCGACCGCCACAGCAAAACTGCGGCAAGCGGATGCCGTTTGCGCAGGGCCTCGGCTGCTGGTGATAAGAGTTCGTAGTGGCTGGCGTTAAACTCTTTTGCTCGGGTTGTGACCAGTTGGGCCGCCGTCAGCAGATCTGGCCAATTGAGACAAAATTCCAGAGCGGTTGAGGTGTCTGGAAACTTAAGGACATGCTGTTTGGCGCAATCTTCTGCCTCTACATCTTCAAAATCAGGCAAGGTTTTGAGATAGCCGCGCAAGTGCACCGCATTCAAGGTTGCGGCAAAGCAATTCCAGCGGCGCGCCTGCGCCTCATCATTTCGGCCGAGTGCAATCAGACTGGCGATAATGGCGTTGTCCCAGGCGTCCTGGCCCGCAGATTGTTCGTCATGATCTGCGCCAAACAGCAGATCAAGCGCAGCTGCCGCACGATCATCTGCAAGCAACAGCATGGCGACCTCAGCCGAGATATCTTTCCGGCTTAAATCCTCGGCAGAATATTGTGCGACATAGGCATCTGTGTCACCTGCGGCCGCAGCGATTTCTTGCAGGCACATTTTAACGAACCGTGCTTTGCGTTTAGCAGCAAAATTACCGCCCCCGCGCAATTCGCGCAAGAACTGGATCGCCTCGTGATCTTCCTCCGGTTCAAGCGGTGCGGCGGCATAAGCCTCGATATGGGCCTTCAACTTTGCGAGGCCAGTCGCCCCAAGCGTTGGGGCCATTAAAGTGATAATGCCGTCCCACTCCCCATATTCATTGGCTTGCACCGCGCCCCATACGCGCTGCGCCAGCACATCTGCATCAAGAAATGCACGCGGCGCAATATCCTCAAAATGTCCAATTGCCGCGCGAAAAACATCACCGACTTCGCCTTTACTGTCGTCTACGCGCTCGTAAATAGATGGGGCCATTTCAATGAACTGCCACAACAGGTCAAACGCTGAGGTTGGGTCTTCAGGTGCAATTTTTCCGGTGATCATCAGAACTTGTGTGTTGAGATCGGTGATCAGAGCTTTGCGCTTTCGCCAGCCGACAAAGCTGCTCGATTTTCGGAGGGCTACGAGCCGTTTACGCACCTCATGTGCCAACTCCCCTGCGCCCAGATTGTGGCTCAACTCCAACCGCAACCTGCGTTTGATAATGGCACTGCCGGTGCTGACCTCAATCAGCAGGTCAGCCAGTCGCTGCGCGCCAAGCGCTTCTAGGTTGATCTTGTTCAGGGTCTTTTTCGACATGCTCATATTTTGGCATTTGAACCGCCAGAAGGAAAGCGCAGGCACCTGCGTAATTCTTGAGCCCAACGTTTCTTGGTGCAGAGTTGGATACATTGGGCTTGGCGGCCGCCACTGACGAAGATATCACGGCAGTCTATCCACCTGAAGGAGCCAGTTATGAACGCCGTTGCAGATCGCATTGCCCGTAACATTGCCACTGACATTGGCGCGCGCGCCCAACAGGTTACCGCAACCGTCGCTCTGCTGGATGGCGGCGATACTGTCCCCTTCGTTGCGCGCTACCGCAAAGAGGTAACAGGGGGGCTGGATGACACGCAATTGCGGCGGCTGTCCGAACGGTTGAGCTATCTGCGCGATCTGGAGAAACGGCGTGCCAGCATACTTGGCGAGATTACCGAGCAGGGCAAACTAACCGACGGCCTTGCCCGCTCTATCGCCGCGGCCGACACCAAAGCCGTGCTTGAAGATCTGTATCTGCCCTTCAAACGCAAGCGGCGCACAAAGGCGATGATTGCCCGTGAAAATGGGTTGGAGCCATTGTTGCGCGCCATTCTTGCCAACCGTGCCGCTGATCCGGCAGTGCTGGCAAGGGATTATCTGAATGACGCTGTGCCGACACAAAAGGATGCGCTGAACGGTGCCCGTGATGTTTTGACCGAAGAATTGAGCGAGAACGCTGCCCTGCTGGGGCGTTTGCGAACGTTCATGCAGCAAGAGGCGCTCGTCACTGCCAAGGTGCGCAAAGGCAAAGAAGAGGCCGGGGCAAAGTTTTCTGACTATTTTGCCTATAGCGAAAAATGGAAAACGATCCCGTCGCACCGTGCGCTGGCCATTATGCGGGCCGCAAAAGAAGAGATAGTGGTCATCGACATCGCTCCTGACACGGAGACGGGGCAAGAGCGCGTCATCGGGATGATTGCCGCCGCAATAGGAATTCCGGGCCAAAGCCCCGGTGATAAATGGCTGCAAGATGCCGCCGCTTGGACATGGCGGGTTAAGCTAAGCCTGACCATGTTCATGGATCTGATGACGGATTTGCGCCGCCGCTCACATGCAACAGCAATTGATGTTTTTGCCCGTAATCTGCGCGATCTGCTGCTGGCGGCTCCCGCTGGCGCGCGTGCAACGCTTGGTCTTGATCCTGGGATCAGAACCGGCTGTAAAATCGCCGTTGTCGATGAGACGGGTAAGCTGCTGGACACCGCGACAATCTATCCGTTTCAACCCCGCAAAGACCTGCGCGGGGCTGAGGAAACATTGCGCCATATGATCCAAAAACATGGCATCGCCCTGATCGCCATCGGCAATGGAACCGCCAGTCGCGAATCTGAACGGCTCGTCGCGGATGTTATCAAAAGCCTGCCCACGGGTGTCGCCTGCCCGACCCCTGTTATTGTTTCCGAGGCAGGCGCATCGGTTTATTCCGCGTCAGAGCTCGCGTCGCAGGAATTTCCCGATGTTGATGTGTCTATTCGCGGGGCGATTTCAATCGCACGGCGCCTCCAAGATCCGCTGGCCGAATTGGTCAAGATTGAACCGCAGGCGATTGGTGTTGGCCAGTATCAGCACGATGTTGATCAGCGCCACCTCGCCCAGTCGCTTTCTGCTGTCGTCGAGGATGCGGTGAACGCTGTTGGTGTCGATCTGAACATGGCATCGGCGCCGCTGCTGTCGCATATTGCCGGCCTTGGCCCGTCATTGGCACAAAACATTGTGGCGCACCGCGATGTAAATGGTGTTTTTGCATCGCGAAAAGCATTGTTGAAAGTCGCCGGGTTGGGCCCCAAAGCGTTTGAGCAATGCGCCGGGTTTTTGCGCATAACTGAAGGCAGCGAGCCGCTCGACGCCTCATCAGTTCATCCTGAAGCCTACGGTGTTGCCCGCAAAATTGTAGCAGCTTGCGGGCGTGATGTGCGCGCGATCATGGGCGACAGCAGCGCGTTCGCAAATCTTCGCGCCGAACAATTTGTCGACGACAGTTTCGGCCTGCCCACCGTGCGCGATATCCTCGCAGAACTCGAAAAACCGGGCCGCGACCCGCGTCCAGCGTTTAAAACCGCGACTTTCGCCGAGGGCATCGACAGTATCACTGACCTCAAGCCCGGCATGTCACTCGAAGGCACCGTCACCAATGTCGCTGCTTTCGGGGCCTTCGTTGATATTGGCGTGCATCAAGACGGGCTGGTGCATGTCAGCCAGCTTGCCGATCGTTTTGTGAAAGATCCGCATGAGATAGTTAAAGCCGGTGATGTCGTGCGCGTGCGCGTGACCGAAGTCGACGTGGCGCGTAAACGTATCGGGCTAACAATGCGTAAGGATAACAGTGCAGATCCCGCACCACGTGGGCGCGCCGCAGACAAACCAAAGGCCAGTCACAAAGCCAAAATGTCGGCTAAACCAAAAGCAGCACCGCAAAGTCAGGGCGCATTGGGCTCGGCCTTGGCGGCCGCGCTTAAGCGCTAAGGGTGAATACTCTAATCCTAAAGCCGCCGCACAAGATGAATTGGTCATGTGACTTAAGAACTGCCTCAGGCTGGTCAGTGGCGCTAAGTATCTTAATATCACTGATTTTGGAATAATGCAGATAGTGCCTCGGCCAAACAGGTCGTGTCAGAACGCCGCGATCTGCCAGTATACCAACGTGCAAAATAGCACGGTCTCGCCGATCTCGCAGCCCAAATGACAGCGTGGCGATCAGGTTGAAAATGTCCGCGACCAAGACCGGTTCTATTTAGCGGGGCGGCGGGCATGCCTGCGTTTTCATATCAGCCAGCACCGCCGCGATGTGACAATCTTAACGATTAAGGCTTCCAAGCCCGCTAATTATAAGCTCCCGTGCCAGCAGAAGGGGCCACAAGTCGCAGGTTATTCTGGAATTAGCCCCGTACCTAGAATATGTTTAACTCCAGCATGGATATGCGCTGTCAGTAAAACTACAGCAGCCTCTGTTTGGCGCTTGATAACGAGGTCGCGCAACTGAACATGCTCATTTGCGGCAGGTTGACCGCGAAAGCTCAATACAAGCATATGGTAGCGGATAAATCTGTCAAAAACTAAAGAATGAATTTTCATTAGCGATGGCGCATTGCAGCCCTGAATTGTAGCTTGATGAAATTCCCAATCTCTTCGGACCCAATGGTTTACAATCTCTTCGTTTCCACCGACGATATCTTTTTCAACGGCAGCCAACTTATGATGGGCTGAAATAACATTTCCTTCCCAGTCAAGATCGCCGAGAAGAATAGATTGACGCAGAGCATTAGTTTCTAGCAGGATTCTTAGGTTTGCAATATCGGTAAGTCCAGCTTTGCTGATTTTAGCAACTTCAAAGCCGCGTTGTCCTTCTGCGGTGACCAAATCTTCTGATGTAAGCTTACTTAGTAATTCACGTAATGTTGTAATACTGAGTGAGTATTTCTCTTTTAAGTAGTCTAGGCGAAGTTTTTCACCAGGTTTAAGATGGCCATGTACAATATCAGCACGAAGCCGACGATAAGTAACGTCACCTATCGTTTCGCCTTCATATACCGATTGGTCAAATTTATAAATTGCCATACATTTACCTGTTTATTAGTAAGTGGGATTAAACATGCCCATTCTGTTGGATTGTAGTGCTTTCTGTCTGGTTGACCTATATGTACACATGCGCGGCTTCAATACCACCTAAAGAATGCAACCGGCACAGTCGATTTCCTCCAACTCTAGCGTTGGTTCAGCCCTTCTGATAGTTCTCTAATATACTGAAAATGAAGATTAAAAATTACTACCAAACTGAAGGGGGCAGCTGTTATCGGCCTGTGGAAGCTTTGTTTGGATCTAGATGAAATATGATTTTCGCAGTTGGTCCCAATATTTTTGCCTGCTGCGAGCCACTTGGAAGCATCGGTTTTTTGGGTTGCGGTCATATTTGGAGTACGACCCTACCTTCAACATTCTTATATCAGCTATGGCTATTTTGACGAACCAACTAGCTGTTTGATCCCACGGTTTGATGGTGCGATCTATTCTTTGGAATGGAAGGAGGCGCTATGGGACAAGTACGTCACGGCTGCGCCACGTACTGTTA
>NVXG01000069.1 GCA_002733805.1 Robiginitomaculum sp. | reverse complement strand
AGCTCATTGATATTATTTTATAACTCAAAAATAGAATTGGATACTTTGTGATTCAATTCTATTTTTGTGATTTTAATTTTCAATAGAATTGAAAGGACATTTTTTGGTATGGATTCGGTATTTAGTGAACACGATGGTAATATAAAAAATTGGACTTGCCCTAATTTTTCTGAATTTAAAATGCTTGGTTCAGGAGTACCGAGTCATAACTTTAGATTTTTTAAAATAACAGAGATAAGTGAAGAAAAGGCTGTAGCTAATAGGCAATCTATGGCGAATGTTATCTCAACGATGAACGTACAGGGTTCTGAATTTATTTATATTATTTCGGGCTCATCTAAGGGGGTATCTGTTTATGCTGGCGTATCTTCAATAGAAAATAGTGTTGATATGTATGAGCGAGGGCAAACCTTAAAAACAAGTTTAGAAGGTAATTTTTTAGGTATTAATCTTGATGTTGTAAAACAAGATGATGATTATATGAGAGATGTTTTATCGAAATATAATCATTTAGGATTGGTTTCTGGTGTTCCATCGTTTAATGATAACGATAGTGCTGAACTAGATTTCCAAGGAGTTGAACGAATTGCTAATGCACTTGTTGGTGAGCAATGGCAATTAATGATTGTTGCTGAATCTATTTCAAAAGAGAAAATACAGCAAACAATTGATGATATATACACATTATCAACAAGCGTATCGGAAAAAATAAAATTTTCAGTGCAAAAAGGTGAAAATAGCGGTTCGCAAAGAACAAAAACAGAAGGTACTTCCTATAGTAAAACCGAAGGCTCATCAAAAACAGATACTGAAGGTAAGGATGAAGGTGGAAGTGAAAATGAAGCTAACTCTGAAAACTGTTCTTCTTCTGGAGTGGGAACAAGTGAATCTAAAGCTAAAAGTTGGGGGAAGAATGAATCTAAAGCAGAGGGAACATCAGATTCAGAAACAAACGGCACCAATAACTCCACTTCAGAAACTGGATCTGATGGGAAGAACGCTAGCTTAACCACTGAACTTATAAACCGAAAAGCTGATGAATTGCAGAAACATTTGGTTGATAGTTTATTACCAAGATATAAAAAGGGATTAAGCAAAGGGATATTTAAAACTGCGATTTATGTTAGTGCGCAAAATAAAGCAACTTATGAACGACTATCAAGTATTACGCTTTCAATATTTCAAGGTCATCAGTCAACAATGACGCCTTTGTATGTAAATAACCTGAGTGATACTAAAAAAGTTAGACTGCTTAATTACCTACAGATCCGAAAATTTAAAACAACAGACAATACGCAATTTATTGATAATGACACAGCATTAATCAATAGCACTCCATTCGATGGTCAGATTGTATCAGGTGCAACATTGTTAAACTGTGAAGAATTGAGCTTATTAAGTGGCTTACCCAGTACTGAATTACCAGGTTTTAGAATTCGTAAAAGTGTTGATTTTGGCTTAAATATACCAGAAAAAGTGAATGATAAAAAATATTTAAATATTGGTAATATTATTCAACATGGACGTCAACTCTCCAATAACGCAGTACATTTTCCTATTCAAGATTTAACTAAGCATATTTTTATATCTGGCGTGACGGGTTCGGGTAAAACTACAACATGCATGCAATTACTATTAGCTTCAAAGCTACCATTTCTTGTTATTGAGCCTGCAAAAACAGAATATAGAGCATTACATAATTATTGTGATGATATTGAGTATTATTGTATCGGCAATGAAAAATTAACTACATTCAGGTTAAATCCGTTTCAACTACCTTCGGAGTCATCTAACTTAACTGGTCATATAGCTATTTTAAAGGCGACTCTTGCTGCTAGTTTCCCAATGGAAGCAGCCATGCCATCAATTGTTGAAGAAGCAATTATTAAATCATATCAAGATAAAGGCTGGGATATCTATAGTAATGAAAACTACTTATTTGATAATCCGTTTGCACCAAATAGTCATGCATGGCCCATTTTCACTGATATGATAAATGCCCTGGATGGTATTATTAAATCTAAAGGTCTCGGTAGAGAGTTCGAAGAAAAATATCAAGGTTCATTAGTCGCTAGATTGACAAATTTAACACTTGGTATTAAGGGACGTATGTTAAATACACGTAACTCTATGAACTTTGATAGCCTTCTCGATAAACGAGTTGTTATTGAACTAGAAGAGCTAAAAGATGAACAAGATAAATCATTATTTATGGGTTTATTTATTTCTCGATTAGCTGAATGTATGAAGGTTAGACATAAAAAAAAGAATAACTTTCAACATCTAACCCTTATTGAAGAAGCCCATCGTTTGTTAAGTAAAACAGAACCTAATGACCCTGAATCTAAAAAAATGGGGGTGACCATGTTTTCTGATTTATTGTCAGAAGTCAGAAAATACGGTGAAGGGTTAATTATCGCGGATCAATCTCCAACAAAATTAGTCGGTGATGTAATAAAAAATACGAACACCAAAATTGTGCACAGATTGCTTGATGCATCAGATAGAAATTTGATAGGCAGTTCTATCAGTCTCAATGATAATCAGAAAGAATTCTTACAGCATCTACACCCTGGTGAAACAATTGTTTATAGTGGCGGCTGGCATGCACCTATTCGAGTTCAAATACAACAATTAATTGATACCAGTAATGATGATATGTCGGATGAAACCTTATCAATACAAGGTAATAAGCAATTATGGTTACAGAAAGAAAACCTATTACCAAATACTTCTGAACATATTGATAGTATCGATTCATCACAAAAATTAGGGATATGGTTAGAGCAAGGAATGACATTATTGAATTTGTTTCTTCGTATCAATGCTCAAATTAGCTTAGATAACGATATATCAAACTTATTAATTATAAAAATGCAGTCCAGATTCAAATCTCAGTTTGATGAGTCGGTAAATTTATTATCATGTTCAAATGAGAATGCTGCCAAATTGTTAACAGCCCTATTCATTGATAATATCTCTTTAGATTGGGATGAAGAGTCTTATACACTAGTAACAAATAATTTTAACCATGTTTTTATTGCGTTACATGATTCAATAGATATGTTTTATAGTTGTAAGAAAGGTGATAATCGAATAATAAAGCAGCTTTTAAATGATAAACAATTAGAGATTATTAATTCAATATAATTAAGGAGTAAATTATGGGATGGTTTTCATCAGCATGTAGTTTTGTATCTAGTGTATGTTCAACTATTGCGTCGGTTGTATCAACGGTGGCACCTGCTGTTTCTAGTTTTGTGGCGAATGTAGCACCAAAAATAATAGCTGTAGTTGGCAAAGGGGTTTCAGCATTGAATCCTGTACTTGCTGTAGTTCAAACGTTAGTTAGTATTTATGAGGTGATTAAACCGGATGAAAAAATTGACGAAATAGGTGATAGAGCTATCCAAGCTGCGGACGTTAAAGATATTAAAATGCATGATTTCGAGGACTTTGATGAGTATATGGAGGAACTTAGAAATTTTGAATTGGATCCTGATAAATCAGCCAGAATAGATACTCTAACTAAACAGTTAACGGGAATGGCTATTGTCACATCGGGTCTAGCCGATAAGTTAGACACTGATATTAATACACTGGGTGATATTTGGTTGTTACCTGCAAGTAACCCTGAGTATTTTAATGCTGATCGTTTGTCTGCTATTCTTGATAAGACAACCGATGTAGCTTCTGTAATCAAGTATTTTGATTCATCATTAACACCAGCCTCCGCTTTAAAAGTCGAAAGTGAAATTGTGTCTGCTGAAAAAAGTTTATATCCAGAGAAATCTGAATCCGAAATTTTTAAACAGTTGGATGACGCACAAGAAAAACTGAAAGATATTGGTAGTAAAATAGAACAATAAATTTACATGAAGTAGCTCAGGCTGGCTGTTGAAAAAATAACTTATATAGTCAGCCAAGCATAGCATCATTATTTCAAGATCTATGCTTCCGTCTGAGCTACTTAACGCCGTAGCCGAAGGGCTGTTTATCAGTGTAGGATCCAACGACAATGTAAACTTCTATGATGCGCTAAAAATTCTGTGTCTGCGCAATAATAATGGCAATTATATATCCCTGATTCATCTAGCCTCGGCGACTAGTAAGCGTTCACCAGACCCTACTAGCAAAATACATGAGACGATCATCGTAAGCACTTAATTAGCCACACATACCAATAATTTGCACCTATTACCTAATGGTGATTGATGATGTTTGTTAGTACCTACTTGCCCATGGCTAGCAGTGACGTTCTACTTACTAGGATATCCAATAGAGAGAATACGTAATGATAACTTCAATCGTGTGGTACATGCTGACACCCTGATATGTGGCATAATGTGTCTAAGTGACTTATATATGGTAATAAATGTGCATAATACGGCTGATGGAACAAAGCAAGGCGATAGAATTGCTAACATGGCTAAAAGGTTGGTTGATGGTGACACGCTAACTGTTAATGCGATGGCAAAAGAGTTTAATGTCGATTCAAGAACAATAAAACGAGATTTCAAGCATTTAGATATATTTGGCTTAATCCGAGATAAATCTGGTGTACGAATGTCAAATTCGTACCATTCCCAGCTTTTAAGAATTCGTAAAGAGGCTGGTTTACAGGAGTTTTATGATCTTACCGATATAAATAATAACGGTAATAAAAAAGGTAATGTAAACCATGAGTTAAAAGATATTGATTATGTGGAGAATGTGCCGAAGACGGGATACCAGAAACTGAATAAACATGAACGCTCTGGTAATAACTATTCTAAAGTTATTAGCGCGATTGAGAACAAGCAATTCATTCAGTTCGAATATGTTAAATCGAATGGTAATAAGGCTTCCTTTAAAGATGTTCAGCCATACTTGATCAGACGTTTCAATGAAGCCTATTACCTAATTTCTGTTCATAAAAATAAAATTAAACCCTTCAGATTAGAAGGAATGAAAGTGCTTTGGCCATATTCTTCCTTTAATTACTGTCCTATCAAAAATAAGCAGATACATGATAACAAGACTATCTATTTCGGAGAAAAAACCAAGGCGGAAATAAAAGTAGATGGTAATGCCATACATTATTTTGAGCGTAAAATCATATTGCCCAACCAAGGAAATATGATGAAACAAAATGATGGTAGCTACATTGTGGAATGTTTTTATGCTGCAGAATTGGAAATACTGCCTGTTATAAAGTGGTGGATACCTCGAGTTCAGATTATGTCACCGATTAAATTAAAACGTAAACTTGAAAATGAACTACGTGAATACCTTAAGTAAATATATAAATAGTAGATCTTGATATTTCCTTTACAGGGTGACATATGGTGTCCACACCTACAGTGCATAATGTACCTGTACTTTGATGACGACTTTAATGTAGATGTTCTTCTGCGTTAGCTTTCTTTGAGTCATTATTTTTTGGGGGGAATAGTATTTCCTGGACGGGACATTATGAATATACAGCTTAATATTAATTTATGTTTTCTAAAACAAGTGGCCGATACTCTTGAGACTGGCCTTATTATTATTGATCAAGACCATCGCATACTGCTATGGAATAATTGTATTGAAAATCATACGGGTATTTCATCTGATCAAGCCATAGATCGAGACGTAAGTACTCTGCTGCATCGAAGATCTGAACAATGGTTATCCCATCAAATACAGATGGTTTTAAATGCTGATAAGCCATCAATAACAGACGCCAATATCTTTAACGCTATTAATGATACAAGATTACAAATTTTTCCAGAGGTGAAAGCTTTTACCTTATCGACAGACTCGTCGGGGCAAGAGTACATCTGTTTAGTTGTGAATGGGATCTCTTCATCGGCTAAGAATAATTTATTACTTCATGGTGAAAATGAAAAATTAAAAGAACAAATACGACGAGATTCCGCGACACAGCTTTTAACTAAAAATTACTGGTTGCAATGTTTAATAGAGCAGTTCAACCATAGCAAAACCTCCGGCATATCTTCTTCACTGGTTATTTTTGATGTTGATGAGTTTAAACGTATCAATGATCAATACGGACATTTAGCGGGGGATGAGGCAATTAAAAGACTGGCTTACAGTTTCCGAAAAACGATAAGAAATAGTGATATAGCGTGTCGATTTGGAGGTGATGAATTTGCAGTTATATTGCCGAATACCAACGCTAATGAAGCATATATCTTTGCAGAATTACTTCGAAAAAAAATATTGAATTTAGATAAAGCACCTAATCAGCCTCAGATTTCAATTAGTGTTGGTGTCTGTGAATGGACTGCTGAAATGGTATCAGAACGTGAATGGTTTGATAAAGCCGATAAAGCTTTATACATGTCGAAGAAAAAAGGGCGTAACCAAACCACTGAGGCGATAAACATAGATGACGAGGAAGAAATCTTTTCTCGATAACTCTGGAAACCCTTTCCCTAACAAATAACCTATTTTTTCAATCGTCGATAATTTGGCTGTGTCATTGATTACCTATGCGATAACAGTGATGTAAATGCGCTAGTGCTATCCAGCAACAAGCTAACTGTTGATTGTTATTAATCAAGATAATTTATTCCCACATTCGATAGAGTGTAATAACGGTAGTTTTCATTTTGATCGTGTTGAATAAAATTAATCTGTCACTTTATTTCTAGACGTCATTGCCTGACGCCTAACTCATTAGAATGGAGGAACATTAACGGAGCGGGTGATAAGCCATTCCTTTAATTTTTTATTACATATCAATCCTAAAGGAATAAATTACATGAAAGAATATATTGTTACTGGTACTTGTAATGGTCGTCGCGCCATGGTGCGTGTTTTTGCTTATGACGCTGGTATGGCTACGCGTCTGGCTCGTGAAGATCATGGATTTACGTCAACACTGAGCACCAAGTTAGCTTAAAAAAGAGGCTGTAATAGATGACGGTAACCTTATCTTGTTTTTCACTGCGCGAATTAGTGTTGACGGCATTTGACGAATCGTCGCAATGGGAGCTTATTAACACATTAACTGAAAGCCAGTTAGCGACATTAGCGGAGAATCCCGTATTACTGCCTTCGTTTCAATTATTACTTGCCAATCATAAGAGCGATCAGGTACGAAGTGGTTTAGCCGAAAATGAGGCTATTACCGGAAAGGTGCAATACCAGTTGGCAGTAGATAAGTATTGTAACGTTAGGCAGTGTCTTGCTTATAACAGCGCGCTGATTCGTTCACTACAGGATCTCCTCGTTAATGATTTATCGCCGGCGGTGAGAGGGGCATTAGCCGCATTCGCCTCACTGACACGTAAGGCTCAATATAAGTTGGCAAAAGATGCAAGTGTTGCCGTTGTTGCTAATCTTGCAGGGAATAAGTGTTTAGTGGAGCCTTTGCAGCGATTATTAGCTAATCATGTGGATGAGTCTGTGCGTTTAAATTTGGCTGAAAACCTTTCATTAACAAAACAGATGCAACATCAATTGGTTAGTGATAACGTGAATGTCAGAGCAAGTCTGGCGACCAATGAATCACTGCATTGTGAATACCAAATGACCTTGGCTTGTGAAGATGCTCCTGCAATTCGGGTTGCATTGGCGGAAAATGAGGCATTAATATCCCCGATACAGTGCCAGTTAGCAACGGACCCTGACATTGATGTGGTTTTAGCGTTAGCTAGCAATGGGACCTTAACCGAAAATATGCAGCAGGCACTTTTGCTTAAGGATGAGTGCGTACGAATAGCGCTGGCTGAAAATCCTGCTATTTCTAGTGTGATACAATTAATCCTTGCTGCAGACCCTTCAGATAAAATCCGTTCCGCATTGGCGATAAATGACGCGCTTTCGGAAACATTAATAACTCAACTTGTTGATGACCCGAATGCAAACGTGAGAGCTAACTTGGCGCTTAATTCTAGCCTTCCGGAATATATTGAAATTAAACTGGCGCAGGATAAATCTTGTTCTGTTCGCAATTCGTTGGCTTTCAGAGGACATGTCTGCCAAAAAGCAAAAGAGCTGCTACTTGATAGTAACGATGAAACCATTCGCGATCTTTTCATCGGCATGCACTATGAGTGATTTGAATTAAAAGAGGAGAGAAGAGACTTGAATTATCAAATAATTGCTTCAGAGCATACGATCAACAATTTCCAAGATTATTGGACTAAGGCGCAATACTCTTTAGCGCATTGTGGTGCTCGATTTCGTGCTGAAATAGTGCAACAGAAAGCTTCAAATGATTGGAGAGCTGGCCTTGAATGCTTGCTCAATACTAAAGAACCGCAATTTTTTGCTGAATCGGCGCTATACGGAGATGGTCGCGATTGGAATCAAACGGAATTATCCATTTTAGGTGATATCTCAATCGGGGTGCCTATCACTGTGTTCGATGATGCCCGGCACTATGATCCCGATGTTCACGCAATCCCCTTTGCTGCTGAGTTGGTTTATACCCCCGGCGCGTTATTACGCAATGATCGCGGATTTACGCCTGCAGATTGGGAGGCGGTAATAACAAATGATCAATTTGATAGTGTTAAGTTTACTCAGTTATATAAACGCCGACTGATCCCTGTATTTAAGTATATTCAACAGCGGGCTGCCCAGCTGGATAAAAAGGCCATCGTGACTATCCCGGGTCTTGGCTGCGGGCAGTTTTCCGGCCCTTTTAGTGGTGAGTTGGGGCAACGAATTGAGAATGTGTTAGCTACTATATTACAAACGTTATCATCGGAGCTCTCGCAGATTGAGCTAGTTTATTTTGATCCATTTTCTGAATGTAGCGCTAAAACGCAGCATTTTGGCGCGGTGCAATTACGCACCCGGCCATTGTTGAATTCATACGATCCTCGTTCACAGTTATGTCACCCTGTGCAATTTGAAGAAGAGATCGATGACTTTAGTCAGCACCATCTTTTTAGCTTAGTTGCATGGGATCATGTGTCATGGCCTGGAAATGATTTTTTTGGTGGCGCACGCGCTACCGATGATGGTGTAAAAGCCGCAGCCACAGACAGCATGCTACAGCTAACCGGCTATAAAGGTGAATATTGTGCATTGCGTAATGAATACCGTCCTTCGAGTAAGTATGAAACATGGGGGGATTTGGTGGAACAGTATTCTTTGCGACTTTTTGTGAAAAATTTGAAAATGTATTCAATTAGCTAGGACTGTGATGATGAAAGTCATTTTAATTGTCAGTGCAGATTTAAGGTTCATCGTTATAATGTGAGCCTCAATAAACTATTACTTAACCTGAACTTGGTTTAACAACATTAGACGATTTCTTTGCAAAGACGCTGCAAGTATATCCATATAAGCTTGTATTTTCATCCTTAAAAAATATATTTTGCAAGAAAAAGTCTAAGCCGTTATGAAATAATGCATATCCCGAGTTGAGGTCACTTATTTTTTGAGCGTTAAATAAATTTGAAGTTCTTTTTCAAAGGTACGATATTGGATCTTGCCATTTAATCCCTTATCTTCTGCTGTCATATTATTGTTTGTCTCCAACGCTACCTTATTGTGTTCCATTATTTCATCGTAAAGTTCAGGAGCTTGGATACGTAGAGCGGCCTCGCGTTCGCGTACTTCACGTTGCACTTGCTCTCTCAATAATATACCTGCTTTACTCGCTGCAACGTTTTGAGCGTGTGTGGACTTCTTAACTGGCTTACTTGAGATTGGAAATCGTTGCTGGCCACCATTGTGACCAACCATGTTTTTTCCACCTTTTGTTACCATGACATTGAGGTATTCCTAGTTATCGAGTTGTTAGGGAGTGCTGAGCTATAAGAATTTCAAATACTTCCTCTGCGGACTTTCCGTTTTGGATAAGGCGTGTCAGCGCATCTCGATATTCAGAAATCTGGCGCGGCAGTGAGGCTTTATGTTTTTTGTAGTAGCTAAACATCAGTTTATGGGCTTCATCCCAGCTCATTAATGGCTGTGCCTTTTTCTTCGGTCGTGTAACTAATTCTTCAGTCTGCTCAATATATAGATCGAATGAATCACTGATGTTCTCCCAGTTAAAATCAAATACTTCTTGGCGGGCGATAGCGGTGTTCATCACCTGCTCGATACCATCGCCGCAGCTGTCTTGTTTTGTTTGATTGAGCACTAAGGCTTGTAAAAAAGGAAGGTTTCGCTCTTGCATAAACTGCCCGATCACACCCAAAATACGTCCGCAGCGAACCGGGATAATAGAGTTGATGTGTACCCAATCAGAGTATTGTTCATGTGTGAGTCGGCACAACTCACCATAGGTGACCGTTTTTTGTTGTTTTGCCAGCTGAATCAAAATGGGATAGAAACGAGCCGCAGACTGTAGGTCAAGCAAGGTTATGTTGCCACCATACACCTGTGCATCTTCTTCTGCCAAATTTGTCGCTGAATTGTATAAAGCCTTTGTTTTAAATTCCATAATTTTATTCACATATACATCTGTTTGGTGATTACATTATTCATAGTTAGGCGACAATTAATGACGCCTAAAACTAAATAATAAATTTATCATTGAAATTATGTACTTTAAGATCACGTTTCTTGCAAATTTAACATTTATATTTCCCATATGATGGCGGATGGTATTGATCACTAAAGGTTATTAGCACATCGGGTCCTGTTTCGTCGATATAGAGGCAACAGAAATTTTTGATATTGAATCGGTTGATAATTTTTTTGCTTGTTTGTTCAATTTCATCAAGACTGCGCTCTTGCCACCGGAAGATGATATAGCTCATCTCCCCTGTCTGGTCATCAATCAGACCGTCAAACTCAGTAGGCACAGTTAATATCCGAATATAAGGGAGCTTACAAATCAGCAATTCCAGTTCGTTCGGAGCTAGGGATACAAAATCTTTTCGACTATAAAGGTTACTTAGTAGCGGGATGAATTCTGTGCTTGTGTGATCCGTATCGTTGACAGAGCAATGGCCTGTCGGTACATCTGTATCGGGCTGCCACCATAAGGTAGCCCTTTGTCTTTGTGTTGCCCAATTAATTAAGGTTTGTTGTGGCGGGTGCACATCAATGACAACAAACGTAGGGGCTTGTGGACTAATCGCTGCGAGCTCGGACGGTGTGCGGACCACCAAGTCTTCGGTTTCGAGCAACAAGTCTGGGGTATCTGTGATCCATAACAGCATATTAAGCGGTTTCCCATTTCTATATATTCAATGATTTATTTCATATTTATAACACGGTAAAGCGTCAATTTATGTCGCTTTACCAGTATTAACGAAGACCGAGCAGGGTTGCTATTATTGATATTGCTGAGCTGCTTTTATTAAACTCGCTGCAAGTTCATTTTTGAGTGATTCCGGGCCAAGTAACTGGCTGATATCTGAAATGGACATTAACCACCATTTCAGCTCCTCGGTATTGTTTACCTGGGCCTGAATAATGAAATGATCATGATCTGGGTAAGTAACCACTTGCTCGGGACTTAGCGGTGTTTCCAACAGATGAAACCCTTCAATACAATCCACTTTTAGTTCCAGGCTGATCACTTCATTTTTAGGAAAACTCATACTGCCTTTTTCAAGATAACCGGATAAATCAAAATGGGGTGGCAGCTTGGCTGAACGTGACGAGAGTTCGGCATCCACCATCCGGTGCAAAACGAAATGGCGATATTCACCGCTATCACGCAGGGTTGCAATCAGATAAACCACATGACCACGGGCGACTAGGCCCAATGGATTAATCTGATACGATTTATTTTGTCTGGGAGGGCGGGGTTTATAGTTGATCCGCAACTCCTGCTGGTGGATCAGTGCGTATTCAACCGTTTTCATTACCTGATCGTTAACGGTGGGTTTACCTAGCTGAAATCCGGGCGGCAGTATGGCAACCTGCGCTGGCCAGTTGCACAGTGGATTTTCAGAGGAGGCGGCTAATTTATGCGTTGCCTGGCTAAAGAACCCATCAAGATTAGTATTCACTTCCGCTGGCAGTAAGTGTTGAGCATGTTCCTTGAGCATGCATATCGCTAGGGCAGTACTAAGGGTCATCCCTGTTTGATTAACCCCTTTAAGCTGGAACCAACGGTGAGGCCGTACGCTGTCATCACAGTTAATCGCGTGTTGGCAGCTCAAGCTTTCAATATCTCGCTGCAGCATACGTAAAGAGACGTTGAAGCCGTCAGTTGACAGCTTATTTTTTAACTCGACAGTTGTGGTATGGCCTGGTTTTTGCGGTATATAGCGCAGTATTGCCATATGACGCTGAGTACGGTTATCTGACATGATAAATAAACCTAAGTCTTTGTTGTAAGAGACAATAAACGGCCTTTGTTCGATATTGAAATTATTTTTCACATCCTCATGGCCGCTGCTGTTATTTTGCGCTTATCGTATAATGTTAAAGCGGAAAAACTTAATTACAGCAAAAATACAATATCGATGATTTTAGGCGTCATCGACTGACGTCTAAATAGGTAAGATAGCCGTACTTAAAGAAGCAGAGCCTGTGCTGGTTATTTATCAGTGAGATAAAAGATGAAAGTAGAAGATTTACTGTTTAACGAACAATTTAATGAGTACTACCATAACTGGTCTCCGGAAACGAAACAACGTCTGAAAGAAGTGCTAGAAAAGGTGGATGAGGTTTGCGGTGAGTATGACGCCTGGTTTGCTAGTACTACGAATAATTTGAGATGCGGATATAGAAAAAAGGAAAACAAGAAAGGCAAAAATTTATTTACGTTTTTCTTTTCTCAACATCAATTTGGCATGTGGATCAGTCGACGGGGGCCATTGTCTGATGATGGCGGTCTATATCTAAAATCTGGCGAAGAAAATAATTATCACGAATTGAAACAATTAGATTCAGGTGAGCAACTTGATTTTGCTTTGACTAATTTGAGAGGTAAGGTTTTGAAGGCGCGGGATGCAAGTCTTTTACCGCAAGGACGAGAAGGCTATCTGCCCGAATACTATTTACCAGAAGACGATGCTTTGAGTATACGCGACAAAGTTATACTGGAATTCAAAGATTGCAAGGGTCAGGTATTTAGTAGCAAAGAAATTGAAGCAATATTATATACAAATCAAAACATCAAGAGAAATTCTGCGCCACCTGGGGATTATTGTTACAACCGTTATAATGCTGGCTTAGATAAGAATAAAAGCAGTGAGTTACGTAAACAAGGGTTTATTGAACGCGCTATTTTTGAGCATACACCTGAAGGATTTTTACATTTAGGTAAGAACTCTGACTACAGTGGTGATATTCATTGGAATCCTAAGGAGAAAAACCGAGATCCAGTGCTTATTGGCCGATGGGAAGATGGAAGAATTGTTTATTGGGATTTGAGTGAAATGACAAATGAGGCTTCAAAGACGAAGGACGATCTAGAGATTGTGATGACAATAGACAATACAGAAGAACAACGCATGTTAGCCACTAACCGTATCTACTTTGGTCCTCCGGGCACAGGTAAAACTCATATCTTACAAACAGAAGTATTTTCTCAATACCAGGGTGATACTGAAGACGAACAGCGTTATCGCTTCGTTACCTTTCATCCTTCATACAGTTATGAAGAGTTTGTGGAAGGTATTCGTGCAGAAACCAATGCCGAAGGCCAGATCAGTTATGCGGTAAAGAATGGGATATTTCGTGACTTGTGTGAACAGGCGCAAGAGGACCCTAACCATCGCTATGCCCTGATCATCGATGAGATAAATCGGGGTAATATGGCTAAGATCCTTGGTGAGCTGATCACCCTTATTGAACCGGACAAGCGTCTGGGGGCTGAGCATGAGTTAGCCGTCACCTTGCCTTATTCTGGTGACGTATTCGGCGTGCCGCAGAATCTGGATATCTACGGCACCATGAATACCGCCGATCGCTCACTGGCATTGATGGATAATGCCCTTCGCCGTCGTTTTGAGTTTAAAGAGATGCAGGCTGACCCTTGTCTATTAAGTAGTTTTGATAGCCAGGCCGTACCAACGCAATATCGGGATGCGGTAGCGGCGAAGCCATTACAGGAACACGCCGATGACCTGAAAGTGCAGGGCATAAACCTGCGGTTATTGCTGACTGTGATCAATCTGCGTATCGAACGCATATACGACCGGGACCACACTCTGGGGCATGCCTTCCTGCTGCCTGTGAAAAAGGCGCTGGTGTTGGGTGAAGAACAGGCTTTTGTGGCGCTGCAAAGTGCTTTTGCAGATAAAATTATCCCTTTACTGGAAGAGTACTTCTTCGAAGACTGGGACAAGATCCGCAAGGTGTTAGCTGACGATCAAAAAAGTGCTGTTGCGCTGCAGTTTATCCAGACAGAAGAGGACGCCAATCTGCCTAGTTATGATGTGCTGTTTAGCGGTGATGCACCGAGACGCGGACTGACGAGTTATCAGAAAAATGCTGATGCGTTATTGGACATTACCGCCTATCAAGAGATCTATCTGAGTGCCTGTAAAAAAAGCAAGGATGTGACTGCGTGAGTCAGCGAGGCCATTTGACAGTCTTCGAATATGATTCTGTCATGGCGAAGGCCCCTGGAGTTACCGGTAATCTCCTGCCGGTATCGGTATTTACCTGGCTTCGAGATTTGTGTTTAGATGCGTGTCCGACAGTGGAAGGTGAGGAGCGTGCTACTCACTTTATGCAGCTTCGCAGTGTTAAGGGCCGGGAAACAATACGCTTTACTCATTATGTTGGTGTATTGCAAAGCCCCTGTGGTTTTCAAATTGAGATCTTGCCCAAGACGGGACGTGCTGACACTGATCCAGCGCAATCTAGGGCTCTCGTACTTAAAATGCTGGCTTCTCTTGAAGATATGCCGGAACTCGAGTTCGGTAGTGCGGATCTAGCCCGTTTCGATACCTTGCTAGAATGGTTGATGGGGCGGTTTCTGCAAGCCTGTAATCAGGTTGTAAAACATGGATTGCGTAGCGCCTATGTCGAACGAGAAGAAAACCAGGCTTTTTTAAAAGGTAAGCTACTGGCTGCGCAGCAGTTACGGCATAACCTGGTGCAACGTCAGCGTAATTATGTACAGCTCGATGAGCTGTTGACCGATCGCCCCGAGAATCGACTGTTACGCAGTGCCTTAGACAAAATTGCCGGGCATAGCCAGGATGATGTTAATTTGAAATTGTGTCGGGAGTTACGTTTCGCTTTGGATGATGTGCCGCCGAGCAGATGTATCGAACGGGATTTTAACGCCATACATCTCGAACGCGGTATGGGTTATTATCGCGAGGCCATTCGATGGAGTCAGTTTGTGCTTGAAGGGGTCACTCCCTTTAGCCAGTTGGGTCATGAACAGGGCATTTCAATTTTGTTTCCAATGCACCAGTTGTTTGAGTCCTTCGTCGCGCAACGCTTAAGCCGTCAAATACCTAAGCATTTATCACTAAAAACTCAGGGGAGCTCAGCTTCTCTGGTTACCTACAAGACAAATAACTGGTTTAACCTGATCCCGGATCTACAGCTATTTGAGCAACAACGTCGTGTTGCCATATTAGATACCAAATGGAAATTATTGGATGCTGCCAAGGGAAACCGCAAGGATAAATTTAACCTGAGTCAGGCCGATTTTTATCAGCTTTTTGCCTATGGCCACAAATTACTAAACGGTGAGGGTGAGTTGTTTTTGATCTACCCGAAAACGGCTCATTTTATTGAACCCATTGCGGATCCTTTTTGTTTCAGTGAGGGATTGAAACTCTGGGTAGTGCCCTTTGACCTTGAACTTGAAATAGTTATTTGGCCAAAAGATATCAGCCTTAATATGGGGGAAGCCTGATTATATCATTAGCGTATTATATGACGTTAGCATTAGTATCTGAGATTAACGTTGGATAATTAGAGTGTAGTTATGGGATGTAATTAGGCTATTTAAATCAGATTTCAATGTATGAATCTAGCTAACCGCTCACGGCTGCAGCTTTTTAATCGTCTTACAAAACACTGCCAACCAGATTCTGATTAGAATACCTAACAATCATTTGGAGGTGTCAAAATATTAGTAACCAGAATTGTGCCATCAATTTATTGTTCACTTTCGCTACAATTTATTGTGACCATTATTACTATTTACGTATCAAAAACGGTGAAAAATGGTGTAAATAGGTAATTTGAAGTTTACTTGTATCTAATTGAAAGGTAAGTTAAAACCTATTTACACCGGTTGTCCACCAAGCGCTGGTTTGGTCCTGTATAACCTTCTAAGCCGTAGGCCATAGGTTCGAATCCTATAGGGGTCACCATATTAAAATTGATTCGTTTACCAAAACGGGTTGATGTGAAAGTTTGTGGCGGTTGTAGCTCAGTTGGTAGAGCCCCGGATTGTGATTCCGGTTGTCGAGGGTTCAATCCCCTTCAGTCGCCCCATATTTGATGACTCACTCAGGTGATGCTATCGACCCTTGTCAGTATTA
>NVXG01000068.1 GCA_002733805.1 Robiginitomaculum sp. | reverse complement strand
GCTGATCCAGCCGATCGCCATGGAAGACAAGCTTCGGTTTGCCATCCGTGAAGGTGGCCGCACCGTTGGTGCCGGCGTGGTTAGCAAAATCGTAGAGTAGGACGAACAGTTTCCGCGACTTAAGGGGTGTAGCTCAGCTGGTAGAGCATCGGTCTCCAAAACCGAGGGTCGGGGGTTCGAGCCCCTCCGCCCCTGCCAGTCGCAGGACAAAAAGAACTTGAAAAACGGATTTTCGTTTCAAACCGGAGAGTAAAATGGCTAACGCCAAGGCAAAAAAAGGCACAAACCCGATTGCATTCATTCGCGAAGTGCGTCAGGAGGGCCGTAAAGTGACCTGGACCACTTGGAATGAAACCCTAGTGACCTCAATCATGGTGTTCATCATGGTGGCCTTGGCATCGACATTTTTCTTTCTGATTGACCTTGGATTTTCCAATCTGGTCAAATTTATTCTGTCACTTGGAGGCCAAAGCTAATTATGGAAGCTAAGTGGTATATCGTAAATGCCTATTCCAACTTCGAGAAGAAGGTGGCAGAGGCGATCAAGTACGAAGCAGCATCACACGATCTGTCGGATCATTTCGAAGAGGTTTTGGTGCCAACCGAGGAAATTGTGCAGATGAAGCGGGGTCGCAAGATCACCTCAGAGCGCAAATTTTTCCCAGGTTATGTGCTGGTCAAAATGGTCATGACCGATGACTCGTACCATTTGGTGAAAAACACGCCAAAGGTCACTGGGTTTTTGGGACAGGGCAACAAGCCATTGGCGGTGCCCGAAGTTGAAGTCGACCGGATTTTGGGTCGGGTGCAAGAAGGTATCGAGCGTCCGCGTCCAACTATCATGTTTGACATTGGCGAAAAGGTCAAAGTTCTGGACGGACCCTTCCAGTCGTTTGAAGGGTTGGTTGAGGAAGTTGATGAAGAATTGGCGAGACTGAAGGTTGCTGTGTCCATTTTTGGACGGGCGACCCCGGTTGAGTTGGAGTACGGGCAGGTCGAAAAGCTGTAAGGCTTTTTGTTGTTCGATTTTACGTGCGGGAGATTTTTCTTCGAAGTCCAGGGATGATCGTACCGCAAACACTTGAGAAACAGGGCAATTTGCCCGTTGGAGTGCTATAATGGCAAAAGAAATAACCGGCTATATCAAGCTGCAAGTACCGGCTGGAGCGGCCAATCCGTCGCCACCAATCGGCCCGGCCCTCGGTCAACGTGGGGTCAACATCATGGAATTCTGCAAAGCGTTTAATGCCAAGACCGATGGTCTGGAAAAAAACATGCCGATTCCAACGATTATTACGGTGTTTTCCGACAAATCGTTCACGTTTGTAACCAAAACCCCACCAGCCAGCTTTTACTTAAAAAAAGCTGCGAAACTGGACAAGGGTGGTACCGAACCGGGACGGACAGTTGCGGCGACTGTAACCATGGCGCAATGCCGTGAGATTGCAGAGGCCAAAATGGTCGATTTGAACGCAAATGATCTGGATGCCGGCCAAAAAATTATTGCGGGTTCAGCCCGTTCCATGGGCTTTGAGGTTACGGGGTAAATCATGGCAAATCGAGGAAAACGTTACGCGGCCGGCTACGCAAAAGTGGATCGCAAAAAACAATATACAGTAGCTGAGGCCGTTGCGCTGGTGAAAGCCAATGCCACTGCCAAGTTTGATGAAACCATCGAGATCGCCATGAATTTGGGCGTTGATCCACGACATGCGGACCAAATGGTTCGCGGTGTGGTTACATTGCCTTCTGGTTCTGGCCGTTCAGCTCGGGTTGCGGTTTTTGCGCGCGATGCCAAAGCCGAAGAGGCCAAAAAGGCCGGCGCGGATATAGTTGGTGCGGAAGATCTGATGGAACAGGTACAACGCGGCGAAATTAATTTCGACCGAGTGATTGCCACCCCTGACATGATGCCGATTGTTGGTCGCTTGGGTAAAATCCTGGGCCCACGGGGCATGATGCCAAATCCAAAAGTTGGAACCGTTACCCAAAATGTGGCGCAAGCCATTGCCGACGCCAAAGGCGGCGCGGTTGAGTTTCGGGTGGAAAAAGCCGGTATCCTGCACGCTGGCATTGGTAAAAGCAGCTTCGATGAAGCGGCAATTGAAGCCAATGTGAATGCCTTTTTGAGCGCGGTGTTAAAAGCCAAGCCATCAGGTGCCAAAGGCGGCTATTTGAAGAAAATTTCCCTGACCTCAACTATGGGGCCGGGCGTTGCGATTGATATTTCTGAAGCAAGTACATCGTAGCAAACTAGGATTTTCGAAGGTTCGCCTTCGAAATGTACCGACTGGCGCTTAAGTTTGCCAGTCACCTGTCCAAGACCGCAGGGGTTGCCGAAAGGCGGCTTAATCCACCACCCGGCGCAGACAGAGCGAGACAGATTTTTGCAAGACGGTGTGCCGCCTTGCCTATCAGTTCAAGCTTTGGGCAGGATTTTGACGCGCTCACAGGTGTATCGGGAATTCCCTCGGTGTAACCAGAGCGCACTCAAGATCGGGCATATTCGCCCGAACGGGAGACCGCAATGGACAAGGCTCAAAAGAGCGAAATGGTTGGACAGCTGGAAGGCTTGTTTGACGATGCGGGAGTGGTGGTTGTAACTCACTATTCCGGCCTTACCGTTGCGGAAATGACAACGCTGCGTACCCAGCTTCGTGAAGCTGGCGCGCAGTTCAAAGTCGTCAAGAACCGTCTCGTCCAGCGTGCCCTTGTGGGCCGTGATGGCGAAGCGGCGGCCGATATGTTTACCGGCCCGATTGGGATTGCCTATTCAAAAGATCCAGTTGCAGCTTCTAAAGCTGCAGTGGATTTTGCCAAACAAAACAAGAAACTTGTTTTGCTCGGCGGCTGGATGGGTGAAACCCTGCTTGATGATAAGGGCGTCAAATCTCTGGCAAGCCTGCCGTCGCTGGATCAATTGCGCGGCAAGCTGGTTGGGCTGATCCAAGCCCCAGCAACCAAAATTGCTGGTGTGGTTCAGGCTCCGGCAAGTCAGTTGGCGCGCGTACTGAAGGCATATGCTGATAAAGCTGCCTGATTGTCATTCTCCGCATCGAACCGAAAACCTTGAAAAGGAAGACTTAAATGTCAAAACTAGAAAAAATTGCAGACGAACTTTCTGCATTGAGCGTTCTGGAAGCTGCCGAATTGGCCACGCTTCTCGAAGATAAATGGGGCGTTTCAGCTGCTGCACCTGTTGCAATGGCTGCTGCACCCGGTGCTGGCGATGCCGGCGGCGCTGCTGAAGAACAAACTGAATTTACTGTAATGCTGATGTCATTCGGTGAAAAGAAAATCAGTGTGATCAAAGAAGTCCGCGGCATTACCGGTCTGGGCCTCAAAGAAGCCAAAGATCTGGTCGAAGCTGCACCAAAAGCGGTTAAGGAAAACGTGTCTAAAGAAGAAGCTGAAGACATCAAAACCAAAATCGAAGCAGCCGGTGCAACGGTTGAAATCAAATAGGCTTTTTTGCTTATTCTTGTTTGACGGGCGGCTCTATTTTAGGGCTGCCCGTCAGGCAGTTTGGTTTTCCAGTTAAGAAGTTTGGAAAACTGAAGACATGAAAGTTTCGCCGGCTTTCTTATTAAAGCTGGCACTAGCGGTTCCTCATCCCCCCGCAAAAGGATACAAAATGTCATTGTCGTTCACAGAGAAAAAACGAATTCGTAAATCATTTGGCCGCATTGCAGAAAACGTGCAAATGCCGAATTTGATTGAAGTGCAAAAAAGCTCTTATGAGCAATTCCTGCAACGGGAAGTTTTGGCTTCAGAGCGCATTGAGCGCGGGATTCAGGCGGTGTTCAAATCAGTATATCCGATCAAGGATTTCGCTGAAACCGCACAGCTGGAATACGTGTCTTACGAGTTTGAAAAACCAAAATTCGACGTTGAAGAGTGTCAGCAGCGCGACATTACGTACGCAGCGCCACTCAAAGTAAAACTGCGCCTGATCGTATTTGATACGGATGAGGATACCGGCGCGCGTTCAGTGAAAGACATCAAAGAACAAGACGTGTTCATGGGCGATATCCCATTGATGACTGACAAGGGTACCTTTGTGATCAATGGCACAGAGCGAGTGATTGTCAGCCAAATGCACCGTTCGCCGGGCGTATTGTTCGACCATGACAAAGGTAAGTCTTCGACTTCTGGCAAATTCCTGTTTACCGCACGGATTATTCCGTATCGCGGTTCGTGGCTCGATTTTGAATTTGATGCCAAAGACAGTATTTTTGTTCGCATTGATCGGCGGCGTAAACTGCCGGTGACCACATTGCTGTATGCACTTGGTCTGGATCGCGAAGAAATTCTGTCGACTTTCTTCTCGACCATTACGGCGAGCCATTCCAAAAAAGGTTGGGCCATTCCGTATGTGGCGGCCAATTGGCGCGGGATAAAACCATCGCGCGATATGGTCAACGCCACCACTGGCAAAACCGTATCTCCGGCTGGACGCAAAATTTCAGCCCGGGCCGCCAACAAACTGGCCGAAGGTGGTTTGAAAAAACTGTTATTGGGTGATGCTGATTTGATCGGTCGCTACTTTGGCGAAGACGTGGTGAATATGGAAACCGGCGAGATTATCGTCGAATCCGGCGAGGAAATCACCGAGGAAAATATTGAAGCTGTCAACGAGTTCGGGGTGAAATCTCTGACCTTGCTGGATATTGGCAACACAACGGTTGGCCCATACATCCGCAATACGTTGATTGTGGATAAAAACAACAATCGCGACGAAGCCCTGATTGATATTTATCGGGTAATGCGTCCGGGTGAACCACCGACCCCTGAAACCGCCGAGAACCTGTTTAACGGCTTGTTCTTTGATGCGGAGCGCTATGATCTGTCGGCTGTTGGCCGGGTGAAGATGAACATGCGTATGGATCTGAATTGCGACGACGATGTGCGCACGCTGCGCCGCGAGGATATCTTGGCCGTGTTGAAAACCATGGTTGATCTGCGCGATGGTCGCGGTCTGGTTGACGACATCGATAATCTGGCCAATCGCCGGGTTCGCTCAGTTGGTGAGCTGATGGAAAATCAGTATCGGATTGGCTTGTTGCGGATGGAACGAGCCATCAAGGAGCGCATGGGCAGTGTTGATATCGATACGGTCATGCCGCACGATTTGATTAATGCCAAGCCAGCCGCTGCGGCGGTTCGTGAGTTCTTTGGGTCTTCACAGCTTTCGCAGTTTATGGATCAGAACAATCCATTGTCAGAAATTACCCACAAACGTCGGGTTTCTGCGCTTGGGCCGGGCGGTTTGACCCGCGAGCGAGCCGGGTTTGAAGTGCGTGACGTACACCCGACCCATTATGGTCGGATTTGCCCGATTGAAACGCCAGAGGGACCAAATATTGGTCTGATCAACTCCTTGGCCACGTTTGCTCGGATCAATAAGTACGGCTTTATTGAAAGCCCGTATCGCAAGGTCAAAGACGGCAAATTGCTGGACAGTGTGGTCTATCTGTCTGCGGTGGAAGAGGCGAAAAATGTAATCGCTCAAGCCAACTCGACCATTGAAGATAACAAATTCGCCCACGAAATGGTCACTTGCCGGATTGCCGGTGATGTGATCCTGACCCCGCGTGAGAAGATCAACTATATCGATGTGTCACCGAAACAGGTTGTATCCGTAGCTGCGGCGCTGATCCCGTTTCTGGAGCATGATGATGCGAACCGGGCGCTGATGGGTTCCAACATGCAACGCCAAGCGGTGCCATTGATTGAAGCCGAGGCACCATTGGTTGGTACGGGCATGGAGGCCATTGTGGCCCGCGATTCGCGCGCTACGGTGATTGCCAAGCGTAAAGGGATTGTTGAACAGGTTGACGCAACCCGGATCGTGGTGCGGGTGACTGGCGAAACCGACATGACGGTTTCCGGTGTTGATATCTACAACTTGCTGAAATTCCAGCGGTCCAATCAGGACACCTGTATTAACCAACGTCCATTGGTCAAAGTGGGCGATCTGGTCGACGCCGAGGACATTATTGCCGATGGTCCTTCAACCGATCTGGGTGAATTGGCGCTGGGCAAAAACGTGATGGTCGCGTTTATGCCATGGAGCGGATACAACTTCGAGGATTCAATCCTCATCTCCGAACGTATCGTGCGCGATGATGTCTTCACTTCAATTCACATTGATGAATTTGATTTGGCGGCCCGCGATACCAAGCTCGGCCCTGAAGAGATCACCCGCGACATTCCAAATGTCGGTGAAGAAGCCTTACGCAATCTGGACGAAAGCGGCATTGTTGCCATTGGCGCACGGGTTGAACCGCGTGATATTCTGGTCGGTAAAGTAACGCCAAAAGGCGAAAGCCCGATGACACCGGAAGAAAAACTGCTGCGCGCCATCTTTGGCGAAAAAGCCTCTGACGTTCGCGATACTTCCCTAAGATTGCCGCCGGGTGTTGCCGGTACCGTCGTTGAAGTGCGGGTTTTTAACCGACACGGTGTGGAAAAAGACCAACGGGCTTTGACCATTGAACGCGATGAAATTGAGCGTTTGGGATTGGACCGGGATGACGAATTGCTCATTCTGGAACGCAGTATCTTTGGTCGTTTGCACGATTTGCTGGTTGGAAAGTCCGCAGTTTCCGGACCCAAAGGCTTTGGCAAAGGTAAAATCGACGAAGAAGCATTGGCCAATACCGTTTCTCGCCAAGACTGGTGGAAAATCGGCCTGAGCAACGAAAAAGCCATGGCCGAAGTCGAGGCACTTCGCCAACAATATGACGATGCCAAAGCGCGTCTGGATGCACGGTTTGACGACAAAGTCGACAAGTTGCAACGCGGTGATGATTTGATGCCCGGTGTGATGAAAATGGTCAAAGTTTTTGTCGCGGTGAAGCGCAAATTGCAACCGGGTGACAAAATGGCGGGTCGTCACGGCAATAAAGGGGTGATTTCCAAAATCAACCCGATGGAAGACATGCCTCACCTTGAGGATGGTCGTCCGGTTGATATCGTATTGAACCCACTTGGTGTGCCGAGCCGGATGAATGTTGGCCAGATCTTGGAAACCCACCTTGGTTGGGCGTCTGCCGGTCTGGGCTTACAAATCGGTGAAGCCTATGAGGCCTACCAAAAATCCCAAGATATCAAGCCGCTTCGTGACAAGCTGTCAGATATCTATGGCGAAAAATACAAATTACCGCGTAAAAACGAGGAACTGGCTGAACTGGCCAGCAATCTGACCAAAGGTGTGCCGATGGCGACACCCGTGTTTGATGGTGCCTCGGAAGATGAGATCAACGAAATGCTGACCAAAGCTGGTTTTGCCACATCCGGGCAGTCCTGGTTGTGGGATGGCCGTACAGGCGAGCGTTTCTCTCGTCCGGTTACCGTTGGCATCAAATACCTGTTGAAACTGCACCATTTGGTTGATGACAAAATCCACGCGCGCTCAATCGGTCCATACTCGCTGGTCACCCAGCAGCCATTGGGCGGTAAAGCGCAGTTTGGTGGTCAGCGTTTCGGGGAAATGGAAGTGTGGGCGCTCGAAGCGTACGGCGCGGCCTATACCCTCAAAGAAATGCTCACTGTCAAGTCAGATGATGTTGCAGGTCGGACCAAAGTTTACGAATCCATTGTTCGCGGCGATGACGCCTTTGAAGCGGGAATTCCCGAAAGCTTCAATGTGTTGGTCAAAGAGATGCGATCCCTTGGCTTGAACATTGAACTGACCACCAACAAATAACCCTTTCGTTGGTCGGCGCTTATGCCGACCAGCAAACCTCCGACGAATGGAGACCCGCCCGATGAACCAACACGCAAACAAAGACATCATGAATGTGTTTAATGCAGCGGCCGAAGCGCCGAGCTTTGACCGCATCCGCATTTCACTGGCCAGCCCGGAGAAAATCCTCTCTTGGTCCCACGGTGAAATCAAAAAACCGGAAACCATCAATTATCGTACCTTCAAGCCGGAACGGGACGGTTTGTTCTGTGCGCGGATCTTTGGCCCGACCAAAGACTATGAATGTCTGTGCGGCAAATACAAACGTATGAAGTACAAAGGTATTATCTGCGAAAAATGTGGGGTTGAAGTCACCTTGCAGCGGGTACGTCGCGAGCGGATGGGTCACATCGATCTGGCTGCTCCGGTAGCACATATCTGGTTCTTGAAATCTTTGCCAAGCCGAATTGGCCTCATCATTGATATGCCGCTGAAAGACATTGAGCGGGTACTTTACTTTGAGCAGTACATTGTATTGGAACCGGGCCTAACCACGCTCGAAGACCGGCAAATGCTGACCGAAGAAGAATATCTGGAAGCACAAACCGAGTTTGGCGAAGATAGCTTTACCGCCGGAATTGGTGCCGAAGCCATCCGCGAAATTCTGAAGAATATTGATCTGCCCAAAGCGGCCGAGCAATTACGGATTGATATTGACGAGACCGGCTCGCAACTCAAACTTGTCAAGTTTGTCAAACGGCTGAAATTAGTCAACGCGTTTATCGAATCCAAAAATCGCCCGGAATGGATGATCCTTTCCGTTGTGCCGATCATTCCGCCGGAATTGCGGCCATTGGTGCCTCTGGATGGAGGCCGGTTCGCGACTTCTGATCTGAATGATCTGTATCGCCGGGTGATTAACCGGAACAACCGTTTGAAACGACTGATGGAATTGGGTGCGCCTGATATCATTATCCGGAATGAAAAACGGATGTTGCAAGAATCTGTTGATGCATTGTTTGACAATGGTCGTCGGGGCCGGGTGATTACCGGTGCCAACAAGCGTCCCTTAAAATCCATGGCTGACATGCTCAAAGGCAAGCAAGGCCGGTTCCGGCAGAACTTGCTGGGCAAACGGGTCGATTATTCCGGCCGTTCGGTGATCGTGGTGGGTCCAGAGCTGAAACTGCACGAGTGCGGTCTGCCCAAGAAAATGGCTTTGGAATTGTTCAAGCCGTTTATCTATGCGCGTCTTGATGCCAAGGGGCTTTCAGGTACCGTCAAGGCTTCCAAAAAAATGGTCGAAAAAGAACGGCCCGAAGTTTGGGATATTCTGGAAGAAGTGATCCGGGAACACCCGATCCTGCTAAACCGGGCACCAACCTTGCACCGTTTGGGCATTCAGGCGTTTGAGCCAAAACTGATTGAAGGCAAAGCCATTCAATTGCATCCATTGGTCTGTACCGCTTTTAACGCCGACTTTGATGGTGATCAGATGGCGGTTCACGTTCCATTGTCGATGGAAGCACAGCTCGAAGCTCGTGTTTTGATGATGTCGACCAACAACATTTTGTCGCCGTCCAACGGCAAGCCGATTATTGTGCCGTCACAAGATATTATCCTGGGTCTTTATTTCCTCTCTTTGGAAATGAAGGGCCAAAAAGGCGAGGGCATGGTGTTTGGCGATTTGGCCGAAATTGAAGCTGCCATGCAAGATGGGCATCTTGAATTGCACGCCAAAATCAAAGCGCGCTACACCAGCAAAGACGAAGATGGAAATCCGGTAACCAAGATTTATGATACCACGCCGGGTCGTTTCATGATCGCCGATATTATGCCGCGTCACGTCAAAGTACCATTTTCGATGACCGATGCGGTCATGACCAAAAAAGTGGTCTCCGAACTGATCGACATCGTCTATCGCCATTGCGGCCAGAAAGCGACGGTCATTTTTTGTGACCGCTTGATGGGGCTTGGCTTCCGCGAAGCGGCTCGGGCCGGCATTTCGTTTGGCAAGGATGATATGATCATTCCGGACGAGAAAGCCATTCTGGTTGAAGAAACCCGCAAGTTGGTTGCAGATTATGAGACCCAGTATTCCAGCGGTCTGATTACCCGGGGTGAAAAATACAACAAAGTTGTGGATGCCTGGTCGAAATGTACCGACAAAGTAGCTGATGCGATGATGGACACCATGCAAAAGCGCAAAAAAGGCGTGCGCGAAGTCGAAGGCATCAACTCGGTGTTTATGATGGCTCATTCCGGGGCGCGTGGTTCCAAGAACCAGATGAAACAATTGGCCGGTATGCGTGGCTTGATGGCTAAACCATCGGGCGAAATTATTGAAACGCCAATTATTTCAAACTTTAAGGAAGGCCTGTCGGTTTCCGAATACTTCTCGTCAACCCACGGTGCCCGTAAAGGTCTGGCCGATACGGCGCTGAAAACCGCCAACTCTGGCTATCTAACCCGTCGTTTGGTTGATGTGGCGCAAGACAGTATTGTGCGGGCTCAGGATTGCGGCACCGATCTGGGTATTCAAATCGTACCCGTGATCAATGCCGGTGAGGTCGTTGTCTCGATTGGTGAGCGTGTGTTGGGCCGGGTTTGTGCCGAAGATATTCTGCACCCTGACACTAATGAAGTCATTGCGGCGCAGGATACCTATCTGGATGAAAACCTGATTGCCATAATTGACGAAGCCGAAGTGCTGTCGATCAAGGTTCGCTCTCCGCTGACTTGCGAAACCAAACAGGGCGTATGTGCGACTTGTTATGGTCGTGATTTGGCCCGGGGTGTTCCGGTCAGTATCGGTGAAGCGGTTGGTGTTATCGCCGCGCAATCGATTGGTGAGCCGGGAACACAATTGACCATGCGGACCTTCCACATTGGTGGTGCTGCTCAGGTGTCGGAGCAATCCTTCATCGAGTCAGCGCACGAAGGTAAATTGGCTTTTGAAAACCGTTCAACGGTTACCGATGCCAAGGGCAATATGATTGTGCTCAGCCGTTCCATGAAAGTGGCGGTGGTTGATGCCAAAGGCAAGGAACGAGAATCCTACAAACTGCTGTACGGTTCACGGGTGTTTATGGACGAAGGGGCCAAGGTAAAACGTGGTCAACGTCTGTGTGAATGGGATCCGTACTCGACCCCGATCATCACCGAGGCCGGTGGCACCATTAAATTGCTCGACGTTGTGGATGGTTTGTCCGTCAAGGACGAAACCGACGAAGCAACCGGGATTGCCTCGCGGGTCATCATTGATTGGCGTTCAAGCACACGGGGCGCCACCTTGCAGCCAAGAATTGTTGTGATGGATGACACCGGTGAACCTGTGGCCATGGAAGGCGGCAAGATTGCCAATTATGTGTTGGCGGTGGATGCGATTTTGTCGGTGGATGACGGTGACGTGATTGCACCAGGTACCGTAATTGCTCGTATTCCAAGGGAAGGCGCGAAAAACAAGGATATTACCGGTGGTCTGCCACGGGTTGCTGAATTGTTTGAAGCTCGCAAGCCAAAAGATCATGCCATTCTGGCTGATGTTAATGGCCGAGTGGAATTTGGTCGGGATTACAAGAACAAGCGTAAAATTTTCATCAACCCAGAAGATGAAACGTTGGATCGTTCCGAATACTTGGTACCAAAAGGCAAGCATTTGAACGTACAGGACGGCGACACCATCAAACGCGGTGAAACACTGCTCGATGGTAATCCTGCCCCGCATGACATCCTGCAAATCTTGGGTGTTGAGGCGTTGGCTGCGTATCTGGTCGATGAAATTCAGGATGTGTATCGCCTGCAAGGCGTGCCAATCAACGATAAGCATATCGAGGTGATTGTCCGTCAAATGCTGCAAAAAGTTGAAGTGACCGATGGCGGTGAAACTGATCTGCTGAAAGGCGAACAACTGGATCGTCTTGAATTCGAGCGGATTCAGGAAAAAGCTACGGCTGACAAACGTAAATTGGCCAAAGCCAACCCGGTATTGTTGGGTATTACCAAAGCCAGCTTGCAAACCAATTCGTTCATTTCAGCGGCTTCGTTTCAGGAAACCACCCGGGTGCTGACCCAGGCGGCGGTTGAAGGCAAGTCTGATAACCTCGAAGGCTTGAAAGAAAACGTCATTGTGGGTCGTTTGATCCCGGCCGGTACCGGCGCTGCTTTCCGTGTTCTGCAAGGTGTGGCAGACCAGCGCGATGCCATGGAATTGGCGTCTCGTGAAGCTGCCAAGGCCGAATCGCTTGAGCCATTGCCTGATGAAATCGGTGATGCAGCGGCCGGCGAAGCCTGATCCGCTACTTCACCTAGAAAAAAAGGGGGCCGTCCATTGGTTTGGACGGCCCTTTTTCAAATGAATTTGGTTTAGCGTGATTTCTGTCGCGCATCTGGCCCGGTTAGAACAGACCAATAAGTGATGATGAACAAGCCAAAGGCGACGATCCAGAATACTGTGGCGATCTGATGAAACAGGAGCCCGGCAAAGATCGATCCGGAAACTCGGCTGATCGCGGCTAGCGTGATCGCGCAATACATCACAAGGGCACTCCAATCAGCTTGCAATGATCGTCCAGTATGGCCGCGCGAGGCCCGGGTCATGACGGCCAGAATCATCGAGGAAAACGCGCCGGTGGTAAATGCGTGGATCGCCGCGCTTTGTGTCGGGAACTCCAGAAACAGACTGGATGCCAACAGCGCATAGCCAATGGCGATCCAGAGGTATGCCACATGCAAAATCCACAACATCGGCTCATGAAGCACGTGCAAGCCGCGCCAGCGAGTCAGGCGCTCCAAGTGCAGGGCTGAACAGATCAGGGCCAGAGCCGCGGTCAGCAGGCCGCCCGGCACCATGGTGAAGCTGATCCCGGTGGCCAGTGTCATAACCAAGGTAAAGCGATCCGTATTGGTAAAGCCGGAGGGTAAAATGGTGCTGCCGCGTTGCCGCAAGGCATTGCGGGTGAAGCTGGGGATGATTCGTCCACCAATCAACGATACGAGCAAGATCAGCAAGGATACCGCGCCGCGCATTGCCATCCCATTGGTCGGGAAAACCCCAAGTGATTCTAGATGAAACGTTATATTGGCCAGAGCCAAGCCAGCGACTAGGGCGACAATTTTCAAGTTTCGCCAATTACGACCGGCAATGATCTCTCGCAAGATGGCTGCGGTAAACAACACCAAAAATGCCGAATCGATTCCGGCCGCCAGTTCCGACCCAAGCATGGGCTCCAACAGCATTGCGGCGCGCCCCGCCAACCAGAGCATGGCCAGAACCGCCAAGGAAAACCCCCGGACCGGTAATCGGCCGGTCCAATTGGGGATGGCGGTTAATAAAAACCCAGCCATGGCAGCAGCGGCAAACCCGAAGATCATCTCATGAATATGCCAATTTGCATCTACATATAGCCCGGCAATTGGAAACCCCAGCCAACTGGCTAACCACAGCATCAATGCGGCAATAGCCCACAATGCGGCCCCTAAAAAGAACGGGCGAAAGCCTTGTGAGAAAAACAAAGGGCCAGCATAATCGCGCCGCGCACTTATATTGCGTTGGCGCAGGCTTGGCTCGGGTTTGGGTTCGGTCATGGTTGCGCCTTTTTAACGGTGGACTGCGAATTCAGTTGGCCCAGCTATTTTGGCGGATTCTACTGCGAAAGCAATCTGGGTGAGCTGCGACCAAAAGTGCTAAAAAGAGCGGGTGTAGAAAAAGCGGAAATAGTCGTTTTTGCGCTCTTGACCGAATTGGAATCGGGGACTAGGTTCCGCTTCCGCTTCAAAGGTTGGCCGTGACGGTTTCGTCAAACGCTGTCCGGAGCACCAGAAATTGGGGATGTCCCCCTTGTTATACCGCCGGTCTTATCGACCGTGTGGTCTTCGTTTTGCCAAAGGCAATGATTTTTGTCGTTGGTTTTGGTTATTTTTGCGAGGTTTTCTCGCGCAACAGAACAGGATTGAGGCCTTTTATGCCAACAATCAACCAACTCATCCGGAAGCCCCGGAAACCAAAAGCAAAGCGCAATACTGTGCCTGCGCTGATGGCTTGTCCGCAACGTCGTGGCGTTTGTACCCGTGTGTATACAACGACACCGAAAAAGCCGAACTCGGCTTTGCGTAAAGTGGCCAAGGTTCGCCTTACCTCCGGCCATGAAGTCGTGTGCTACATTCCGGGCGAGGGCCACAATTTGCAAGAACACTCCGTGGTATTGATCCGCGGCGGCCGGGTAAAAGATTTGCCAGGTGTTCGTTATCATATTCTTCGTGGCGTTCTGGATACCCAGGGCGTTAAAGACCGCAAGCAACGTCGTTCGAAATACGGCGCCAAGCGTCCTAAGTAAGAGGGTTATTCAAGATGTCACGTCGTCACCGCGCCGAGAAAAGGGATGTTCATCCGGATCCGAAATTCGGAGATATTGTCCTGACCCGCTTCATGAACTATGTCATGAAAGATGGTAAAAAATCATTGGCCGAAACCATTGTTTATGGTGCTTTGGAGATTGTTGAAGACAAAGCGCGTCGCGAGCCGCTGCCTTTGTTTCACGAAGCGCTGGAAAATGTAATGCCAACCGTCGAGGTTCGTTCTCGCCGGGTTGGTGGTGCGACCTATCAGGTCCCGGTTGAGGTGCGTCCAGAGCGCCGTAAGGCTTTGGCGATTCGTTGGTTGGTTGGTGCTGCGCGCAAGCGCAATGAGCACACCATGCGCGAACGTCTGGCTGGTGAACTGCTTGATGCGTCGAGCAATCGTGGTTCCGCAGTAAAAAAACGTGAAGATACCCACCGGATGGCAGAAGCCAACCGGGCGTTCTCTCACTATCGCTGGTAAAAGAAGAACAAGAGCAAGCTGATGGCCCGTATTCACAAAATCGAAGACTATCGCAATTTCGGCATTATGGCCCATATTGACGCTGGTAAAACCACGACTACTGAGCGGATTCTGTACTATTCGGGCAAGTCTCACAAAATTGGTGAAGTGCATGATGGCGCGGCCACCATGGATTGGATGGAGCAAGAGCAGGAGCGGGGCATTACCATTACCTCGGCTGCCACTACGACTTTTTGGCGCGATCATCGTCTGAACATCATCGATACCCCTGGGCACGTTGACTTTACCATTGAGGTTGAGCGCTCGTTACGGGTGTTGGATGGCGCGATTGCGCTGCTGGATGCCAATGCCGGTGTTGAGCCGCAAACCGAGACGGTTTGGCGTCAGGCTGATAAATACAACGTTCCACGGATGATTTTTGTCAATAAAATGGACAAGATCGGTGCGGATTTCTTTATGTCCGTTGACATGATTGAAAAACGTCTCGGCGGTAACGCTTTGGTTATTCAAATCCCGATTGGTGCAGAAAGCGATTATCAAGGTCATATCGATCTGGTTGCCATGAAATCCGTGATCTGGTCTGGCGAAGCGCTGGGTGCTGAGTTTACGGTTGGCGATATTCCGGCTGATTTTGTTGATCAAGCTTTGGAATGGCGTGAAAAACTCATCGAAAAAGCTGTTGAGCTGGACGATGATGTCATGGAAGCCTATCTCGAAGGTAACGAGCCAAGCATTGAAGTTCTGCAAAGTCTTATTCGTCGCGGCACTATCGAAAATATATTTGTTCCGATCCTGTGTGGCACGGCTTTCAAGAACAAGGGGGTGCAAACCCTGCTTGATGCTGTGGTTGATTATCTGCCTTCTCCGGTTGATATCCCGGCTGTTAAAGGCATTGATCTTAAAACAGAAGAAGCAACCACCCGTCCAGCTTCGGATGATGAGCCTCTTTCTATTCTGGCTTTCAAAATTATGAATGACCCGTTTGTTGGCTCATTGACTTTTGCCCGGATTTACTCTGGAAAACTGGAAACCGGTACTTCGGTGATCAATTCGGTCAAAGGAAAAAAAGAACGCGTTGGCCGGATGTTGTTAATGCATTCAAACTCTCGTGAAGATATCAAGGAAGCCTATGCAGGTGACATTGTTGCGATCGCTGGTTTGAAAGATACTACGACTGGTGACACTCTTTGCGATCCACTGCACCCGGTGGTTCTGGAGCGTATGGAATTTCCTGATCCAGTCATCTCGATTGCTATTGAGCCAAAAACTAAAGGTGACCAGGAAAAGCTTGGTATTGCCTTGCAACGACTGGCTGCAGAAGATCCATCCTTTCGGGTTTCGTCGGACGAGGAAAGTGGTCAAACCATTATTTCCGGTATGGGAGAATTGCACCTAGACATTCTAGTTGACCGCATGCGGCGCGAATTTGGCGTTGAAGCCAATATTGGCCAGCCACAAGTGGCATATCGTGAAACACTCGGCATCAAAGCGAACATTGATTACACCCATAAGAAACAGTCTGGTGGTTCGGGTCAGTTTGCGCGCGTTAAAATCACATTTGAGCCGTTGGAGTCTGGTGAAGGTCTTGTTTTTGAGAGCAAGATTGTCGGTGGTAATGTGCCTAAAGAGTACATTCCAGGTGTTGAAAAAGGCATCAAGCAGATTGCGGAAACCGGTATTTTGGCTGGCTTCCCACTGATCGATTTCAAAGCGACCTTGTATGATGGTGCCTATCACGATGTGGATAGTTCGGTCATGGCGTTTGAAATTGCCGGGCGTGCAGCTTTGCGCGAAACCAAGAAATATTGCGAGCCGATTTTGCTGGAACCGATTATGAAGGTCGAGGTGGTGACACCTGAAGACTATACCGGTTCGGTAATTGGTGACCTGAACTCTCGCCGTGGCCAGATTCAGGATCAGGAAGTTCGCGGAACCGCAAACGTAGTGAATGCGATGGTGCCACTGGCCAACATGTTTGGGTATGTGAACAATTTGCGCTCGATGAGCCAAGGTCGCGCCCAGTATTCTATGGAATTTGATCATTATCAGCCTGTACCTAAGGCGGTAGCAGAGGAAGTCATTGCCAAGCACGCCTAAGAGGCTTGTTGGTAATATTTTGGAGACAGAACGATGGCAAAAGAGAAGTTTGAGCGTAATAAGCCGCATGTGAACGTTGGCACGATTGGTCATGTTGACCATGGCAAGACGACGTTGACGGCGGCGATTACC
>NVXG01000067.1 GCA_002733805.1 Robiginitomaculum sp. | reverse complement strand
GCGAGAGGGTTGAGAGCCTGCAAACGATATTGGTTTTACCCACATTTCCACCCCCACCACCCCTGCGGGGTACCTCCCCCATCAAGGTGGAGGATAAAAAGGGGCGGGGGACGGATCGCTATACCCAAAATACCCCCTCATTCCGCCGGCGCACCCTCGCACCCGGCATCGCGTAACCAGCCGCCAACCTGTTGCATTTGTGGCACCGCCCCAACCTCGACAAACAAATCATATGATTGCCGCCACAAGCGACAGGCTCTAGGCAGACTGCTCCGAATTTTCTCCACATTGCCAAGATTACCAAGATTGTTGGCCATGCCTTCTTTGCTACCCAGTTCTGTATTCAGCGCCAGAGACTTTTGATAATAGTCGATGGCTTCATCGAGGTCGCCCCGGATTTCTTCCACAATGCCAAGATTGCCATAAACGATGGCCATGCCTTTTTTGCTGCCCAGTTCTGTCATTAGCGCCAGAGATTTTTGATAATAGTCGATGGCTTCATCGAGGTCGCCCCAAATTTGCTCCACCATGCCGAGATTACCGTAATTGCTGGCCATGCCTTCTTTGCTGCCCAGTTCTGTATTCAGCGCCAGAGACTTTTGATAATAATCTACCGCCGCATCGAGATTCCCCCGGGTTTTCTCTACAATGCCGAGATTACCGTATTGGATGGCCATGCCTTGTTTGCTGCCCAGCTCTGTGTCCAGCGCCAGAGATTTTTTATAATAGTCGACTGTTTCATCGAGATTGCCCCGAATTCGCTCCACATTGCCGAGATTGCCGTAATTGGCGGCCATGCCTTGTTTGCTGCCGAGTTCTTGGTTCAGCGCTAGAGATTTTTGATGATCGTCGACCGCTTCATCGAGATTGCCCCAAATTTCTTCCACATTGCCAAGATTGCCATATGCGAACGCTTGCATCATTTTATCATTCTGCTGATCGCTTAAGATCAACATTTTTGTATAGGCTTGTTTCGCCCCGGACAGGTCGCCGGTGCGCTGAAGCAAAATGCCCATTTGATTCCAGCCTACGGGATCATCGGGGGTTAGCTCAGTAACCCGGGTGAAGGCCTCCAGCGCGTCTTGCGTGTTGTTCAAATAGGCCAGATGGCCAATCTCCAGCCAGGTTTTTGCGGCATCTTTAACCGTATCTTCTTGTTGAATCGCCAGTTGTTTTAACTCACTGCGCGCTCCGCTCGTATCGCCTTCGGTTAGTTTTTCCCCGGCGCGTTTGCGTGCGCCCTCTTGGGCGTTGAGTAGGCTATTGATGGTCGCGGTAATATCAGCCTCGACCTGTGGACCGGGCTTGAACCCGCTCTGCGCTTCCAGCAGAGCTAAGATTCTGTCCGTTTTTTCATCAATACTTTCGGCGGATTTTTGGACACGATCAGTCGTTTGTTCAATTCTGACTAACCGCTCACGCAATTCATTGAGCTTTTCCATTGCTGGATCAGCAAAAACAAACCCGCCAATGCCGACACCACAGGCAACGACAATGTTGGCAATGGTATTCTGCAAAATGCCATCGGTAAAATTTTGATGACCGCCGCCTTTACGAATTATCCAGCCTATCCCGGCAACAATCGGCCCAAGCAACACAAAGGTCGGCAAGCGAAGAATAAAAAGGAATGTGCGGCCCATAAGCTGTCCCAATATTTCTTGTTACTCGAACATAGACGGATAGGCGGGATCAAGTCCAAAATGAACACTGTTGTTTAAACAATTTTTGAGAGAGAGTCTTTCTCAGACTTACTGATCGCGGCGCGGGCCACCGGCGCCACCGGGTAGGTTTTCGGCGCCCAAATTGCCGCCTGGTACACGGCCGACTGTACCGACCAATTGCTCAAGAACACTCAGCTCCTTGCCCCGTGTGGGTGTCGAGCGTCCAACTAGCGAGACAAATTTGCCATCTTCCAGCGTGTAGGTATCGACATTGTCGACAATGCCTTCATCGGAAAAACGAATGGCGGTGATGCTTCGAGTTTGAGTTTTGGGTTGCAAGAAGCCCAATTGCTGACGGAATTCCGACAAATAATACCATGTATCTTTTTCAAAGACGCCGGTGGTGGACGGGCTGCCATATTTGGCCAGAACGGTTGTTTTGGAATCAATACCGGATTCTACATCGCCCGGGCTTTCCTTGGCGGCAATAAAACCGTGCGATCTGGTGATCGGCGTGCAAGCGGACATGGAGACGCACAAACTTGTGCCCAGCAATAAAGCTTTGATTGAGTTGTTCATTCATCGTCTCCGAAGTGTGGTTTGTCGCATCTTCCAGTACAGCAAGCTGTTGACCTAAAGATGTGTGACACTAGTTTCAAGCCCATTATTGTGTTCTCGCATAATTTGAGGTTGATGGGTATGGTTTTATCTTTTCTTTCTAGAGGCAAAACCCGGCGAAAACTGGGCGAAGAGCTGTATTCTTTTGTCCGCGATGCGGCGCGCAACCCTGCATTTTTCGGGGAAGGAAAAATAGCGGATTCGGTGGATGGCCGATTTGAAATCTTAGTCATGCATGGATTTTTGCTGATGCGGGCCTTGCGCCAGCACAATCAGGTCGAGCGGGTCGATCAACTGGTTTTTGATGCGATGATCCGCGATCTGGACGGCGCAGTGCGCGAATTGGGCGCCAGCGACACCCGGGTTGGCCGCCGCATTAAATCCATGGCACAGGGTTTTTTTGGCCGCAGCAAAAGCTATCATGAAGCGCTGGAATCAGCGGATCCTGCCCAAATTCACGAGGCTTTGGCCCGAAATATCGAAGCCAGTTGCACAACCAAACCAAAAGCCGCTTTCTTGAAAGAAGTATCCGACTGGTTTTTGGCATCCAATCAGCAATTGGTTGGGCAGGAGTGGGAAGTTTTGTTGCGCGACGGGCCAAAATTCGCAACTACCAAATTTACTTGATTTTACCCTATATTGGATCGTCCTGCACAAGGCGGGTTTCTATGTTGTTGGAAAATGCTAGAATGGGCTTCTTGATGCGAAGAGGGATGAACGCATAAATGACAAATCCGGTTTGCCTGTCGGTTGACGCCATGGGCGGAGATCATGCGCCCGAAGCCATTATTGCCGGCATCGATCTGTTTGCTGTTCAGGCAAATGGCAAGGTGTCCAAAATACTGCTGCATGGGCAACAACAAGTGTTGGAACCCTTGCTGGCTAAATTCCCCAATGCTGCAAAATTATGCGAGTTGCGCCATACAGAAACCTATGTGTCGATGACCGACAAGCCAAGCCAAGCCATTCGTCGGGCGCGCGGATCCAGCATGTGGAATGCCGTGCGCTGCGTCAAGGAAGGCGAAGCAAATGCCGCGATTTCGGCCGGCAATACCGGCGCATTGATGGTGCTGGGCAAAGTATTGCTGGGCATGGTCAAAAATGTGCATCGCCCAGCTATTGCAGCCAGTTGGCCGTCTCCGGATGGCTTTAGTGTGGTGCTTGATGTCGGGGCAAATGTGGTTTGCACCGCCCCGCAATTGGTTGAATTTGCAATTTTGGGCGAAGCCTTTGCCCGCATTGTTCATCACAAAGACAAGCCAAGCGTTGGCTTGTTGAATGTTGGAACCGAAGATGTCAAAGGCAATGATGTGGTGCGCAAAGCCGACCAGTTGCTCCGCGCGGCCCATTTGAAGCTGAATTATGCTGGTTTTGTCGAAGGCAACCATATTTCCATGGGTCGTACCGATGTGGTGGTTACCGATGGGTTCACCGGCAATGTCGCCGTAAAGGCCGCCGAGGGCACCGCAAAATTGGCCGCTTTGGTCTTGAAAGAAAGCCTGATGAGCAATTGGCTCTATCAGCTTGGCGCCTTGTTGAGCCGGGGTGCTTTTTTGAAAATGAAAGACAAAATGGATCCCAAAAATTCCAATGGCGGGTTGTTTCTGGGTCTGGGTGGTTTGGTGGTCAAAAGCCATGGTAGTACCGATGCCGAGGGCTTTGCCAATGCGCTGCATGTGGCGCGGCGCATGTCCGCTTCAAATTATATGGAGGTCATTCAGGAAAACCTGAGTGCCTTTGCCGATGGCCAGCAGGAAAAAACATCATGAGTCGTTTCAGGTCCGTCATCGCCGGGGTCGGTGGGTATTTACCCGAAAAAGTGTTGACCAATGCAGATATTGCCAAAATGGTCGATACCACCGATGAATGGATCCGGCAGCGGACCGGCATCCGTAAACGCCATATCGCAGCCGAAGGCGAAACCACGTCGATGATGGCGACCATCGCCTCAAAACGTGCGTTAGAAGCAGCCGGCATGGAAGCTGGCGAGTTGGATATGATCATTTTGGCCACGGCGACTCCGGATCTGACTTTCCCGGCCACCGCAACCATGGTGCAAAAAGAGCTGGGCATGCTGCGCGGATTTGCCTTTGACATCAGCGCCGTTTGCTCTGGATTTTTGTACGCATTGGCAGTTGCTGATAGCTTTATGGCGCGCGGTCAGGTGCGATCGGCGCTGGTCATCGGCGCAGAAACCTTTTCCAGAATTTTGGATTGGGAAGATCGAACTACTTGTGTGTTGTTTGGCGATGGGGCCGGGGCTGTGGTGCTACGGGCCGAACCCGGTGCGCCGGGAATGGGCGATCGAGGCATTGTTCATACTCATTTACGTTCCGATGGGCGCTTTACCGACCTGCTTTATGTCGATGGTGGGCCATCAAAAACCCAAACTGTCGGGCATTTACGAATGAGCGGCAATAAAGTGTTCCGTCATGCCATTACCAATATTTCCGGGGCGATTGCCCGAGTATTGGATGATGCCGGATTGAATGAAAGCGATATTGACTGGTTTGTGCCGCATCAGGCCAATGAACGCATTTTGGAAGGAATTTCCAAAAAACTAGGCTTGCCCAAGGAAAAAGTTGTCTCAACCGTGTCTGAACATGGAAACACTTCGGCTGCATCAATCCCGCTGGCGCTGGATGTGGCCATTCGGGATGGCCGGATTAAGCGCGGCGACCTGGTTTTATTCGAAGCCTTGGGTGGCGGATTCACCTGGGGTGCGGCGCTGGTTCGTATGTAATAGATGTAATACGTGTGATTTTTTTTCAAAAACCTTGAATTCTTCTAACATATTGCATTGACTGCATAAAAACACGGGCCATACTGCCCGCAGAATACAGCATGGGGATGCGACATGAGGGGCAAAACAGTAACACGGGCTGATCTAGCGGATTCGTTGATTCGCGAAGTCGGCTTGTCCAGACAGGATTCGTCTGATTTCGTTGATCGGATTTTTGATCTGATCTCGGATGAGCTCGCACGAGGTAAATCTGTGAAACTATCTTCGTTCGGCGCGTTCCATGTTCGCGATAAAAATCAGCGCATGGGCCGCAACCCGAAAACCGGGGAAGAAGTTTCGATTGAACCGCGCCGGGTAATTGTGTTCAAATCATCCCAAGTTCTTAAAGAGCGTGTTGATTCGGGTAACAAGTAACAAAATCTCCACGCGGGTTCAGTGGGGGTTATTTTGGTTACCAAGAAGCCACAAGCCTATCGCACCATTGGCGAGGCGTCCGATACAGTCGGCGTTCCGGCCCATGTTTTGCGATTTTGGGAAACCCGGTTTTCACAAATTCGGCCCATGAAAAAAGGTGGGGGTCGGCGCTATTACCGTCCACAAGACATTTCGCTTTTGTGCGGCATCAAGGAATATTTGTATAATCGCGAGTTCTCCATCAAGGCGTTACAAGCCTTGCTGCGAACCGATGGACCGGATGCCCTGATCAAAATCGGCAAGAAGCAACAACCAGTGGTAAAAGCAGCGCCAGCCAAAGCACAAGAAGCTGCCCCGGCCAAACCAGCCGCAAAAGCACCAATTGCGCCAGCTAAAACGCCGGACGAACTGCCGACGGATCGATCGCAAACCCGCCAGGAAGTATTGCAAAGCGCCTTATCCAATTTGCAAAATGCCCGCAAAAAATTGTCCTACACCCTAAAAAACAGCTAGTTTTGGCTTGTTGGATTTTGAGGCAGGGATTATAAGGCCTGACCTTTGCCAAGAATGATGTCGGAGCGTGGCGCAGTTCGGTTAGCGCACCGGTCTGGGGGACCGGGGGTCGCGAGTTCAAATCTCGCCGTTCCGACCATTTTTGACCGACTTTTTCCCGTATAAATGGTGCTAAAAATTGCGTCAGTTTTCTCAACCCAAAAAGGCCGTTCGGCCCGTCGCAATCTGGCTAGCGATCGTAATCGCTATGTTGGTTGCCATGATCTTGGTGGGTGGTCTGACCCGACTAACTGATTCTGGCCTGTCGATTACCGAATGGAAGCCGATAACCGGGGCGTTGCCACCATTGAGCGCCACTGATTGGCAAAGTGAATTTCATAAATACCAGCAGATACCGGAATTTCTCTTGCAAAACTCCACCATGAGTTTGGCTGAGTTTCAGTCGATTTACTGGTGGGAGTGGGGACACCGCTTGTTGGGTCGATTGATCGGGTTGGTGGTGGCCATCCCGTTGGCAGTGTTTTGGATACTGGGCTTTTTTGATCGGCCCTTAAAAATCCGATTGGTTATCCTGTTCCTGCTGGGCGGGTTTCAGGGATTTCTGGGTTGGTGGATGGTCTCCTCCGGCCTCGGTGGCTTGGGTGCGCTGCTCGATGTCTCACCCTACCGTCTGGTTATTCATTTGGGCATGGCATTGCTCATCTTGTCCATATCGCAATGGACATGGCTCGATGTGGCGCGCACCAGCCAGCGCGCAAACTGGCAGCCTGTAGGGAAAATCGGTAGGTATTCGGTTGGTTTGTTGGGATTGTTATATTTGCAAATCTTGTTGGGCGGCTTTGTGGCGGCTAATGATGGCGGGTTGGTGGCCAATACGTGGCCACTGATCGAGGGTGGCCTGGTTCCGCAATCCTATGGTGATCTCAGTCCATTTTGGCGTAACGGGTTCGAGACCCCGCTGATCGCGCAATTTCAACACCGGATTGGTGCCTATCTGGTTTTGATTTTCGCCTTGGCCTTTGGTTGGGCCAGCCTTGCTCAGAAAACATCAGAACTTCGCCACTCCGGCATCTGGATTGTCGGGTTGATCGGCTTGCAAGTCGTGTTGGGCATTTGGACTTTATTGGCTGTGTCGCCCATTTATCTGGCCATTGCTCACCAGTTTCTGGCGCTGCTCACATTCATGGCCATGGTCAATGCTGCCCATGGCTTCTCAAAAATTCAACGCACTTCCTGATCATGGGCAAAGCCGGGCAGGGTGTCCCGGACAATCAGTGAAATCCGACCGTCAGATTGATCGACAATGGCCAACAGCCCGGCCGAAAATCCTGCGCCGCCAAACGACCAATTGCTGACCGCCATGGCACCCGGCACTAAAATCGGAGGGATGCTCAAGCTAGCTCCGGCGGACAACGTACCGGTCTGAACCAGATTTTGGTCAAATTGTGCCAACGTGCCGGATACACCATCACTGGCCAACAAATAGGTCAGGGTTTCATCGGGCGAAACGGCAATGAATTGGGTGTTGGTTGTATCCACGCCGCGATCAATGATCGGCCGACTGGATTGGTCAATGAAAAACACCCCGCCATCCTTGCCCTTGGCGTAGATTTTGCCACTGGACGCGGCACAGCCAAAGGTCGGCACGGCCAGCTTGCCGCTATTTTCAAGTTTGGCTTGCAGCAATTCCTCGCCGGTGTCCTCGATTTTCCACAACTCGAAACTGCCATCTTCGCGGGTGATGGCAAATTTGGGCAATGCGGGCAGCGAGCCGATGGGGCACACGCCGGTTACGTCTTGCTCGGGCAATCCAGCAATCGGTGCGGCAAAAATCTGACCTCGGGCATCATCAATGATCAGTGGAGCCAGCTTGCCGTCCTGGCTAACCGCCAGTGCAATACTGATTTTAAGTTTTCGCAAAGAAAACCCAGGTTGTACGGCCAAAGAAGTATAGATCGGTCCGGAGAATTCGGCCCCGGCTTTGCCTTCAATGCCAAAAACTCGCAAGCCGCCCGTGGATGGGGCGACCAATAACCGGCCTTCCCATGGAATGGTTGCATTGGGCGCAAAAGCCAGCGTCTCAACCCCGCCTTCTACCGGCCCGATGGATTGGGCCGAGAAAATCGGAGTCGGGGTAAAGGCTGGCGCTTGCGCCGTTTGATCAACCGGGCCACAGGCGCTTAAGCCAATGGCTAGTCCCAGACTTACAAATCTTGGGCCTACAATTCGTTCCAAGGGCCACGAACGGCGATGGTGATGCCGTCCTGTTGCAGGTTGAAATACAGGGTTTTTCCGTCTGGTCCAAAACATGCGCCACAAAACTCATTTTTCTGTTTCAGCGCAGAACGCGCCAAGGTGTATATCTTACCCTCTGGCGTGATGCCACGCAAATAATTGTCACCATTACCATCGGCATATTCATCTTCGCAAATCAACACATCGCCCCATGGCGTGATGGTTAAATTATCGCAATATTCCATGACTTCCCGGTCGGGAGACTCAACAAACAGCTGTAAACGAGCTGGTTTATCCGACTCAAATTCGGTGCCTTCAAAATCCGAAGGAATATAGCGCCAGATTTGACCCGCCTTGGCGGTTCCACCATCGGTGCAGGTGAAAAACATCTCTTTGTCGCCAAACCAAGCGCCTTCACCCCGGGTGAACTGGGCTGCACCGGCGACCAGCCCGCGTTCTTCAAGATCATTTTCCGGGTTGTGGCTATCAGCCAGATCAACCCAATGCACGTCGAACCAGCTGGCAGGTTTTACTTTTTTGCCGCGAGAATCTGGCCAGTTTCGCAAATCTTTTGCCGGTTGGCCGGTAATGGCCAAGGCTTGAAATCGTCCGCCTTCGGTCATTTCGCCGGGGATATCTGGAACAAACCGGTAGAGCAGGGAAGGGTGTCCCCAATCATCTTGCGTTAAATAAACAATGCCGGTGGCCGGGTCGACTGCTGCCGCTTCATGCTTGAACCGGCCTAGCCCTTTTAAGGGGATTGGTTTTTGCAAACCCAGCTCTGGATCAGCCACAACTTCAAACGCCCAGCCATGATCTTGCGAACCGGCTTCCCCGGCGCGGATACGGGTTTCTTCGCAACTTATCCAGCTATTCCAAGGGGTTGGTCCACCAGCGCAATTGTCGTAGGTACCAACCAGCGCCAAGTACTGATGTTTGACGTGCAACGGGCCGGGATCAATTACCAGTCCGGTAACGCCGCCAGCCATGGCGCGTCCGGTCTTGTGATGGTCATATATCCTTGATTGATCAATGCGCTCAATCAACTCGTCATTTTTGCCAAACGGCGATACGGGTCGGCTAATGGCCTTGTTCTCATTGATCAGGTCTTTGGCGCTAATTTCGTGATTGCGTAGTAAGATGGTCGTGCCATCCTTGCCCTCAAACGCGGCCATGCCGTCAAAATCGCCGGGAACCAGCAATCCGTCATCCATTTTTTCGCCAGCCCGAGACAATACTTTATATTGGAAACCTTTGGGCAGATCGACAATGCCCTTGGGGTCAGGCAACAGCTTGCCATACTTGTCTATGGTCATTGAGGGAGTTTGGCGGGTGTTCGAGCAAGCTGCCATGGAGGCCAAGCCACCAAATGCGGCGCTGATCGCAATTCCGGATTTCAGTAATTTTCTTCTTGAGACATTCATCTTTATTCTACCATCTGATCATTGTTCGGTTCTAATTATACGACAATAATCTTATGACGTGAATATGGAGGCAGGGTTAACATGGCCAAAGCTCGCCCAAAACCTGAATGCGCCTTTTGCCTTCTTCTGGGTCCGGGTGTGCGCCGATATTGGATGATATACGCTTCACGGTTATCTTCGGTTGCAACTCAAGCATTTTTACTATTGCTTCTTTTGCCTCGTCGCGTCTGCCAAGGGCATCGAGTGATATGGCCATAAAAATATAGGGCAAGTGGTAGTTTGGTGCAATTTCATAAACATGCCGAAGAAGTTTTTCGGCCTGTTTATGGTCTCCCTGCATGGATTTGGATATGGCCCGGTACCAAGGTGCGAAGACTGAAGCTATCCCGTTTGGTGCCATAGCTTCCAATGTATCGAGCGCTTCTTCGGCCTTTTCAAAACGACCTTCATACGCATGAACCTGCGACAGTGTGAAATAAACATCCGGGAAATTGGGATTGATTTGCAGTGCTTTTAGACACAGTTCTTCAGCGCGGTCATTTTTGCCGACATACCCAAGAGCTGCTGCGCAGAGATTAAGGTTGAAGGGATCATTGGGGGCTAAACTTAATCCATGTTGCATATGTTCTTTAGCTTCTTCTAAGTCCACTCGCCAATTGTCAGAAACACCATTGGTGACCTTCATATTTAACAGCCACGCCAGCAAAGAATGTGCATAGGCATAATCTGGTTCATTTTGGGCAGTTTTGCGTACGGCATTGATGTTATCACCCAGAAGATTACTGTAACTTGCATCTTTGTGGCCGAATCCCAATAGCAGGGCTTTTTGCACGACCTGCCAGGCGCTGAGCGAGCTGGGTTTGAGCTTGCGAGCACGGTTCGCCTCGGCTTTCGTCAAGTTGGCCCCTAAGGCGCTGGTTATGGCGTCGATCACTTCATCTTGAACATCAAACAAGGCATCAGTTGGGCGGTCATATTTTTCTGCCCATATATGATTGCCACTCGCCGCTTCGATCAATTGTACGGTAATGCGGATGCGCTTACCCATGGGACGCACACTGCCTTCTGCAACGTATTCCACGCCAAGAGTCTTGCCAACTTCGCGGATGTCCGGTGACGTGCCTTTATAGCTAAAGGTCGAGGTGCGCGATTTGACTGATAAATGCTGGCTGAACGACAGGCCGGTAATGATGTCTTCGGTCATGCCATCGGCAAAATACTCGTTTTCCTTGTCGTCCGACATGTTGACGAATGGCAACACCGCAATTCCGGGTTTCGTGTCTTGGTTGGTTGGTGGGATAGGGCTGGTACTGGTTTTGCTAACAGTGGTGTCTTGCGCCCAGGCCAGCAGCAATGTCAGTGGAAAGCCAAGAACCAGAAACACCAATACCACTTGGTCCAGCCAGTCAGGTAATTTTGCTGTAGTTTCAATGGCAATGGCGGCTTGCAGCAACAGCCAAGATGCACCCACATAGATGGCACCAAACTGCACAACCTTGCGCTTCCATAGCTCTTTGAAAAAATCAGGTAATTTTTGCATTCGACCCTCAGTCGGGCACTATGCGGTATTAAATTACTTTGCCAACAAAAAAAGCCGGTTTGCCGCCCGAAAAAGGGTTCCAACTATTTTGCAAAACCCATGGGTTTGGATGCTATTCTTCTTTTGCATCTAGCAAAATACCATCATCATTTACCACAATGTAAATGGCCGGAATAACCAAAACCGTTAATAATGTGGAGGAGGCCAACCCGAAAAGAAGGGAAATCGCCAATCCTTGAAAGATCGGGTCGAACAAAATAACCGCTGCGCCGATCATGGCGGCCAATGCGGTTAACAAGATCGGTTTGAAGCGGATCGCCCCGGCTTCGAGCAGGGTTTCGCGTAAACTAACCCCATCCCGTTGCTGGTGCCGGATAAAATCAACCAGCAGGATTGAATTGCGTACAATGATCCCAGCCAAGGCGATAAAGCCAATCATCGAGGTGGCCGAAAATGGCGCGCCAAACATCCAATGACCTAACATGATTCCTAAAAATGTTAGGGGTACTGGCATCAGGATCACCAAAGGTAGGCGGAACGAGCCGAACTGACCAACCACTAGGAAATAGATCCCCAAAATGGCCACCATAAAGGCCGCACCCATATCGCGGAATGTAACATAGGTGATTTCCCACTCGCCATCCCACAAAATGCTGATCTTGCCTTCATCATCGGGCTGGCCATAGAGGCGGATGGTTGGAGTTTCGCCGCCGGTGATTTGGCTCCAATCATGGGCTTCCACGGCTTTGCCAATGGCCGACATTCCATAAATCGGCGCTTCAAATTCTCCGGCCAATTCGCCCATGACCATTTCCGCAAAGCGACCATCGCGGCGAAATATCGGATATCCGCTTTGCTCCGGCACAAAATGCGCCACATCACCCAGCTCGGCAATACCCCGTTCTCCGGGGATCGCATTGGACGGAATGGGGGTGGCCAAAATAGATTGGCTTGGCGACAGGGCCGAACGGGGCAAGGCAATAGATATTTCAGCCGGGTCGCGGCCCATACCCCGGTGGGAATAGCCCACAACTTTGCCGTTCAGCAGCAAATCAATGGTCGCATAGACATCCCTCTGTTCCACTTTGAAAAACTCAAGATTATCCTGCTCGATCTGGATGCGTATTCGAGGAGCGGGTTGGCCCATCGAATCGTCCGTGTCGACAATATAGGGAACTGATTGAAACAGCTCTCGCAATTCTTTGGCCACGGCGCGCCGGGTCGGGGCATCGGGTCCATAAACTTCGGCCAGCAAGGTCGAGATCACCGGCGGTCCCGGCGGAATTTCCACAACTTTCAACGAGGTACCCGGCGGCAAGGCAATGTCCTGGATCAATTGGCGAGCTTCCAATGCAATGGCATGGCTGTTGCGCTTACGATGGTGGCGGTCCTGCAGATTGATCTGTAAATCACCCAGTTCAGGCCCAGCCCGCAAATAATAATGTCGAACCAGCCCGTTGAAATTAAACGGCGCAGCGGTTCCGGCATAGGATTGGATCGAGGTGACTTCGGGAATTTTCCGCACTTCGGCAACCAGCTCGCCCAATATCCGGTGGGTTTGTTCCAGCGAAGAACCTTCGGGCAGGTCCAGTACCACCTGAAATTCGGATTTGTTGTCAAAGGGTAGCAATTTGACAGTGACTGACTTGGTGGCAAATAATAGGGTCGAGGCCAGACTTAACACCCCGACCACGATCAAAAAAGTCCATGCCACCCGCTTCGGTCCCATCAGGGGCGTGGCGATTTTCCGGTACAGCGCGCCCAATGGCCCTTCGCTGTCATGATCGGCACTGGCTTCTGGTTTGCCCGCTGCAATTTTATGCATCAACCAAGGGGTGATGGTCATGGCCACAAAGAATGAAAAGATCATTGCCGCCGAAGCATTGACTGGGATCGGGGCCATATACGGCCCCATCAAGCCGGAGACGAACAGCATGGGCAACAAGGCCGCGACCACGGTCAAGGTTGCAATAATGGTCGGATTGCCCACTTCGGCAACCGCGTGGGTGGCAGCGGTAATCCGGCTGCGGCCATCATTCATCGCCCAGTGCCGCGAGATGTTTTCAATCACCACAATGGCATCATCAACCAGAATGCCGATTGAGAAAATCAGCGCAAACAAGCTGACCCGGTTAATGGTGTATCCCATCAAATTGGAGGCAAACAAGGTCAACAAGATCGTAGTTGGGATCACCACCAGCACCACCAGCCCTTCGCGCCAGCCAATGACTAGGGTGATCAAAAACACAATGGACGCGGTGGCTAGCCCCAAATGGAATAACAATTCATTGGCTTTTTCATTGGCGGTGGCGCCGTAGTTTCGGGTGACTTCGACCTCGACCGCCGCCGGGATCAATTCGCCGCGTAAACTGTCCAGTTTTGCAATAAGTCCAGTGGCCACCGAAACCGCATTCGCCCCTTTTCGTTTGGCCAAGGCAATGGAAACCGTTGGTACAGCGTTAAAGTCGGTGGCTCTAGGATATTGCCAAACTTGGGTGTCTTGCTGGCTGGCGCCGATCACAATGTCGGCTACATCACTCACATAGACCGGCCGTCCATCGCGTGCGGTCAGTAATAACATGCCAATCTGTGCTTCGCCGGTTAACGTCTGGCCAGCCGAAACCTGCAAGGATTGGTTTTGCTGGCGCATCATGCCGGCGGTAAATGAGCGATTGGCCCCTTCGATCTTTGCCGTCAATTGTTGCAAGGTGATCCCATACAGCGACAGTTTTTCCGGGTCCGGCTCAACCCGGATCTGATCGTGTTGCCCACCAATGATAAAGCTAAGGCCCACATCTTCGATTTTGACCAGTTCGGAGCGCAATTGATCGGCAATCTTGAAGAGCGCATTGGCGTCCCAGCGGGTATCCTTCGGATCAACCGGGAACAGGTTCAAAACTAAAATCGGTACATCATTGATCCCCCGGCCAATAATCAAGGGTTCGGGAATGGTCACCGGTATCGCGGCAATATTAGCTCGGATTTTTTCGTGGATTCGCAAAATGGCCGCGTCCGAGTCCGTGCCGACCAAAAACCGAGCCGTGACCAAAACATGATCTTCGCGCGTGCTCGAATAGACGTGCTCCACCCCGTCAATAGCTTTGACAATGGCTTCCAGTGGTTTGGTCACCAGTTCAACCGCATCAACCGCTTTTAGGCCTGCGGTTTGCACATGAATATCGACCAATGGCACACTGATTTGCGGCTCTTCCTCGCGCGGGATCGAAACCAAAGCAATCAGGCCGAGGATAATGCTGGCCAGCAATAAAAGCGGGGTGAGCTTTGAGTTGATAAAGGCGGCGGTCAACCGGCCTGATATGCCAAGTTTTGAGGGAAATTCGGTTTTCATGGCGCGGTAATCCGGTCACCGGCCTGCAAGCCACTTAACACTTCAAAATTATCACCGATCTGGCGACCGACCTGCACCACAATTTGGGTGTGCGTGCCGTCCTCGCGGATCAGATTGACCAGATCAACCCCGAACCGGGTCACGACCAAATAGGCCGGGATCAGGATTACTTCGCGGGTACGGGTTGGCACCCAGACTCGGACCCGCTCTCCGACAAAATAATCGCCAAGGCCACTGACTTGTGCGTCGGCGATCACCTTGCCGCTACGGATTTGTGGGTACACCCGGACAATTTCGCCGCCCATGCTATTGGTCTCGTCGATCAATGAGCCGTCTACCCGGATGTTGGCACCCTTCTTCATGAAGCGGGCATGGCGTTCAGGCAATTGCAGACGCAACACGTAGTTCTCAGTAGCAATCAAGGCTACAGATTCGCCGGGTAGTACCACCGTGCCAGCGGTAACCGGGACGCGCAACACTCGCCCCGCATTGGGGGCCAATACCTGACCTTCGCGCACTTGTTGCGAAACAATGTTGCGATTGGCAGTCAGGGATTTGACTTGATTGCCAGTGACTTTGGCCGCAGCAATCGCCGCGTCCAGCCGGTTTTTGGGAATGATCCCGCGCCCGAACAAATCATTGGCTCGATCCAGTTCGGTTTGGGCATTGGAATTTTCGGCCCGCGCTGCGGCGATTTGGGCATTGATCGACCGAATGCGAAGCGCATTTTTGTCATCACTGATCAAGGCGATGATCTGGCCGCGTTCAACCCGATCCCCTTCGACGATTTTGAGTTCGGCCACGGTTCCGGCAATCCGGGTGCGGGCCGGGATCACGTCCAAGCTTTCCACCGTGGCAAACACCGATTTCTCGTCGGCCTGTTGGCTGACCTGCACCAAAAAATCTTCGGCCAAGGCGGAGCCGCCGCTGAAGCCAGCCGCAACAAACAGGCTTACGGCGAGAGTTCTCTGGAGGAATTGCATCATGATGGGCTCGTCAAACAAGAGGAAGGGAACTCTAAACTATACGGATTCGCCTTCGGGTGGATAAATCGTTCAAACTTTAATATTAGATAATGCTAATATGCTTAGGAATCAAGATGATTTTTTAAGACGGTAATATATTACCGGTACGATAAAGATGTGATTTTTAACGATTTTTCGGGATTTAGTGATTGACCAATGCAAATGCCAGCCCTATAGAACGCGCACCAATGGCCCGGATTTGCCGGGCGACCCGTATTTTGCAAGGACAATGACATGAAGACGTTTTCCGCAAAGCCAGCGGAAGTTGAAAAAAAGTGGATCGTAATCGACGGTGACGGCGTGATCGTCGGTCGGTTAGCTTCTTTTATCGCTTCTCGTTTGCGTGGCAAACATTTGCCAACCTATACCCCTCACGTTGATTGCGGCGACAATGTCGTGCTGATCAATTGCGACAAGGTGGTTTTCACCGGGCGCAAGCGTGAAGACAAAATCTATTACCGTCACACCGGTCACCCGGGCGGCATCAAATCCGTGACTGCTGAAAAGCTGCTGGATGGCCGTTTCCCGGACCGCGTGATGAAAAAAGCTGTACAGCGCATGTTGCCAAAGGAAAGCCCATTGGCTCGCCAGCAGTTCAGCAATTTCAAAGTATATGTCGGTGCGGAACATCCGCACGAGGCACAAAAACCTGAAACCGTCGATTTTGCGGCGATGAATTCCAAAAACGTGCGGAGAGACTAGATATGGCTGACGAAATCAAATCTCTGGAAGACTTAAAAGCCGGCATGACTGCTGCCGATGCTGCACCAGTTGCGGCTGCCTCTGGTGCAGACGCACCTGTGGCCGCCGAAGAAGTTGTATTGCCTGAGCCGAAAATTGACGCGCAGGGCCGCGCCTACGCCACTGGCAAACGTAAAGATGCTGTGGCTCGGGTCTGGATCAAGCCGGGTTCTGGCAAGGTCACCATTAACGGTCGTGATCAGGAGCAATACTTTGCTCGTCCGGTTTTGCGGATGTTGTTGCAACAGCCGTTTGAAGCAGCAGAACGTAAAGATGCCTATGACGTGGTTGCAACGGCCAAAGGCGGGGGCCTTTCTGGTCAAGCCGGTGCGGTTCGCCATGGTATTTCAAAAGCTTTGATTACCTTCGAACCTGCATTGCGCCCGCCATTGAAAGCCGGTGGCTTCCTGACCCGTGATAGCCGGGTGGTTGAGCGTAAGAAATTTGGTCGCAAAAAAGCGCGTCGTAGTTTCCAGTTCTCGAAACGCTAAACAAGCTTTTCAAAATTCAGAATTTCAAAACGCGCCCCGAGATCTCGGCGGCGCGTTTTGTTTTGGCGGTATGAAAATGGACCCTCCGGTCAAGCCGGAGGGAAGCAAGTTGTGTGTTGGATATGCTTACCATTATCCTCTTCCTGACCCCAATTCGCCTCCCTCCGGCTTGACCCCCCCAATTCGCCTCCCTCCGGCTTGACCGGAGGGTCCATTTGTCGCCCGGATCATACAACAAGGC
>NVXG01000066.1 GCA_002733805.1 Robiginitomaculum sp. | reverse complement strand
ACGACGATCTGGTGATCGAGCGCGATGGGGCTACGGTGGTGATCGACAGCACTTCACTAGAATTCCTGAACGGTTCAGAAATTGACTTTTCAGACGAACTGATCGGTGCGGCTTTTAAGATCAACAATCCAAATGCCACGTCAGGTTGTGGCTGTGGCACTAGTTTTTCGATCTAGTTCAAAATACTAAAATTCACCAACCGGGGACAGCATGAAAATCGCGACTTGGAATGTAAACTCGGTCCGGACCCGGATCGCCACGCTGATTAAATGGCTGGAAGAAGCCAAACCAGATGTGGTGTGCATGCAGGAAATCAAATGCCAAGACGAACAATTTCCCTATCTGGAATTCGAGGCGTTAGGCTATAATTGCGCGGTACACGGGCAAAAATCCTATAACGGTGTGGCAGTGCTTTCCAAGTTTGAAATCGAAGAAACCCTCCCCGGCCTGCCCGGTGATGCGGATGATGAACAAGCACGGTATTTGGAGGTCGTGTTGGCCGGAACCCACGGCCCGGTGCGGGTCGCCAGCATTTATCTGCCTAATGGCAACCCAAAGGATACCGAAAAGTTTCCCTACAAATTACGCTGGATGGAGCGATTGCGCGACCATGCTGCCGAATTGCTGAGCTATGAAGAACCATTGATATTGGCTGGAGACTATAACGTGATCGCTCAAGACGATCATTGTTGGGACCCGGCTGCATGGGTTGATGATGCACTGTTTGCCGATGAAACCCGGGCCCGGTTTGCCGCATTGCACTGGCTTGGCCTGACCAATGCATGGGCCGTCAAAGATGGCCGGGGGCACCAATATACCTTTTGGGATTATCAACGCGGTGCATGGCAAAAAGACCATGGCATCCATATTGATCACATTCTGCTTTCTGCCCAAGCAACCGACCGCCTGACCGGAATTGAGATTGCTCGAAAAACCCGGGGCATGGAAAAACCATCCGATCATGTGCCGGTCATCGCCGAGCTTGATTTGTGAACCTGCCCACCCGCATTTTGCTTGGGGCATCCCTTGCGCTGGCGCTCAGTTATTTGTTTGCACCGGAACTAACCAATTATCCTATGCAGGCTTTGATCAAAACCGTGCCGGTCTGGATATTGGCATGGGTGGCCTTTACCCAAGCCCCGCCAACTTTACGCGCCCCACTGGCGTTGGCACTGGTATTCAGCGGGTTTGGTGATTTTGCTCTGGCCTCGCCGATGGCTCTGTCTTTTCCCTTGGGCATGTTGGCGTTTTTAATCGGGCATTTGTTCTATTTATGGATATTCACCCGGCAATTGCGCCCGTGGCGACAACTGGATGGCTCACGGCGCTTGATGATCCTGCTACTGGCCGGATATGCGATTGTGATGGGCGGGTTGATCCTGCCGCGCACCGGCGTGTTGATGCCCGCTATTGCGGTGTATTTTGCCGTTTTGACGGTAATGGCCGCCGCCAGCTTTGCCGGATGGGCTCCAAGATGGACTAGGTTGGGCGCATTATTGTTCGTGCTATCAGACACATTGATCGGCATTGACCGGTTTTTGGTGCCGTTGGAATTTCGCCATATCGCGGTGATGAGTACCTATTATACGGCGCAGGTTTTGATTATGGCCGGACTGTGCTGGCAAAATAAAAAGACCTAGCTACGCTTTTTACCTTTCAGCATTTCCAGAAAATGGAAGATGATCTGAAACGCGTGCAAGGTGTCGGCTGCCAACCCTGCCGCACTGGATTTTTTACCCAACTTGCCAAAGAAGGAAGTTCCACCCTGTAGCGCGACAAGCACGCTTTGCTGATGAAACGCTGTCATGGTTTTGCGTTTTTTATGACTGTCTTCCAACGCCAACAAGCGCGTCATGAAGGTCGGGTCGACTAAAAAACGTCCCTCGACCTGATCGGTCGTATATACCTCAAATAGTTTTTCAAACTTGGGATCGGCCAAACCCATTGGTTTCATTTTCTTGCCAAAGCGGCCCTTGGTATTGAACCAGCCACGGTCCCGCGCCAAGATCGTCGTACAGGCAAATTTGCGCGGATACGGGCTGTGCAATAACTGGCCGTTAAAAATGGTCGCCCAATAGGTTTCGGTAGTTGTATTGCCTTTGCTATCCGTCGAGGTGCGGGTGCGCCGTTCTTCGACGTGGGCGGCATAAATGGTGAATTTGGTCCCGTCATGGGTTCCGCAAACTAAATCGGAAAAACTATGACGATCCCCAACTGGCACCAAATCTAATTGATTGAATTGTTCAAACAAAGGCGGTTCAAAACCTGCGGCCTGATGGTCCAACCCCAAAAATTTGGATATCCGGCCCACATGCTCGGTGCCAAAACTATCTTTGGCTTCAACCAGTTTTAACCAGCCTGGGATCATCCCCAGCACGGTAAAGGCAATGATCAAAATCACACAGACCGGCCAAATCTTGGGTTGTTGCAAATAGAGCCAACCGCCGAGAGCCGCACCAATGATCGCCCCGATCGCGCCAAATTTTCGCAATCGGGCATAGCCGACAGCTTGGGCCAGTTTGAATTCCTCAAACAAGGGTTGGATCTGCTGTTCGACGAAAGCATCAAACCCTTCTGGCCGGTTCTGGTTTGTCTTGGCCATTTCTGTCGTATCCCTTTGCATTGCAGCTTTGCCCTCTTGTGCCACGAAGCACCTGCCCCGTCATGGTTCATTTGAATGATTTAGGCAGCGGGTTTCAGGCCATGCTCACCGAAACTTGACCCAGCTTGATTTTCCTATCCAGCCGCAATTTTGCAGTATGAGACAAACGTCCCACACACCCGGAGTTGATGATGAGAATTTTCCTGCTGATATTGCTGATGAGCGGCTTGCCAATCGCCCAAGCAGAAGCGACACAACGCCCACAAAAATCGTGGGTTCAGGACTGGCCCGATACGGATTTTTCCAAAACCAATATCAAGTTTGGGGAAATCATCTCGGGCGGGGTGCCCAAAGATGGCATCCCGGCGATTGATAACCCGATATTTGAGCCAGTTTCGGCAGTGACCAATCTGGGTGCGTTTGAGCCGGTGATCAGTCTGCAAATTGCCGGCGAGGCGCGGGCTTATCCATTGCGCATCCTGATGTACCACGAGATCGTCAATGACCAGATTGCCGATGTACCGTTTAGTGTGACCTATTGCCCGTTGTGCAATACTTCGATTGTTTTCGAGCGCACCTTAAACGGAGTTGTTCTGGACTTTGGCACCACCGGCAAACTGCGTAAATCTGACATGGTGATGTATGACCGCCAGAGCGAAAGCTGGTGGCAGCAATTCACTGGCCTTGGGCTGGTTGGACACTATACCGGCATTTTGTTGGACCGCATTCCATCGCGAATTGAGTCCATCGCGCAATTCGCTTTGCGCCACCCAAATGGCCAAGTGTTGGTCCCCAATAACCCAGCAGCCCGACCGTATGGCAACAACCCGTATGTGGGCTATGATTCCTCCAAAACGCCGTTTTTGTACGGTAAATACAACGGGACGCTCCCGGCCCTATCCCGCGTGGTGGCGGTCGAAAGTGATGCGTGGCCGTTGGAGCTGCTCAGACAAGAAAAGCAAATTTCATACGGCGATTTACTTCTAACCTGGACAGCCGGGCAAAACTCGGCGCTGGATAGCAGACAGATACGGAAAGGCAAAGACGTGGGCAATGTTGTGGTTCAACGCATCAATGCAGACGGCATAAAAAGTGATGTGATCTATCATCTGCCCTTTGCATTTGCATTTTCCGCATTCCAACCAGACGGCACATTGCATTTGAAAATAGATGAGTAAGCCCTAGCCCAACCGAGCCAAAATCTCTTGCGTTTTGCTTAGGGTTTCGCGGTATTCGTCCAGCTTGGCGCGTTCCTTGATCACCACGGCTTCGGGCGCACGGGCCACAAAGTTTTCATTGCCCAGCTTTTTCTCGATGCGAGCGATCTCGCCTTTGGTTTTATCAATTTCTTTGTTCAATCGATCCCGTTCTTCGGATAGATCAACCACGCCTTCGATCACCAAACCAAATACCGCTTCATCCAACACCAATTGTAGGGCAGAATTTGGTATTTCGGCCACATGCTCCACACTCGGCGCCCGACCCAACCAAGCAACCATCGCTTGATGCCGCGCCAGCCGCTCGATGGTTTGCGCCGAAGCGCCCGCCACCAGCAAGGGCAGTTTAGCACCGGGCGGGATATTCATTTCTGATTTGACCGAGCGAATGGAGGTGATCAAGCGGATCAACCAGTTGATCTCATCAGCATCTTTTGTCGCATCTGTATTGGGTATAATTTCGGGCCAACTGGCATTGATCAATTGGGTGTCACGGGTCGCCAATTGCCCCCACAACGCTTCGGTTTGAAACGGCATGATCGGGTGCAACAACACCAAAATCTGGTCCAGCACATAAGCTGCTGTGGCGCGGGTCTCTGTCTTGGCAGCTTCGTCATCGCCCTGCAGGACCGGCTTCATCAATTCCAGATACCAATCGCAATAGATATTCCAGATGAATTTGTAAAGACCGCTTGCCGCCTCGTTAAAGCGGTATTTTTCAAGCCCGGATGTAACCGCTTCGGCAGTGAGCGCCAGCTCGTGCAATATCCAGCGGTTCAGCGGATGCGACAGTTTTGCCGCATCAAAATCGGGGTCGATCCGACACTCGTTCATCTCGCAAAACCGCGCCGCATTCCATAATTTGGTGCCAAAATTGCGATAGCCCTCAACCCGGCTGTTCGACATGCGGATATTGGTGCCATGAGCTGCCGAGATGGCCATGGTAAAGCGCAAGGCGTCGGCCCCGTATTTGTCGATCACCCCCAATGGGTCAATGGTGTTGCCCTTTGATTTCGACATTTTCTTGCCGTGTTCGTCCAGCACAAGTCCATGAATATACACATCCGGGAACGGCACCTGCCCGGTGAAATGCAGACCCTGCATCATCATGCGCGCCACCCAGAAAAAGATGATGTCATGCCCAGTGATCAGCACATTGGTGGGGTAGAATTTGTCCAGTTCCGGCGTTTTATCCGGCCAGCCCAGCGTTGAAAAAGGCCACAGAGCGGAGGAGAACCAGGTGTCTAGGACGTCTTCGTCCTGCCAAATTGGGAATCCTCGACCACTTTCTATACAATTGTTTTCTAGCTCTTTAAGAGCTTCCCCTCTATTTGACACGACAAACACCGTCTTCCTATAATGGGTTTCAGCCATTGATACGGCAGCGTCTTCAGTTTCGGCAACAAACACCTCAGAAACAGGATCAAGCTCAAGAGATGTCCTCTCCCTACCACTCCCCGCCCGAAAGGTCACTGCAACTGGTCTTTCAATTACCCGTTCATTGTCTTCATTGCTAACCTTGAAACCATACCAAACCGGGATGCGGTGCCCCCACCATAATTGCCGTGAAATGCACCAAGGCTGAATGTCTTCCAGCCAGTTGAAATAGGTTTTGGACCAATTGTCCGGCACAAATTTGGTGGTGCCATCCTTGACCGCAGCCAGCGCCGGAGCGGCCAGGGTTTTGGCATCGACATACCATTGATCGGTCAGCATTGGCTCAATCGCCACGCCGGAGCGGTCCCCAGTTGGTTGTTGGATAACTTTGTCCTCGATCTGGATCAGCAGACCCAGCGCATCAATATCGGCCACCACGTGCTTGCGCGCTTCAAACCGATCCATGCCGACATATTTGGCCGGCATAATGTCACTGGCAGTCATGCAGCCCTTTTCATCCATCAGGATATACATGGGCAGGTCATGGCGCTTGGCCACTTCGTAATCGTTGAAATCATGCGCGCCGGTGATTTTCACCGCGCCGGAACCTAAGTCCGGGTCCGGGTGCTCGTCGGTAATGATCGGAATATAGCGATCGGCCAGCGGCAACAAAACCCGCTTGCCAACAATCGGCGCATAACGGGCATCGTCCGGATGCACGGCGACCGCGCCATCACCCAGCATGGTTTCCGGCCGGGTGGTGGCGATCGAAATGTAATCGCGGGTTTCCCATTTTGTTGGCTTGCCGTCTTCGTCATGCTCGATGGGAAATTCGTAGGTTTCGCCGCCTTCGAGTGGATATTTGAAATGCCAGAAATGCCCCTGCACTTCTTTGGCTTCTACTTCGAGGTCCGAGATGGCCGTTGAAAAATGCGGATCCCAATTGACCAGACGTTTGGCCCGGTAAATCAGGCCTTCCTTGTGCAGTTGTACAAACACTTTTCGCACCGCCGCCGACAACCCGTCATCCAGTGTAAAACGCTCGCGCGACCAATCGCAACTGGCCCCCAACCGGCGCAATTGATTGGTAATTGTACCCCCAGACTTGGCTTTCCATTCCCAAATTTTCGCCACAAATGCCTCGCGGCCCAATTCGCGGCGCGATTGATTGCCATCGGCGGCCAACTGGCGCTCGACCACCATTTGCGTGGCGATCCCGGCATGGTCCATGCCCGGTTGCCACAACACAGATTTGCCGCGCAACCGCTCAAAACGGATCATCACGTCTTGTAAGGTATTGTTCAGGGCATGGCCCATGTGCAAAGAGCCGGTAACATTAGGCGGTGGAATGACGATGCAATAGGCTTCGGCCGCATCATCTTGTTTTGGTTTGAACGCGCCAGACTCTTCCCATTTTTCATAAATTTCGGTTTCGGCCGTGGCCGGATCAAAGGACTTGTCTAACATGGCGGGCAACACTCAATGGTTTTTGACACGCACACAGAATTGCGCGCCGTGGTTACGGGATCAACTACAAAATCAGGGAATAACAGGTGAAAAGTCAGCAAGTGTGAGAGCAAGCCTCACACCCGGGTATGACGAACCACTTTATCAATCGCCGCTTCGACCTTCGCCTCAACAATCGCTGGCAAATTGGTATCAAGCCAATCTTTAAGCAGCGGACGCAGCAATTCGCGCATCACCCCTTCAATGGTCTGACCATCGGTTTCTGCCAACTTCATGGATGAGGCCAATGCGCCCAAGGTTCCAGCCGATGCCGCAGTTGACGCCGCACTTAACAGTTCGTCCTCGTCAATATCACCGATTGGTTCCACACGTGCCACTTCTGCTTGCACAGGGGCAGGTTCCGGTTCTGGCTCACGCTCTTCATCATCAAAGATGATCAGATCGCCTTCTTCTTCGACGGCTTCGGTCAGTTCCAGAACTTCTTCTTCGGGTTCGGGTTCTGCCGCCATTTCAGGCTCAGGCTCAACTTCGGGTGGCGGCGGTGCTGGCTCTGGCTCTGCTGCCATTTGTGGCTCAGGCTCTGGCTCTGGTTCCGGCGCAGAGGCAGGTTCTGCTTCAGCTTCTGGCTCAGGCGCGGCGGCCTCGGCCTCGTCAGCTGGATCCGCGTCATCGTCTTCTGAAATGATTTTTCGAATGGAGGCAAGAATTTCCTCCATCGTCGGTTCAGCTTCTGCGCCTTGATCTGCCATATTCCCCGGTTCCGATTCGATTTGAACTATCGCACGCTAATGGGTTTAGACCCGCTCTGTCTAGTTTCAATCGTACCTGCTGCCGGTTGGTTTGAATGGCTATTGGCGCGAAACAGCAGAATTGTCTTCAGCAATCCCCAGATTGCCCATGTCCAAACGACCTGATGCCCGCAACAACCCATAGGCTGCAACCAGTGCATCACGTTCAGCCGACACCAAAGTCAGCCGCGCATCCAGCAATTCCTGTTCGGCATTCAGCACGTCCAACGTGGTCCGCAAACCAACTGCGGCTTCTTGCTCGACCCCTTCAAAGGCCAATTGGTTGGCGGCAACTTGTTCCTGACTGGCCACGATCACTGAGCGGGCCGCCATCAGATTATGCCAAGCATTTGAAACTTGTTCATGAGTAATCCGCCGAGCTTGCAACACGCCAATCCGGGCTTTGGAGGCTTGCTCGATCGCTTCGCGCACCCGGGAGCGGTTCAAACCACCGGTAAATATCGGCATGGTAAAATTAAGCGCCGTGGAAACAAAATCGGATTCTGCACCGGAAAATCCATTATTATTCGCCGTGCCGGCCCGCGCGCCCAAGGTCAGCCGGGGCCGCAATCCGGATTTAGCCACCGTAATGCCGTGTTGCGCGGATAATTCCGACAGTTTGGCGTTGATCAGTACCGGCGCGCTGTCTTCGGACCAGATAATCGCTTCGGCCAAGTCCGCCGGTATATTGCCCGGCAAAGTGGCTACTTCCAAAGTTCCCGGCGATTGCCCAATGGTCCGGGCATACGCCGCACGGGCTGTAGCAAGTGCGGCTTTGGCTGCGGCCAATTGTGAACGGGCACCTGCGGCTCTGGCCTTGGCTTGGGAAACTCCGGTACGGGTAATTTCACCAACCTCGAACCGGTCCTTGGCAGCATCCAGTTGTTTCAGTAAGACATCAACATTGTTCGAGCGGATCCGCACCACTTCCGAATTGCGCCGCACATCGACATAGGCCGTGACGGCATCCAGCAAAACCTGCTGTTCGAGATTGCGTAAATTGTTGCGGCCAATATCCACATTGACCCGGGCCAGATCAATTCGGCCCCGAATGCCGCCGCCCGCATACAAGGTCTGGCTGCCTGAAACGCTGACTGAATTCGGATAATAGGTCTCCAGAGAGGAGAAAAACGGGCTGGACTGTTTCAGACGGGTTGCGCCGACACTGCCATCGGCTTGCAAGCCGGGCAGTCGTTCGGATCTGGCTTGGACGAGACCTTCATCAATGGCCCGTAAACCAGCGCGTTCAGCTTGTAATTGCGGATTTGAAGCAAAGGCCAGCCCTAGAGCCTGCTCTAGCGTTTCACTAGAAGCGACACCGGCAAAGGTACTGCTGATCAGTGTCGCTAGCATTAGAATCGTTTTGTTCATCTTGGCACTCTCGTTTTCTGCAACTGGCTCCCCAGCAGGTAATATATGCCATATGGACGGTTTTGCACGTACAACCACCCCACATATGCGTTTAGCTATAATGCAAATTGTCGCACCGGCTCGAAACCCGGCAAATATGGGGTCATCGCATCAAAGATAATGCGAGAGCCAATCATTCCGCCAGAGCGCAAATAAACCCGGGCCTGTCCGGCCACACCATCACGCTCAATCACTGCCAAACGACCACCATCGGCCAATTGTTGCAGCCAAGCATCCGGCGTTTCATCCACTGCCCCGCCCACAAAAATAACATCAAATGGTGCCTGATCCGGCAAGCCGGCACAAAACGTCCCATTGATCACCGCAACATTGTCGGCACCAACCCGCCCAACATTGGTTTCAGCGCGGTTGGCCAAATCCTTGTCTTGTTCCAGTGCCACCACAGTTTCGGCCAACCGGGCCAGTACAGCCGCAGAATATCCAGTTATTGTGCCAATATCCAATACCAGATCAGTTGATTTGATTTCCAGCGCTTGCAATATCTTGGCAAAATCCCTTGGCTTCATCAGGAACCTGCCATCGGCGACAGCCAGATCAATATCGCTATAGGCGGCGGCACGACGAGCTTTGGGCACAAAGGTTTCACGCTCCACGGCTAACATCGCCGCCTGTACCCGAGTATCGGTCACATCATTGACCCGAACCTGACTATCGACCATTGCCTGTCTGGCCCGTGCTGCATTGCTCATCTTGTTTGTCCTTTTTCGGGGGGGGATCCCAGCCGATTCCCTGTCCTTTATATCCCTTGAGTACGGTTTAGTGCAATCAGGCGAATTCACGCATTTACCAAAGTGGTTTCGGGTTGTATAGGAGCACTCCAATTTGGCGTAATGATCGCCAAACCAACATGCTGGCCCTGTGGCGGAGTGGTTACGCTGGGGATTGCAAATCCTCCCACCCCGGTTCGATTCCGGGCGGGGCCTCCATGTTTTCGGCTGGCACCACCAGCTAGCAAACCCCTCGCAATTGAGAAATAACGCTTTTTGTGGTATATTCCTACCAATCATGGTGGAGGATGGCATGCGCGCATTTCGTTTTGGTTTGGTTTTTCTGGCCCTGATCATACCCGCTTCTGCGGCTTGGGGACAAAATGAGCAGCAATGCTCCGCCTTGCGGGTCGAACTGGCAAAGACCCAACAACGATTGCAAGCCATTGACCCAAAATACAAGCAAGGACAAAATCTGGCGCTGGCCACGGATACGCTGGCTGGTTCAATCAAAGCGTTGGAAGGCATGTCGGGCGATGCCGATAAAGCGACCAAACAACTTGAAAAAATCCTAAAAGCTGCGCGGGGTCGCCATGCCAAACTGGAAGAAGCGATCGAGGACGCCATGAAGGCCACTGGCAAATTGTCGAGCCAAACCAAGGCCGTTGTGGATCGCCTGAAGCAGGCCAACAAGTTTCTTGATATTGCCCACCGAGCCGGAACCGCGCCCAATGCAACCGAATTGGCCAAAGCATTTGACGATTATTACCAAGCGATCAAGGGTCCGCTTGGCCCCTTGGTTAAAACGATTCCAATTGTTGGTGGATTTCTCGATGCCTATGGAGATGCCGTGCATTCGGCTGCCCTTTCGATCGCCAAGATCGAATCCATACAAAACGAACGCCGCAAATTACTGTTGGAGCTGACCGGCAAAGATTATTACCGCCACCAGTCCAAAGAAGAACGCGAATGGGAGCAGCTAACCGCCAACGCCGCCGCGCTACAGGCACAACTGAACGACCTTGATTGTGATGAAGAACCGCCCGAACCAGAAACCCCGGATGTCCCGCAAGAAATTCTCGACAAATGTCAGAAAAGCGCTGGCCTGTCAGATAATTATCAGGATGAAATGCAGGATATGTATCGAAAAATTCATGGCCTTCGCTCCGCATTGTCATCGGCCAAATCTGCACAAAAACGCAGCGCCCGTCACGCCCGCGATTTGCAATCCAGTATCGACATATTGACCCCTATATCAGCCGATGGACGAACAAAGTTAAACCGGATTCACAAAAGAACAGTCGACCTCATCCGGTCGCTGGATAACAACAATCAAGTCTCAGCAGCGACATATCCGCCCCAATACCCAACCAAAACCGAAATCATCATATACCGGGGGCAATATCTGTCTGGTTTCAAAAATACTCTAGCCTATTCCTATATCGTAGAACATTTGCGCGCCGTGGAAGGCTTGCGGCAGCAGGACAAAAAGCTGGACCAACTAAAGGACCGATTAACCGATGCCAAAAAACAAAACACCAAAGATTTGGCTGATGTCAAAAAAGCCGAGGCCGCCTTGGCCAAATTACGCGAAACAGAAGCCGAATATGACCGCAAAGTTCAAGCCATGACTGATTGCATTGAAAAGGAAATCAACAAGGACAAAGCACCGCCCGAAAAGAAGCTACCCAAGTGCAAACCGTATAACTCAATTCTGGGCGCACTGGAGCGGGTCAATCAGGAAATGGAAGGCTGTTCATCAGACTAATATATCCGCACTGGGTGATTCAATTATTGTGAACTCGCACCAGCGGCAACCAACACGATATGGGCATTGTGGGTTTGCAAGGCTGAAGCGGTTTATGTAAGCCTGCTTCCCTAAACGGAACCTGAACCACTTTTTACTATTGCGGCAATTCACCAATGGTTCGAAAGCCGATATGGTTGCTGCCAAGGCCTGCTTCTTGTGGTTGGCGGGCGGTCGAGCGATCGCGGCGACAGTAATTGTCCGCACACAAAAAGGATCCACCTTTGACGGTGTAGATCGCTTCATTACTGATCTCGCCGCGCCCGGAACCCAGATATGGCGTAGTGGTCCATTCCCATGAATTTCCAATCATATCATACAAACCAAAGGCATTGGGTTGAAAACACCCGACCGGGGCCAACCCGCCAAACCCGTCTGTGGCTTGATCCTTGAGCGGAAACAAACCTTGCCAAGTATTGGCCTGATACTGGCCATTCGGCACTTGATCCTCGCCCCATGGATAAAGAGTTTTGGCCCCGGCATTGGCCGCATATTCCCATTCGGCCTCGCTCGGCAAACGACGACCTGCCCATTTGGCATAGGCCAGTGCATCCGCCCAAGCGATCTGCACCACCGGAAAATTCTCTTTTCCGGCAATCGAGCTTTGTGGTCCCTTGGGGTGGCGCCAATCGGCCCCGGGCACGTACGCCCACCATGAAGGTTGTTGCGGGCTCGGTGTTTGAAAAACGGCTGCGCCGGGGTGCGACAAATAGGCTGGCGCGTTTGGCGGGATCAACACGGCATCTGGTTTTTGTTCCGCCAGCGTGACATACTCGGTTGCCGCAACAAAGCTCGCAAACTGCCGGTTGGTGACTTCAGTTGCATCAATATCAAACCCGCCCAGTTGTACGGTTCTGGCCGGTGCCTCTTCGATATAAGCCACATCAGAGCCAATCCGGGCTGATCCACTAGGTAATTCGACAGGAGCCGGATCAAAGTCCAGACACTGCAACACAGCTTGCGAGGATTGGCTGGCAGGCTGGCAGGCTGCGAATAAAAAACCTCCGACTAACAGTATCAGACTGCACGCCCTATGGCTCATTTGGTGATTTCTTTATCGCTGGTTTCAGACGCAGCTTTTTTCTTGTCTTGTTGCATTTCGCTTTTCACCCGAGCGTTGGGATAGGGTTGATCCCAAATCCGGCGACCGGAATGCTCCGGCGTTTCATATTTCTTGAAAAACTGATCCAGCGCGCCGATCAGCCGATCACGTAACGCGGGACGCGGCGGCACCGTGGAGTGGCGCTCGCGCATTGGACTGGCCAGATCGTACCAAGTATCGGTTGGGATTGCCCGTTGGTTTTGCGGGTATTGCCGCACCAGCTTCCAATGGCCGTTGGTGACCATCCGTAAATTGCCTCGTTCGGCATAGTTATAACGCCGCCAGTTGGTCTGACGTTTCCCCTGCAATAGCGGGGTCAACGAACGCCCCGGACCATAGTCAGAACGAGCTTGTTTTCCGCCCGAAGCAAAATCCCGAATTGTGGTATGCAGATCAATCAGCGAGACCATTTCATGGCGGGTTTGGCGTGGCCGCATAAATCGAGCCGGTCCATTAAAAATCAACGGAATACGAATTGTTTCTTCATAAAAATTGGCCGGCGCCGAAGCATTAGTTTTTCCATACAGGCCATACTGCCCAACCAGCAAGCCATGATCGGACACATAGATCACAATGGTATTTTTCAACGCATCACGTCCCTGCAAGGCATCCATCAGGCGACCGACCTGATCATCAATCAGCGAGACAGCCGCCAGATATTGCGCCAATTGTTCTTCATGGTCGGCCGGCACCAAATTGCCGCTCAGGCGCACTGGCAAATCTGAACTATCCCCGGCGCGAACCACCTTTTGCGCGATGGGGCGATATTTCGATACCAGCCGCTCTGGCAAACCAGCGAACGGAAAATGTGGTTCGACAAAATTCAAACTGATGTAAAAGGGCCGCTTATCAGGTCGGTCGATAAACTGGATGGCCTGCTCGGTCAGAAACCGGGCCTGTACCCCGGTTTGGGCCATAGGTTTGCCATCATCTGAAAAATAAACGGTGCCCTGATGCTGGTACTGATTTTGCCAACCCGTACGGCTCACATCATAGCTCAACCAGCGATCAAAGCCGCGCTGCACAATGGCGCTGTCTATGGTGGCGTGCCATTTACCCAGCAGAGCGGTGCGATAGCCACTGTCTTGCAACCATTCGGACAGCAGTTTTTCGCCGCTCAGCCAGTTGGCATCAAATTCTTTACCCTCGCCTAAAAAGTCATGCACGCCGTGTTGTGACGGCATTTTCCCGGTATAGAAACTGGCCCGGGCCGGTGAACAGACCGGGGCCACTGACATGGCATTTTTGAACAAAACACCGGTTTCAGCCAACCAGTCGAGATTGGGGGTCTGGATGTATTTCAATCCATAGGCTCCCATCGCCCACTGGCCATGATCATCGGCCATAATGACAATAATGTTCGGACGATCAGCCAGTTCAGCCGTTTGCGCGCGAAGCGCCGTCGGGGCCAGAAAAACCATCAATAGACTAGCCAGAATTCGCTTCATCAATGACATCAACCACCCCTGCAATGTAACAATCAAATAGACCATAGGGTTGTAATCGCCGCAAGTCAGGCAAAGTCAAACTTGCAGCACTCGCCCTTCTTCTAAATCGGGTGTAAATTGGATATTCCACCCCTTCCAGCCACGCGGAGATTGCACCATGTTCAGTCATATCACCTTGGGAACAAATGACTGGTCCAGGGCCAAACCATTTTGGAGCGCCATCGCAGCGGCGTTAGATTTATCGATATTCGGGGAACGAGACACCGGCATTGCATACGGGATGCCGAGCGGCCCCAAAATCTTCATTGGCCCAACCTATGACGGCAAACCAGCCAGCCATGGTAATGGTCAGCATGTGGCCTTCTTGGCCAAATCCCGCTCAATTGTTGATGATTTCCACGCGGCTGCATTGGCCAATGGCGGCACCTGCGAAGGCAAACCGGGCCTACGCCCGCACTACCACCCCAACTATTACGGCGCCTATGTCCGCGACCCCGACGGCAACAAACTGCAAGCAGTTTGCTATACGTCAAAGGGGTGAGATTGGGGGATGGTTTTCCCGAACAAGTCCGGATACTCCCTCACCCATCCGAGAGCGGAGGATATCCGCCAAGTTTTTGAACACCTAAACTAGCGGTGGTGGGCGAAGTTATAGACACCGCTCTTCATCAAGTTTAACCTAATTCAGGCAAAGGCTCCGGTAAATCAATTTTAGAAAGTTCTGAATAAAGAGATTTTGCTTCTGCTATTCTCTCTTGCGTTGCTTTTGAGGGTTTTAATTCTTTGGTTTTTTCCCAAGGTTTTTTTGAACCATCAAGAGACAAATAAGCCGCTGTTGCAGCTAATTCTAATACAACAGAATTTGCATCTGCACCCAAATGTGCAATTTTCTCTGCAGCTTTATTCACTGGGCTTTTAGCAGCAGTAGAAGAAGAGTAAATTGAGTAAAATCCGCCCCAACTTGTTTCTTTTTCTTCTTCAGTAATAACGCCCAGAATATTGGCTACTTTGGCAGAATCCGCCAATTCTTCACAGAATGGCCCGTAGTTATGGTACTTAAAAGAGTAACCACTTCCTAGCCCAGAAATTTCTAAAAGATATGCGATTTTTTGGAGGCGAGTTCTACCAGTGATAACCCCCCCCGCCAAACAAATTAGCTCATTGACTTTTTCATAGTCATTTAAATGATCTTCATTGCTCATTTAAAATGCCCCTTTTCTAGAATCATACTTTCGACCTAATCATACCTTCAACAATTTTTTCCGATTCGTCATCCCCATCAGGAATATATATCCGATCAACTTTGAACGTACGAATTGCCTTCACAACTTCAGACCGCTCACCAAGGTCCACAAGGTCACCTGTTTCAATTTTCACTCTAATTTGGTTAAGCGGACCTTTCGATTCAACGAATTTTTTGTATGGAACCCTATCAACATGATCAAAAAGAATTTTGTGGGACTGACTTTGATTATTGCTCTTCCAATCTGCCAATTTTATTTGAATTTCTGCGCAATTCTTGTCAATTTTATCCGAGCTTTCTTTCGAATAATCCAAATCCCTTTCAAGTCGAATTCGATGTCGTAAATTTACAGATTTATATAAATTTCGCTCAAATAATCTTTTCGATAAATCTTTAATGATTGAATCATTAGCATTCTGCAACATTGGAAGCGCACCCCACACAATGGTATCATCTAAATCCAGAAATCTCTTCAAATCCTTGGGTTTTCGAATATACTTAACCAATGGATGATTGGCCGAAAGTCCCGTTTGATTCAAACTTGAATCGTTGACCAAACTCGCAATACGGAAGAGAAGTTCCGAAAATATTTTCTCAGCACCTCTTGTGGTTTTATGGTAGTATACAGTTGGGTATAATTGGAACAATCCAAGCACATAAGCCTCAGCAGCATAAATGGCCTTTGGCCCAAGAACGAATGTCTCGACATTTCCAACTTGTTTTTCATCTACACCATAAGGCACATGTGCGATTTCTAGATTTGCAACGAGCCAATCAAAATCAATGGCACCGTGATTTGTTCCTGTCATCAGCCTATCTCGACGCATATAGTCTAGTCTATCTGCGTCAAATTGACTGGAAACTACCGCGCCATAAATATCTTTCCCTCCATTCTTAATGTCACTAACTATGTTTGGAATATCATAATTCTTTAATATTTCCGACAATTCAGTATTTAGAATGATCTGCTCAGTTGCAAATTCATGGTTTTCGACCAACTCCCAGCCTAACCGTTTTCCGACATCTTCAAAAGCATGGCTAAATGCGCCATGCCCTAAATCATGAACTAGCGCTGCAGCAAGTGCAGAATCTGCTCTTGTTTCTTTAAATGAGTCCGATCCAATCTTTTCCTTCACTATTTTCATCAGCATTCTCGCTGTATGAAAAACTCCCAAACTATGAGCAAATCGCGAGTGGCTTGCACCAGGATAAACCAGATCGGAAAAACCTAATTGCTTTACCCTGCGGAGCCTCTGAAATGCGGGTGTCTCAATGGCATTCCACATCGCATTTTCGAATTCAGTTGCGCGGAACTCAATAAGATTATGAAGGGGATCACGTACCCGTTGTGGTCTAAATTTCACCATATTAGATTGCTAGAACTCAACAACAATAAAGTCAAAACAAAAAAAACGCCCCGTGATTTCTCACGGGGCGTTCCTTGTATTCAGTGTAAAAGAGGGTTTGTTTTCCAATTCAATCCTGCGGACCTGGCGGCGACCTACTCTCCCGTGCCTTGAGACAAAGTACCATCGGCGCGAAGAGCCTTAACTTCCGAGTTCGGAATGGGATCGGGTGGGGAGCTCTTGCCATAGCCACCAGATCGGCGGGATTGAATTGGGTACTTCCATCATGTTCCCCATCCCTCAAAGCCGCAAAAGCGACACCTCAGGATGAGGTTACATATAAGACGGAAGTCGAAAAACACATCGGCCAAATCATTAATTCTATACTAGTTTTGGTTTGTTTTGGTTGTGGTATCCAGCTTGATTGCGATGTCGAAAATAACGATGCGATCGCTACTTACGAACATTGTAAGATCAAGCCAATCGAGCAATTAGTACTACTAAGCTTCACAAGTTACCTTGCTTCCACACGTAGCCTATCAACGTGGTGGTCTTCCACGGCTCTGATAGGGAATTCTAGTTTCGAGGCTGGTTTCCCGCTTAGATGCTTTCAGCGGTTATCCGTTCCGTACATAGCTACCCTGCAATGCTGCTGGCGCAACAACAGGTCCACCAGTGGTACGTCCATCCCGGTCCTCTCGTACTAGGGACAGCTCCTCTCAAAATTCCTACACCCACGGCAGATAGGGACCGAACTGTCTCGCGACGTTCTAAACCCAGCTCACGTACCGCTTTAATTGGCGAACAGCCAAACCCTTGGGACCTGCTCCAGCCCCAGGATGCGATGAGCCGACATCGAGGT
>NVXG01000065.1 GCA_002733805.1 Robiginitomaculum sp. | reverse complement strand
AGCTTGGTAGCCGCAGCTTTGCTGGTTCCGGGTTTCTTGTTCATCTTCACTCCTTAACGGTTACGATGAACCAGAAATCCTCCGTTGTTCAAATCCTCAATTCTGTCCCACAGGTGCTGATGTCAGACAAGCGTGACAGCTCCGTGGCACCAAACAGGTGGGCGTAGTATTCAATAGCCGCCGCCGCATTGCGAACTACAAGAGTGGGTGTTGCACTTCGATATCCCTTTGGGATCGGGCTTATTTTCTGGGCAATTTAAGTGTTTCCTCTTTACAGGCTTTCTTTTCCAGCGATATTACCAATTCCGAACAACATGGATCAAGATGTAGCCTTAGGTGTTGCCTTTGCTGTAACCCAAGCAGATTTGCCATACTTGCGACAAAATCTGCGTCTCGGGGACTATCCCGGCATATATCGGCTGCACAGAATGCAGAAAGGCGGCGGTATTGGCGATCAGAGCCGCCACCCGCTTGCCTGGGGCGTGTTGGATTATGTTGATGGACAGCTGGCGCGGATCAACAGCGCCCGTGGCATCGGGCGCGAATGGAATGATTTGGACAAGGCAGGAATGTGGCTGCGTGGTCAGGGTTTTAGCTATTGGTGGACTCGCAACGATTTGGAAGTTGTGGGTGACATATCTCCTGTAGTCGGGTCTGAACCAGAGGTCCTTGAAGCGCTGCCAGACAAGCCAATTTTACCTTCCGCGAAATTCGGCCTAAAATAGTGCGGTCAGATGATTGTTAATCTGTACGGTACAAATTTTAGGTGGCTATTCGGTTCAATCTGAATTGTTTGTTTCAATAACCCTGCCTTCAATAGAGATACTGGCGCGGTAGCAACATATGCCAAATTTTCGACGGACCACCTCTATTTACAACCGGTCTCTCAAGCCGAACCAGATCATAGCCAATACTAGGATCGGCAAGCGCATTGTTGCACCTCCAGGAAATCGCATTGTTGGGACCTTTGCCATAATATCAAAGCGTTCAGCGGTGCCGCTGATCGCCTCAGCCATCAACTTTCCGGCCAGCGTGCCCATGGCCACTCCGTGCCCCGAAAATCCGGAGGCCGAGAGAATATTTGGTGTAAGACGCCGAAAATCTGGCATTCGGTTCATAGTGATCCCAAGTGTGCCGCCCCAAGCGTAGTCAATCTTTACGTCCTCGAGCTGGGGAAATATTTCGAGCATCGGTTTGCGGGCTTTACCGGCAAGATCTTTTGGGAACTTGTAGCCATAGCTTTCTCCGCCGCCAAAAAGCAGCCGATTATCTTCAGACAGGCGGAAATAATTGACAACGAATTTGCTGTCGGCAATCCCGACATTATCCCGGATCAGCGCCTTTGCGGCATCTGCCCCCAAAGGCTCGGTGGCAACGATAAAATTGTTGATCGGCATCACGCGTGATGCAATCTTTGGCTCAAGATTACCCAAATATCCGTTGGCTCCAAGCGCCACAAATTGGGCTGTCACCTGACCATCGGGGGTATGTACTTTGGCCGGATCACCGCGCTCGATCTTATCTACCCGGCTATTCTCAAATATCTGCACGCCGGCATCCGTACAGGCCTTTGCGAGACCTAGCGCATAATTAAGCGGATGAAGATGCCCTGCCCCCCAATCCATCGAGCCGCCACAATAAGCCTGTGTGCCAACAGCTTCTTGCACCGCTTCGCGGTCCAGAAACTCTATTTGGTCATACCCATAGTCCCGTTGCAGCTTTTCCACGTAATCAATGGTGTGGTGCAGGTTTTTTGACCGCAATTCAGCATGCATAACGCCATCTTTGTAACCGCAATCTATGGCGTGATCTTTGATCAAACTTTTGAGCAATGATTTGGACTCTTCGCCCATCTCCCACAATTCGCGCGCGTGCGGTAGCCCGACCATTTTCTCTAATTCATCCTGCTCTACCCGCTGGCCAGAGCCGACTTGTCCGCCATTACGCCCCGAAGCACCAAAGGCCACGCGCTGCGCCTCGAGCAGGATCACACTATAGCCGCGTTCGGCCAAATGAAGTGCCGTCGAAAGACCTGTGTAGCCCGCACCAACCACGCAGACATCACATGTCTTATCTCCACGCATGGGTGGAAACCGCGCCAATAAATGCCCTGTCTTAGCGTAATAAGAGGCTGGATACTCGCCTTGGCGGTCGTTGACTGTGAGTAAATCCGTCATACGTTTAAGAGTAGGTGCTCGCGCTCCCATGCACTGATGACTTCGAGGAACGATTCAGCTTCGTGGCGTTTGACAGCCTTAAAAACTTCACAAAATTCTTTGCCTAATATTTCAGTCAATTCGGTCGCGCCTTCTAACCGGTCAATCGCATCGCGCAAGCTGCGTGGCAGATCGCGCGGCATTTCATAGGCTTCGCCTGTCTGTGCCTCCCGCGGTTTTAGGTTATTCTTCATTCCCAAATATCCAGCGGCCAACGAAGCGGCCAGCGCCAGATAGGGATTCACATCCATTCCGGAAACCCGGTTTTCCACCCTGCGCGCCGCAGGACTGGAATACGGGATACGAATACCCGTGGTGCGGTTATCGACCCCCCATTCAAGATTGATAGGGGCAGATCCCGAGGCGACAAACCGACGATATGAATTCACATAGGGTGCGAAAAACGCGAAAGCATCGGGGATATAGCGCTGCTGTCCGGCAATGAACCCAATAAATAGATCGGTCTCTTTGTCGTCTTTGCCCGTGAAAATATTGTTGCCTTCTTTATCCAACACAGACTGATGGATATGCATGGCACTACCGGGCTCTTGCTGCATCGGTTTGGCCATGAAGGTCGCAAAACAGCCGTTTTTCAGCGCTGCTTCGCGGATTAAGCGCTTAAAAAAGAACACCTGATCTGCAAGGCTGATGGCATTGCCATGGACCAGATTGATCTCAATCTGCCCGGCGCCGCCTTCCTGGATGATCGTGTCTATCTCCAGCCCCGAAGCTTCGGCAAAATCGTAGATATCGTCGATCACCTTGCCATAGTCATCCACTGCGACCATCGAATATGCTTGGCGGCTAACCACTTGTCGTCCCGTGCGCCCGATCGGTGGCTCGATGGGTTGCGTAGGGTCCAAATTGGGGCGGGTGAGGTAGAATTCAATCTCGGGTGCAACCACCGGAAACCAGCCTTCGGCCTCATAAAATGCCAGTACTCTTTTTAGAACATTACGCGGGGCCAGGCCAATGGGGTTACCCTCCTGATCAGAAATATCGTGAATAACCTGCACTGCCAAATCATCGGACCAAGGCACGGCCACAGCAGTGGAATAATCCGGGGTAAGGACCATGTCGGACTCAGTCCACTGGCCTTCAATATCCATATCGACATAGTCGCCAGCGATCGTTTGGAAAAATATTGATATCGGCAAATATGAGTTCTTTGTCCGGCTGAAGGTCGCTGAAGGCATGGCCTTTCCACGTGACATGCCAGCAAAATCACCAATGATGCATTCAACTTCTTCAACCCAGCGATCACCTATCCACGATTGCGTGGCTTCAGGAAAACGAGAAATATAATCGTTTGAATTCCGTGCCATAACTAGCTCCTTTGAAATAGGTGTCATACCGTTCGACGCTGGTGAATGTTGTTTCGCGGTCAGGGCAGCGATGAATTTTTGCCAACAGGCTCACTAAACCTGAGTGACGGGGCGCTAAACGCGTCCCGTCAATTTTGCCAATTATTGACCCGTTTTTACAGTGGTCCACAGACGTGTAATCAGCCGATCCGTGCGCGCGTTGTAAACAGGCGAGCTCCAAAGGTTTTCCTTGGCGGCTTCGGTTGGAAAAATGCCAGGATCAGAGGTGATCTCTTCATCGACCAGAGGCATAGAGGCCAAGTTAGCGTTGGCGTACCAGACGTAGTTGGTAATGTCGGCGGTGATCTGTGCATCCATGATGAAATTGATGAATTGATGCGCGTTGTCAGCGTTGGGCGCATCCACAGGAATAGCTAACATGTCGAACCATTGCAGAGCACCTTCATTGGGGATCACATAGCCGATCTCAACCCCGGCATCGACCTCACTGGCGCGCGCCTGCGCTTGGAACACATCGCCCGACCAACCCACCGACACGCAGATATCGCCATTGGCAAGGTCGTTGATGTATTGTGAAGAATTGTAATAGCGGATGTGAGGCCGTACTTGTGTCAGAAGTTCAGCACCGGCCTCAAGATCTGCAGGCTCTATCGATTGTGGGTCCAACCCAAGATAGTTCATCGCTGCAGGCAGCATTTCTGTCGGCGCGTCAAGCATTGTAATACCGCAATCAGCCAGTTTTGCCGCGATTTCCGGGTCGAATATCAACGCCCAGCTGTCAACTTCGTAATCTTCGCCTAAACGCTCAGCAACGGCACCAATATTATAGCCGATGCCGGTTGTGCCCCACATGTAGATGGTCGCATGTTCATTTTCCGCGTCATAGGCGGCGGCAGCGGCCATCAAGTCCGGGTCCATATTCACCAGATTGGGCAATGCAGCCCTATCTAATGGCTGGTATGCACCTGCACCGATCTGGCGCTGCAAGAATGAACCAGTTGGCACCACTACATCATAGCCCGAAGAGCCAGTCAGCATCTTAGCTTCAAGAACTTCGTTTGAATCGTAAACGTCATAAACGACGGTGATACCGGTTTGCTCTTGGAATTTTTCGATTGTGTCATCAGCGATGTAGTCTGACCAGTTGTAAATATTTACAACTTGATCTTGCGCAGTAACGGCCCCAGCAGCGGCGATCGCTACAGTTGAAATTGCAAACAGATATTTCATTTTACACTCCATGTTGGTTTATTTTGTGATAGTATTTTAAATATTATTATATCTTTACGTGTAATTGTGTCAACTCTTGCCCAAAAAAGCGGAAAGTCCGCTCCGCGTGAGCTAGCTCTGCTGTGATTAGCGCGCATCCACGCTGCCTCGGTTTTTTTTAAAAAATTGCTCAAACTGGTCGGCAATTCGGGCAGATGTCAGGGGTTTTTCAAGGCTGGAGATGGCTTTTCTTGCGATATGATCAGGCAACACGTCGGCACGCGCAGCAACTAAATCTGTCATGAAGCCCGCCGTGAACTCCGGATGCGGTTGGATGGTCAAGGCCCTGTCACCATAGGCGAGCATGGCGAAGCGGCAAGCATCCGTACTGCCTATAACACTGGCACCGTCCGGCAATTCAACCACCTGGTCCTGATGCCAAGCCATAAACGTATCAGCGTCCCGTTGATCCTTTAAGGTATAGTCAATCGCCCCAACCGACCAGCCGCCGGCGTACTTTTCGACTTTGCCGCCCAGTGCCTGAGCCAGTATCTGATGGCCAAAACACACACCAATAATGGGGACATTGGCGCTGTAAGATTGCCGCAAGAATTCTTCCAGTGGCGCAATCCAACCATGTGGCTCATAGGCTCCAAATTTAGACCCGGTTATCAACCAACCATCGGCATCATGAACATCGCCCGGCAGGACACCATCCAGCACCGGATAAGTGATAAATTCGAACCCGCGTCCGGCCAACATGCGCTCGAACAGATTGTTGTAATCGCCGTGGTCGTCCCGCATTTCCTCAGGCGTGCGGCCCGTTTGTAAAATACCAATTTTCATGTGCGCCTCCTCACAATCTGCCGACCGTGACGCGCTTTGCGCCATTTTGTTCGGCCAACAAGCATAACCAATCATGGGCAACCGTCGCGGCCGCCAGTGCGGTGATTTCTGCATTGTCATACGGTGGTGACACTTCGACAACGTCCATGCCAATTAAGTTTAGCCCACCGAGACCGCGGATGAATTCCAGCGCTTGCCAGCTCGACAGTCCACCCGGAACCGGCGTTCCAGTCCCCGGAGCAAATGCTGGATCCATCCCGTCAACGTCAAAAGAAATGTACACCGGCGCATCCCCGGCGCGGGCGCGCACAATTTCAATGGCAGCATCAATACCGTTGCGATGAATCCATGGGCTGGTCAGGATTTCAAAACCATGGTCTTGGTCGTTAAACGTGCGCAACCCAACCTGTGAAGATTTGGTCACGTCGATGATCCCTTGGGCTGCAGCGCGGCCAAACATCGTGCCGTGATCCATGCGAACGCCGTCATCCTCCCATGTGTCACAATGCGCATCGAACTGCACCAGCGCCACGGGCCCATACTTTTTTGCATGCGCTTTCAAAAGCGGAAACGATATTGAATGATCGCCGCCGATTGTCAGCATCTTCGTGCCTGCCGCCAAGATCGTGTCGGCATGGATCTCGATTGACGACGCCACGGTTTCTGGATGGTGAGGGTCGATGAAACAATCACCATAATCGACAGCTGACAGATGATCGAACGGATCAAACCCAAAAGGAAAAGCCAACAGTTCGGCCAGTTGTACCGAAGCAGCGCGCACCGCACGCGGGCCAAGGCGACAGCCGGACCGAAAGGTCACCGCGTTGTCGAAGGGAATACCGCTGATCGCGACATCAACCCCGTCCAAATCCCGGCTGTACCGGCGGCGCAAAAAACTTAGCGCGCCGCCGTAAGTCATTTCGGGCCACCGGCCCAGCTCGGCTTTCTTGCGAAATGCCTGATCCCCGTTAGTTGCCAAGTTTCTTTCCACTTCTTGAAATTTGGATGGCAGCAGCAATGATGCCAACGGATATTATCAGGATAATTATGGTGGCCAGCGCGTTAACATCCGGGCTAACACCCAATCGGACCTTGGAAAAGATCACCATCGGCAGGGTTGAAGACCCCGGGCCGGAAACGAAACTGGCGATGACCAAATCATCAAGGCTGAGCGTAAACGCAAGCAACCAGCCGGAAACCAACGCTGGTGCGATCACTGGTAAAGTGATGTCGAAAAATACGCGCATCGGCTTGGCGCCGAGATCAAGTGCGACCTCTTCAATTGACATATCCATGTCAACCAACCGTGACTGGATCACCACCGCGGCATAGGCCGCCCCAAACGTGGCATGGGCGATGATAATGGTGGTCATCCCGCGCCCTGCTGGCCAGCCGATGAGCCCCTGCATAGCCACAAACATTAGCAACAGCGAAAGACCGATAATCACATCCGGCATCACCAGCGGTGCGGTGATCATCCAGTTCAGCAGGGACTTGGTCCGAAACTTCGGAAACCGTGACAGGGCAAAGGCAGCTACTGTGCCAATGATAATGGCCAGCGTGGCGCTGAGAAACGCAATTTTCAGGCTAATCCAGGCGGCGCCAAGTATTTGCGGGTCACGAAGCAATTCCCCATACCATTTGGTAGAAAACCCGCCCCATACCGTAACGAGCTTGCTTTCGTTAAAGCTAAACACGATGAGCGACGCAATTGGGGCATATAAAAAGAGGAACCCCAACCCCGTGACAACGGGCAGAAAAATGGATCGATTTTTCATTGGCTTGCTCCTTCTGACGCAGCCTGCGCCTTGCGTAGGATCATGATAGGTACGACCAGCACCGCCAGCATGACCAAGGCGACAGCCGAGGCCACCGGCCAGTCACGGTTCGAGAAAAATTCATTCCACAGGACCGATCCGATCATCAGTGTGTCTGGGCCTCCCAAAAGTGCCGGGATCACAAATTCGCCAATCGCCGGAATAAAGACCAGCATCGAACCGGCAATGATACCCGGCACTGCCAGCGGTAGCGTGACAGTGAGAAACGTCATGGCTGGTTTCGCCCCAAGGTCGGATGCAGCCTCAAGCAACGCATCGTCCAGTTTCACCAGATTGGCGTAAAGCGGCAGGATCATGAATGGCAGATAGGTATAGACAATGCCCACATACACGGCGAAATCAGTTTGCAGCATGATGAGCGGTTCATCGATGATCCCGGTTGCCAGCAAGAAGGCGTTAATCAAACCATTCGTTTTCAAGAACCCGATCCAAGCATAGACCCGCAACAGAAATGAGGTCCAAAATGGCAGGATCACGAGCATTAAAAGGATATTGCGGCGGCTGTCTGGTGAGCGGGCGATCGTGTACGCCATCGGGAATCCGATCAACAATGCGAACACCGTCGAAACGAAGGCTATCTTTACCGACTCCATATAGGCCGCAAAGTAAAGCGTATCTTCTAACAAGAATAAATAATTGCCGAAATTCAGAGTAAGATTAAGAACACCATCGTCCCAGTTCCAAATTGATGAATAAGGCGGGCGGGCAATCATCGCTTCACTTAGCGAAATTTTTGCGACCACCAGAAATGGGACCAGAAAGAACACAAAAAGCCATAGCGTCGGAATAGCAATGACCAGCGTTCTACCGCGTAGTCCCAGCTTGCTGAGAATGCGCTCCAGAAAACTGCCGAATGGCAGTTTGGTTTTGCGGGGGGTTGCCGGGCTGCTCATGACTGCAGCACAACGCCAGCGCCGCCGCTCCAGCTCATAAATACTTCGTCCTCGTAGGTGATTGCATCATCACCAACCCGCGACAAGTTTGACTGGGTTACACGCACCCGTTTCCCGGTCTCAAGGAGCAATTGATAGACGGACAGGTTCCCCAAATAAGCGATTTCATCGACCTTACCCTTCAGGATGTTCCGTGCATTATTGGGTCTTGCCTTACTAAGCTGGATTTTTTCTGGTCGCACAGCAACGGCAATTTTCTGACCGAGCGTGCAAGACACTCCGTGCGCGACATAGATATCAGCCCCGGCATCTGGCGAAGAAATAATAACATGGTCATCGGCGTCTTCCTTGACCTGACCTTCAAACATATTCACTGAACCAATGAAATCAGCCACGAAGCGCGAGCGCGGATATTCGTAGATTTCGCGCGGCTCACCCACCTGAACAATTTCACCGTCAGTCATCACACCAATGCGCGTCGACAGCGTCATTGCTTCTTCTTGGTCGTGGGTTACCACGACAAACGTAACACCCAAGCTTTCCTGAATGTTGATCAACTCGAACTGGGTTTCCTCGCGTAGCTTTTTATCAAGAGCGCCCATTGGTTCATCAAGTAGCAACAGTTTTGGCTTCTTAACCAAGGCCCGCGCCAAAGCCACGCGCTGACGCTGACCGCCAGACAGTTGGTGTGGCATTCGGGTGGCAAATTGATCAAGTTGGACCATCGAGATAATTTCTTCTACGCGCTGCTTAATCTCGGCTTTGGCAATGCGCTCACGCTTCAGCCCGTAGGCGATGTTCTTTTCAACCGACATGTGCGGGAACAACGCGTAAGATTGGAACATCATATTGGTCTGGCGGTCGTAGGGCGCGACCCCGGCCATGTCCTGACCATCAATCTCAATAGAGCCGCTGGTCAATGTTTCAAAACCCGACATCATCCGCAGCAGAGTTGATTTACCGCTGCCTGATCCCCCCAGAAGGCAGAAAAGTTCGCCGCGATAGATATCAAGCGACACGTTTTCCACGGCCACAAACTCGCCGAATTTCTTGGTGACATTTTTAATGCGAATGAAAGGCGTTGCGTCTTTATCGGCCCATGGACGGGCAGCGATGTTGGTTTGCGTTTCTGACATTATTATTTATCCCCAGTTGGTTATTTTTTGAAATTCAGGCCAATTGTGTTTTTTCCAATGCCGTTACACGCCAGTTTTGTCACGCAAAGCGTACCACCAAGACCCCAGAATAGAATATGGAACGCGGAAGGTTCTGCCACCCGGGAACGGGTACCAAGGCAAGTTTGCGAAAGCATCAAACCGGCTCAAATCATTGTCGACGGCTTCCGAGAGTATCCGTCCAAACAGGTGTGACCCTGTGATGCCATGGCCGCTGTAGCCGTGTGCATAATAGGTGTTGTTGCCGAGCCGGCCCAATTGAGGCACGCGCGTAAATGAAAGCGCAAAATTGCCACTCCAAGCGTAATCAATTTGGACGCCTTTGAGTTGCGGAAATACTTTGTAGAGAGATTTTTGAAGCTTGGCTTTGATATTCGCAGGATCGGTGCCGCCGTAGACCGTCCCCCCCCCAAACAGCAACCGTTTGTCGCTGGACAGACGATAATAGTCCAAAATATAGCGGATGTCCTCGACGCAGGCATCGCCGGGGATCAATGATTTGGCCAACTCATCGCCAAGTGGTTTGGTCGCCATTACTTGGGTTGAAACCGGCATAACGCGCCAAGCCAGGGTCGGAACCACGGAACCCAAATATGCATTACCGCACAGGATCAGCGTTCTGGCGATGATTTTACCTTTGGCGGTATAAATCTCAGGTTTGGCCGCTTCGGTATCAACATGCGTGACGGGCGACATTTCATAAATGACCCCACCATTTTCTTCAAACGCCTCAGCCTCGCCTTGCGCCAAATTTAGCGGGTGCATATGCCCGCCTGAATGATCAATCAGCCCGCCCGAATAAATGTCAGATCCGACATGATCGCGCAGTTCACTTTTGCTAAGCATTTCCTGATTTGTGATGCCATATCCAGCCCACAACTTACGGCGCCCTTCTAACTCACGCATATGGGCGTCCGTCAGGCCGGTGAAAATATTCTTTTCCTTTAGGTCGCATTTGATGTCGTATTTCTTGATCCGCTCACGAATAATTTCGCCGCCTTCCTGTACGACACCAGCCACAAAAACCGACGTATCTCGACCATAGCGTCTCTCGATTGTCTGTAAGCTCGCATTCAAGCCGTTGACAATCTGCCCGCCGTTGCGCCCAGAAGCGCCCCAACCGACACGTGCGCCTTCGACGATCGCGACTTTGTGTCCTTTTTCAGCCAGATGTAGGCCAGCAGATAGCCCGCTATACCCTGCACCAACGATGCAGATGTCCACGTCCTGAATGCCTTCGAGTGCGGGGCGCTTCGGGGTCGGGTTTGCAGAGGCTGCGTAATAGCTATCGGTATGGACACCATTGCCTGCATATGATTGAGCGGTTGTTTTCATCAGACAGATTCCAGATAGGAGCGTATTTCGAATTCAGAGATGTGGCTCTTGAAGCCCGAATATTCTTGCCGCTTGCAGCCCGCAAACATACGCCGCAGACGCGTGGCGTAAATATCGGATATCTGCCGACCCTGCTCAAAAGCGACAATGGCCGAGGACCAATCCGCGGGCAGTTGCGGCAGATCCTGTGAATATGCATCACCCGTGATCGCGGCGACCGGCGTCAATTCACGCTCAATACCCAGCAAAGCTCCACCCAGAATACTGGCCAGTACGAGATAGGGGTTGGCATCCGCGCCCGCGACCCGATGCTCAATGCGCCGTGCTTTGGGGGAACCACCCGGAATACGAACGGCGGTTGTGCGGTTTTCATACCCCCACGCCGCTGCGCTGGGTGCATGGGCTCCCGGCACCAGACGTCGGAACGAGTTTTCATGCGGCGCAAATATCAACGTGTGCTCTGACATCGTTTCAAGCAGACCAGCCACAGCGTTCAGCAAAATCGGCGCACCTTCTTCGGTGCCGTTGTCAAAAACATTATTGCCATCTTCATCAACAAGCGAGAAATGGACGTGAAAGCCGCTGCCGGAACGATTGCCATATGGTTTTGCCATGAATGTGGCGGCAAATCCGTGGTTTCGAGCGACACCGCGCACCAATTGTTTGAACAATGCAGCATCATCAGCCGCACGCAGCGGATCATTCACATGCATCATATTAAATTCGAACTGCCCGGCACCGTTTTCGGCTGTTGCCACATCCGCCTGAATGCCTTGCGCTTTACAGGCCGCATAAACGTCACCCAAAAAGTCACCGAACTGCGTCAACTCGTCCATAGACAGCACGCCGTCCGTCTCAATACGGTTGCCCGTTACCGGAGATATTGGAGGCTGCGGATTGCCAGTGCTGGGATCTACCAAATAGAACTCAAGCTCGGTCGCAACAACAGGCGTCAGTCCTATTGCCTTGTAGCGCGCGACGATGTCAGCCAATGCGCGCCGCGGATCACCCCTAAATGGCGCGCCGCCTTCTTCGGCCAGCCAAACAGGTACCAGTGCTGTGGGGTGCGACAACCATGGCATTGGCAGAATGCCGCGCCCGGTAAATTCGCAGATGCCATCCGCATCGCCGGTCTCAAAAACCAGCTCGCTGTTAACGATGTCCTGGCCCCAAATATCGACGCCGCCGATAGAAAGAGGCATACGCATGCCACCATCTAGTACTTTTTCTAGCTGAGCGACCGGCAGGCGCTTACCACGTAGAGTTCCATTCAGATCAAAAACAGCGGCATAAAAGCTTTCTATCTCGGGGCGGTCTGCCATCCACTTGATCAACGGTTCATGTGCCATCTTGACCTCATCAGGTATCTTTTCAAAAATGTGATATATAATTAAAAAAAGGTATTTATTTTAGAGACTTGAGTCAAACTTTATTTTGACTAGATTGTGTGTAAGCCGAGATCTTAGAAAGAATTCAAAATGCGCAGTTCACCAAGCTTTTCCATTCCCGAGATCCCGATTGGCGAACATTGGACAACCCAAGAATGTGTTTATCGGCGGTTGCGCAATGCTATTTTGATCGGCTCCATCGTTCCGGGGTCAGCCCTAACAATTCGCGGCCTCGCGGATTACATGTCTCTCAGCCCAACGCCGGTTCGTGAAGCTGTGCGCAGGCTCAGCTCGGAACATGCGATTGAAATTCTCGGAAACCGGCGCATAAAAGTTCCGGAAATGACTGTTGGAAAATTTGAGGAGTTGACCCGCCTGAGGATCGCAATCGAGACCCATGCAGGCGAGAGAGCACTTCCGTATGTATCAGATATTCTTATCGAAAGAATGAGAGAGACAGACAATATAATGGATATTGCTGTACGCGAGGAGAATTTCGATTCTCTGACTATTCTGAACCAAAAATTCCACCGGCTGCTATATTCGGCCAATCCAAACCAGGCCGTGATGCCAATCGTCGAAAGCGTCTGGCTACAATTGGGGCCGTTTCAACGTCAGGTTCTGAACGCGATCAAATCGCATTATCTTGTTGACCGGCACAAAGAAATTGTCAGTGCTCTGGAAACAAGGGATAGCCGTGCGCTGGCTAATGCGATTGAGGCAGATGTAAGGGATGGCTCTGAACGCCCCGGTTGGGAAATCCTTGCGAAGACGACGGGACAAAAAGCAAGCGCGTAGACAAATAAGTGATGCATACCACCCGTTAAGCCGCATATAAAACCTACCAAAAACACCGCTTTCTCAAATGACTTGACTAGTTATGATATCTTTTTATAAAAAGTGATACCATTTTGAAGAGGCGATGATGACTGAACTCACAACAGCATATTGGCATGCACAAGCGAGCCAGCTGACCCCAAAGTCCCAAACGTTTATCGACGGCCAATTTGTAGATGCGGCTTCAGGACGGACGTTCCAATCGATTAGCCCAATAGATGGACGTGTACTTGCCGACGTGGCCTGCTGTGGTGAAGTGGATGTTGACCGCGCCGTTGCTGCGGCGCGCCGTGCATTCGAAGATGGCCGTTGGGCTGATTGCTCACCCGCAGATCGCAAAAAGGTTTTGCAAGCGTTTGCCGCCCTGATCCGCACCAATGGCCATGAACTTGCCCTTCTGGAAACCCTCGATATGGGCAAACCGATTGCAAGTAGCTTGGCGGTCGACGTGCGCGCAGTATCGAATTGTTTCGATTGGTTCGGTGAGGCAATCGACAAAATTTATGACGAAATTGCACCAACGCCAAAAGAGGCTGTCGCCCTAATCACCCGCGAACCTCTTGGGGTGGTCGCGGCAGTCGTTCCATGGAATTTCCCCATGTTGATGGCCGCATGGAAGGTGGCACCGGCATTGGCTGCTGGCAATTCTGTGGTCCTGAAGCCTGCGGAACAGTCATCCTTAACCGCGCTGCGCTTGGCCGAACTTGCGGTCGAGGCAGGCGTGCCGCCGGGCGTGTTTAACGTCGTCACCGGCATGGGGCCGGAAACCGGGCGCGCGCTTGGGTTGCACATGGATGTTGACGGGATTTTCTTTACGGGCTCAACACAAGTTGGCAAGTATTTCATGGAATATTCGGCGCAGTCCAATCTGAAAAAGCTCGGACTTGAATTGGGTGGCAAAAGCCCCAACATTATCTTGGAAAGCTACCGGGACACAGCGCATGCCGCCCGCGTTTCGGCGAATGCTGCATTTTTCAATCAAGGTGAGATGTGTACTTGCCCGTCGCGTTTAGTCGTTGAAAAATCCATTCACGAAGAGGTCGTTGAAGTGCTGCGCGAAACCGCCGCAAACTTTGCTCCGGGTGACCCGCTGGACCCGGCCACAACAATGGGTGCAATGGTTGATGAGCGTCATACATCGAGGGTAATGAGCTTTGTTGACGTCGCGCACAAAGAGGGTGCCACGATTGCGACAGGTGGGAAAAGGGCGCGCTTGGACACGGGCGGTTGTTACATTGAACCAACAATTTTTGACGATGTTCACAATAAGATGGAAGTTGCGCAACAGGAAATCTTTGGCCCAATGCTATGTGTAATTCCGGTCGAAAATGTAGATGAAGCCATCACTGTCGCTAACGATACCTGTTTTGGTTTGGCCGCAGCAGTCTGGACCGACGATCTGACCACTGCCCATAAAGTATCGCGCAGCGTTCGCGCCGGGCTGGTATATGTCAATTGCTATGATGCCGACGACATAACTGTCCCCTTTGGAGGTTATAAACAGTCTGGCATCGGACGAGACAAATCTCTGCACGCACTTGAAAAGTATTCCGAACTGAAAACCACATGGATTAACGTTGGCCCGTGACCTGCCCTCCCGAGGCTCCCTCATGCATAATGAGAGTTTGCAGGTTTGGTTTTCTTATTCCTCGTCGTCAGTTTGGGCAAGCGCGTCGTGCGCGGAACCCTCAGATTTCTCAAGCGCGCGACGTGCTTCTGCGGGTGTTTGGTTTCCGAGCGATGAGTGCGGCCTAACGTTATTGTAGTCGTACCGCCAAAGGGCCAACTTGCGGCGGGCATCCTCTAACGTGTCGAAGATTTCCTCGTTCAACAGCTCGTCTCGCAGGCTGCCATTGAAAGACTCAATAAAACCATTCTGCTGCGGTTTGCCCGGATCAATATAATGCCAATCCACGTCGTTATCGCCTGCCCACTTCAGGATCGCGCGACTGGTGAACTCTGTGCCGTTATCACTGACAATACAGACAGGCTTTCCATAGATGCGCACAAGCGCATCCAGCGCGCGTGCCACCCTCGCACCAGAGTTGCTGGTGTCGGCCATCCATTGCCCGGCAGGCGATTGCAAAGCGATCTGCCGAGAGGGGGCACAGGTTGCCGCGACAACAATCGTCATTCACGGCCAACATGCGGAACTTACGCCCCTCTCATGGTTCGTAAACAAACCACTGCCGGGCGATGGAAGCGCCGAACATGTCGGATACAAAATCCAACGATCCCTTTGACCGGCAGGTGATGCTAGCATCACCGAAAGGGGGCGTTCGCCAGGGCGCAAAGCCACTGGCATCGGTGTCCGCGACCCAAGCGCACGCTTGCGACCTCTTCGCCGTCTGACGCCCAGCTTTTCTTCGGTGTAGAGGCGATACAGTTTCTTATGATTCATAACCATTCCTTTGCGTTCCAACAGCACGCCGATCCGGCGATAGCCAAACCGACGGCGCACAGCAGCAATCGCCTTCATCTCTTCGCGAACTTCAGGGTTATCCCGCGGTTTGTCGCGCCGGACAGTTTTAGGATCGACACCGACAAGCCTGCACGCCAGACGCTGCGAGAGATCATGATCCCGCATTGCTTGGCGTGCTGCAGCCCGTCGCACATTCGGTGTCGTTAGCTCTTTCCCAGCAGATCTTTCAACACAACGCTCGCCCATTGCCCTCGGACCAATGGCGAACAAGGCCTCGCTCCAACATCGTGTCCGCCAACAGACGCTTCAGTTTGCCGTTCTCATCTTCAAGAGATTTAAGCCGTTCGGTGTCAGAAACGTTCATGCCACCATATTTGGCTTTGAACTTGTAGAACGACGCCGGACTGAGACCGTGCCTGCGGCACACCTCCGCTGTCGGCATCCCAGCTTCTTGCTCTTTGAGCATCCCGATAATCTGGGCTTCTGTAAAACGACTCTGTCGCATTTGTTTGCTCCTTCGAAGGTTGAGCAAACTCTACATTAGACTGAGGGATGTTTCGGGGGGCAGGTCATAATCAAGACCCGCGCACCACTGCTTCCACTCAGCATAAACGTACGGGGCAACGGGCAACGCCTTCAGCGCAGGGCGATCCAAACGTTCAAACAGATCACGGCGGCTGGCACCGAGATGGCGGGTGATCTTGCCATTGAGCTGTTCCAGCAATGGCCTGATCGCCGCGTTCACCTCGTCCAGCCCGAAGAAGCGCTGATTGCGTAACCGCGCCAAAATCCAGCGCTCGGCAAGCAAAACAGCGCCTTCAACCTTGGCCTTGTCTTTGGGTTTGTGTGGACGAGCCGGAATAATAGCCGTGTCATAGTGATTGGCCATGTCGCCATAGGTGCGATTGATGGCTGGATTATAAAAACAGGCCTTAGTGACGCCAGCCTTAAGATTGTCCGGAACCAACTGCGCAGGCACGCCGCTGAAGAACGTAAAGGCACGCACATGGCTGGACATCCAGTCCGGCAGGCTCTGCGTCCACGTGGCTTCAACATAAGTGTCATTGGACGCACCCAACGTCGCGACAAAGATCTGCGCTGTGCGCACCTCGCCGGTCTTGGGGCAAACCACATCCACGGTGTGGCCCGCATAGTCGACAAACAGGCGCTCGCCAGCAGCCCTCTCGGTGAATGCATGCATTCACCTGTCTGGTAATAGGTGACGCTGACGCATCACCGGCGGCAGCTTGCCTTCCCATCGCGTGTAAAGTTCGCAGTATCTGCTGTAGCCGTATCCATCTAGGTGAACCCCGCGATACTCTTCCCAAAGCAGCGAGAGCGTCACGCCCTTGCGCCGCAACTCGGTATGCACATAAGGCCCAGTCGGGTTGGGGCACGCTGCGGCGCACCTCTCCAGGGAAATGAGGGAACAGACGCTGTTCAAGGCCTGCATCCGACAAGTCGGCTGGTAGAGGCCAGCTCAGGCCTTCAACATAGGCACGCCGAAAATAATCCGATATCGTCGCGCGGCCCAATGACAGGCTCTGCGCCACACGGCGTCCTGAAAATCCATCTGATCGAAGCCGCAAAGCTTCCCGTATCTTCCGCATAGGCAATCTCTTCATGAAGGCTCTCTCTCGTTCAAAATGAACGCCAGAGTAGCTCCGCTACAGATCGCCTCGCAGTCGCTTAAGCTAAGGTGATTTGGGGGTGGCCGGATGCCCCGGAATCCCCGGCCGGATCAAATCGGTACAGGTGGCCGGATCACCCCGGAATACGCCATCAGCTTTCCACTGACATATTCGGGGCCATTATCGACTCGAATGATCTTGGGTTTGCCACGCCATTCAATGATATGGTCCAAACTTCGGACAACCCGACCTGCCCACCCCCATATTGGGCTACCTGCCACCACCACAAGAGGCGGGATGTAATGGTATTGCAACCATTATAATT
>NVXG01000064.1 GCA_002733805.1 Robiginitomaculum sp. | reverse complement strand
TTTTTTTAATGCATTTACTATTATATCTTTACCTATAATTTTTTTATTTTTGATAAGAGCCCCTTCTGCAATACTTTTAGAAAAGGGGAGTCGGTTTATTGAAGGGGGCTTTGATGAGATAGTAATTGTAAATGTATTATTGGTTAATTTGATATTTTATATACTTTCTGGATTCTACTATAGAAAAGATAAGTATTGTATAAGTGTATCTAAAAAAAAGTTAAACTTAAAAACAGCGATAATTAGTTATTTTATTGTATCATCAGCACTTTTGTATTTTTTTGAAAGTAAAGGTGGTGTTTTATATATAATGAATAACATTGCTAATAGAAATGAAATTTTCTCTGTTAATGGTAGTTCATTAGTCTTTGTTTTTTTAAAAAATATATATTTCTTTTCATCTTTGTATTTACTTCTATCCCTTCGGGAGAATGGTAATAAAATATATTTGATTTTTTTAGTCTTAATTCCTGCTACATTAATTTTATTTGGTGGGCGGGCTTTAATTATTACATTTTTTCTTTTGTTTTTTTATTACGTTGAAAGTCACTTTAAAAAAATATCATCTTACAAAATATTATTCGTTAGCTTTTTATGCCTTCCTTTACTTCTTATTGGTGGTTTTATTAGGAATTCAGCTAAGGGTACTTTAGATGTAAGTGAACAAAGTGATAAAATTACATCATTGATTGGTTCTGATTTTATTATAGAACTATCTTATTTGAAGCGAGAATTTGATTTTGATTATATTGTTTTTTCGGAGCTGTTAGATAAAGAACCTTTTAAATATTTATTTGATTATTTCAATGGTGTTACTTGGTTACTTCCAAGGAGTTTATATGAAGACAAGGCTGGTATTTTAGGTTCGTATTTAGCTGAAGATTTATTTGGAATTAAAGATTACGCAATATCATATTCTTATGTCTCTACCGGTTTGTTACATTGGTTATTTCTTTTTCCATTTATTGCTATTTTTATTGGTTGCTTATTACGATTTTTTGAAAATAAGTTGTTTACAAAAACTGATTCTTTAATTAAAAAAGTGTTATTCCTTACTACACTTCCGTCACTTCCTTATTTATTACTAGATATACCAACATTCCTACAAGGTATCATATATTATGTGTTTTCCTATGTTTTTTGCTCTGTTATATATTTAATTGTTTGTTTTAAAAGTGGTGGGTTTAAATGAAAAAAGTATTGGTAGTTGGTTTTGATCATATGATTGATAAGTTAGTATATTTATATCAAGATGATGATAAAGAAAAAGTATGGGATTTAAGGTTTAGGGCTAGAGATAAAACAAAAATGAGTTATTTCTATTGTGGGATGGCGAATTACAAGAAGATTAAAAGACTGGGTTCGCTAAGTTGTGTAAAAGATGTACTTTGGGCTGATGGGATTGATGTTTACATGGATGATTTACTTGCTGTAATCGTTTATATTTTTTATGCCCGTTTATTCAATAAAAAGATAGCAATTTCCTTTAGAGGTTCTGATTTGGGGAAATGGCATCAGCACAATCTCGCAAGGAAATTCATAACTAAATTATCTTGCTTATTTGCTCATACAATTTTTATAAAAGAATTTCATATGAGAAATACACTAATACATAAAGTTAAGATCAGACCCCAAAAAATTGTAGAGTTACATAATGCTGTACCAACGGTATCATTCATGGATTGTAAATTCTCGCCTGACTCTAAACAGTTTGTTTATATTAATTCAATTAGGAAAGAACGAAATGTTTTGTCAATGATAGAAAGCTTTGTATTTTTTTCTAAAAACAATAATGAAGAATTTAAATTAAGAATTATTGGCGCTACAAATAACTTAAAAGGTTATTCTTTAAGTTCAAATGATTATTTGAATGAATGTGAGGAGTTAATCGAAAAGTTGGATGCAAAAAATATAGTTTCTATTGAGTCGTTTACGAAGAAGCCTTGGGATGAAATAGATTCTTGTTTTGGATTTATTTTAGTTGCAGATGTTATTTGGCTTAATAATAGTTTATTAGAAGCTCTATCAAAAGGTATTCCTGTTATTGTCTCTGATGTTGAAGGTGCGAACGAAATTACTAATTTTGGTAAATGTGGAACAAAAATAAATATAACCGAAATGGATAGAGGTTTAGAGCAATTTTATCGTCAATTTTCAGTTGGGGACCATTATTTAGATATAAAAAAATATGCTTTGAGTAAATTTAGCTCTTATTCTCAAATAGAAATAAAGTATATGGGGTTATTTAATAATGAATAATATTCTTTTCATTGATAGTTACTATGATTGTAAGTATGGAGCACAAAAGAGTATGTTGTCTTTAGCTCACGGTTTAAGTCTAGAGCAAGTGGATGTCACAGTTGGCAGTTGCAAAGATGGAATTCTCTTGAAAAGCGCTTCTGATATGAACTTGGATGTTATAAACCTTGAAACACCTGAAGTATTGCTTAAAACAAGAAGTGAAATGAAATCATTTTTTTATTTTTTTAGATATTTTATTACTTTACTATGCTATTGGTATGATCAGGTAAAATATAACAAGTTATCTAAATACAACAGTATATGTATTAATGATATTCGGTCATTTTTATATCTGCTGCCAACCTTGATTAAATTTAAAGGTAATGTGATTTGGTATGTAAGAATTAATGACCGAGTACCTTTTATAACATCAATTGCAGGGTGGATTACAAATAAAATTGTATTAATATCTAATGACTGTATTAACGTATTTAATGTAATAGAAAAGAAATGTTTTAAGGATAAAATTGTAACGCTACACACCGGTTTTGAATTTAATGACGTAGATGAATCACTTGTAAGTACTTTAAATAAAAAATATAATCCTCAACAAGATAAGATTATATATATATCTGTTGGTAGTATTTGTCAGAGAAAAAATCAAGCCTCTATTATTGATGCGTTTTATAAGTTAAATAGTCTTGATGTTTTAATATTAATTGGTAGTCCAACTACACAATCAGACTATGAATATTATCTGCTGTTGAAAAAAAAATGTGAATTATTAGATGTTTCTCATCAAGTTCACTTTGTTGATTATACAAATAATGTCTTAGAGTATTTATCTATATCGGATGTATTCTGCCTTGCAAGTAAGGCTGAGGGTTTACCAAGAGTCCTGATTGAAGCTCTATACGCTGGCTGTTTTATTTGCACATCGAATGTTGATGGAGTTAACGATATTATTATCGATACAAAGCTAGGGCTAATTAGTAATCATAAAGCATCTGAAGAATCTTTTGATTCAGATTTTTTAAAAATCCTTGAGTTGTCAAAAATTAATCTTAATTGTAAAAGTCACTCTCATTATCGTCGAGAATATGTCCAGAATAAGTTTAGCTTTGATAAATTTATTTTTGAATTCAAAAACATTTTTAAGTATAAATAAGAGTTTAAATTATGTGTGGTATATTAGGTATCTATGGAGTCTATAATAGTAGCTATGACTCCTTTGTTAAGGCCCTTAAAATTCAAAGGAATAGAGGTCCAGATCATTTAGGGATAAAACAACTTCCTGATTCGATCTTAGGGCATGCAAGATTATCAATTCATGATCTTTCTTCATCCGCAAATCAACCAATGATAAAAAAAGATGAAAATTATTCATTAATATTTAATGGTGAAATATATAACTTTAGAGAATTAAGAGAAGAGTTGATTGATAAATATACATTTCAATCTGATTCTGATACTGAAGTTTTAATGAATTATTTGATTGAGTTTGGTATAAATAAAACATTAGAAAAGATAGACGGGATGTTTTCTTTTTCTTTTCATAATCGAATTACTGGTGATGTTTATATAGCTCGTGATATGTATGGTGAGAAACCCCTGTATTACAGTGAAAATGATAATAAACTTATTATATCATCATCGTTATACAGTATTGTTTCAATTAATGGTTTTTCAGGCTTAAATCTACAGTCAGTATCTGATTTTATTCATTATGGTTATCCTAAAGGAAGTGATACAGCTGCTATTGGTATAAAAAAATTACCTCCGAATTCGTATATTCATTATTCACTAAATTCATATGATTTAACTATTCATAATTATGCTCTAAAAAATAGAACGGAAAGCAAAATTAATTCTGATTGGGTAAATTCATTAGATAAATATTTAAAAAATAGTATTAAGCAATGTTTAGATGCTGATGTACCTATAGGCTGTTTTCTTTCTGGAGGAGTTGATTCATCTTTGGTAGCTAGCTATATTGCTGAACAAAATAGAAGTATAGTCGCGTATTCTATTGGATTTAGCAATAAAGAATATGACGAATCAAATGTAGCTAAAAATGTAGCTGAACATTTAGGTATTGACTTAAAAATAAAAATTTTGGACCATACTGATTTGGTCAAAATACTTGAAGAAACAGAATGGGTTTTTGACGAACCTTTTGCAGATGCTTCTTACCTTGCTACTTACGCTTTAAGCCAGTTTGCTCGTGAAGATGTAACAGTATGCTTGAGTGGTGATGCTGGAGATGAAATTTTTTCAGGTTATAATCGACATGTTTTAATACCAAAAATATATCTTAAAACAAGTTACATACCTTTATTTTTAAGACGCATAATCTCCAGTCTGCTTTTAAATAGTCGTACAAGTAAAAACATATTTAAGTTTTTATATGAAAATGTATTATTGAAGGGACAGAAATCAGTAGCTCTAGATGAAAAAGTTGACAAATTTGCAACAATCATAGCTTATGAAAATAAGTCTGATCTACTATTTCGAGTTTTAGCCGGGAAAGACTATTCTTCAATGTTAAACTTCCCGATTCCTTTTAAGCATAAGTTAGAATCGGTTACAATGAGAAGCTTATCAACATTGGATTTAAATTCATATTTACATGAAGATGTTTTGATGAAAGTGGACCGTTGTTCTATGGCTTCTTCTTTAGAGGCCCGAGTTCCTTTTTTAAATAAAAACATTGTCCAATTGGCTCAAAATGCATCTGATGATGCCCATTTATTTGATGGTAAACAAAAATTTGCATTCAAGACATTATTATCTAATAAAGTGCCTAGTGATATTATAGATAGACCTAAATCAGGTTTTTCTGTTCCGTATAAAGATATTATTGATAATCAATTAAAAAGTAAATTCGAAGTATATAAAAATAATCTTAAATCATCGTTCAATGTGGAGTATACATTATGTATTCCTCTTTTTGATATTGTTGATTCATATTATGAAAATAAGTTCAACGATTATAAATTGATTTGGAATATATTCTTTTTCCTACGCTGGATGAATAATATCAATGAATTAAGGTGAAATTAATTCTGATTGTGTATATTAATATATCTTATTGAGGAATGTATGGGGATTATTGCTATTAGTGCAAATACCAGTTGGTACTTGTATAATTTCAGAATGAATACAATTATTGCATTAGTAAAGCAAGGTTATAAAGTTATAGCCATTGCTCCCAAGGATGAGTATTCAAATAAATTATCTGAATTAGGTTGTGAGTTTATCCATATTGATATCGATCAAGGTGGAACTAACCCTGTTAGAGACCTGAAAACGTTGTTTTATTTTCAATGTATTTATCGTAAATATAATATTGATGTTGTCTTGAACTTTACTCCTAAAAATAATATTTATAGTACTCTTGCTGCAAAATTTAACGGTACTAAAGCTATTAATAATATTGCGGGTTTAGGTATTCTATTCATTAATGAAAGCATTACTTCTAAGATTGCTCGCTTTCTTTATAAAATAAGCCAATCAAAAGCATCTAAGTTGTTCTTCCAAAATGAAGATGACCGAAAATTATTTTTAGATAAGAAAATCACTACAACCGTTGAAACTGACCGTTTACCTGGCTCAGGTGTAGATCTGAGTCGTTTTGTTGTCTCTCCCTCTTCTGATGATGGAACAGTTCGATTTTTATTGATCGCTCGTATGTTATATGACAAAGGTATTAGCCAATATGTCGAAGCCGCAAGAGTTATTAAAACTAAACATGGTAACAATGTTGAGCTATGCCTATTAGGTTTTCTTGATGTAAATAACCCATCTGCAGTATCAAAGCAAGATATGCAATCTTGGGTTGATGAAGGTATTGTTAACTATCTTGGTACTTCTGATAATGTCGAGCAAGAAATCGCAAAAGTAGATTGCATGGTATTACCTTCTTATTATCGAGAAGGTGTTCCTAAATCTTTACTTGAAGCGGGAGCTATGGGTAAACCTATAGTGACTACTGATAATGTTGGTTGTCGTGAAACGGTCGATGATGGGGTTAATGGCTTTTTATGTGAGCCTCGCTCATCTGCAAGTTTAATTGAAAAGTTAGAACTGATAATTAATATGACACATCAAGAACGTCTTTCAATGGGTGAGAAAAGTCGTATTAAAATCGAAAGTGAATTTGATGAGCGTATTGTAATTAATAAATACCTCGCTGCTATTCAAGAATGTTTATCCAAAAATTAATGAGAATTTAAATGAAAATTGCTATTGCCGGAACTGGCTATGTCGGTCTATCAAACGCAATGCTTCTTGCGCAACATAATGAAGTAATTGCGGTTGATATCATCGAAGAAAAAATAAATCAATTAAACAAATGTATCTCTCCAATTGCAGATACTGAAATTGAAGATTTTTTACAAAATAAAGAATTAAAATTTATTGCTACATTAGATAAAGTATTAGCTTATAAAGATGCTGACTTTGTCATTATCGCAACACCAACAGATTACGATAGTGTTAATAATTACTTTAATACGTCGTCTGTTGAAGCTGTCATTAAAGATGTAATGGATATCAATCCTACAGCGGTAATGGTAATTAAATCAACAGTACCTGTTGGTTATACTAAGCGTATCAAGCAGAAGTTATGCTGTAGTAATATAATTTTTTCGCCAGAATTCTTACGTGAAGGTAAGGCGCTATACGATAACTTACATCCTTCACGTATTATTGTTGGTGAAAAATCGGAACGAGCACAAGTATTCGCTAATTTATTAGCGCAAGGTGCGATCAAAGAAAACATCGATATTCTGTTTACAGACTCAACAGAAGCTGAAGCGGTTAAGTTATTCTCAAATACTTACCTTGCAATGCGTGTATCTTATTTCAATGAATTGGATACGTATGCTGAAACTCATGGTCTGAACTCGCGTCAAATCATTGAAGGTGTTGGACTAGACCCACGTATTGGCAGTCATTACAATAACCCATCATTTGGTTATGGTGGTTATTGCTTACCAAAAGACACGAAACAATTACGAGCCAACTTCGAAGATGTACCTAACTCGTTAATCAGCTCTATTGTTGATTCGAATACGGTACGTAAAGATCATATTGCATTCTCGATCATCAATAGACAGCCTAAAGTGGTTGGTATCTATCGTTTGATCATGAAAACGGGCTCTGATAACTTCCGTGCATCGTCTATCCAAGGCATCATGAAGCGTATCAAAGCCAAGGGTATTGAAGTCGTTATTTATGAGCCAGTGTTAAAAGAAGAGTCATTCTTTAACTCTCGTGTAATAACTGATTTCGAAGAGTTTAAGCAGATGTCTGATGTGATTGTGTCTAATCGTATGGAAGATGCGCTAATATCAGTTGTAGATAAGGTTTATACTCGCGACTTATTTGGTTCTGATTAATCATCTTTAGCTGTCCTTTAAGTCAGTCTACTTTTACGTTTCTATCAAGCACTAAAGAACTACTTTGGTGCTTTGCTATTTTTGTAATGCTTATTCCTACAATTTTGCATCCATTTTCAATTTCTTAAGGTTATCATCATGAAATATTTAGTTACCGGCGTTGCTGGTTTTATTGGTTCGCAAGTAGTTGCTCGTTTATGCGCTTTAGGTCATCAAGTTATTGGTATTGATAACTTAAATGATTATTACGATGTTAATTTGAAACTAGCGCGTTTAGACGAAATCAATCCACTAACAACATTTCAATTTATCGAAATGGATTTAGCTGATCGTGATGGCATTGCGACACTGTTTGAGGAACAACAATTTGACAAAGTGATACACTTAGCCGCACAAGCGGGCGTTCGTTACTCTATCGATAATCCGATGGCATACGCTGACTCTAATCTTATTGGTCATCTAACCATTTTAGAAGGTTGTCGTCATAATAAGGTTAAACACCTTGTCTATGCATCATCAAGCTCTGTTTATGGCTTAAACAGTAAAACACCGTTTGAAACCAGTGACAGTGTTGATCACCCTGTGTCTTTATATGCAGCTACGAAAAAATCAAATGAGTTGATGGCACATTCTTACTCTCATTTATACAATATGCCAACCACCGGTTTACGTTTTTTCACTGTGTATGGTCCTGCTGGCCGTCCTGATATGGCACCCTTTATCTTTACTAAAAAGATATTAGATGGCGAAACTATCGATATTAATAACAATGGTGATATGTGGCGTGACTTCACTTACATTGACGATATTGTTGAAGGTATCATTCGTATTCAAGATGTTATTCCAACTGTCGATGCCGATTGGAAAGTTGAAACCGGTTCACCAGCAACAAGCTCTGCACCATACAGTATTTATAACATCGGTCACGGCAGCCCAATTAGTCTAATGGACTTTATTGAAGCGATTGAAGAAGCTTTAGGTATTGAAGCGAAGAAAAATTTCCGTGAAATGCAACCGGGTGACGTCTACAAAACGTATGCTGATACAAGAGACTTATTTGCAGCGACTGGTTACAAAGCGCAAGTGGGCGTTAAAGAAGGCGTAAAAGCATTCGTTGACTGGTACAAAGAATTTTATAATAAATAATGTATGTCATGAGCTAATGATATAAAGGCTTCTTTGCTTCAGGTACGAAATTTAATTCCGCGACAATCCCTTTTTTTTTAATATTACAAACATTCTGAACACCATATAAATATGGAAACATAAATGAAAACTCAACAAATAACTAAAGCTGTAATTCCTGTTGCGGGACTTGGCACGCGCATGTTACCTGCCACTAAAGCAATCCCAAAAGAAATGTTGCCTTTAGTGGATAAGCCACTTATTCAATATATTGTTAATGAATGCGTTGCGGCTGGTATTAAAGAAATCATTTTAGTGACGCATTCATCTAAAAATGCCATTGAAAACCATTTTGATACATCTTATGAGCTTGAAGCTACACTGGAAAAGCGTGTTAAGCGCCAGTTGCTTGATGAAGTTCAATCGATTTGTCCACCGGATGTAACAATCATGCATGTGCGTCAAAGCCATGCAAAAGGTCTCGGGCATGCCGTATTATGCGCCAAACCTTTGATTGGTAACAACCCGTTCACGGTTATTCTGCCGGATGTTATTTTAGATGAGTATACCGCTAATCAGAAAGTTGAAAACCTAGCAGCGATGCAACAACGTTTTGCCCTGACACAGGCGAGCCAGATTATGGTTGAGCCAGTGCCAATGGAAAAAGTATCTCAATACGGTGTTGTTGACTGTGGTGGCGCGGTACTTGTTGGTGGCCAGTCGCATGCAATAAAAGCTATGGTTGAAAAGCCAGCTATTGAAGATGCACCATCGAATTTAGCCGTTGTTGGTCGTTATGTTCTATCAGCAAAAATTTGGGATAAATTAGCGATTACGCCACCTGGCGCAGGTAATGAAATTCAATTAACTGATGCGATTGCGATGTTAATGCGCGATGAAACCGTTGAAGCATTTCACATGACAGGTAAGTCACACGATTGTGGTGATAAACTAGGTTATGCCAAAGCGTTTGTAGAATACGCATTACGACACCAAGCATTTGGTGATGATTTTAGTGAGTATTTAACGGCATTAATGGCGTCTAAAACGGATTCACAAACAAGTTCAACAGTACAAACCGTCGAAGTTCCTGTATCTGAACTGGTATAGCTAACCCAAATCAAGGTTAGCTATACGCATGCTATAACCCTTGCTGTTTCATTAGTTCATCAAAGGCACTGCCATCAAGTCGTGATGCATTTGCGACATAGGGTGCATACACGTCAAATAATAGTCGAGTATCACTGTGTCCGAGCATTTGTGAAATATACAAGGGATTTTCATGGGCGGCGATATGCAGCACTGCTGCAGTATGACGCGTTTCATAAGGGCGACGGCGTTTTAATCCCGCTTTTTTGAGGGTTGGATACCAGAGCTTTTGGCCGATGAAATGGGTATCTAGCGGCAAGCCTTTATCGTTGGTAAATACAAAAGGTGAGTCGTTATTTGGCTTTTCTTCTGCTTTAGCAACAATACGCTGCAGAGCATCATAAAGCGAATCGCACATTTTTAAGTCCCGACGCGATTTTGGTGTTTTCACATCCCCAATTTCCCCATTCACATAATTCTGCCGAATACGAATAAGTCGGTGGTCAAAATCAAGATGCTCCCAATATAACCCATGCACTTCACAGCTGCGCATGCCCGTCCAAAAACGTAAGATAAAATAATCCCGCCATTCACTAGATACTACACTTAAAAAGCACTGAACTTCATCCACTGTCATTGGATGCGAATCTGCACGTTCTTCTTTCAATGATTTGTAACGTCGAAATGGGTAATCAAACTTACACTCTTCTGCCGCTAGACTCATGATGGCAACCAACGGCCAAAGAATATTATTGACGCGACGATTAGAGAGTTTCTTGGATCCATCATTCTTAACTCGCTCAACTAAACCTTGGCGAAAAAAATCCACCTGTGAAAGCGTTAGTTCAGAAACAAGGGTATTACCAAATATGGGGATAAGATAACGGTCTAAATTAAGCCGCACTGTGCCTTGGTAGCTGGGTTTCCACTTAGATTTTTGGCGTTCGAACCATTCATTAGCAAAGTTATCAAAAAATGGAAATAAGCGGTCAGGGTGTTTTTTACGCTGCAGCGCTTCAAAAATGGCGACTTTTTTACTGTGGGGAAAATAATCGCGATATTGGAATGTTTCAAGATCAATTTCAGCATTCATTTGCTTAAGCGTGGATTTTGCTTTTGCGAGGTTTTTTGCGGTTGCCATCAATTTCGTGCCTTCACGAAAACGACGACCATACAGGTGTAAATCAAGCTGGATCCGTCCGTTCGGACGAATGCGGATATGCGCCATAACTATCTCCATCAAATAGATCTGTCCCTATCCGATGGAATTGGTTAGAATTGAACCATCGGCTGGATCTGCTTAAACACGGTGCAGCCGGTACGGGGTAGGGTGGTTGCCGCCACTCTATCCCAACTGCTATTTTTCACACACATTGATTAAACTTTGTGCGCCTACCTACTATAGTATCTCCTGTTTATTTGTCCAGTACTATTGTTGCCCAATAGTTGAATTATAAGACATATTAGAATATGTCTTATTGATTAGTCACTTTCTTCACGATTAATATAACGTCTAAAACCATGTGACATCACAATTCAACTTGTCTTATTATAGCTGTAGGTAATCAAGCGTTGTCTGCTTTTATTATAAATTCTTGATATTGTAATTAAACATCACTAAAGCCGAATAGATCACCTTGCTCACCAAAGTGAGAGGGAGCGATTTTTTTTGCATTTTCTAATCGCTTTTTGAGTTCTGGTAACAGCGAGGGGACTTGCTCAAGAGGTACACTGTAATACGGATATTCTTTGTCTCTATCGTTGTGGAAACCGAGTTTTACTTCTCCTAGGACATTACGTAATACGGTCATTTTCACTTGTTCGGCATTGGTTATATCTTTAATTGGCACTTTCGATAATGCGTTTAGGTTAATGCTATATAACTGTTCCTGCGTGGTGACAATTGTTTTCACGTTGAGCGGCATCACCGAGCCAATATCTTGAAGCATACTGGCAAGGTAAGCCTTGGTCGGAGTGATGTAAAGCAAAACTTGGTTGGCTTTTCTGAGCTCTTCAATCTGTTGGAAGTTTTCTCGTTCTTTTTTAAAGGTAAATATATCGATGACAAGTTTGACCTCTAGCGTAAAGTGTTGCTGCTGTTTGTCACGATAGGCACGTAAAGGTGCCAATGAGTGGCTGTAAACCTGTTCACCATCACTAAAGATGGCCTGCTCATCATCTAAGTAGACTGATAAAGTATCGCTTTTTGTCGTGTTTGCAAGTTGCTGTAAATCATCTTTTGCGCCTGGGGTGAGCATCATACTGAAATCCACTGTCAAATCTTCAGGGAGGGTAAAAGGAATAATATCGTTATCACGCTCAATGAAGATTTTGTTCATTTTTTTATTAAGCTCAAATACCTGATACGGATTACAATTATCGGCAAGTGAACATATTTTTTTCGCCTTTGTTGTTTCAAGGTGTTGATAAGGTTTAGTGGACAGAAGGTCAAAGAACGTGAGGTGAGCGTCACAGGCTGCTTTTGCTTTTAGATAGCGAAAAGAATTGTGATCGGTGATGCCCTCGAGGATTGGAAATCTTTGATTTTTATCATGATGCATTTGCAATGAAATAGTCTTTTTTTCCACTACGTGGGTATGTTGTCCTTTCCAAAAGCTTGCAAAGGCAGTAGCGCTAATGGACCACGCCGTCTTCTCTTGCGTGGGATCAGATACTTCACCTATCGTTTTCATGAGCAGGTGATCCGTAGGGCCTCCGATGATATGGATTTGACACTCTGTGAACACAAAAGTAATAAAAGGATTTGTATCCCCCTTTTTTATACGATTGGTTAATTCGGTCATACCTGAATGCGAGTTAGGGTAAAAATGTAGCTGGTTCATCATATTTCCTTTTCTTTATGAGTAAGTAATGTGTTCCACCATGTTTGAAAGCTTTCTAACAAGGAGGTGTCTGTACAGGGAAGCGCAAGGCTTAACGTGAGATGGGTTTTTCCGGTAGGGAGTACCACTTTGTCAGCCGTATCATTTTCATTTAATAAATGTTCGTGGATGTAGCGCCATTTATTACTATCGAGGCGTTTGCGATTTTGATATAGCGTAATATGACAGTGATAACGCAGCCCAGATCGCTTTAATACATCAAGCGCGTGTTGGACTTTTTGATTGCAAGGGCATGTGAGGATCAGTCGATCTTTTTGTTTGTCGATTGATAGGCTCATTTCACCAAGAACTCGAATAGCGTTACGCTGAGACCTATTGAAAAATAAATCTTTGTATTGCGCGAATGTGCGCCATATTTGACTTAGTTCAGCAAAGTCTAGAGAGCCATCTTGAAGTTTATGAATAAGGCTAAGGCTTTCCCATTGAAATGCAGAGCAGTGGGTGACGTCGTTTAAATCTTTGATTGACGTCGCCCAAAGGTTGAGCCAGAAGTCACCCTCCATGTGCGTTTCTTCGTATGTTTCTTGTATTAATGCAGCGTCCTTGTTGATAGCGAAGAGCCGTGAGATCGACTTACTTAATGTTTGATGAGAGAGTAATGGCGTATGGTATTTTTTATCCTGCGAGGATAATTGCGCATAGCTGGGATCCAGTTTCCTGAGTACTCGCGCGATATCAGAAGAGTTTGGCGTCATATCAAAAATAAATCGTAGCTCTGCGTGTGTATAGACGCGCTTTTGAGAGGTAAAAGCAGGCGCAACCCAATCCATACCGTGCAGATAATGCAGTCGAGTGGTAGCGTAATAGCTGTGTCCTATCTCTCGGCCTATCTCATCAAATAGCAGCATATTATTCATCTCAGAAAATGAGTGCCCTTCAAGCCAATAATTAAAGCGCTGCTTTACAAATTGATCTGAAAGTAGAGTGCTTGTTATAGGGTGTTCTGGATCACACCATGTTTCAGGAATGCCCTCATTGGCCAGGCATAGAGCCTGTTGATACACTAGTTTGACACTACTATGGCGCAAGTGATGAAAACGCGTTTGCTTACCATATAAATATTTGAGCCCTTTCGTTATCGGAAGTAGATAATGAAGTGCACGTGAGAAAATGGTCTCATTTTCGAAGCCGATAACAGGCTGTTCTGGTGTGCAACCTTTCTTTATAGATAGCACCATTCGCACTAATTTAGCCGCTACCTCAGGCATAGTGACATGCACCGTTCTCGATTTACCGCTTTTGGTCTTCCCTTCTTTTGTCTTGGTGATCTCAAGATGAAAACTTTGGCTCTTCTGGCTCGTGCAACGTATATCTTGCATGCGCAGCCTGAGGATCTCTCCTCGTCGAAGCGCACCGTAGTAAGAAAGCAGCGCACTGACGACGGTAAAGAGTTTTTGCATTGGTGAGACGTTAGCTGCTAATAATAGAGTAACAAGGTGATGCACTTCTTCCGCGCTCAGTGAAAGAGCATCAACTTTGACATTGTGTGTTGGTTTAACAAAAGAGGATAAATCCAAATGCTCCGTTAGTGGCTGTTGAATTAGAAATTGGAAGAATTTATACATATGCGATTGAGAGTCTGAGTCTTTTTTTATATTGTCGTACACCCTTTCGGCCCATGCTTGAAGTGCGTCACTATCGCTTGCAGCCTCAAATGATAAAGGCGCGTGAGATAATGCTGATTTAAAATCGCTATAACGATAGATCGTCGCTAGCGTAAGGTTGTCTTTTTTAATGCCACCGAATTCATTAAGTTCCTGCACATAGTCAAACAACAAACGGGGGAGTAGGTTGTTCGATTGCCAATCGGGTTGCGCTGGTCTAGGTGTTTCCGGTGATCTTAAATGTTTAATTAATACTTGGTGAGGCCAGTGCTTAAATTGTGGATCTCTCGTCTTAGGGGCGATATTTGAGAATTTAGGCAGATCATAAAAATCGTCTGAAGTGTCTTGTTGTTCAGAAATAAAGGTAGTTCTTGGTAAAGCACTGACGTGACGCATTGGATCGGAAAAGTCTTTTAATACTTCTGGCGGTAGGTTGAACCGATATAGCCACAGCACTTGTATGATACGTTGCCACTCAAGTGGGCTGAGAGTTTTTTCAATGGAGAAAGCCAGAAACTGGTTGAGCTCCTTCGTGATGCTGTTAACTGTCACGTTCTTAGTATTTGATGTTTGAGATTGCTGCCATTGCTGAAAAACGCGGGCGGCAAGTGGTGTCATCGCATAACGGGTAAAACTGGTTGGCTCGGTATCATCAAAATAAGAGAGATCTTTAGGGTGTGTTATGCAAAGTGTGATTTGCCCTTGAGCGTACTCTGGTGGTGCGGTGTCATTCAGGCGTTCACACCAAAAGCTCAAGGGAAGTGGCGCAACGTCAATCATTAAGGTGAGCACTGTCCATGCAAGGCTCAGCTTGCCTCTTTGTTTGATCTGATGCGATGTTTCTTGTTGGTAGCACGCATAGAGGGAGTCTGCTAATGCACCCTGTCGACATATGGCAATCATCCACTGGTGGTCGTAATCTTTGAATTGTTGTAACTTCACCTCTGGTAATGTCCAACCGCAAACAGCATTAAGGTACATGAATGTGTCATCACGTGCTTGCTTGAGGGCACGCTGACGCCCTGTTGGGATGGTATTGATTTTCTGGTTGAGAAGCGTGAGTTGCTCAGCGCTGATTAATCGTTCCATTGGAGATAGCGTTTCAAGAAGCGTTAATATGCTTTGAAGGGCTTCGATTGGCGCACACGGTCGTGATTGCTGCTTGTAAAAGGCGGTGATGATGTGAGCGTTTTTCACGTACGAATTTTTTTGAGCGCAGGGTTTCACCTCTTTCATTATCCCATCTCCTCTTTGTTATTTGATGTATGTTGCGTAATAGGCGAAAGTCTCAGTAGCTCAGGCCAGTGATTAAGGAATTCTTTGAGCATTCTGTCAGACCCTTTAAAGGTGAAAGTGCTACCAAGGTGCTCACCTAATTCACTGTGTCCCATCAGTAGATCGATTTGTTGTGTACTGAGTCTGGGCTTGATTGACATCAGGGCATGCTGTGCAAAACTGTGACGAAGTCGGTAAGGCACGACTTTCTGTTGTGGTCTTTTTGATGTGTGAATCGAAAAGCAGATCTGCCATTCTTTAGCCATGAATTGGCGAAGATCTTTGGCGGTTAAACATTGTGTATGGTGTTTATCGTCTACGAGATACCAGATTACCGAGAGAGACGATGTGATGCTCGGGCTGAGTGATTGGTAAAGGCGCTGTTGAAGTATCAGATAAGCACAAATGGCTTCGCGCAGGTAGTCACATATGTCGATAAGACGATAGCGTCCTTTGTCTTTGACTAAGGCTTTTCGCAAATCAAAGCAGTCATCACGTTCAATGGAGATATGATGATGTGGTCTGGTGCCTGTGAGTAACACAAACAGCAGCGCAAGCTCATAGGTACGCAGGTTGTAATAATGGCGAAGCTCATTATTGCTTGCGCCTTTGGCGGGCGGTGATTGTACTCGTTGTCGTAGGTAGTTAAAAAATAGAGTCAAATCGGCTATCTCAAGGGCACGCTCTGAACCTAAAGAGATTGGCGGTATCGGGACATAAACGCGCGCGCCGTCTGAAATCTGCAATTCATAAGAGACAATTTCGCCTGTTTGTTTAAGATAAGGTGGGAGAGAGGGTTGTGTGGAAAAAATTGGCTTGAGTGTTTTCGAGCTTGGAAGATACAAATCACAAAAGGACTTGATCTCTGAGGTGTTAATCGCTTGAGTAAGCCGAGCTAAGTAGCGACGGTGGGCGCAAAAAATCTCATAGCGTATCTGATTGCTGTTAAGCTTTTGATAACTTAAAGCACTATGATGATGCATGGTGCCTGACATGATTGCTTTTTTAGCCGGAGTTGAAAGGTAAGGATCTATTTCTGCTTGATGTGGTATGTAAGAATACAACACGTCTTTTCGCAACATATTTTTGCGTCGTAGTGTTTTAGGTGTTCGCCATTTACGCTCTTTAAGTTGCTCGAAAAGTTGTGATTTTAGTGCAGGAGTAAGGCCTAATTGGGTGTCATGATGAGTAAGCCAGTAGCTAAAGATAGGGTTTAAAGCCTCCGGAATTGGTTGCCAAAAATAGATAATACCGTTGTTTGTTTGGTAAGGGATCACGTATTCAACCCACGAGATACCCGCTTCGCGAATACGACGCAGACAATGAGGAGCGCAAGTGGCGCTGCCTGATACCAGTGTGAGAGTTGGTATTGATTGCGCATCAGTTAATTCTGAAAGTTGTCCCGTGAACCACAAATAAAGAAAGTAGATATGAAACAGGTTTAATTCTGTCGTTAGCTCAGGGACGACACCAGGTTTTTTTGGCCTTAATTCATTAAGGGCATTGGCCATCGCCAGACCTGCTTTGTAACTATCAACAGGCACTCCGCCAGCATTTCTAGTGCGATTACGTTTTTTTTCTTGTAGCCTTCTCATCATATCCCAACCTTAAAATCAAATGCGAAAATCCATAAGAAAAAAGATCAGACAGATGCTGATGCCATTTTCCAATGGGCAGAACTAGAATGCGTGAATTAATTAAATCGATCAGGCGGATCTCTGATCTAAAATATTGATTTGGATTTAGTGAGCGACGTTGAGAGTGCAAAATATACTTGCTGCACTCACTCGCGCTCTTATGTGTGATTGTGCACTACACATGGGGTTGTTTGAATTATTTATAGGGAAAGGCCAAGTCCC
>NVXG01000063.1 GCA_002733805.1 Robiginitomaculum sp. | reverse complement strand
GATTTTTGGTGCGCTGGGTTCATTCTACAAAGTATTTACCGCCGGGGCCGGCTTAATCGGTCCTGCGCGGTATCACACACAAGTGTGAACCGGAGCGGGGGTCACAGATGGTGCCATTTGCGCTAGGGTGTGAACCAGAGGCATGGGCATTGGGGGGTCACCATGAACAAGTGGTTTCATTTCACGATACGCATTTGTGTGGTAACGGCAGTCGTGGTGTTTATCGGTTGGGCTGTGGTGGCCCTGCTGCTTCCCTTGTTCGGGCTGCAATTATGGCAGCAGGAATGGAAACGTCAGGGTGATACGGATTTACGCTTTGCCCAAGTGGAGCTGGATTTTACCCATCAGGCCGACCTAGAACTCTCGCTGCCCTTTATGGCCTCGGTTGCAGTTGATCTGGATGGCGATGGTACGGACGAGGTTTTTCTAGGCGGCGGACGGGGCCAGAAAGACGGCTTGTTCCGGTTTGAAGCCGGCGCGTTCGCCTCGATCAGTTCGCAATACTCTTTGCCGTTCTTCGAAGATGATGCCGCGATGGGTGCCGCTGCCATCGACATTGATGATGATGGCCGGCCAGAATTATTCGTGGCTCGCGAAAGCGGCATTTGGCTGTACCGCAACACGGCTTCGGGTTTTCAAGCCAAATTTCTGGGCACCATGCCGCGAAAAAACACAGTGCCGTTGTCGATCGCCTTGGGTGACGTCAATGGTGATGGCTGGGTCGATTTTTATGTCTCGGGCTATATTCGCAATGACCTGGTTGAAGGCACCACGATCTTTAACCAAGCCTATGGCGGCTATAGTGGGTTGTTTGTAAATATGGGCAATAACACTTGGCGAGATGATACGGTTGAAGCTGGCCTGTTTCGTCAGCACAATACATTCAATGCGGTTTTTGTTGATCTGGATAACGATCTGGATAGCGATCTGGTCATTGCCCAAGATACCGGTCACGTGGAAATGTATGCCAATGATGGCACGGGCGTATTTACGCCGATCGACAATCCATCGGTGTTTTCCTACCCGATGGGGGTTGGGGCCGGGGATTATGACAATGACGGGCGGATTGATCTGTATTTTTCCAATGTGGGTCACACCTTGCCTGCTTTGATGTTGCGCGGCGACCTGACGAAAGAGCAGCCATTTAATACGGATTATATGTTGTTTCATAATGATGGTGGCCGGGACGCCGAACTGACGTTTTCCGATACGGCGCGGGACAAAAACGCGGCGCGCTATGGCTTTGGCTGGGGCGTGGTGTTTGCCGACATGGATCTGGATAGTCATGAAGACTTGCTGGCCGCCCAGAACTATGCGCGGTTCCCTGACCTGTTGGCGATTACCTATCCCGGCAAGATTTTGTTGCGCGGTGCGGACACCAATTTTCATCCGGTCGAAAAACGGGTGAAAGCGACCAATGACAATTATGGCATTACGCCATTGATCAGCGATTTTAACGGCGATGGCTGGCCCGATCTGGTCTGGGTCAATCTGAACGGTCCGGCGCAAGCCTATATCAGTCAGGGTGGCGCCCAAGACAATAAGCGGCATTGGATCAAGGTGCGCCTGCCCAACCGGGCCAGTTCAATCAATGCCATTGTGCAGGTGACACTGGATGACGGTTTGGTTTTGACCAAGCAATTGATCCCCGGACAAGGTTTGGGTTCTGACCAAGGCCGCGATCTGATTTTTGGCTTGGGTTCCCAAACCAGCATCACCCGCGTGCGCGTTCGGTTTCAGGATGGCCGTGATCTGCGGATTGAGGCTCCGGAGCCGGATCAGATTCTGACCCTCGGAGGGGAATTATGAGCAACCCGAACAGCAAACCCCTTTTGGCCTTTGTGGCTGGGTCGTCGTTTGTTGCCTTGTTGATCCCTTTCGTCGTGTTGGGCTTGGCCATGTTGTTGCGGCCTGAGCAAAATTTTCCACCGCAATTCCTGTTATGGGTGATGCCGGTGGTCATGGGGTTGTGGAATGTGGCTTTGGTTCGTGTTGCGCCCAAATTACCCGGCCAAGGCAATGCGCTAACCCATTGGTTGGCTGGAATGGCACTGGGTCTGTTGTTCACTATAATTGGGGTCAGTACCGGTGCGCCGGGCAAGCTGTATAATTTACAAGGCAATATGGCCTATTTGATTATGCCAATTGGCATAATTGCACACGGGTTGATCTGGGGCGTGATGGTGCGCTGGATCAATCGATTTTTAGGGGTATTTCAATGAGTGCAGAACAAGCCAAACAGAATTTGGCAACCAAAAAGACTTTAATTGTGACTGGCCTGATCGGTTTGGCGGCAGCTTTTTTGGTGGGGACCGGCGAGTTCCTGTTACAATTTTCGGCCGATGGCGGGTATGCCGATCCGGGCTATGGCTGGTTGGCCAATATCCCGATGGTCAGTTTGCAAAAGGGGCATTTTCTAGCCGTGTTGGCGGCTCCGTTTTATCTAATTGGTTATTGGCATTTAATGCAAATGTTGCGCCCCGGCGGTAAATGGCCCGCTCGGGTTTTTGGCGCGCTGGGTGGTTATTCCTTTATGGTTGGCGCTGTGTGGATCGGCCAACGGGCATTTTTGGCACTGGTCGCCCATGAAATCGCGGGCGGTCAACCGCTGGAGGCATTATTGCACTCCATGGCTGGGTTTAACGAGCCATTGGTCAATGTGCTGCGCCTTTCCATGGTGATTATTTCACTGATCTGGATCGTGCAGGTCGGTCGAGGCAATACGCATTACCCGCGTATCATGGCGCTATTCAGCCCGTTTGTGTTGTTGGCTTCAGTGTTTGCCATACAGGCATTTGTACCATTTTTGGGTAATTTGATTGTGCCAACAGCAATGAATACGGCCCACTTTGTGTTGTTTTTGCTGTCCACATTGGTCGCCATATCCTTACCTTCGCAATCCACGACACCCGAATAACCCCCACCTGTTTCTACCCACTGGTCAAGTGCGATATGGTGGCTAATATGTCCCGGCATATTCCCCCCCATTTTGCAGGTGCGTTTTCATGAACAAATCAACCGGTCCGGTATTCGAGCTAGAAAAATTAGCGGTTGATTTTGAAACGCCAGATGGTGATGTGCATGCGGTGCAAGGGGTTTCGCTGGATATAAAACCCGGTGAGTGCATTGGTATTGTTGGCGAATCCGGTTCGGGCAAAAGTCAAAGTTTTCTGGCGGCGATGGGTTTGTTGGCCCGTAATGGCCGGGCCAGTGGGTCCATCCGGTTCTGTGGGCAGGAAATACTGGGTCTGCCCCGCGCCCAACTCAACCAAATTCGCGGTGCCCGGATGACCATGATCTTTCAGGACCCATTGACCTCGCTGACCCCGCACAAACGGGTTGGGGCGCAATTACTCGAAGTGCTGGCTATCCACAAACAAATGCGCGGGGAGCTGGCATTTCGCCATTGTGTCGATTGGCTCGATCGAGTGCGTCTGCCGGAAGCGGCACAGCGCATGAAGCAATATCCGCACGAGCTGTCGGGCGGAATGCGCCAGCGGGTGATGATTGCCATGGCCATGTTGTGCGATCCTGAACTGCTGATCGCCGATGAGCCAACCACGGCACTGGATGTGACAGTACAGGCTCAGGTGCTGGACCTGATGAATGAATTAAAGCGCGATACCGGCGCTGCCATTGCCCTGATTACCCATGATATGGGGGTGGTCGCCCGGATGTGTGACCGGATTTATGTGATGGAACAGGGTAAATACGTTGAAACTGGTTCAGCCGATCAAATTTTTTACAAGCCAGAACATGCCTACACTAAAATGTTGTTGTCTTCGATGCCCCGCCTCGACAAGCCGGGGCAGATTTTGGGCAAATCCCGCGAAAAACGGGTTAGCACTGAAGACGTATTGCAGATCCAAGATGTGAAGGTGCATTTTCCGATCAAAACCGGCAGCGGAATTTTTCCTAAATTCAAAGCCTTACGGGCTGTGGATGGAGTTAGCTTTTCCCTGAAAAGCGGTGAAACCTTGGGTGTTGTTGGCGAATCCGGTTGTGGTAAATCTACCTTGGCCCGGGCGATCTTGAGGCTGGTGCCGGTACAATCCGGACAGGTGAGCTGGATCGGGACCAATTTGCTGGAGTTGGATAAAAAGAATATGCGAGCCCAACGCAAGGACTTGCAGATTGTCTTTCAAGACCCACTGGCATCCTTGGACCCCCGAATGAGTGTTGGCCAGTCGATCGCTGAACCATTACGGACCTTTTCGCCCGAACTGGACAAGCAACAACGTCGCCAGCGGGTGCAGGAAATGCTTGCGAAGGTCGATTTGTCGCCGACCCTAATCAACCGTTATCCACACGAGCTATCTGGCGGTCAAAACCAGCGAGTTGGAATTGCCCGGGCGATGATCGGCAATCCAAAACTGGTGATTTGTGACGAGGCCGTTTCGGCACTGGATGTCTCGGTACAGGCCCAGATCATCCAATTGCTGGCTAATTTACAAAAAGAGACCGGCATGTCGATGGTTTTCATCTCGCATGATCTGGCTGTGGTTCGCGAAATTTCCCACCGGGTCTTGGTTTTGTATATGGGGCAGATTGTCGAGCTGGCCGATCGCGATGCCATTTATACCGACACCCGCCACCCCTACACCAAGGCGTTGATCTCTGCGGTACCGATCCCCGATCCAAAAAGCGAACGCAATCGTACGGCCATCCCGTTCAGTGGTGAATTGCCCTCGCCAATGGACCGCCGCTCGACCTTACATTTTCTGCCATCGCGCATTGTCGGTGATGGCGATACGGACCAATACCGACCGCAATTGGTCGAAGTATCGCCGCAGCATTATGTGGCGGAACATGATCCTTGTGAAACCTCGAAAGGATTGCTGGTCTGATGAGTGGCAAGGATAATCCCGGCGTTCATTTCCCACCGCCTTTGATGTTTTTCTTAAGTGGCTTGGTCGGCTGGCAAGCGGGTTTGCGCCTTGGCTGGTTGGTGTTTGTGCCCTCTACTACGATCCAAATGGCAGCTTTGGGGTTGATTGTGGCGGGTTTGGCCTTGGGGGCTTGGTCAATGTTTCCGTTTTTTGCGGCGGGGACATCCCTATTGCCTTGGGAGCCGGATAGCCAGTTATTGACCGCCGGGCCGTACCGCTTCTCGCGCAATCCGATGTATGCCGGGATGGCATTGCTCTATGGCGGGGTTTGTCTGCAATTGGGTTCCGGTCTGGCGTTGGCTTTGATCCTGCCGCTGATCTTGTTGATCAACCGCTATGTGATCGCCGGAGAGGAAGCCTATCTGACCCGGACCTTTGGCGAAACCTATCAAGCCTATCAGGGCAAAGTCCGCCGTTGGTTGTAGGCCGCACAAAAAACCTAGTTTGGATCAAATTTTAGCTATTTTGAAATCCGTTCCTTAAAACTGCCCATGCTAGTTCTTGGGCGGGACAACAGGAATAGGCCAAATAATGGGCAAGACAGAACTCATAAATGCGCGCCATTTGGGTCAAGGCGAAAAGCAGCTTTGGACTGATCTTCGATCTGCGTCATCCGATCTGTCCAGCCCGTATTTTTCGCCTGAATGGACCGCGCACGTGGCCAAGGTTCGTAAAGACATCCAGGTCGCAGTTCTGCACGATGACAATCAAAAGATAACCGGGTTTCTACCTTTGCAACGGCCGAAGGGGCGGGTGGCTTTGCCGGTCGGCGGTGCGTTGAATGATTATCATGGGATCATTGCTGCGCCCGGGTTGGATATTGATCTGCGCTTAGCGATGCGTGATTGCAAAGTTGGTCGATTTGATTTTTCACACGTGCCGGCCAGTCAGCAAATTTTTGAGCGCCACGCCCATATTAACCACGGCTCCCATGTGATTGATTTGTCTAATGGATTAGAAACATACCGGCAAAGTCGTCTGGACAATGGTTCCAGCGAAACCAAACGGGCCCGCAAACGCAAACGCAAACTGGATCGCGACATTGGCCCGGTGCGGATCGAGACCTATAGCCAGGATACGGAGGCCTTCGCACAACTAATGTGCTGGAAACGGGCCCAATATAAAAATACCTGCATCCCGGATGTGTTTGCCCATCGTTGGACCCGGGACTTGGTACAAAATTTGTTTGAAGCCGGTGGGCCGGGAAAATTCGGCGGTGCCTTGTTTTTGCTCTATGCGGGCGACCAAATGGTTGCGGCTAATTTTTGTCTGGCCGATGGGGATATTTTGCATGCTTGGTTTGTGGCGCATGATCGCAAATTTGCCCGATATTCACCGGGACAGATCCTGTTCGAAAGCATGATTGATACGTTTGCTGACAGCCATATTCGAGAAATTGACCTAGGGGCCGGGGATTATCGGTTCAAAACCTCTCTGGCCAGTTTTCGCCGTCCGATGAATGCCGGGTTTGTTGCTGGCTGTCCGGTCTCGGCCATGGTTCGCGCCGCAGAATACAAAACCCGCAACTGGATTGAAGGTCTGCAGCTAGGTCGGGCCAGCTTGCTACCGGGCAAAGCCATGCGCCGGTTTGATACCTATCGCGGATTGGCCTGAACCCGACCCACGCCCTCACAAGTTTAACTCGACTTGCCAATTGAATCACGGCAGGTATCTGATCCAGTTAAAAAGGGTGCATCATGGTTAAATTTATTCTGTCTATTGCTTGTGTCGGATTGTTGGCAGCCTGCGGGCAAAAAGACCAACCGGATCAGGCTGAAACACCGGGCGAGAAGCCAGTTGTTTTGTCGGCCATTGAGCTCAGCGGTAATGTCTACCGCGAAGTCAATGCCAAAAAGGACGGAGTGCGGGTCACCGACACCGGCTTGCAGATATTGGAATTGGCCGAGGGAGATGCCAGAGGACCACGCCCGATGCCGGGCCAGGTGGTTTGTGTGCATTACCGTGGCACTTCTGTTTTGGGCGTCGAATTTGACAGCTCTTACAGCCGTGATTTGCCGACGGCATTTCCTTCAAACGGCGTGATCGCCGGTTGGGTCGAGGCGCTGGGTATGATGCGGGCCGGAGACAAGTGGAATTTGGTAATCGCGCCAGAGCTGGCCTATGGAACCAGAGGGACACCGGGCGGACCGATTGCACCCAATGAAACTTTGGTTTTTGATGTGGAATTGTTGAAAATACTAGATATTACACGCGACGAGTACATGGCGACCTATCGGGTTGATCCAACACTGGATTGTTCCAAACACGGCGAATAGCAGCTGTTTAGTAAGCCTTATCGAAAATCACGCAAATTCGGGATGTTTGGAATATCCGGAATAACCGGCGCAGGTGTTGGCGTGGGAGTTGGTACCGGCTCGGGCGTGGTTGCGCTGGATAATAGCAAATTATCCATGGTCGGCGTGTCGGCGCTGTCTGGAAACACAAGGGTGTTCAGATCGCTTTTGGCGACACCCCAATGATCGCGCAATACACCCTTGAACAAGCTACGCAAATCGTTGGCCGGAAATAAATCGCGCTCATCGAGCAATTGATTCGCCGCCAAGCCCGGCCAATCTCCCAAAATCCGACCGCCCTTTACGGCGCCCCCCAGGACAAAACTAACGCCGCCGACACCGTGATCGGTACCGCCCGTGCCGTTTTCCTGCACGGTGCGTCCAAACTCGGTGGCCACCAGCACAACCGTTTGATCCCAAGCCGCGCCCATTTCCTCGCGCAAGCCCAAAAGGGCCGCGTCCAGATCACCCAATCTGCCCGCCAGTGTGCCGGTTGCGCCACCTTGATTGGCATGGGTATCCCAGCTGCCAAACGAGATTGAACAACCACCGGGGCCGCCCTCAGCCGACATAATTTTGCCAGCGGCGCGGGCTAGAAATTCATCGCCAGAACCCAGATCGCCCGGCTCTCCAATAATTGCGGCCAGATCAACCGATCCTTGCAAAGCAGCTTGCAAAACCGGGTCTGGTCCATACATGGCCAGTGCTTTGGCCACGGTTTTTGGGTCGGCTGGGTCCAGTACCGGTGCGGCCCAATTGGGCACAATTTGTTCACCCTTGAGGATCAACGGCAGGGTCGAGCCAATACCCAGCCCGGCCGGTAAAGCCGGTGCCACGCCCAAGGCTCGGTTGAGCCATCCCGATTGTTCAAACGTTGCGGTTTCCGTGCCGTTTTCCAGCACGTCTAGCCCATCGAAATGCGATCGATCTTGATAGGGTGCTGACGCCGCATGTAAAACCGCCAATTGCCCCTCATCATACATCATAGCCAAACCGGCTAAAGCTGGGTGCAGACCAAAGCCTTCGGACAAGGCCAGCGCACCGTTGGTTTCACCAGCCGGGGCAATGGCAATGCTAGGGCGGGCCGCATAATATTCACTGGCAAAGGTGGGAACCACTACGTTTAAGCCGTCCATGCCGCCGTGCAGGATAATGACCACCAGTTTGTTATTAGAAGGTGCGGCGGAAAAGCCGAGATTGCCGCTGGCCAATGCCAGCGCCAAACCACCTGCCGCGCCCTTAAGGACACCGCGTCGGGATGGGTCAAATCGATGGGAACAAGTCATCGGCTATCTCCTTTGAAATTCAGGGCTCATGAGAAACAGGGTATAGCCTTGTACCTTGTCAGGTCCGGCCCCCTTGATGCTATTGGCGCTATGGTCCGACAGTGTTTCGCCCAAGATATTTTCGGCAAAATTAACCGGCGGGGGTTGGCCGCCGACAAATCCGGACAACAGCTCAGCCAGATTGATCCGGGCTGACAAAATGGACGAACTAGCCCAACTGGCCTCAGTCTTGGGCCATCCATCCGGTGAGTGATGTGAAAACGGTATTTGGGCCACTGCATTAAACACAAATACTGATTGCTGCGGGGTCAGCTCGTCAAACCCGAAGGCGCGTAAAGCAGCAATGGCAAATTCTTCCGAATTGCGTAATTTGACAAAGCTGCCATCCCACATTTCCGGGGCAATGACCAAAGCAGAACTAACCACCAATAGATCACCATCTGAATCAATAAATGCTTTTTCTAACCGCTCGATCAGACTGTCCGGCGGCGTATCTGAATGAAAATGCCGGGCTAGCTTGCTTGCTATGAACCGGGCCGTATTGGCGTGGTTCGCCACAAACTCAAGAATTTTAATTCCCTGGTCTTGACCGGTACCCAGATAGACCTTGCCCATAAAGGTTTGTGGGCCGGGCTGGTGAATCAGCGATTCAAATATAAATTCGCCAAGGTTTTCTGGTTGAATATCGGGATTGCCGATCGACCATCCGGTAATGGCATTGGCAAAGGCGATGATGTCATCCTGACCATAGCCGCCACCCACGCCCAAGGTATGCAATTCCAGAATTTCCCGCGCCAGATTTTCGTTAATGCCCAGCCCGAATTGTTTGCCAGCCCAGCTATCCGGCCCAACGGAAAACCAGTTGTCGAGATAGGCTAACATGGCCGGATGAGATTCGACCGCGATCAACATATCGGAAAACTTGCCGGTAATATGGGGGCGAATGGCTTCGCGCTCCATCGCGCCGGTGCAGGAAGTCAGCAATAATGATTTGTTGGCAAACACATTAAAATGATCGCTCCAGAACCGGACCAGAGCCTCACGAAATGAAGCCGGAGTTAAAACGGCATGGGTGGTACGCACGCCGATGTCTTCATACAAAATGCCAACAATATCCTCAAGCAATTCGCGCGATGATTTGGCCTCGGCTGGTTTGGAAGCATTGCTTTGTTTGGCATCCAGATAGATGTTTTGCGCTTTGGCCAAAGATGGTCCGCGCACGCCGTCATCCTCGATCAGCATTTGCTGTCGTTTTATCCGATCAATTTCGGAAAAAAACGAGATCAACCGGACTTTGGGACTGCTGGCCGCACTAATGGTGGCTCGGTCTTCTTGGCGTTCGGCTCGCTCTGCCTCCAAAAAGGCAAAGAACAGCTCGATACCTTCCTTTGAAGTGGGCAGGTCATAACTGTCCAGATCAGAGGACAGATCAGTCAATTGGGTTTGCAGCCAGTTTTGAGCTTGTGTACCGACCAGTTCGGCTTCTCCGGTTCTGGCACCTAACCCAAATTTATGTAGCGCGATTTGCGCGTTCAGATTTGCCATATTGCCGACCCTCCCAATTGTCCAGAACCCATCAGATCTTCTACTTTACGCAGGCTGTACCTCATATGAACGTAGTGCCGGACCCATTTCCGTTGGTCGCCCGGCAAATTCATTCAGGCAGGTTCGGATCAAAGACTAGTCCATCTGCGCTAAATTTGCGAATTCCAACCTGCAACGTGCCAAACAAAGTCTGAAGTTTTCATGTATCTGCTGACGGTCGCACATCAGCATCCCGGCTTAAAAACCGGATGGGTGACCAGGTCATAGCCCGCAAAATAGCCAGTGAAGATAGCTTTCGAGTCTGTTGAACCACGCGCCGCTTGGGCGCCAAACCGGGTAATCCAACCAAGCCGTCAACCATGCCGCGCCAAGTTGGCCCAGCCCGCCGCTTGAACAATGCGCGGATCAAAAACAGCACAGACAGGCCCAGATGAGCTGGGGTCAGCAAAATCAGCGGGACCAGCGGCATGTTCTTGAAAAAAGTCCAGATGCGGTTGCGGGTGCCGTGATAAACTGCAAATGGACTTTCGGCTCCGGTAATGCCCGACCCCACATGATAGACAATTGCTTCGCGCACCTGCACGGCGGTTCCGCCGGCCAGTCGCAGGCGAAAGGCTAGATCGACATCTTCGTGATAACAAAAAAAATCCTCGTCAAAGCCGTTCACAGCTTCAAACGCATCGCGCCGGTAAAGGGCCGCAGCGGCGCAGGGACCAAACACCTCGCCGGTTTCGGGCAATCGATCGATTGGCCGGTGGTATAATCCGCGCCAGGCAAACCCGAACGGCGCATACAGATCTCCAGCTCCATCCAACAAGCTGTGATCATCCGCCATGATCTGGGTTGAACCGGCCATAACGATATTCGGGTCGCTTTTGGCTTGGCGCAACAAGGCTTCCAACCAACCGGGTTCGGCAAAGGCATCCGGGTTCAAACAGGTGATCCATGGCGCGATGCCTTTCGCAATGCCGATATTATTGCCTCTGGCAAATCCAGTGTTCTCGTCTAGTTTGATAATTTCAAACCGAGGATCATCCAAAGATAATTTTTCGAGCGAGTCGTCACTAGAAGCGTTATCAATAATGATCGCATGAAAATTGTCCAAGGTCTGAGCCTGTAAACAGGCCACGGTTCGGGCCAGCATATCGCCCGCATTGAAATTGACGATGACCACATCAACTTGTGGTGGGTCAGTTTTTGCCGGTTTTTTTGCCATCTCTTCCTGAACCACGAGGATTGTGTCTAATTGGTTTCCCCGTCCGGGTTCGCTCTGTCAAGTTTTCGGTCGCCGATTCATTTTTTCTTTGTGTTCTTATGAGACGTTACGTCCAGTGGTGAATAGCGGGGAACAAAATGCTCGCACTGAAATTTATAATCGGCACATTGGTGCTGGCAGGCTTTGGCTATGGATTGCGTAATCCACCAAAAGGGTTTTGGCGTGGGGCCATGTCCTTCGTGGTGGCTTTTGCGTTAACGGCTACGGTGATCCGGGTCATGGCCAATCAAAGTGGTATTGTGCGCGAAGACGCCTATGCCCGCATTGCGGCCAATGCGCTGGTGCAGGTTAAGACCAGCAATTTGCCTTACATCTTGTTTGTCGGAGCCAGTTATTCGCGCAATGCGTTGGACGATCAGGCCTTGGCCACCGGCTTGCGTAGCCGGGGCTATGTTTATCAAGTGATCAATTTTGCGCTCGAAGGAGCCAGCTTGCAGGAGCGCGATTTGCGTCTGCGACAATTTTTGGCGGCAGTGCCTCGCCCCCCAGAAATGGTCTTTCTCGAAATTTCCAGAAAGTTTGATGAAAACCCAACTTATGGGTTTGAAGTGGCCAAATTTTCCAATCGGGTGTTTGGGCAGTTTGACCTGCGCGGCACGATCTGGGCGGTGCGTGGATTGCTCGAACAACGTCAGCAATTGGGCACCAAAGCATTCCTCAAAGACAGCGTACTGCTGGCACTGCACATTCCAGTCAATCTGGGCAATATTGGTTTGTTTACCAGCGGCGACCACTTGTCCAAGTTTACCCGTGTTGCAGCGTATGACCCGCAAGACAAACCACGCTCCGAGGTTACGGAACAAGCGAGAAACACCGGCTTGCTGGCTCCCTATGCGAGCGAAAGAGAGCAAGCCCCCAAATGGGCCACTGCGTTTCGGGCCGAACAGGCCACGTATTTACGCCGCGCCGGGATCAGCAAAATTGGCTACTATTTTCCGCCGGTAATTGATGCAACCGAGCGCGCCTATGTGGCGGCCCGTTGTCTGGAATATGAGAACTGCATCGCGCCAACTGACCTCACTTTGTTGGGGCAGCTTGATGACGATCTATGGTTTGATGCAGAGCATTTGCTGGTGGGCGGCGCGGCGATTTATACCGATTGGTTGGCCGACGAGATTGAGCAAACCGGCAGCTTGCACAATGCCAAGCGCCAACTGGCTTTGGAGTTGCGTCGATGATTTTTACGTCCTTTTCATTTCTGACCTTTTTTGTCGGGGTTTTTGCCCTCTATTGGACGGTACGCAATAAATCAGCCCGCCTTGGGATTTTGCTGGCGGCCAGTGCGTTGTTTTATGGCTGGTGGGATTGGCGGTTTTTAGCGCTGATCTCGCTGGTGATCGTCGTCTCGTGGTGGGTGGCACTGGCCATGGCCAGACGACCCAATGACCGTTTGCACCAAAACCGCTGGCTGACCTTCGGGATTGTGGTGGCGCTTAGCGTGCTGGGCGTATTCAAATATACCGGGTTCTTTGCCGACAGCTTCGCCCAAATGCTGGCCATGTCGGGCTTAAAAGCCGATATGCCAACGTTACGGATTATCTTGCCCGTCGGGGTTAGTTTTTATGTGTTTCAGGCCATTTCCTACATGGCGGATGTGCGGCGCAGGCAATTGCCAGCCGAGCCAAGATTAGCTCGTGTAGCGCTCTACATCGCATTTTTCCCGCAATTGGTGGCCGGACCAATTGTTCGGGCCGCCAGCTTTTTTCCGCAAATGGAACGGACCAAACGCTTGTCACGCCGAGTCGTGGTGGTGGGGCTACGCGCCTTTGTCACCGGACTGGTCTACAAAGCATTGCTGGCCGATAATATCGGGCCACTGGTCGATCAGGTTTATGGCGATCTGGATGGTTACGGAAACGGTGCCGTGGTGGTGGCCAGCTTTGCCTTTGCGGCACAGATATATTTTGATTTTGCCGGATATTCCTTGATGGCGATCGGCATCGCTCGATTGTTCGGCTATCACATCCCGCGCAATTTTAATTTCCCCTATGCCGCGACCTCGATCACTGGGTTCTGGCGGCGCTGGCATATGTCTTTGAGTTTCTGGCTGCGGGATTATCTGTTTATTCCGTTGGGCGGCTCACGCGGCGGCAAATGGCTGTATTTTCGCAATTTGACCGCAACCATGGTGTTGGGCGGCCTGTGGCATGGTGCAGCGTGGACGTTCGTGCTGTGGGGATTGCTGCACGGCACGGCCCTGATCGTGCATAAGCTATGGCTTGAATACGGCGCGCCGATCCGGGCTAGGTTTGCCCTATTGCCCCGCGCATTTGGTTGGTTTGCCGGGTTTGTGCTGACCCAATATGTGGTGTTGCTGTCTTGGTCATTGTTTCGCGCCCAAAGCTTACCTGAAGGCCTGAGCGCCATGGGGGCGATCACCGGGCTACGAACCGGCGGGGCGCTGGGCGTTAGCTCAGCCCTGATGCTGGTGCTGGTGCCGCTCATTCTGGATCATGTGTTAGGGGTCACCCGCTGGCGACCCAATTGGCCCGCTTTGGCGCGGCCCGAGGTGTGGTGGGGCATGGCTGGCATGGCCACCGCTTTGGCCCTGACCATCTACCCCCTAAAAGCCGCGCCGTTTGTGTATTTTCAGTTTTAGATGCAAATATCATCTGTTTTTTGCAAAAATGCCCACTTGCGTCTGTGCGGGGCATTTTGTATACACCGCGCTCCTGATTTATGGCCGTTTGGCCTCACCACCAGAATGAAGCTGATCCGATGAAAAAAGATATTCACCCAGACTATCACATGATTACCGTGACCATGACCGATGGTTCCACTTTTGAGACCCGTTCGACCTATGGCAAAGAAGGCGCGACACTGGTGCTGGATATTGATGCGGCGACCCATCCGGCTTGGACCGGTGGCGGCCAGCACCTGTTGGATCGCGGCGGTCGCTTGAGCAAGTTCCGCAACAAGTTTGCCGGATTTGTTTCTTAAAAGAGATAATTTGCAATTCGAATACGAAAAACCCGCCAGCGATCTGGCGGGTTTTTTATTGAGATGATGCGAAGGTGGACCCTCCGGCTTGACCGGAGGGTCCACTGTGACGGCTTAAGCTCGTGGCTTATCTTTGGCCAAATGCGGCGGATAGCCTTGCGTGTTGATCGGATACCACATTGGTTTGGGCCGCACGGCCTGCTTCGCCGTAAATCTGGTCATCCAGACGGCTGATCCGCTCGAACACCTGATCGGTGCGTCGGATCAGATCGAGCAAGGTCGCCGGAGTCTGATCGCTGCTCAGGTCAGCCCGGCGAAGGGTTTCGGTACCAAGCCGATATTTGTCGTCGCAAGCGTCTTCGATGGTCATTTCATTTTCGCGCACGGCGCGCTGGACCAGCAACCAGCTGGCCACTTGCATCAGGCGTGTGGTCAGGCGCATGCTCTCGCCAGCATAGGCCAAGGCACCGTTGCGGGGCAATGCGCGGGACTCTTCGCGGCCCGGGCCATCCAGATAGGCCGCCGCCTCTTCGACCAGATCCATGCCTTCGCGAAAACTTCGCGAAAACAGTTCCGATGCGGTAAAGTCATTTAACCGGGTCGCAAATTCATCAGTCATGGTGGGTCTCGCCTTTATGCAAGGATCAAAATGGGAATCACGCCCGGTTCTGTGCAAGCATCCTGCCGTTTTCTTTAAGATTTCCCAAATAAAGCTTCTGCTTCGTTCAATCCAGCGGTTTTTTCTGCATATATTTGCTCAATTCGGTGAATTTCACCCCGAAACAAGGCAATTCGCTCCTTTAACTCCGCAACGGAGCAATCATAGAGATCATCACCTACAGCGGGCGATTTTTTTTGTTGCGGTAGATCATCATCATCGGTCATCTTGTCCCCACTCAATAATTTCCACTCAAGACAGGTACCGCAAATGGCACAAAATGACCAGCTTCTGACGCAATTTACTGGCTATATTGCCCGCGAGCCGGGTGGCTCTGATGTCTTGTGCGCTGTGCAACGCCCGATGCCGATCCCCGGTCCAGCCGAGGTTTTGATCAAAATTGCTGCCGCTGGGATCAACCGGCCCGACATCGTGCAACGCGAAGGGCGCTATCCGCCACCACCCGGTGCTTCGGATATTCTGGGGCTGGAGGTCTCCGGCACCATTGTCGCACTCGGCCCGGATGTAGACGATTTGGCACTTGGCCAAAACATTTGCGCGCTGATTGCCGGAGGTGGCTATGCTGATTATGCCTTGTGTCCCATTGAGACCTGTTTGCCGGTTCCGGCCGGGCTAACCTTGGAACAGGCGGCGGCGCTCCCCGAAACCGGTTTTACCGTGTGGGCCAATGTGTTCGAAGCGGGGGGCTTGCAAGCCGGGGAAACTTTGCTGGTACACGGTGCGACCTCCGGGATTGGCACCATGGCGATCCAGATGGCCAAAGCTGCCGGAGCCAAGGTGATTGCCACGGCGCGCTCTGACCAGAAATGTGCCCAAGCCCTCGAGGTCGGGGCTGATATTGCAATCAATTCCAGCGCCGGGCCGTTTGCCGAGCAAGTGCGCGAATTGGGCGGAGCAGATGTGGTGCTCGACATGGTGGGTGGACCGATGGTGCAACAGGGGCTGGATTGTATGAATGTCGGGGGGCGGATGGTGTTCATCGCGTTTCTGGCTGGTGCAAAAGTCGAGTTGGACTTGGGTCTTGTGCTGTTTCGCCATTTGCACATTTGCGGCTCGACCCTGCGGTCTCGCCCTTTGCCTGAGAAAATGCGTCTGAAACAAGAAATGCTGAGCCGTGTCTGGCCATGGATCGAAGCCGGTAAAGTTACGCCGGTGATTGACCGCGAATTTGCCTTGGCCGATGTGGCAGAAGCGCATGATTATCTGGAGGCTGGGGCACATTTTGGAAAAATTCTGCTAAAACCATGAAGCAAGTAGGCCGCGAGCCGGTAACTGAATCAAGCCTTTGCATCTGGAATAAATCGGCCTATAAGGCCGGTCAATATGAAGGATTGGGTTCATTTCACTGATCTTTCTCTGGTACAGCCCGGCTGATCAGGCCGGGCTTATTTTTTGGGAGAACCATAATGGCCGAAATTCTGATGCCAAAAGCCACTTCGGTTTGGCTGATTGACAATACCTCACTGACCTTCGAGCAGATCGCTGCATTTTGCGAATTGCACCGGCTGGAGATCAAAGGAATTGCCGATGGGGATGTGGCCCAAGGTGTTCGAGGGTTAGACCCGATCAGTGGCGGTCAATTGACCCGTGATGAGATTGCTAAGGCCGAAGGCGATTCGGATTATCGCATGGTTGCCGTGGTGCCCAAACATGCCGACAAGATTTATCAAAAACGCAAAAGCCCGCGCTACACGCCGGTTTCGCGCCGCCAGAACCGACCCGATTCCATCGCATGGCTGGTCCGCAATCATCCGGAAGTGTCTGACGCACAAATCTCAAAATTGATCGGCACGACCAAACCGACCATCACGTCGGTACGGGATCGCAGCCATTGGAACGCTTCGCAAATCAAGCCGGTTGATCCGGTATCGGTTGGTCTTTGTTCCCAGATTGATCTGGATGCGGTTGTGCAAAAAGCCGCTGAGAAAAAACGTAAAGCTGATGAAAAAGCTGGAATTATCCCAGATGAAGTAGAAACCGACGTGTTGGCACCAGCCGATATTGCGCCAGAGGCACCAGTCAAGGCCGTTAGCGCCGAATCCGTATTCAGCTCCTTTTCTGACCTGAATGATAAAGCGGATGACGCAGACGATGCAGACGACGCGTAATTTATGCGAAAGGGCCTTAGGCTGGCGTGACCGTATAGTTCAGCGCCAGCCGACCACCATCTGCATACAGGCATTGCCCGGTCATATAGCTGGCATCTTTTGAGGCCAGAAACTGCACAATCCCGGCAATTTCATCCGGCTCGGCAATATGGCCCAGCGGGGTGCGCGACAGTATTTTTTGTTTGGCTTCCGGGTTGTTGGCGACGGCTTTTAATACATCCGTATTGATGCTGCCTGGACCGATGGCGTTCACCCGAATGCCATGAGGAGCCAGACTTAATGCCATGGCTTTGGTCATCTGGTTCAGGCCGCCTTTGGTGGTGACATAGGCCAGTTGGTCAGGGATCGCCATCACTGCATTTACCGATGACATATTGATGATGGCATAGCGCGATAGACGATCGCGATCCCGCTCCTGCTCTTCTTCAATCTGCTCAACCATTTGCCGGGCGGCTTCGCGGGCAACTAGAAAGCTACCGCGCAAATTGATCCCCATCACCCGGTCATAGTCTTCCAGCTCAAGGGTAAGAATATCGCCCGCCGCGACAATACCGGCATTATTGACCAGTACATCCAACCGGCCATAGGTCGAGCGGATTTGGGCAAACAAATTGCGAACCGACAGCAAATCGCTGACATCACAAGGCACGAACAATACATTGCCATTTTCAGCGCCCAGATCATCGGCTGCCTTAGTTCCGGCTTTTTCATTCGAATCAGCAATCACCACTTTGGCCTTTTGGGCGGCAAAGCGCCGGGCGCAGGCCAAGCCGATGCCGTTGGCACCGCCGGTGATCAATACAACACGTGAATTGGCCATAAAAACTCCTTATGTCGACTTATTCTGCCTGTTTAGAGCAGAAGAAGCGGATCACCAAATGGGTTGGGTAAATTTCAGAAAAGTCTGATTTATTCCTGTCGTCGTAAATCGTTCAGTTGCTCTTTTAAGGCCATTTTTTGTTTTTTAAGCGCGGAGATAAGCATTTGATCATGGGCCGGGTGTTTCAGTTCTTCGGTGATCTGGGTATCTAGGTGTGTGTGCCGGTCATCGAGTTTGCGAATCCGTGCTTGCATGGTCATGAGCGTCTCCCAAGTGATGTAAGGCTGTCAGAATGACAGAAATTGGTGTACCCGTCACATCCTATTTTGTCGCAGGGAGTCTCGATCTATGAATGACCAGCAAAACCTACCGATCATTATCGGAGTTTCCGGCGCCTCGGGCAGTATTTTTGCGGTGCGTTTGTTGCAAATTTTGCGAGAATTGGGCGTGCCAACCCATTTGGTGATGAGCAAAGCGGCCGAACTGGCCCTATCGCTCGAAACCGATTTTAGCGCACCGCAAGTCAAAGCTATAGCTGACACGGTGTATAAAATTGCCGATGTCGGTGCGGCAATTGCGTCGGGTTCGTTTCGAACCAGAGGCATGGTGATCGCACCTTGTTCGGTGCGAACCTGGTCGGAGATCGCCACCGGCGTCACCTCGTCGCTGCTGACCCGCGCTGCCGACGTGGTTTTGAAGGAGCAACGCAAATTGGTGTTGATGGTCCGTGAAACCCCGTTGCACCTCGGGCATTTGCGGTCGTTGACTCAATTGTCCGAAA
>NVXG01000062.1 GCA_002733805.1 Robiginitomaculum sp. | reverse complement strand
ATTGGCGAAGCCACGGCCCGCTATTTGGCCGCCAAAGGCGCGCGCGTCGTGCTTGCGGCGCGCAGCGGCAAGGCGATTGCCGATATCGCCGATGAAATCCGCGCTTCTGGTGGCTGGGCCCATGCCGTGATCTGCGATGTGGCCAGCCTAGATGATGTGCGAAAGCTGGTCGCCGTTACGCTGGAGCAGACGGGCCGCATTGATATTTTGGTCAATAATGCCGGGCTGATCGAGCCGATTGCCCTTTTGGCAGATAGTGATCCTGACGCGTGGAACCAGGTTATCGACGTGAATATTAAGGGCGTATATCATTGCATGCGGCTGTGCATTCCGCAGATGTTGGAGCAATGTGGCGGCACCATTATCAATATTTCATCGGGGGCCGCGCATAGCCCGCTTGAAGGGTGGAGCCATTATTGTGCAACAAAAGCGGCGGTATTTGCACTGACCGGCGTGGCCGATAAAGAGTATCGCGACCAAGGTATTCGGGTGCTTGGCCTCAGCCCCGGCACAGTGGCCACGCAAATGCAGCATGATATTCGCGCTTCCGGTATTAACCCGGTTAGCAAGTTAGATTTCGGCGTGCATATCCCGCCGGAATGGGTCGCGCAGGCCATAGAATGGCTAAGCGATCCGCAGGCTGACGCCTATTTGGGCACAGATTTTTCGCTCAGGGCAGATGAGAGCCGGGCCGTGCTTGGCCTGCCGAAACAAGGGTAACCCATGCTGACACCATTTCACCTCGCCTTTAATGTGCGCGACCTCGACGCGGCGCGGGACTTTTACGTTAACGTATTGGGTTGCAAAGAGGGCCGCTCGACGGAGACTTGGCTGGATTTTAGCTTCTTTGGCCATCAGCTCTCGCTGCATCTGGGCGAGCCATTTCAAACCGCGAATACTGGGCATGTTGGGGATCATCTGGTGCCAATGCCGCATCTTGGCGTTGTGCTGGAGATGGGAGATTGGCAGATCTTGGCGGATAGGCTGGTGGAAAATCAGCTCGAATTTGTCATAGCCCCGTCGCTTCGGTTTGCCGGCAAACCGGGCGCGCAAGCGACTATGTTCTTTCGTGATCCAAGCGGCAACCCGATAGAGATAAAGGGATTTTCAGACCTCACAGCCGTTTTTGCCAAATAGAATTGAGTGCCCGAATATGAAAGTCATCCGCCCCGCCGCTCTAACAAATGCAGCACCACAAGATCGGCTGACAGTCGGCGTTGCCCAGATCGCCCCGGTATGGTTTCGCCGCACCGAGACTCTCAACAAAATCATTGCCGCGCTGCATATCGCCGCCGATGAAGGCTGCGAGTTGGTGACTTTCGGCGAGGCTTTGGTGCCGGGCTATCCGTTTTGGATAGAGCGTACTGGTGGGGCAAAGTTTAACGATGCCAAGCAAAAGGCGATGTATGCGCGCTACCTTGAAGAGGGCGTTATCATTGAGCGCGGTGATCTTGCGCCGCTTTGTGCGGCGGCCAATAAGCGCCAGATTGCGGTCTATCTTGGTATAATGGAGCGCGCGCCGGACCGCGGCGCGCATAGCCTGTATTGTACCCTCGTCTACATTGATAAATCGGGCAATATCAACTCGGTACATCGCAAACTTCATCCAACACATGAAGAGCGGCTGGCTTGGGCGCAGGGCGACGGGCACGGGCTGGTCGTGCACCAAATGGGCGCTTTTACTGTCGGCGGCTTGAACTGCTATGAAAACTGGATGCCGCTGGCGCGGGCCGCACTTTATGCGCAGGGCGAGAGTTTGCATGTCAGCGTTTGGCCGGGTGGCTTGCATAATACCAAAGATCTGCCGGTGTTCATTGCCAAGGAAAGCCGCTCTTATGTCATTGCCGCTTGCGGGCTGATGCGGGTGAGCGACCTGCCTAAGGACACGCCAAACCGGGTTGAAATTATTGCCGCCGGATCTGAAATTATCTCTAACGGCGGCAGCACAATCGTCGCCCCTGACGGTACATTCATGGTCGAACCAGTGACCGATATTGAGGCGCTGATCGTCGCCGAGATCGACCATTCGGTTGTGCGCGGCGAGCGTCAGAACCTCGATCTGTTTGGTCATTATGCCCGGCCCGATGTGCTGGAACTGCATGTGAACCGGGCAAGGCAAAGTGGCGTGAAGTTTACTGACGGCTAGCTTGGGTTAAATTCCGGCGGGCGTTTTTCTAAAAACGCCGCCATGCCCTCGCGTTGCGCCGGCAGCCCATAAAGTGCGTGGTACATTTGCCGCTCATATTGCATGCCGCTGACCAGATTGCTCTGGTCAGCCATGTTCACACAGGCGCGGGCCATCTGGGTAATGTCGCGTGGATAGCTGGCAATGGTTTGAGCGACATCTTGGGCTGTGGCCAATAGATCGCCGGCGCCGACGACGCGGCTGACAAGACCGATGCGCAGGGCTTCTGCGGCGTCGATCATCCGGCCCGTTAGGATCATATCCATGGCACAAGCGCGGCCGACAAGACGGGTCAGCCGCTGGGTGCCGCCCATGCCGGGAATACAGCCGATTTTCACCTCGGGTTGACCAAATTTTGCCGTGTCGCTGGCCAAAATCACGTCACACATCATCGCCAGCTCACAACCGCCGCCGAGCGCATATCCATTAACGGCGGCGATTTTTGGCAGGCGCAAAGCGGCAAACCTGTCCCATTCGGTAAAGTAATCAGCGGCGTTCATGCTGGCATAATCATGCCCCGCCAGCTCGGTAATATCGGCGCCGGCAGCGAAGGCGCGGGCATTGCCTGTGAGGATAAGACAGCCGATATCTGGATCGGCGGCGTAACCGCTGGCGGCCGTGAGCACCTCTTGCATCACTTGGGTATTGAGCGCGTTGAGGCTCTTGGGCCGGTTGAGCGTGATCGTGGCGACCCGGCCTATGGTTTCGGTTTTTATGGTGTCAAACATCTCAACTATCCCAGATTGCGCCATAGGCGGGGATGCCGAGGCTTTCCATGTCATGCACGACCCTGCGGGTCAGCTTTTTGTTAGAGATCACGATCACCGCCTCGGCGCCGCTGTCGCGGACCATTTGCAGGGCCAGGGCTGAAAGGTTCGGTTTGCCTTGGGTATCTGTGTCCCATATCAAGGGGTTATCCGAATGTGCTTCAATCTCATCTATCAGCGCATCGCCGTAGGTTTTGCGCGGGCTGCGGGTTGACCAGATTAGCCGGTTGGGCACGTCGCCAGCCAAAAGATGCGGCAAGATCGGACCAATGCCAGAGCCGGTGCCGACATAAACCACCTTTTTGAACAGCACTTCAATACGGGCAACGCCGGAGGTGGTGATGCCCTTTACCCAGACTTTTTTGGGCGGATTGTCGATGAACTTGCCGGTCCAATCGCCGCTGCGCGAAATGGCCAACCTGTAGCCGGGCGCATCGGGGGATGGGATATTGGCGAAGGAATGATATTCGCCAAATGGGGTGTGGCTTATGGCGTTTGAACTGCCGGGAAACGGGGTGTCGCCGTAGTTAAACCGGGCGATGACCGCGTGGTTTGATGGCTTTTCAATAGTCACATCAACGCGCTTTAGGCTGAGCCATGGCGAGATGATTGACGCGGTGATCAGCAACAAGAGCCAGAAGGCCGGGCGGGCGGTAAGGCTGGTGCCCATGTCATGGCTGACCGAGACAGTCTGCGCCCAGAAAAGCGCCAAGATTGTCCAACCGGCAAAGCGGTGGATTTTTTCAAATGTATTGTGAAACTTGGCGCGGATGGGGCCGAGGGCTGAAATGACCATGAGGGTCAGCAGCGCCAACATGGTGGCGGTGACGCCGATGGTTAGGTCTGATGGCAGAGCCGCACCGCTGAGCCGGTTTGCCGCCATGGCAAAGAGTGAAAAGCCGAACCAGAGCGTGCCGGCGGTATTGCACCCCGAATGCAAGCCGCCAAAGTGGAACACTTTGCCCGCGCCCCAACGGACCCAAAGCGGCCAGCTCACCGGGATGCGCGTGGCCAGCCAGTAGAGCGCGTTAACCACCCGTTGTTGGCGGATCAAAATACCGATGGTGAGGTTGAACAGGGCCAAATCTGCGATCGGGCCGAGGGCGAAAATACCGTCGGCGAGCCAACGTTCGTTTTGCAGGCCGGATGCGAAGATGTAGAGGTTTACCACGGCCACCAACAGGGCAAGACGGCGGTATTCCATCAGCGCCGGGTGGCGAGTAAAACGGCGTATATTCAGTGCTTTAGGGTAAGTATTTGTAGCTTCAGTGCTCATTGAGCTGCCTCCGAACATTGCTGGGCAAGATGGTCTGCGGCCAGCTTGAGCAACAGTGGTTTGTCGAGCTTGCCGCGTGCGGTCCGGGGCAACTCGTCCAGCGCTAAAATCACCGTCGGGCTGCAATAATAGGGCAGACATTTGGCCACCTTTTCTGCGGCTAATTCGGGCCGGGCAGAGGCTGGCGAGATGAAGCTGACAAGTGTGGTGTCGTCGTATTTTAGCGTCACCGCTTGGGCGCAGCCTGCGGCCCGCTCAAGCACATTTGACACGCCACCAAGCTCAACCCGAAAGCCGCGAATTTTGACGAGGTCATCGACCCGGCCGAGATGCTCAAGGGTGCCGTCATCGGTCCAGCGGCCAATGTCGCGGGTGCGAAACATCATCTGGCCGGGGCGAAACGGGTCGGGGCGGTAGCGCGCGCTGGTCAGGGCCGGGTTGGCCAAATATCCGGCGGTGACACAGGCGCCTCCGGCCCACATCTCGCCTTTGCTGCCAATCGGTAATGGCATCAGCAGGTCATCGAGAATGTAGACACTGTTATTTGGCGTGGGGCTGCCGATTGAGAGGATCGGATTGGCGGCGCTGTGGCGGGCGGCGGTGTTGATGATGGTCGTCTCGGTCGGGCCGCATGAATTATAGAAGGTGCAAAAGCCCGCCCATTTGTCGGCCAACGGGCGCGGGCATGGCTCACCGGCAACGGCGGCGGTTTTGATCTGTTGGCAGCGGTCCGCGTTTAGCGCATTGAGGATGGACGGCGTGGCGATGACGATATCGACCGTTTCAACGGTTTCTTGGATGGATTTGCCGCGGATCACCAGCGTCGCGCCATTTGCCAGCGCGCCAAGGGTCTCCCATGCGGCCATGTCAAAGGCGATGGACAGGATTTGGGCGACACGCTGGCCTGGCCGCATGCCCAGATCACCGGGAGCTGTGAGCAGCACATTGGCCAAGTTGGCTTGGGTGACCTGAACGCCGTTTGGCACGCCGGTTGTGCCAGATGTGAAAAGCACTATGGCGCGGTCTGTTGGCTGGGATCGTGCGGCGGTGAAGGCGGTGTCGGAGGGGTTAAGTGTGTCGATAGAGATCAGGGTTTGGCCCGGCTCCACCGGCACCAAATGTGCCAGATCAGCGCGGGTCAAGATAACTTTGGCCCCCGTTACACTGGCGATATGGCGCAGGGTTTTGGCTGGGGCGACGCCGACATGTTGCGGCACATAGGCGGCACCAAGTTTCATAATAGCGACAATGCCAACCACCATTTCCAAAGAACGGCGCAGGTAAAGACAGACGGCATCGCCCTGTCTGACGCCCTGTTTGCGCAGAGCCGCCGCCAGCTGGTTTGAGGCGCGGTCAAGCGCGCCATAGCTGAGCTGTTGGCCGCCAAATTCGGCGGCAATCGCCGCGGGTTGGTCCCGCATATGGAAGAGGATTGCGTCGGCAATGGTGGCAAAACGCGGTGCAATAGTCTGGCCCCAGCCAAAACTCAGAAATTTTCCACGGTCCTGCGCGGTCAGCCGGTTCAGGAGGTCAGAAATACCAGCCAATTGCTCTGCCGGGGTTTGCGGTCTTTGCTGGTTGGTAATAGCGGCGTATTTCATAGCATTCTCCTAATGGAAACCCGAGCAAAGCTTGCGAGTGGGTATTTTTCCCATTAGAAATAGAGAACGCCTGAAATGCTACTCACAAATTCGTTTTAAAGATTACAAACCGGTTCATGGTAGTAAGATGCTAGGCTAATGAGGCATGCAATGACGCCAGAAATATCAGACCCGTTTGAGGCCGCACTTGCGGCGCTGCTTGAGCCTTTGGCGCAGGCAATGGTCGCGCATGGGGTCACGATAGCAGCCGCCAATGAGGCGATGAAGAAGGCCCTGCTTAAAGCCGCGCTTGAAATTTCTGACGAGGCGATGAGCGACAGCCGGGCCAGCCTGTTGACCGGGATACACCGCAAAGATATCAAGCGCTTGCGCCACCTGAGTGACGAAAACCCGCTGCGCCAAAGCAGCAATGCGGCGGCGCTAGTGATCAGCCTTTGGGCGACCGATCCTAACTTTCAGGACAAGTCAGGTGCGGCACGCGATCTGGCGCGCAAAGGCAGCGCAAACCTGCCGGGTTTTGATGATGCCGTGCGCCTGACCCGCATTGATATGGCCGCAGGTACGGTTCTGCAGCTGATGCTCGATCAGGGCGTTGTTGCAGCCCAAGCAGGTGGCACATACCGGCTGCTGACCCACGCATTCTTGCCCAAGGCGGGCAGCAAAGAGCAAGTGGCGGCCTATCAGGCGACACTATCGGCGCATATGCAGGCGGCGACGCATAATCTTTTGGCCAAAGAAAATGCGGCCCGCCACTTTGACAGGGCGGTGCGCTATTCGCATTTATCTGACGCGGCAATTGCCACTTTGCAGAGCAAGGCCAACGATGGAGCGCAGGAATTACTGCAAAACATCAATATATTGGCGCAAGATCTGCAGCAAAAAGAACAGGGCGGCGCGCATGAGGGCCGGTTTGTTCTCGGCGCCTATATTTTGCCACAACCCAAGGGGGAGCAAAGCGAATGAGGCAAATATTATTTGCTTTGGCCCTCATTTTGTCGCCGCTCAGCCTCTTTGCCCAAGACGGTGAGCGCGAGGGCGGGATTATTGGCACCGGCATTTACAATACCGGGATATTTGGCACGATCACCGCGCTTGGCAGCATATATGTTAACGGCCAGCATGTTTTGCTCGATCCGGTTATGCCGGTTGCGAGCGCTGCGTCCGACATGACTGCAAGTGATCTGCGCCCCGGCCATATCGTCGCCATTGTCGTGGTACAGGCGGGCGATGTTTGGCAAGCGCTGCATATCCGTCAGATTATGCCGCTTCTTGGCCCGGTTGAGGCACTGAGTGAGACGCATATTACTGTGCTGGGCACACAAGTAGAATTAAGCGGGCCGTTGAGTGCAGAACTTGGCGACTGGGTTGCTGTGAGCGGGCTTTGGCGGGCGCAAACCGTGGTGGCCTCACTGGTTGAGACCGTGGCTGAGCCGCCGTTCGCGCGCATTAGCGGCAGCTATTTTGGCACCAATGAAGACGGCAATGATCTGATCGGCGACACTGTGATCATCGGCCTGCAAACTGAGCATCTGCGAGAGGGCGATTTTGTGCGCGCTATTGGCCACCCCGTGCCGGGCGGGCTTGAGGTGACAGCGTTGGAAACTGATATGTTCGGCGGCGCTGTCGGTATTGTTCAGGCCAAAGGCTACCTGTCTGCGCCGCGCCCGAGCGGGCTATATACTGTGCTGGGCACCGGGCTGGTCGCCTATACCGACATGCCAGCGATGATAAACACTCAAATCAGCAGTATTCGCTGCGGTGAAAACGGTGGTTTGGGTGGGCTTGATCCAGAAGATAGCGAGAGGCAGGAATTGCTGACCAGCCTTAACTGTTGGAACTAGACGGGCCCGCCATATCTTGAAAAAACGCGTCGCGGACATCGAGCAGACAGGTGTTGAGGCTGCGCGCTTGCGGCCCGCAAAGCCAAGCCATAACACTGGCCGGCACGACCGGATCAACCAGACTGTCCTGCGCTATTTGGCTGATCGGGTTCAGCCCAGAGGCGCGAATTTTTCCCTGCATTGAAGTGTCAGTCGGCGGGATGCCGATGAAAAAGCTCTGCACATTGCGGGTGGCCAGCTCTTTTTCGCACATCAGTGTTAGCATTCTGGCTGCGGCTTTTGAGCTGCAATAAGCGGTCCAGCCTTCCATGGCCGTGGTTGCCGCCCCGGTGCCCGCATTGACGATTGTGCCTTGGCTGGTGGCGAGCAGTGGCAGGGCTGCGGTGATCATGCGGTGAACGCCAATTACGTTGACATCAAGCGTATGCGCCAGCGCGTCACTGTCGATGGAACCGAAATGGCCAATTGGCCCTATCGTCCCGGCATTATTGACCAAAACATCGAGCTTGCCGGGCAGGCAGGCTATGGCGCTGGCAATGCTTGCAGGTACGGTGACATCAAGATCAAACACATGTGCGCCCTCAAGATGCGCCTGCCAATCTGGCTGCGCGGCCTTTTGAACCCCGGCATAAACTGTGGCGCCTTTGGCCAGCAATATGCCCGTCAGAACCGCGCCAATGCCCCGGCCAGCGCCGGTAACAAGAATGGTTTTGCCAGACAGATCAGGGACAGGCACGGCGCTAAGGTTAAACATTTTGCTTGCTTTCTGATTTCTACGTGACAATAAATTGATTAGGAAAATTGGTATGACCAATTAGATAAGTTGACCCTTTGGCGATGTCAAAGGAAAAGCTGGGGGAGGTAATACATGGCAAAAATTGCACGCATTGAACCGATAACAATCGCTTATGCTGACCCCAATGATTTTGGCACAGTGCGGCGCACGGTTTTGGTGCGGGTCGAGACCAGCGACGGTGTTGTAGGCTGGGGCGAATGTATTGCTATGTGGCCCGAAGCCTGCCGGGCTGTGGCCACGATTATCAATGACGGGCTGACGCCGCTGATTGCTGGCGACACGGCTGATGATATCGAGGCGATTTGGGGCAAAATGCGCCGACATCTGCACTGGTACGGCGAAGGTGGCATTGCCAGTCTTGCCGTCTCGGGCATCGATATGGCGCTCTGGGACATTAAAGGCAAAGTCGCCAATAAGCCGCTTTATGAGCTGTTTGGCGGGCTAAAGCATGCGCGTCTGCCGGCCAATGCTTCGGCCCATGTCAATAAGAACGGCGAGGTGGCCTGCGTGGCCGAAGTCGTCGGCTTTTTTGAGGCCGGCTTCCGCTCGACCAAGCTGGGATTTGCCAAAAAGGGCGAAAGCGATATTGGCGGCAATCCTGATATTGATGTGCATTTTGTGAAGGAATTGCGCGCCGCTTTGGGCGACAAAGCCGAGATCTTGATCGACATTGGCAATGGGGTGCGCTGGGATGTACGCACCGCCATTGATGTTGCCAACCGGATGCATGAGCACCGGATCGGCTGGTTTGAGGAGCCGCTGTATTTTACCGATGATGCGGGCTACCGCGCACTGGCCGCCAGTACCGAACTGCGCCTTGCCAGCGGCGAGCGCGAATTTACCGAGACCGGTTACCGGCGTCAGATGGAATATGTGCAGGCGGTTGATGTTTATGGCATTGATCCGGCCCGCGTTGAGGGCATTACCGGCTTTCGCCGCGCCGATGCGTTGGCCACTAGGCACGGCAAAACCATCAACGCCCATGCTTGGTCAACGGCGATAACCACGGCCGCGTCGCTACACCTGTCACTGGCCTCGCCCAATGCCGAAATATTTGAATACAAGCCCTTCGGCGTGTCTGTTCAGGATGATCTGGTGGCCGAAAAACTATGGCACCGCGACGGCTGGGCCTACCCGATTGAGGGCGCAGGGTTGGGTATAGAGGTGCAAGAAGATGTTGTGCGGAGATTAGCCGAATGAGCAGGAAAACCAAATATGGTGTGTTTCGTCCCAGCATTGATGACATTAAAAAAGGCGGTTTTTCAACGCCTTGGGATGCACCTACCATCCCGCCCTTCCCGTTCCGTTTCCGCAACGCTGAAATCCTGACGCTGTACTGGCGAACGGACCCCGAAGCGATGGCGTTTCTTCTGCCGCCGCCGCTTCAGCCGATCGGTGATATTGCCTGCGTGCATATCTACCGCATGAACGACACCGACTATGTTGGCGCCTATTGTGAAGCAAATGTTATGTTTGGCGCGTGTCTAGGTGACAGGGCGGGGGCATATTCTCCCTACCTCGTCCTGTCATCCGACGGTGGCGTTAGCCAAGGCCGCGAGGTACACGGCCAGCCCAAAAAGCTGGGCAATCCGAGCCTTGAGTTTCGCGGGGATCTGATGGTCGGCACCGTCGAGCGCAACGGAATTGACGTGATAACGGGCACCCTGCCCTATAAGCAACAGCCCGTTACGGGCGATGATCTGGCCCCGTATTTTGACTTTAGCACCAACCTGAACCTCAAAGCGATTGACCATATCGATGGCCGCCCGGCTATTCGCCAACTGACCAGCCGTAAGCTGACAGATGTGACGGTGCATGAGGCATGGACCGGCCCCTGCACGGTTGAACTGCGGGCAAATGCGCAACTGCCGGTGTTCCGTCTGCCGGTTATTGAGCCGCTACAAGGTTTCTATTGGCGCGCTGATTTCACCCTCGTCCCCGGCGAAATCATTCATGATTATCTGGAGGACGGAGCATGACCGCGCGGGTTGTTGTCACCGATTACACATTTCCAGATGTCGCCGCCGAGCGCAAAGCCGCTACCGGGGCTGATTTTGCCGCCCTGCAATGCAAAACTGCGGCTGACGTGGCCGCTGCCGTGGCGGGCGCAGATGTTGTGGCCGTGCAGTTCGCGCCCTTTGGGGCTGATGCTTGCGCTGCGGTAAACCCCGGTGCCACGATCATTCGCTACGGTGTTGGCCATGATAATATTGACCTCAATGCCGCCCGCAAGGCTGGGCTAAAAGTTGGCTATGTGCCCGACTATTGCGCCGATGAGGTTGCCGAACATACCGCCGCCGCCGCGCTAACGTTGCTCCGCAAATTGGTGCCGCTTGATGCCTCTGTCCGGGCCGGTGACTGGGCGGCCGTGAAACACGCTAAACCATTAAAACCATTCAAAGAAACCATGTTTGGATTTTTTGGTATGGGTCAAATTGGCCAAGCGGTATTGGCCCGGCTCAAGGGCTTTGGCTTTAAGTTTATCACGGCTGATCCGGGGCTGAGCGCGGCGCAGGCCGAGGCGGCAGGCGTTACCTTGGTCAGCGCCGACACGCTGCTAGAAACCGCCGATATCATTTCGCTGCACGCGCCCGCAACCGCACAAACCACCAACTTTTTTAACGCGGCCAGATTGGCACAAATGCAGCCGCATGCGATGCTGGTCAACTCGGCCCGTGGCCAGCTGATTGTTGAGGATGATCTGGCGGCAGCACTTGACAGCGGCACCATTGCCGGCGCGGCGCTTGACGTGTTCCACACCGAGCCGTTGCCCGAAAATTCCAGCCTGCGCCAAGCGCCCAATCTGCTGATCACCCCCCATGCGGCGTGGTATTCTGAGGCGGCCATTGACCGGCTACAGGGCCTTGTCGCCCAAGATATTGCCCGCGCACTGGCAGGTCAGCCGCCCCGCAGACCCGTGGCACTTTGAGGATCACAGACAATAGGGAGCGCCTAGCAGCCCCCACCGATATCACCCGCGCATATGCGCTTAAACAGAGAAATGATTGGGAGGAAATCATGAAACATTTTACCAAACTTACAATGGCCGCGACATTGCTGCTCGGTACGGCTGGTTTTGCCACGGCGGAGGGCCATTCGGTAACGCTTGAGACCGGACAAGAGGTCAATATGGTCTTGCTGCCCAAATTCTTGGGCATTCTGGTTTTTGACCAAGCCAATGAGGGCGCACAAGAGGCCCATGCTGAGCTAGAAAACCCCGGCGAGCTGCTGTTTATTGGGCCAACACCTGAGAACTCAACCGCTGGCCAGATCGAGATTATGACCACCGCCGCCACCCAAGGCCAAGGCGCTGTGATGATCTCAAACAATGCTGGCGACCAGATTGTGCCATCGGCCCTTGCCGCCCAAGAAGCCGGCACGCGGGTTGTGACATGGGATAGCCCGATCCCATCAGGCGAAGGCGAAGATGTGTTTATCGCCCAAGTCGACTTTGGCTCCATCGGCGTGATTATGGCCGATATGGCTTTCTCAATCCTCGGTGGTGAAGGCCAAATGGCGGTGCTTTCAGCAACACCTGATGCGTCTAACCAGAACGCTTGGATTGCAGCCATGCAAGTGGCGCTTGAAGACGAAAAATATGCCAATATAGAGCTGGTAGATGTCGTCTACGGCGATGACCAAGCTGAGGTGAGCTATAATCGGGCGCTGGCTTTGGTTGACCAATATCCTGATCTTGGCGTGATTATGTCGCCAACAACAGTGGGCATTCAGGCCGCTGCGAAGGCAATGCAAGATGAGGGTCTTTGCGAACAGGTCAAGGTTTCCGGCCTTGGTCTGCCATCGGAAATGCTGAGCTACACGCTGAACGGCTGTGCGCCAGAATTTGCGCTCTGGGACTTCCGCGATCTTGGCTACCTCACCTATTTCACCGCCTACGGTCTGGCCAGTGGCCAGCTGACAGGTGATATCGGCGAGACATTTAGCGCAGGCCGCATGGGTGACTACACGATCGAAGAAGATCCGGGCCGCCCAGGTACGAAGCGTATTTTGATGGGGCCATTCACGGTCTATACGGCAGAAAACGTCGAAGCCGCCGCGAATTAAGTGCACAGATCGGTCAGCGGGCTCGCCTCGCTGACCGGCACCTACTTTGAAGGGTCGCAAACATGAAAGATCAGCCCGTTCTTCAACTTGAGAACATCTCCAAACATTTTGGCATGACCATTGCCTTGGCGGATATGTCGATCACGCTGCATCCCGGCGAAGTCCACGCGATTGTTGGCGAAAACGGGGCTGGCAAATCGACCATGATCAAGGTGATGACCGGCATCTATCAACCCAGTGCTGGCACGATCCTAATAGGCGGCAAGCCGCAAGTTATCTCAGGGCCGCAAGCCGCGCGTGACGCCGGTATTGCCGCTATTTATCAAGAGCCTATGGTCTTTCCCGATCTGGACGTGACCGAGAATATTTTCATCAGCGATACCAGTGCTGGCCTGCTGATGCGCCCCGCCGCACAGCGCCGCCGCGCCATAGAGTTGATAGAGCGTATTGGCATAAACCTAGACCCTGACCGGATTGCCAGCGGTCTGACATTGGCCGAGCAACAGGTGGTCGAGATCGCTCGCGCGCTGAGCCAAGACGTGCGCATTTTGATCATGGATGAGCCGACCGCCTCGCTTTCGGCGCATGAGGCCGCACAGCTGCGCAAGATTGCCAAAACATTGGCCGCGCAAGGCGTTGCTGTGGTCTATATTTCGCACCGGCTCGAAGAGATTTTTGAGATCGCTGACCGGGTGACTGTTATCCGCGACGGCGCGCATATATCGACCAAACCGATTGCCAGTGTCACCGCTGACAGCATGATATCAGAGATGGTCGGGCGCGAGGTTGGCAACTACTTTGCCAAAGCGCCGGGCACGGTGACTGATGAGGTAATTTTGCAGGTTCAAAACCTGTCGCTGGCCGGGGTGTTCAAAGACATCACGTTTGATCTGCATAAGGGCGAGATCCTGTGCATGGCCGGGCTGGTCGGCGCGCGGCGCACCGATGTGGCGCTCGCGCTGTTTGGCGTCACTCCAACCGCGACTGGCGAGGTGACTTACAAGGGCAAACCGGCGCGGTTTAGGTCACCGCGCGAGGCGATTGACGCGGGCGTTGCCTATGTCTCGGAAGACCGGCGCAAGCTTGGGCTGGCCATGCCCATGTCGATCCGCTCGAATATCAGCCTCGTCACACTTGATGCGTTCCTGTCACGGTTTGGCCTGCTCAACCGCGAAAAAGAAACCGCCGTTGCGCATAGTTACCGCGAAAGGCTCAACATTCGCACCCAAGATGTGGATAGCGAGGTTGGCATGCTTTCTGGCGGCAACCAGCAAAAGGTGATGCTGGCCAAATGGCTCAATATGGAGCCAGACCTGTTGATCTTTGATGAGCCAACCCGCGGCATTGATATTGGCGCCAAGGCAGAAGTGCATGATCTTATACGCGAATTTGCCGCCGCTGGTGGTGCGGTCTTGGTCATATCATCTGACCTGCCCGAGGTTCTGGCACTTGGTGACCGCATTCTTGTCATGCGCGAGGGCCAGCAAATGGGCATTCTCGACACGTCAGAGGCCACGCAAGAACGAGTGATGATACTGGCCACCGGCCAGACCGCTTTGAGAGAGGCCGTATAATGTTGGCTCGCATTTCCCCGCAAACCCTGCGCATTTTGGCGCTTTTAGCCGTGGTTCTGGCGGTGTTGTTGTTCTTTTCAACCCAAGTGCCAAACTATCTCAACGGCCGTTTGTTCAACCGTATTTCCAGCTCAGTGGCTATCATGGCGCTTATTGCCTGCGGCCAAACGCTGGTGATCCTGACCCGCAATATTGATCTGTCTATTGGCTCAATCGTCGGCTTTGTCGCCTTCGCCACCGGCAGTCTGATCACCAATAACCCAGAGCTGGGGCCGGTACTGCTGGTCAGCTATTCCATCATCTTGGGCGCGTGTTTTGGCGTGGTCAACGGGTTGCTTGTCGCCTTTCTGCGCATCCCGTCAATCATCGTCACGCTGGCGACAATGGCGCTGTTTCGCTCGTCGCTGGTTGAGTATTCCGACGCCAAATCTATTACCACCGGCAACCTGCCCGAATGGCTGATCAGCTTCCCAAATTATAAAGTGCTGACCTTTGGCACATTGCAGCTGCGGGCCGGGTTCTTGGTCGCGGTGCTGGTGGTCATCGCCGTGCATATCGCCCTGACCCATCTGCGCCCGGCCCGCAAACTTTATGCTGTTGGCTCAAACCCCGAAGCCGCCGAAATGGCCGGGATCAACACCAAGCTGGTGGTCCTGTCGGCCTTTGCCTGCGCCGGCGCTTTGGCCGGGCTGGCCGGCTTCATGTTCCTCGCGCGGTTCGGCACCATCACCGTGGTCGCCGGGCTGGGGATCGAGCTAAAGTCGGTCGCAGCCTCGGTGGTCGGCGGGGTCAATATATTTGGCGGTTCTGGCACGGTTATTGGCGCGCTGCTCGGCGCAATTTTGGTTGATTTGATCGATATGTCGCTGGTGCGGTGGGCCTTGGTCAGCGAGTTCTGGCGCGAGGCCGTACTTGGCACGCTGATCCTGTTATCGGTCGCCGCTGATGCGATCCTTATGCGCCGTCTTATTGCCCTGCGTGTCGCCCGCGAGAAGACGACAAAGGAGAACGCGCCATGAAAACCGTATTCGCCCGTTTGCAAAGCTGGGAAGGCTTTTTGCTTTGCGCGCTGATCCTAATTATATTGGTCAATTCGAGCCTGTCGCCGCAATTTATGACGGTCTCCAATCAGGTCAATCTGTTCCAGCTCTCGATTGAGAAAATTATAGTGGCCTTGGCCATGACCTTTATCATTATCAACGCCGAGATCGACCTCTCAGTCGGCTCAATGATGGGGCTGTCGGCTTGCGCCTTTGGCTGGATGTTTCAACAAGGCATGCCCAGCGGCGCGGCGATATTGATCTGTCTGATCATTGGCGCTATGGGCGGCGCGCTCAACGGTTGGTTCATCGCCAAAGTTGGGCTGCCATCGCTGGTAGTCACACTGGCAACGCTGATCGGCTATCGCGGTTTGGCGCGGGTATTGGTTGAGGATCGCGGCATCAATGATTTCCCCGAATGGTTTGACGCTTTGGGCCAGAAAGGCCTGCTTGGCCCGATCCCATTTGCCAATATCGCCTTCGTGGTTTTGTTCATTATCCTTTATATCGTGCTGCAACGCACAGGTTTTGGCCGTAAGACCTATGTAATTGGTACCAATAGAGAAATGGCCGATTTTGCCGGGATTGATACTGCCCGTCATAAGCTAATCTTGTTCACCGGCGCGGGCCTTATCGCCGCCTTTGCCGGGCTGCTCTACGCGGCGCGCGTGGGCGCTGTGCGCGGCGATGTCGCCCTTGGGTTTGAGCTGGATATTATCACTATTGTTCTGCTCGGCGGGGTGAGCATTTTTGGCGGTACCGGCTCGCTTGTCGGGACGCTACTGGCGGTTATGATTGTGCTTAATTTGCGCAACGGGATGGCGCTTTTAAACATCACCGGCCATATCCAAACCGGCGTTATTGGCCTCTTGCTGATCGGTTCGGTTGTGGCGCCGCGGCTAAACCTTGGCAAGCTATTGCGCCGCCAAACTGGGCCAAATATGACAAAGGGAAAGACATGAAAACTGGTGTCTCACAGGTTAGTTTCGACACGCCTATTAAGCGCGAGTCTCTGGCTGAAATGGTTGCTCGCCGTATCCTCGATATGGTTACATCTGGGGCGCTAAAGCCCGGCGATCAGCTGCCGCCAGAGCGTGAGTTGGCCGAGCAGCTCAACGTGTCGCGCCCCTCTGTGCGCGAGGCGATCCGGGGGCTGTCAATTTTGGGTGTGGTGCGTTCGCGCCAAGGCGGTGGTGCGTTTATTAGTGAGCTGGACGGCGATGCTCTGCTCGGCCCCATCCGATTTTTTCTGTCGCTCGACAAGAAGAATATCCGTGAGCTTTATGATGCGCGCAGCCTGATTGAGAGCGATGTCGCCCGGCGTGCGGCGCTAAATATGGATGACCAACAGCTCGACAAGCTGGAGGCGATTTTGCAGGAGCAGAAGCATATTTTGGATGATGCCAGCGCCTTTAGGCTGTCAGATTTCAAGTTTCATGAAACCATTTGGATTGGGTCGAATAATGCGTTCCTTAAGCGCATTGGCGAAAGTCTCAACGTGCTGGGGTTGGAGTTTCGCCGCCGGGCGTCTGAGCGGCCAGATGTTTTGGCGCAATCATTGCGCGACCACACCAAACTCTACAAAGCATTGCGGGCGCGCGACCCTGGATCCGCCGCACAAGCTGCTGAAAAGCATATGCAAAATGTTTATGGCTCGACCATGAACCAGTCCGAGAAATGGGCAGATAAATGATCGCCCGCATCGGCGTGGTCGGCATAGGTTGGTGGGCCAGTTTCAACCATATTCCGACAATCGGCGACTGCCCTGAGGCCGAGATCGTGGCGATTTGCGACCTTGACCCGGCGCGGTTGGCAAAGGCAGGTGCCGCGTTTGGCATTGCCGCGCGCTATACGGATATGGCAAAAATGTTGACCGAACAGAACCTAGACGGGGTGATGATTTCAACCCCGCATACGGCCCATACCGCCCCGGCGATTGCCGCACTTGAGGCGGGCGCACATGTGTTGGTTGAGAAACCAATGGCCACGACAGCGGCTGATGGCCGGGCCATTGCCCGCGCCGCCGCTAAGGCCGGGCGCGAGGTTATGGTGCCGACCAGTATGAACTTTACCCATGCTTCGCAACAGGCTGCGCAATGGGTGGCTGACGGCCGCATTGGCGAGGTGCGTCATGCCGTCTGCCAAATGGGCTCGGCGCTCGAAGACCTGATTTCGGGCCAACCAATGTTGGAAACCGAAGATCATCTGTTTCGTCCACCTGCCTCCACTTGGGCCGACCCGACCAAGGCTGGCGGCTACGGGTGGGGGCAAATGTCGCACTCAATTGGCTGGCTGCTTTATGTCTCCGACCTGACGATTGAAACCGTGTTCTGCATAGACGGTAAATCAACCACCGGGGTTGATTTTTATGACGCCGCCGTCGCCCGCGCCACCAATGGTGCGACGATCTCGATCTCCGGCGCGGCAACCACGCCCAAACATATGGGTATGCATACGGATGTGCGGATTTACGGCACCAAGGGTATGGTCGTTTTTGATAATGAACGGGTGCGGATGGCGCTACATCTGCTCGATGGCACGGATGAATTTGCCGAAATTGGACCGGAAGGCACCGGCTATGACGGCACTTTACCCGTACATGCTTTTGCCAAGCTTTGCGCCGGGCATGTTATGCGCAATCCGGCTAATGCTGAAAATGGCGCGCGCGTAACCGAGACGCTCGACGCGCTCTACCGCTCTGCCGCAAGCGGCCAGATTGAGAAGATAGGATGCTGAGTTGAAACTTTCGCTTACCGCATGGTCGCTGCCTTCTTGCACTCTCAAAGAGGCCGCAGATATTTCAAAGGCTCTGGGCATTGGCGCGCTTGATGTCGGGCTGTTTTACCGCAGCGCTCTCGACAAAAAGCTGATATTAGCAGACCCCCATGTCGCTGCCGTTCCGCTCGCTGATTTGGGGGTTGATGTGCCAAATTATTATCATCTCTTTGGTGATGGCTTAGCGGGCAGAAATCTCGCGCTGCCCGGCACGTTGGCGGCAAATTTGCGCGACCTGAAACAGGTGCTGACTTTTGCTGATGCCGCCAAGATAGGCACGGTTTTTATTCTGCCTGGCATCATCAACCCCGGCCAATCGCGCGCTGACGCGGCCCAGGTGTCTACTGAAAGTCTTGCGGCAATGGGCGCTATTGCCACTGGCTTTAACACCACACTTTGCTTTGAGCCGCATGTGCATTCGTTTTGCGAAAGCCCGCGCATTGCTCTTGATCTGGTCGAGCAATCCGGCGTCAAACTGGCGCTGGATTATGCGCAATTTACCTGTCTTGGCTATAGGCAAGATGAGATAGACCCGCTGGCCCGTCATGCCGCCCATATCCACCTGCGCCAAGCAAAAATGGGCGCGCTGCAAGCCAAATTTGCCCATGGCACGCTGAATTTTCCGGCCATGTTTGGCACGTTGCGCGCTATTGGCTACCAAGGAGCCTTATCGCTGGAGCCTGTGCACCAAGATTATATGAATACGCTGTTTGAAGACGTGCTGAGCGAAATTATTGCATTGCGTGACTGTTACACAGCGTGGAGCGAGGAGAATTGATGGCCAATTATGCATGGGTGTTAGAAGTCCGGCCCGGATATGAAGACGAGTATAAGCGCTGCCATGATGAGATTTGGCCCGAAATGTTAGCAACGCTCGCGGCGGCGGGCATCAAAAATTACAACATTTTTCGCCATGGTTTGACGCTGTTTGGCTATTTTGAAACCGATAATTTGGCAAAGGCGACGGCCCATCTCAAAACCTGCCCGGTTAATGCAAAATGGGGCGAGATGATGGGACCAATGATGAAGATCGAGGTTGATCCGACAACATCATTTCCCTATTTGCTGCCTTTACAGTTCCATATGGGCTAGCCCTGCTGCGGCTATATAGCGGGTAAGAAAAATCAATTCTGACTGGTGACAATTGCAATTTCAACGCCAGTCTTGGCGTGAAATGACCAACACTCAGACCCCCTCTGCGCTACCAGCCAAACCGGCAATGCTGCATGTTCTAGGCGGGCTTGCGCTTTGCGATCATGAGCGCCAGCCACTTGAGCTTTCTGCGCACAAAAGCCGGCAATTGCTGGCCTATCTTGCTGTGCCGGCCGGGCAGGTCAGAACCCGCGACCGGCTGCGGCGCTGCTTTGGAGCGACCGTCAAGATGACCAAGCGCGCGGCAGCTTGCTCACCGCGTTATCAGGTATTCGCCGGGTGCTGGGCGACGATGCTTTGCTTGTTGAACGCGAAAATGTGCAACTGCGTCCCGGCTGCTTGCAAACAGATTTTGATCAGCTCAAATCGCCTGCCCAGTCCGGTGCTGACATTGGTAATCTCGCCGCATTTTACGGCGGCGATTTTTTACAAAGCGCTGAATATGACGGCGTGCAATTTATGGAATTGCTGCGGGGCATGCAGCGTGACAGTGCCGAGCTAGCCATTGATATTCTTGATAAAAATGCACAAAATCTGACCGCCAGGGGCGATAATGAAGCCGCCATAGAACGTATGCTCGAGAGCCTGTCGCTTGAGCCGCTTATGGAGCAGACCCACCGCAAGATTATGCGGCTTTATGTTGAGAATGGCGAGCGGGCGATGGCGTTGGCGCAGTTCAAAACCTGCAAAGAGGTACTGTTGCATGAGCTAGACACGGTCCCAGACCCTGAGACCCAAGCCCTTGCCGACACAATAGCGCTCAGAGACACAAGTGTGTTGGCAGAGCTGCGTCCAGCTGAACGATCAGTGCCAATGGCCGCCAATTTGGCCGAGCCACAGGGCGCTGAGGCCGCGCCAATTGCAGTTTTGCCCTTCGTCAATATGAGCGGCGACGCCGAGCAAAACTACTTTGCCGACGGGATTGCTGAAGACATAATTATTGATCTGTCAGACATCGACATGCTGGCCGTCGCCGCTAAAAATTCTAGGGTCAGGACTCATAACCAGAATAACACGATAGAAGCCAGAATAATGGCTGAGAGGAAGAGCTCCGGGCATCTGTCGTAGCGCATTGCAATGCG
>NVXG01000061.1 GCA_002733805.1 Robiginitomaculum sp. | reverse complement strand
ACCACCTCCGCCACCTCCACCGGCGCCGGTTTGTAACGATGTGGCTTTTCCGGTGTATTTCGATTGGGATAAATCCAATCTGACAACACAAGCAGCTGATGCGATTGCTGCCGGTGTGGCACGAGCCAGTCGTTGCGGAATTGCTTCGGCAAATGTGGGCGGACACGCTGATAAATCTGGTAACCGTAAATATAATGTCGGCCTGTCTTCCAGACGTGCCAATATTGTTCGCGGTGAGCTAGTAAATCGTGGTGTTAGCGGTGCAGTGATTTCTACCGAAGCTTTCGGTGAAACTGCTCCAGCCGTTCAGACACCTGACGGTGCCCGTGAGCCTTTGAACCGACGTGCAGTCGTTGTTCTTCACGCTCGCTAAGGCTAGCTAAAACAAAATTGAGAGCGGCCCGGTTATCATGACCGGGCCGTTTTTTATGGGCGGTTGATTTTGCTTTCCCTTGACCCGGAACTCGCTTGCGCGCATAGACTCTGAAAAGAAAATTATTCGCCTATCGGAGTTTGAGCGATGAATAAACCATTGAAGCCATATTGCAAAAAGACCATTGGTAATCACCAGTTACGGCCAGAATCCCTTGCCATGAGCTATGGGTATGACCCGCATTTGTCGGAAGGGGCGATCAAGCCACCGATTTTTCAAACCTCTACATTTGCCTTCAAAACGGCTGAGCATGGCGCTGCCTATTTTCGTAAATCCAGAGGGCAGGCATTAGCCGATGACATGAGCGATCCGGGGCTGGCCTATACCCGTATCAACAACCCCAATCTGGAAGTGCTCGAGGACCGCCTGACCTTGTTTGATGGTGGTGAGGATGCGTTGGCGTTTTCCAGCGGCATGGGAGCCATTACCACCGCATTGTTGACCTTTGCTGCGCCCGGGGCGGTATTCATCTATTCCAGTCCGCTTTATGGCCCGACCGAGATGTTCTTGAAGGACTTTTTGCCGAAATTCGGCATAAAAAGTATTTCCTTCCCGGCTGATGCACCAGCCGACGAAGTGCGTGCTGTGTTTGCCAAAGCTGGCGAAATGGGTGAGATCGCCGTGGTTTACACCGAGACTCCGGCCAACCCGACTAATGCAATCGTTGATCTGGACCTGTGCGTAACTTTGGCTGAAGAAGCCGCGAAAAACCAAACAAACAAGCCTATTGTCATGAGTGATAACACCATGCAGGGGCCGATTGGCCAAACACCGCTGATTACCAGTGGGCTGGATTTGGTATTGTACTCAGTGACCAAATATATTGGTGGCCATTCTGATTTGATTGCCGGGGCAGCCGTTGGCTCGTCCGAAGTGATCGCCCGTATTCGCTCCTTACGCACGGTATTTGGTACGGTACCGGACCCGCATACCTGTTGGTTGGTTTTACGTTCGTTGGAAACCTTGAAATTGCGGGTCAATGAAGCCGCTAAAAATGCACGATTTTGTGCTGAATTTCTGCGGGATCACCCAAAAGTGGCGAATGTCCGCTATTTGGGCTTTCTGGATGATCAACCGGTTAAAAAGGAAATTTTTGACCGAACCTGTCTGGCTCCCGGCTCGACGTTCTCTTTTGACATTGATGGAGATCAACAGGCCGCATTTCGAATGTTGAACAATTTGAAATTGATCAAATTGGCGGTAAGTTTGGGCGGCACCGAGAGCTTGATGTGTCACCCGGGGTCAACCACCCATTCCGGCGTGCCAGAAGAATTGCGTAAAGCGCAAGGCTATACAGATGGTCTGATCCGGTTTTCAGTTGGGATTGAACACCCGGATGATTTGATCGTTGATCTGAAACAGGCGCTGGAAGCTGTTTAGAATTTGAGTTTCTGCCGCTTCTGGCTTTTGGGGCATTGCCGATGAAGGTGAGTATTTCAAGTTCGGAACAAAAAATTCTAGATCAGGTCGATGATGCTGTTCCGGAAATGGTTTCGACTGTCAAAAAATGGTCGCGGATCAATTCTGGTAGCACCAATCTTGCGGGTTTGGAGCAGCAATTTATTGAAATAAAACAACATTTTTCTGATCTCGGTGGTGATGTTGACGCTGTTGCGCTACCGGCCACCAAGGCGATTGATCGCCAAGGGGAGCCGTTTCAGATCGAGCATGGCCAGACGTTTCGCCTAGTGCAACGTGCCAGTGCGCCAGTTCAAATCCTGCTGACCGGGCATTACGATACCGTATTTGCCAAAGACAGCTCGTTTCAAGAGGTAACCCGGATTGATGATGACCGATTAAACGGTCCCGGTTTGGCCGATATGAAAGGTGGATTGCTGGTCATGCGCCAAGCCTTGCTGGCCTTGGAGCAAAGTGATTGTCGTTCGAATGTAGGGTACACCATTCTGGTCAGTCCTGATGAAGAGATAGGCTCAACTGGCTCGGCTGGAATTCTGAAGAAACATGCGAAAATTGCCGATTTGGGTTTGACCTATGAGCCAGCTTTGGCCGATGGCTCGCTTTCCGGGGCGCGTAAGGGTACGGGCAATTTTTCGATCGTTATCCGGGGGCGCAGCGCGCATGCCGGGCGAGAACACGAACTGGGGCGCAATGCCATCGTTGTAGCCGCTGAATTGATCAGTATCTTGGCTGATCTAACCGGTGCGCGCGATGGGTTGACCGTCAACCCGGCTCGGATGGACGGTGGTGGCGCCAATAATGTTGTGCCGGATATGGCCGTGGTGCGGTTTAACGCCCGATTGCTATTGCCCGAGGACATGATTTGGTTCGAACAGGAGCTGGGTCGAGTGTTGGTTAAGCTAAACGATAAAGACGGGATAAGTGCTGAATTACATGGTGGATTTACTCGGCCACCCAAACCTATGGCACCACCCAATGCCAAGCTATTCTCGCTGACCCGGGCCAGTGGTGAAGCCTTGGGGCTTGATATTCGCTGGAAGGCAACGGGCGGGGTTTGTGAAGGCAATAATTTATGGGCGGCCGGTTGTCCAAATGTGGATACGTTGGGCGTATGCGGCGGTGAAATTCACTCGGATCGGGAATTTGTCATTCTGTCCAGTTTTGCCGAGCGGGCCAGACTGTCTGCTTTGATGCTATTCAAATTTGCCAGTGGGGATTTTGATGCCAAAGCCCTGCGCACGATGAAATAGGAAACCCATCATGCTAAGAGTGCGACCTATCCAAGACACTGATCGAGATGCGCTTTTCGAGCTGGCCAATTTGTCTGGTCTGGGGTTTACCTCCTTACCCAATGACAAGGAATTGTTGAACTCAAGGATAGAGCTATCGACAAGTAGCTTTGCCAAACAAGTCGAAAGCCCAAGCGAAGAAGGTTATTTGCTGGTGCTCGAAGACATGGAAACCGGTACAGCGGTCGGGACTTCTGCGGTCAAAGTCGGCGTTGGTATTTCCAAACCATTCTTTAGCTATAAATTATTCTCGATCGCTCAGGTCTCAACCGCTGCGAACCGCCGATTTGATATGGATATGATGGTGCTGGTCAATGAATATGCCGGGTCAACCGAGGTGGGTACCTTGTTTGTCCGCCCCGAATTTCGCGGTGGTGGCAGTGGCTCATTGATTGCCCGATCTCGCTATTTGTTGATTGCCACCCAACCACAACGATTTGGGCGCAATATCTTGTCTGAACTTCGTGGTGAAGTTGGAGAGGATGGTTCCTGTCCGTTTTACGAACACTTGGCCAAAACCTTTTTCCAAATGGATTTTGAAGAAGCTGATCATCTTTCTGGGACTACTGATAAACAATTCATTTTGGATCTAATGCCTAAATACCCAATTTATGTCGATCTGCTGCCACCCGAAGCCCAAGCGTTGATCGGCAAAACCCATCGCGACGGGGAAGGAGCGCGTAAACTGTTAGAAAAGGAGGGTTTCAGGTACGAACGAGTGATCGACATTTTTGATGGCGGGCCAACGATGACCGCACCCCGCGACGATTTGTTAGCCGTAAAAACCAGTCAGGTTTTAGCGGCAAAATCTGGCGCGCCGGGTTCTGTGCGGGCCTTGGTCTCCAATGAGAGAATTGCCGGGTTTAGGGCATGTCTTGCCATGATCGACCCGTGCCCAAAAGAGGGCATCGTTGTGGTTGAACCGTCGATTTTGCGAGCGCTGGAAATCAATGAAGGCGAATCCATTCGCTTTGTAGAGAATTGAGAGATGAACATGAATAATGCCGATTGTTATATTGACGGGTCTTGGCAAGGTGGCGCGGGCGAAGAGCTAAGTTCGTTCAATCCGGGCGATGGAACATTGATCTGGCAAGGCAAGAGCGCAAGTGCGGATCAGGTGGATCAGGCTTTTGCTGCGGCTCACAGAGTTGCACCCGCATGGGCGCAAATGCCGATGGAACAACGTCTGGGCTATATTCGCGCCTTTAAAGTCCAACTTGAAGAGTCCCGCGAGCAAATGGCGGAAACCATTGCCAAGGAAACCGGCAAGGTTTTATGGGATGCAATGGGTGAAGTTGGCGCGATGATTGGAAAGATCGACCTTTCCATTGCAGCGTATGAAGAGCGAACCGGCACCCGAACCACACAAACCCCATTTGGGACTGCCAGCTTGCGTCACCGGCCGCATGGGGTGATGGCGGTGTTGGGGCCGTATAATTTTCCGGCGCATTTGCCTAATGGCCATATCGTACCGGCTTTGATTGCCGGGGATACCATTGTTTTCAAGCCGAGCGAGCTCACCCCGCTGACCGCAGAGCTGATGTGCGAGTTATGGCACCATGCCGAATTGCCAGATGGGGTTATAAACCTTGTGCAAGGGGCGCGGGATACTGGCGGCGCGGTATTGGATCACGCCTTGCTGGATGGCGTATTGTTCACCGGATCGGCCCAGACTGGAGGCTTTATTCACAAAAAATTCGGGGGGCGGCCCGAAATCATGCTGGCGCTTGAAATGGGTGGCAATAACCCGTTGGTCATCTGGAACGCATCCGATGTGGAAGCTGCGGCCAATCTGGCGGTGCAATCGGCATATTCTAGCACAGGACAACGTTGCACCTGCGCCCGGCGGCTGATTATCCCGCATGGACAGGTCGGCGATCAACAAATCGAAGCCATAGTCGCCCAGATGGATCGGTTGGTGATCGGCAAATGGGATGCAAATCCAGATCCATTCATGGGGTGCCTGATATCGAACCGGGCGGCGCAGAGCGTTTTATCGGATCAGGCCGGGCATATCTCCAAGGGAGCAACAGCCATTCGGGCTGCGGGCATGCTGGATTGGTCCGAAGCGGCGCTGGCTCCGGGACTACTCGAAATGGGTGAGACACAAGTGGCCGATGAGGAAACCTTTGGTCCGCTATTGCAAATCTACCGGGCGGATAGCTTTGATGCGGCCATTGAAATGGCCAATGATACTCGTTTTGGTTTGGCGGCTGGTTTGATCAGTGATGACCCAGCGCTTTGGGACAGTTTCACCCAAAAAATCAGAGCCGGGATTGTTAATTTTAATCGCCCGACCACCGGTGCGGCCAGTTCGTTACCGTTTGGCGGACCGGGAATTAGCGGAAATCACCGACCGGGTGCTTGGTATGCGGCTGATTATTGTGCATGGCCAATGGCCAGCCAAGAAGCAACAAAACCTGCTTGGATCGAGGTTCCAGGATTATCAAAATGAGTGCAGTTGAAGCCAACTTTGATGGGTTGGTCGGGCTAACCCATAACTATGGCGGGTTGTCATTTGGTAATCTGGCTAGTGCCAAAAATCATGGTGAAGTATCCCGGCCGCGAGAGGGCGCTTTGCAGGGATTGGCCAAGATGAAATGGCTGGCCGATGCAGGTCTGGTCCAAGGGGTGTTACCGCCACACGAACGACCCTTTTTGGGCTTGTTGCGCGATGCAGGTTTTTCTGGGATCGACCGATCGGTACTGGAACAGGGCTGGAAACATGCACCGGCTCTGGCTGCCGCGTCATGTTCTGCTGCCTCGATGTGGGCGGCCAATGCGGCCATGGTTAGCCCTTCGGCTGATACTGCGGATCGTCGGTTGCATTTTACGGCGGCCAATTTGAGCACGATGTTGCATCGCTCGATCGAAGGCCCACAAACTAAAAGGGCATTGCAGGCGGCGTTTGGTGATCCCAAGCATTTTTGTGTACATGTGCCACTGCCAGCTCATTCTTCATTTGCCGATGAAGGTGCGGCTAATCATGTACGTTTGTGTGCAGATCATGGTGCGCCGGGTGTGGAGTTGTTTGTGTATGGGCGGGAGGGGGACAAGACTAATTTGGCCTTTCCAGCCCGTCAAACTTTGCGTTCTGTCACGTCGATTGCCCACTCGCATGGATTGGATTTAACCCGCACGGTGTTTGCGCGCCAAGGTATGCGGGCGATTGAAGCCGGTGCCTTTCATAATGACGTGGTTTGCGTTGGCACCCGCAATTGTCTGTTTTTTCACGAGACAGCATTTGAAAATACGGCCAAGGTGCTTGCGAAGATCAACAAGGCTGCTGATGGCCGGTTCGAGCCGATCTTTGTTGAAGTGTCCGATGAGGACGTCCCAATCCGGGATGTCATCACGTCTTATCTGTTCAATTCCATGTTGGTGGAATGGCCGGGTGAAGCCAGATTGGTGCTGATTGCTCCGGCTGAATGTCAAAATACGCCTTCTGTGGTGCGGTATTGTGAGAAACTAGTAGCCGGGAATGGCCCGATAGGCCGGGTCGAATATGTTGATGTTCGTCAATCCATGCGAAATGGTGGGGGACCGGCCTGTCTGCGTCTGCGGGTGGTTTTGACCGAGGACGAGCTGGCCGCAGTCAATCCATCCATGTTGATGACTGACCAATTGTTTGCCCGGCTCGAAACTTGGATCGGCCAGCACTATCGCGAAACTTTGTCTCTGCAGGATTTAGCAGACCCAGCCATCATTGATGAGGGCCGGACTGCGTTGAATGACCTCACTGGAATTTTGGCACTGGGTAGTGATTTTTATCCATTTCAGCGAGGTTAAACCGAATTAAACTGGGCGAATGCCTCGTTTTCGACCCCCAGCCCGGCCATATTCCTGCGTGCCGCGCTGATACACCCGGTCACTTTCCAACACCGAGGTCGGTGTATAATCAAAACAAGGGTTAAGTCGTTCATACAATGGACCAAAATCTGTTTCCACCGTTGCGCGGAACAGTTCTTCAAATGAAGAAATCACAAAATATGTGGCTTGAAAATCATCGATTTTGTAATCGGAACGCATCAACCGTTCCAGATCAAAATGGATCCGGTTGGGCGACCTAGCATTGATGCTAAATGTTGCTTCTGTCCGTGAGGATAAAATTCCAGCCCCAAAAATACGCATGCCTTTGGGCGTGTTGATTAAGCCAAATTCAACGGTGTACCAGTAGAGCGAAGCCAAGGCTTTTAATCGGTCATATCCCTGTGAGCGCATGCCGCCTTTGCCATAGGCTTGCATATAATCGGCAAACACCGGATTGGTCAGCAAGGGAACATGGCCAAACACGTCATGAAAAACGTCCGGTTCTTGAATGTATTCAAGCTGCTCACGTTTGCGGATGAAATTCCCTGCCGGAAACCGCCGATTGGCTAAATGTTCAAAAAAGATATTATCCGGTACCAAGCACGGCACCGCGATCACTTCCCAGCCTGTAAGTTTTTTTAGTTTGACATTGATCTCTTTAAAATCAGGGATGCCGCCGGTGCCCAAGTTTAAGGCAGACAGTCCATCCAGAAACTGATCACAGGCCAAACCGGGTAAACATTCCAATTGGTGCCGGTACAGAATATCCCAAGTTTGGTGTTCTTCTTCGGTATAGTTTTTCCAATCCTGATCAATGGTGAAATCATCCGCAACTTCACTGGTGCGCGGATCGGCCAAGATATTGTTCGGGTCCATTTTGCACTCCGATATTTGATGACGTTTTCGGTACGATACGACATCTTTGGTGTATGTGGAAATAGCGTTTTGTCACGCACACAAGAATCTGCAAAATGAATTTTGCTTTTGTAGGCAATTTGGCTAAGCTTCGCGGGAAAGCGAGTGGTGAGAATTTGCTGCTCCAGCATTGATTGGGCTGCTGCGATCTAAAACGATAGGCGCGCCCGGGAAGGAAATAGTCATGACGGACGGCGAAAAGCCGTCTTCGCGTCGGCATGGGAACAACAAAAGCCGACAAAGGAGCGGAAGACAAAGCTCATCGGGCAAGAAGCTGTACGCAGCTCTTGATCTGGGAACTAATAATTGTCGGTTATTGATTGCAACGCCGACTGGTGGACAATTTCGTGTTGTTGATGGCTTTTCGCGCATTGTTCGGTTGGGCGAAGGTCTGGATGAAAGTGGTAAATTATCCGATCCGGCCATGGAGCGGGCCTTTGAGGCGCTCAAAGTTTGTGCGCATAAACTGGCAAAAACCAAAGTAAAGCGGGTTCGAGCCGTGGCTACGCAAGCCTGTAGAACTGCGATCAATGGATCTGATTTTATTGAACGTGTTCGGCAAGATATTGGTTTGTCACTCAAAATAATCTCGACCGAAGAAGAAGCCAGATTGGCCTTGCGTGGTTGTATGGACCTGTTTGATCATGAATGCGAGGCAGCATTGGTGATCGATATTGGTGGCGGCTCCACTGAAATTTCTTGGGTGCAACTGGCGGGAATTCCAGACGTACAGACCCAAAAACGTCCACCTTATGCCCGGTTGCAATCCTGGGTGTCGCTGGATCTGGGTGTGGTCACCATGGCCGAGCGGTTTCCAGAGCGTGAAGACCGTGAACAATGGTTTGAAGATATGTGCAACCATGCCCGCGAGAAAATCGCCAAGTTTGAAGGCGCAAATGAATTTCGTTCTATTTTTGCAGAAGGCCGCACACACCATGTCGGTACATCTGGTGCCGTGACATCATTGGGTGGCCTTCACTTGAATTTGGCCCGATACCAACGAGCCAAGGTTGATGGCCTGTGGTTGAGCGATACCGATACCGTAAATGCAACACAGCGTCTGTTATCCAAAAATTTGGAAGAGCGAGCCGCAGAGCCCTGTATTGGTGGGGAGCGGGCCGATCTGGTATTGGCCGGCTGTGCAATCTTGCAAGCGATACAGTTGGAATGGCCCAGTAGTCGCATTCGAGTGGCAGACCGGGGATTGCGCGAAGGGCTGCTTTTGTCAATGATGGCATTTGATCGTAAAAAACGTGGACCACGTGGTCGCCGGAGATAGATGAACCAATGAGTCGTGACGGAGAAAAACGACGCTGGAAAGGCAAAGGTGACGCTAAGGCCAGTGTCCGGCGCAAGTTAACGCGGCGGGTGAAAACGGCGCGTGGCCGAAAAATTTCATCTGTGCGGTGGCTGCAAAGACAGCTCAACGACGTCTATGTGCAGCGCGCGCAGGAAGAAGGATATAGAGGCCGCGCTGCCTACAAATTGATTGAGTTGGATGACCGGTTCCGATTGATCCGTAAAAACAGCCGGGTGGTTGATTTAGGGGCGGCACCGGGTGGCTGGGCGCAAGTTGCTGTGGCGCGCGGTGCGTCGCAAGTGGTCGGGATTGATCTGCTTCCTATTGAACCATTGGACGGCGCGCAGTTTCTGGAAATGGATTTTACAGAAATTGAAGCGACGCAAGCCGTCATCGATTTGTTGTCAGGGCCGCCAGATCTGGTTTTGTCCGACATGGCATCCAATACAACCGGCCACCCGGCAACAGATCACTTGCGGATTGTCGCACTGGTGGAACTGGCTGCCGAGTTTGCCATTGAAACCTTGCGGCCCGGTGGGCAGTTTGTGGCCAAAGTATTTCAAGGGGGCGCAGACGGGGAATTGTTGAAGTTGTTACGGGCCAATTTTGAAACAGTTCGACATTTCAAACCAGATGCCAGCCGCTCAACGAGCGCTGAAACCTACGTCATTGCCCGAAACTTCCGTAAAAAACGCTAGGCCTACAACCGATGTCCAGGTGGCAAAGGCGGGGATTCGCGCAATAGCACGATAGAGATACGCCGATTTCCAGCTGTATACGGGTCATCCGGGTAAAGTGGTTCGGAACCGGCTTTACCAATCACCGAATGAATCCGGGCTTGCGGTACTTCGCTTTCGCGTAAGACTTTTCTGGCGCTATCTGCACGGCCAAAGGATAATCCCCAATTGCCGCCAGAATTTCCTTGCATGGGTGCGCTATCTGTATGGCCGGAAATAGTAATCCGGTTGGGCAAGCGCAGAATGATCTGACCCACAGCGCGAAGCAGAGCAACTGTACGCGGTCTTGGTTGAACCGATCCGGGTTGGAACATCGACAAGCCTTCTTGATCGACAATCTGGATACGCATACCTTCTGGCGTTTGGTCAATCATCAAGGATTTGGAAAGTTCGGCCAGTTCGGGCAAGTCCTGCATGGCTTGGCGTAAGGATTCAGCCGCGCTTTTGAAGGCCATTTCCTCGCGTCGGGACAGAGCTTCATCCAGAGCCGATTCGGAAATTTCCGCTTCGGCCTTTTTGGCGTCGTCATTGGGATTCTTGCTTTGCTGTTCGGTCACAGTGGTCGGTTTGGGCATGGTGCTGGCCCGGCCACTGGCGCCGCTTGACTGGGCGCCGTCCTTGCCAATCTGGGTGCCACCCAAAATGCCGCCAGAGCCGCTTTTGGATTCGGAAATACTGGCCGGTGCGAAATAGTCAGCCACCCCCATTTTTTGTTCCGGGGATGTCATGTTGATTAACCACATTAACAAGAAGAACGCCATCATCGCCGTTACAAAGTCAGCATAGGCCACTTTCCAAGCGCCACCATGGTGGCCACCAGATACCTTCTTGATTCGTTTGATGATGATCGGGCGATCATTTGCCATGTTGGAAGTCCTGTCACCGGTTCAGTTAGCCAAGCATGACAGTGGTTGGTTAATCGAGTGTTTAACCGCCGTCAGAGCTTAGCGGTGACAAAACCAGAATAGTACTACCGGGTGGCGGCGAAACTTCGGTCCAGTCGGCGCGAATTTCAAAGAAATCCCCGGCGGCCCATGATCTGGCCAAATCCCGGTAATGCGGCGAGAGAACATGGCCGGATTGACCCGGTCCGTGCATGAACATCGAAGCGTTCAGGTCAGAGAAGTCATAAATCGCCCGCATGCTGGGTCCCCACATTACTTCAAAATTGCCTGATGAATAACTTGTATGGGCGACATTGACGGTCGATTCGTCGCCCCCAACCGGCGTACGAACGCTGAAAAACCGCCCCAAAGGTGTTTTGTCGAGCAGCGGATGAGCAAAATTGGCCGCATGGACATCGCCCCAGTGCAAATCAGCAATTGGCTGTTGGTAGGTTTCCATCAGCCATGAGAACGTATCATCCAGTGCCGTGGCAGCGATCTGGTGACAGCTCTCCATTGCGCCGGTTGTGATATCATCACACCAGTTTTTATAGCGGCCAGCCAATACACCATCGACAAATTCCCGGCGTGGCGACCAGAATTGGTCAAAGTCTTTGCCCAGATCATCAGCAAACAATCCTTTGGTGAAATTTCGCATCCATTTGGAATAAACCAGACCTTCTGGTCCATTGGCTGTCAAATTTCCATCCCACGAGGCGAGAAGCTGTTGCAATTCCCGCCCGCCGTCGGTGTCCGGCTCTGATGAGGCAATCAATGGGATCGCCCGCCGGGCTAGATCTGATACCGTATCCATCTGCATGCGCGCAAACGAGCGTTTGTCATGTAATTCGGTGTTTTCGATCATCTCGACAATGCGCCGAATGCGGTGATAGCCATACCAAGACGAGGTAATGAAATGAGGATATGAATCCGGTACAATTTTGTTATTGGCCGAAGCGTAATAATGCCGCTGCGTATTGGTCGACATGGGCAGTTCATCATAGGGAATCTCGCCAATCCATTCGCCGTTCTCATCACGAACCGGAACCCGGGCTGGTGCAATAAAACCAATGGTGTCGGTGCTGTCGGCAAACACCATGTTTTGTTGCGGCATTTTGTATTTTTCTAACCCAGCTTGAAAGTCGCTGAAGACGTGCGCGCCCAGCAGAGCAATGCCCAAATCACCGGTGGTGTCATCGTCATCGTCCAACGTGTTTTGGATCACCACAACTTGCCCGTCTTGGGCCATTTTTCCAGCATTGAACCATTGTGGGTCCAATACTGGACCCCGTTCGGTTTGTTGGATTTGAATGAGTTGGTCCTTGCCCCAACGCACTTTAATCACGGCTTCTTCGATTGTTGCTTGTAAATCAGATTGATCCACCAAAAACAAATCAGCGGTATCTGGGCCGGTATTGGTAAATCCCCACGCAGCATCCCGGGTGCGACCCAAGGTCACGAAAGGCGTGCCGGGAATGGTCGCGCCCAGCATCATGTCGTCGCCGGTTTGCATCCGGGCAAAATACCAGACCCCGGGCGCACTCAAGGCCAGATGTGGGTCGTTGGCCAGCAGGGGCTTGCCGCTGGAGGTTAAATGCCCATCCACGACCCAATTATTTGAGCCCTTTTTGGGTTCGCCGCCCGGTGTGGAAAAAGCTGGAACATCCGAACCAGACCCCGGTTGAATTTGAGCAATGCCAAGATCGGCTTCGCTTAACGTAACCGGCGCGTCGGCCGGGTAGGGTGCCAGGAATTCCGCAGCGCGCTCTGGCCCCAGAATTTCAATTAATTTGGCATGACCCGGTTCTTCATACGCATTGCCGGACAGACCATAGGCCATCATTTTTAAGACAGCAGCGCAGTCTTCCGGACGCCATAATTCTGGCTTGGCCATCAATAATGTATATTCGGGGGGTGCGACAAAACCCGGTTGGGTCAAGACTGAATTTACACCTTCGGCATAAGCTCGAAAAGCTCCCTGAGTTTCGGGGCTTAACTGGGTAAATGATTGATCGGCTGCCTTACCCAAACCAAGGGTGCGCATTTGCACATCAGTGGTCAAGGTGAGCTTACCGACCAGTTCGGACAATCTACCGTGGGCGGCGCGTCTCGACATGTCCATTTGGAACAGCCGGTCTTGGGCATGGGCTACGCCAATCGCGAAATACATATCATGACGCGAAGGCGCGAAGATGTGTGGAATGCCATATTTATCGCGGACAATGGTGGTTTTTGCCTGTAGTCCAGCCAACTCAATTTCACCTTCCACTTGGGGCAAGGAGGATTGAAAGCGCCAATAGATCAAGGCACCAAGACTAATCGTTACAAATACAGCGACCAGTAATAATCTGGATGCCCATTTTCCAATGGTTTTCATGACAGCACGTCCTCCCTAGACTAATGTCTAGCAAAGGATTGCCGCCTCGCAAAGGACTGGAGAATTGAATATGGCCAATTTGGCATTTTTAGGGCTGGGTACGATGGGATATCCCATGGCCGGGCATTTATGTGGTACCGGGAATCAGGTGCAGGTTTGGAACCGTACTGCGAAGACGGCCCAAGCATGGAGCGAAGTTCACCCCGGCAAAGTTGCCAACAGCGCAGCAGAGGCGGTCAAGGGAGCTGATGTCGTGTTTACCTGTCTGGGGGATGATCCAGACGTAAGAGATGTGGTGTTGCCTATTCTTGGGCGTATGAAGCCCGGTTCCATATTGGTTGACCACACTACTACGTCAGCCAATCTGGCCCGTGAGCTGGCAATTGCCACCCAAACCCATGAAATCGGGTTTATCGACGCGCCGGTGTCAGGTGGAGAGGCCGGAGCGTTAAACGGTCAATTGACCATTATGTGCGGCGGCAAACAGGCTGATTTCGATACGGCTCAACCGATCATGCAATGTTACGCCAAAGCGATCAAACGAATGGGCGAGGCCGGAGCCGGGCAATTGACCAAAATGGTCAATCAGATCTGCATTGCCGGCGTGGTACAGGGCTTGGCAGAAGGTTTGAACTTTGCCGAAAAGGCCGGGTTGGACCCGGTGGAGGTCGTGGCAGCGATTGGCCAAGGTGCGGCGCAAAGCTGGCAGATGGATAATCGTCACCAAAGCATGGCTGATGGCGAGTTTGAATTTGGATTTGCGGTGGATTGGATGCGTAAGGATTTGCGGGTCACCATGGAGGAGGCTGAGGCCAACGGCGCGCCTTTACCTCTGACCCGATTGGTTGACCAGTTTTACCAGCAAGTACAGGAAATCGGCGGAGCGCGCTGGGACACATCCAGTCTGATTGAACGCTTGCGACGGCTGGACCCGTCCTAGGCCAAACGTTCCGTTTGAAACAAGCCGGACAACAAGGTAAACTCTTCTTTTCTTGGTGATATTTCGCGCCACGCCATGGCGATATTTCGGGCTGATGACGTACCGGAGAGGGCAATGGTTTTCAAACCAACTTGGGCGGCCAAGCCAGAAGCAACCGCCATTTCCGGCAAGATGGTAATACCCAACCCGCCTGCCACCATTTGCACGATGGTTTGCAAACTGGTTCCGCTAAATCCGTTGGTCGGAGCACCGCCCTGTAACTTACAAGCATCCATGGCATGCTCCCGCAGGCAATGGCCCTGATTGAGCAATAACATCGGTTCATCTGCAAAGTCGGCGATGGAAACTGAGGTTCGATTGGCCAAAGGGTGGTCGGCTGGAACGGTCAGATAAAACGAATCAGTCTGGATTTGCTGATTGTGTAAACCAGCACTCGGAAAGGGCAGGGCATACAGAATTACGTCCAGTTCTCCGGCTTGTAGTTGGGCAACAATGTTGGCGCTTTCATCCTCGACCAGGATCAGTTCCAATTCTGGGTATTGGCGACGGATGCCGGGCAGGGTGTGCGGCAACAAATATGGTGCAATGGTTGGGATAATACCCAGCCGCAAGGGGCCGCGCAGCGGGTGGGTGCTGGCTGCTGCGTCGCTCAGGTCAGTGGTCAGTTGAATGATGGTTTTGGCACGGGCAACCATTTGGTGACCATCGGCGGTCAGTCGAACAATTCGTTTGGTGCGCTCGAACAATTGCACGTTTAACAGGGTTTCGAGATCACGGATGCCAGCGCTTAACGTGGATTGGGTCACAAAGCATTTTTGGGCCGCTTCGCCAAAATGCAAAGTATCGGCCAAAGCCAATAAATACTGCATTTGTCGAACGGTGGGTAATGTTTTCATAATCGGAAAATCCAATTAGTATTATTGTTATTTATCGTTTCACACTGTTTTATATATGACGTATATTTTCTCCAGATCAAGTCAAAACACATCAGGAGAACAAAATGAATAACGGCATATCCGACAAATCCCGTCGTGAAATCGCACAAGGCATTTCACGCTTGCTGGCCGACAGCTACACATTGTATCTGAAAACCCATAATTTTCATTGGAATGTAACCGGTCCAATGTTCGCAACCCTGCACATCATGTTCGAGGTCCAGTATACCGAACTGGCCTTGGCCGTGGATGAAATTGCCGAACGCATCCGGGCTTTGGGGCATCCAGCTCCCGGTTCATACAGCCAATTTGCCAAGCTTTCGTCCATTTCAGAGTCTACCGACGTGCCCACTGCGCGCCAGATGATCAAGCAATTGGCTGATGATCAAGATACAGTTGCCCGAACGGCCCGCGAGATTGTTGCGTTGGCCAGTGACGCTGGCGACGAAGTCAGCGTTGATTTGCTGGTACAACGGATGCAGGTCCACGAGAAAACATCCTGGATGTTGCGCGCCCTGTTGCAAGGCTAAACCGGTTGTGTACCGCGCCAAATCCCTATACCGACCAACCCAAATCACCCTTCCAAAGGAGAACGACCCTATGATTAACTCAACCGTACCAAACGTTACCTTCAAAACCCGTGTGCGTAATGAAGCGCTATCCGGTGACAACCCGTTTGAATGGAAAGACCTGACCTCGTCCGAGATTTTTGATGGACAGAATGTTGTTCTGTTTGCCTTGCCCGGCGCGTTCACTCCAACTTGTTCCAGCACCCACTTGCCGGGTTATGAAGCGAATATGGAAGAGCTGAAAGCCCAAGGTGTCGACAAGGTAATTTGCCTGTCGGTCAATGACGCATTTTCGATGTTCCAATGGGGCAAAAATCTGGGTGCCAAAGGGGTGTTTATGCTACCAGATGGTAATGGCGAATTTTCCCGTAAAATGGGCATGTTGGTCGATAAATCTAATGTTGGTTTTGGCATGCGTAGCTGGCGGTATTCAATGTATGTGGAAAACGGCCAGATCCAGAAGCTATTTGCCGAAGATGGTTTTTCAGACAATTGCCAATCTGACCCGTTTGAGGTGTCAGATGCCGGGACCATGTTGTCCTATTTGAAGGCTCGCTGAACCAGATGAATAGCGGTCCAGCCGGTCAATCGGCTGGACCGTTGTATTTCACGATCAGAATACCTTGACGAAGACCAAGCATCCCTTTCTATTCCGGCGTTGTTCAAGCCGTGAAGTGAGATGTTATGACGACTACACCAAAGGATTACAAAGTTTGGTCCCACAAGGATCGATTCGAAGATCGAAACGGACCGCTTTTTATTCATGAAACCTATGATCCGCCCAAGGGCAAAGGCCTGTTGCGGTTTTTTGCCGAGCAACGCCATACCAATGGCGGCAATGCCATCCATGGCGGCATGATGATGACTTTTGCCGATAGCGTGATGTTTGCAATCGCCCACAAGGAATTCAATAATCATTTTGGCGTAACCGTGACCATGAACAATGAGTTTCTGTATCCCGGTTGGCCTGATCAATGGATCGAAGGCGGCGGCGAAGTGCTACGCGCCACCAAATCCGGATTGATTTTCGTCCGGGGGCAATTGTTTACCGAGGAACACATCCTGATGACCTTTTCCGGAGTTTTGAAACGCATCCATAAAAAGCTACCTAAATAGAATTTTTTGATTTTCAGGTCTGAAAAAAAAGAAACACGGTAATTGGGGTAGGTTATCGGCTGGATTAGTCTGGCCGATTGACTCTCAACGGCTGGATTTGGCCCATTGAGGCAAGCAATTACCGACCTCAAAACCTCATGTTTTATTCGATTTACGCTGTCAAAGAGCCGCAAACCCTTAAGGCTTGCATGGTTATTTTACCTTTGGGAAAAGGGGGGCAGGGTAGTTGAAACTAACCATGCCCCCTTAGTGTCAACTTGTGTAAATGTGTGTGATTTTATTGTGGTTTTAGCGTCAACGTGTGTCCGTGCAGTGCAAAGCAAGTGCAACTTTAGTGTCAGCAGGCTCTAACAACTGACAATCAAAAATGACAATCAGGTGGATTGCAGCAATTCAGCGGCGCGCGGGGCAAAATAGCTCAAAACTCCGTCGCATCCCGCCCGTTTGAAGGCGAGCAGGCTTTCCAACATCACTGCGTCGGTGTCGATCCACCCCTGATCGCCCGCCGCCCGGATCATGGCGTATTCACCCGATACCTGATAGGCAAAAGTCGGCATGCCAAAGCGTTGTTTGACCCGCATGACAATATCCAGATAGGGCTGGCCGGGCTTGATCATCACCATGTCGGCCCCTTCTTCGATATCCAGCGCAACTTCGCGTAATGCTTCATCGCCATTGGCCGGGTCCATCTGGTAGGTTTTTTTGTCGCCCGTTAAGGAGCCGGACGAGCCAACTGCATCGCGAAACGGACCATAGAAGGCCGAAGCGTATTTGGCAGCATAGGACATAATCAAGGTGTCGGTGTGCCCGCCGTTTTCCAGTGCATTTCGGATATGCCCAATGCGGCCGTCCATCATGTCGGAAGGCGCAATAATATCGCAGCCCGCGCCGACCTGGACCAATGATTGTGCCACCAATAAATCCAGAGTTTGGTCATTGTCGATTTTGCCATCGACCAGAAGCCCGTCTTGCCCGGTATTGGTAAACGGGTCGAGCGCCACATCGGCCATTACGCCAATCTCAGGTACTGCGGATTTTAGCTCGTGAATCGCTCGGCAAACCAGATTGTCCGGGTTGGCCGCTTCGCTGCCGCTGACATCCTTTTTGGCATCATCAATCTTGGGAAACAACGCAATGGCTGGCAGGCCCAAATCACGGGCGGTTCTGGCTGCACCTGCCACTTCGGACAAGGGCAAGCGGTTTACGCCGGGCATGGAAGTAACTGCCTCAATCTCTGAGCCTTCATGGACAAAGATAGGCCAGATCAGATCACTGGGTGCCAACTGGTTCTGGCGAACCAGATCACGAGCCCAAGGTTGCGACCGGGTGCGGCGCATGCGGGTGGTCGGAAAACTGGTCATGGAACTACCTATTTTGGTTGGAGGTCTGGTTAGGCTCTGATATCACGGATAAAAAACTGCCATCAAGAAGAAAGTCATGAACCTTGGAATTTGAACTGAATGAACAACAGCGCCTGATTCAAGATACGGCGCGCAATTTTGCCGAGGCGAAGCTGGCCCCAGAAGCGGCCCGTTGGGACGCAGAACATGAATTTCCAGTCGCGGTACTGCGCGAAGCGGCGGCGCTCGGATTTGCCGGGATTTATGTGGGCGAACAATTCGGCGGCTCTAACCTGTCCCGATTGGAAGCCAGTTTGATTTTTGAACAACTCAGCCGGGGTTGCATTGGTACTGCCGCTTTTTTGTCGATCCACAACATGGTTGCGGCGATGATCGACACATTTGGCAATGAAGATCAGCGCGCCCGGTTTCTGCCCGGCCTGATGAATATGGACACCATTGCCAGTTATTGCCTGACTGAACCCGGATCCGGTTCCGATGCTGCTGCGTTGCGAACCAAAGCCGTGGCCGATGGCGATGATTATATTTTGAATGGTACCAAGGCGTTTATTTCTGGGGCCGGGGTATCTGGTCTTTATGTGGTTATGGTGCGAACTGGCGAAGCGGGGCCAAAAGGGATTTCTGCTCTCGTAGTTGAAAAGGGCACGCCGGGTTTAAGCTTCGGCGCGCTTGAGCATAAAATGGGTTGGAATTGCCAACCAACTGCTGCCGTTATTTTTGAAGGTTGCCGGGTACCAAAGACCAATCGTCTGGGCGCGGAAGGCCAAGGCTTTGCCATGGCCATGTCCGGGCTGGATGGTGGACGGGTCAATATCGGATCGTGTTCCTTGGGCGGGGCCAGCTTTGCCTACGATCTGGCCGTGGAATACACCCAGAGCCGCCAGCAATTTGGCAAACCGATCGCTGCATTTCAAGCCAGTCAGTTCAAATTGGCCGATATGGCCACCGAGTTGGAAGCCGCCCGGTTGATGCTGTATCGGGCGGCGGCAGCGATTGACATTGGGCACCCTCGCAAAACCGCATTGGCGGCGATGGCCAAGCGGTTTGCCACCGATACTGGCTTTGCTGTGGCCAATGACGCACTGCAATTGCATGGCGGTTACGGCTATTTGCGGGATTATCCGCTGGAACGGATTGTTCGGGATTTGCGGGTGCATCAAATTCTCGAAGGAACCAATGAAATCATGCGGGTGATTATTGCACGTCAGGAAATGGGATCATGAGTCAGCCGAAAACCGATGTTAAAAACCCAGAAATTTTAGTTGAAGTCAGGGGTCGGATGGGCCTGCTGACTCTGAACCGTCCAAAAGCCTTAAACGCACTGACCCTTGAGATGATCCGCGCCATGACCCAGGCACTGCTGGCGTGGCGTGATGATGACAAAATTGTTGGAGTGATTGTGCAAGGTGCCGGGGACCGGGCGTTTTGTGCGGGCGGCGATATTCGTATGTTATACGAGGGCAAGGGTCAGGATATGACCTATTCACATGGGTTTTACGTGGAGGAATATCAGCTCAACACCCTGATCCGCGAGTATCCAAAACCCTATGTGGCGATGATCGACGGGTTTGTCATGGGCGGCGGAGTTGGTGTCTCCATTCATGGTAGTCGGCGGGTGGCCGGGGACCAGACGCTGTTTGCCATGCCCGAAACCGGAATTGGTTTTTACCCGGATGTGGGGGGGAGTTATTTCTTGCCGCGTCTGCCCGGCAAAACCGGCACATGGATTGCGCTGACCGGAGCGCGTTTGAATGCGAGCGACGCGCTTTATTGCGGTGTGGCCACCGATTATGCGCCATCCGAACAGCATCATATGATCGTCAACCGATTGGTTGATGACGCAAGTGCGGCCAAAGATGTCGCCGAGATCATTGATAGTCTGACCGGACTACCGGCTCAATCTGGATTGCGCCGTCACCGCGAATTGCTGGACCGGATATTTGCCAAAAAATCATTGGAAAACGTCATGGACGCTTTGGCGCGATCCGACTCGGATTGGGCGGCCAAGCAACACAAAATTCTGTCTGGTAAATCGCCAACTGCTTTGAAAGTAACCTTACGCCAGATGAAAGAGGGCGGGAACCTCGATTTTCGAGCCTGTATGCAGATGGAATTGGGCCTCAGCATGAAATTTGTGGCCGGAATGGATTTTTATGAAGGCGTGCGCGCCTTGCTGATTGATCGCGACAATACCCCGGTTTGGGACCCGGATCATCTGGGTGATGTATCTGATGCTGATGTCAGTGAATACTTTATACCGCTGGATGATGCCAACGCCCTGCAATTTCTGAAATAGGAAACCAATATGTCTGATCCAAAAACAATCGCCTGTATTGGTCTGGGCAATATGGGTGGCCCGATGGCGGCCAATCTGGTCAAGGCGGGGCACCAAGTGCGGGCCTTTGACCTGTCGCCGGAAGCTAAGGCAATGGCCTTGCAAAACGGCTGTACTATCATGCAAAGCGTGGGCGAAGCCGTTGCGGCGCGCAAGTGGTGATCACCATGCTACCGGCCGGTAAACACGTTGGCGCCGTCTATGAGGGTGCGGATGGCATCATTGCTCACGCGGCGGACGGAGCGTTATTTTGCGATTGTTCGACCATTGATGTGCCAACCGCGCGCGCGGTCGCGGCACAGGCACTGGCAGAAGGATTTGCCATGGTTGACAGCCCGGTGTCGGGTGGTGTCGCCGCTGCCGAGGCCGGAACTCTGACCTTTATGGTCGGTGGGCCAGAAGCAGCATTTGCCGGGGCGGAGCCGATTTTATCAGCCATGGGCAAGGCTGTTATCCATGCGGGCGATGCGGGGGCCGGGCAGGCCGCCAAGATTTGTAATAATATGCTGCTGGGCATATCCATGATTGGTACCTGCGAGGCGTTTGTGTTGGCCGAAAAACTTGGGCTGGACCCGCAACGTTTTTTTGATATTGCCTCTAAAGCATCGGGACAGAATTGGTCGCTGACCTCGTATTGCCCGGTGCCGGGGCCGGTTCCAACTTCGC
>NVXG01000060.1 GCA_002733805.1 Robiginitomaculum sp. | reverse complement strand
GTTCTTGCTGGCAAGTGGCGTGGACCCCGGCTCAAGGCCGGGGACCGAGATGCCGGAAACGATCAAACGATCAAACATACCCAAAGACCCGCCGTAAAATTTCCGAAGTTCTTTTGGCCGGATTGGCCCGTATTGCGGCCTCTTCGGCAGCGATATAGTGAAACACCCCGGACAGGCCATATGTAACCCCATGACCGATCAAATCGGAGCGGGCATTGCTGGCCAACTTTGGGGCAAATGGAACCGCTTTTAACCGACCAGCCACATCGTCGAGCAGACGAAGCGCGCCGGTATTCGCCAGCGCATTTTGCATGATCGGAGTAAACAGACGGGTCAGCGAAGTGCTAGTGTGATCCTGCAAATAGCGGGTCGCCGCGTCATTTGGCCCCCGCACAATGCCAATCGCATCCGAAACGCTTAAGCCCGATATAGCGTCCATAAAGATGTTTTTGGCCACCGGAGCCGCTATTTCAGCGCCTCGGTTTAATTTGACTTCCAGATTGTTCAACAAGCCCGCCGCGCCAACTTTGGCCAAGGTCGATTGCACATCCCGCAGTTTTCCGGGCAGAGGGATCCGAATCAGCCGGTTATCCAAAAACCCGCCAGAACGCCCGACAATCCCCAAAGCTGAAAGCACTCCATTGGAAAGCGCGGCGCGGATGCCTTGCGCCGCTTCAGATTGGCTTAAACCAGAGACCGACCCCAACACCGCACTCAAAATGGACGGATCAATACTCTCGCAAGCCACAACGGGTATCCCAAGCAACGCCGCCAATGCCGCACGGCGGGACAGGATAGATGAAGTTGGCCGGTCCATGCTCAATACACTCGTGCTTTGGGGACGATGTATTCAACCTCGTCGGTCATGGTGTAGCTGTGTACCGGGCGATCGCCCAATTTGACTTTTTTATCGTCAAACCAAGCCAAGGTGTGCTTCATCCATTTATCGTCATCGCGGTCCGGGAAATCCTCGCGGGCGTGGGCGCCGCGGCTTTCCTCGCGGTTGGCTGCACCATAAATCGTGGTCATGGCATTGCCCATTAAGTTGTCCAGCTCCAGCGTTTCCATCAGATCGGTGTTCCAGATCAAAGAGCGATCCGAAACTTTCAGATCATCGCGGGCGGCGCTGGCTTTGGCCAAGGCATCACAACCCTCTTTTAACACATCGCCGGTGCGAAATACCGCGCAATGATCCTGCATGGTACGTTGCATGTTCAAGCGCAATTCAGCAGTTGGCGTACCACCATCGGCATTGCGTAAGCGATCCAGCCGCGCCAGATGCCCGTCGGTGGAGGGCAGATCACGCGAGGTCGCGCCGGGGGTAATGGTTTCGCCGCAGCGCAAACCCGCCGCTCGGCCAAACACCACCAGATCGGTCAATGAATTGGAACCCAATCGGTTAGCCCCGTGTACTGACACACAAGCCGCCTCGCCCACGGCCATCAGACCAGGCACCACGGCGTCCGGGTTTGTGCCTTTTTTGGTGACCACCTCGCCGTGGAAATTGGTCGGAATGCCGCCCATATTGTAATGGCAGGTCGGCAGCACCGGAATCGGCTCTTTGGTTACATCAACCCCGGCAAAAATTTCGGCACTCTCGGCTATGCCCGGCAGACGTTTTAAGACCATTTCCGGGTCGAGATGATCCAGATGCAAATAGATATGATCTTTGCGCTCCCCAACCCCGCGCCCTTCGCGGATTTCCAGCGTCATGGCCCGGGAGACTACATCGCGCGAAGCCAGATCTTTGGCCGAGGGGGCATAACGCTCCATAAACCGCTCACCCTCGGAATTGACCAGATAGCCACCTTCGCCGCGCACCCCTTCGGTGATCAACATGCCTGCCCCATAAATGCCGGTCGGGTGAAACTGTACAAATTCCATATCCTGCATGGGCAGACCAGCCCTGAGCACCATGCCGCCGCCATCGCCGGTACAAGTATGGGCCGATGTGCAGGAGAAAAACGCCCGGCCATAGCCACCCGTAGCCAGAATCACAGTCTGTGCCGTAAACCGGTGCAAATCGCCATTGTCCAATTGCCAAGAGGTCACCCCGCGACAGGCACCCTCGTCATCCATCATCAAATCGAGCGCAAAATGCTCGATAAAGAAATCCACATCATGACGCAATGATTGGCCATAGAGGGTGTGCAACATGGCATGACCGGTCCGGTCGGCCGCTGCACAGGTGCGCTGCGCGGCGGCACCTTCGCCAAAATTGGTGGTCATGCCACCAAAGGCCCGCTGGTAAATCTGTCCCGTCTCCGTGCGCGAAAACGGCATGCCCCAGTGTTCCAGCTCATAAATCGCATCGGGGGCGTGGCGGCACAGATATTCAATGCTGTCCTGATCGCCCAGCCAGTCAGAACCCTTGACCGTGTCATACATATGCCAGCGCCAGCTATCTTCGCCCATATTGCCCAGCGAGGCCGCCGCGCCGCCTTGCGCCGCCACGGTATGGCTACGAGTCGGAAATACTTTGGTGACACAGGCGGTTTTTAAGCCAGCTTGTGCCGCACCCAAAGCGGCGCGCAATCCAGCACCACCAGCGCCCACCACGACCACGTCATATTTGTGATCGATCCAATTATACGCGCTCATCCAAACTACCCTTCAAAAAAGACCCGGAGGATCGACAAAACGGCGATCAGCCACAAAACAAAACAACCAAATGTATTGACCAACAACAGCAACATCCGCGCCGTGCCGCCAAAATAATCTTCCAGTGCAACCTGCACGCCCAGCCGCAAATGCCAAAACATGGCACTCATCAAAGCCAGCAATGTGATGGAGCCGAACAAACTGCCAACCCAGATCCGCACCGCTTCATATCCACTGGAAAACGCTGCCAGAAACGACAACAGCACAAGGGGAACCAGCACCAGCAAGGCAAGCGCCGTTACCCGCTGCACTAGATAATGGTGCGCCCCGTGTCCAGCCGCACCCAGACCGGTAATTTTAGCGCGTGGGGTTTGATATCGAGCCATCTGTCTCGCCTCCTAATGGGATTTCTGGCCGGGAAAAACCTCGAACATCCAGTATCCGGCGGTCCATAATCCCAACGTCAGCACCAGCGCAAACACCAGCACCATCCAAGACGTGCGATTGGCCGTTTGCTTATCAAAGCCATGGCCACTATCCCAGACCAGATAGCGCACACCATTCAGCAGGTGAAAAAACAGGGCTAGCGAAAAGCCGAACAAAATGGCGCGACCCGGCCAACTGGCCAGTAAGTCCATCATATGGGCATATTGCTTTTCACCCGCCGCCAGAGCGGCCAGCCAAACAACAATCAACAAGGAACCTGCGCCCAGCACCATGCCGGTGGCCCGGTGCAAAATGGATAAAACCATGGTGATATGCCAACGCCAGATGCTGGTAAATGGCGACATTGGCCTTGGATCATTCCAACTTGAACTCATACTCTGCCCTTTGCAATTTTCACTTCTTCTGAAAAGCGAAGCAGTGCTGAATCTACGCTTCTGTCTGGCCAAGTCAACGCAGTGACTTGAACCTAAACACGTATCACCATCTCCAGTCCGCGCGCATCTTTTTCCGGTTTTTTAGGATATGACTTTTCAGCGCCCAGCAAGGCCCGTTGCGCCACCCAGGCACAAGCACAAGCATCAAGCAGATCATCCCGGCTGGCTTTGACATTGGTCGGCAAAGCCTGATCCAAAAAACTTTCAGCAAACCCAATGCTGCACAATTCGCCTTTGCGTTCATCCAGTCCCTCACTGGTTTTTTTGGAATGCAAACACGGCTGACCCGAGCGGATCATTGTAAAGATCAGCTCTGGATGGGTTTCAAAAACCCGAGTTTGCAATTCTGCGGAAATGCGTGTGTCAATCTCACGCATTTTAGGAAACAGGCCAAAGCTCTGCTTGGTGATCTTGGGTGCCCCATCGCCGCTGGCCACATTAGCCCGGCTGGCCTCATCATATTTTGCTTTGATCAAAGCGGCCCGGCATGGCGCGGAAAAAACCGACGAGCTGCGCGCTCCCAGTTTTTTACGGGCCGCGCGCTCGCATTTTCGCCCGCCGGGCTGGGCTACGGTCGGGAACCCGATCGGCATGTCCACCGCGATCTTTTGAGGTTGCTCCGGCAGGCTTAACACATCCCAGAAGGACAAAAGCGGCCGAATCACCGGCGGTCTTTGCCCGGTTACATCCAGCAACACCGCCAGCCAGCCATCTGGACAACCATCCACTCCGGCCACCCAACGAGATTGCCGGGTGCGAATGTCCGGCGGACGCGCGGTAATCCGCGAACGCGGCGCGACCATCCGGTCTTGCGCCGCAACCAAGGGCAATTCATCGGTACGCAATCGTCTGGCTTCGGCCAGTACGCCCTGCACCCCGTCAATAGCTGATTCAAACGCATTGCGCGGTGATTGCCCCAGCAATTGCCGCCCCAGCAGCAATGCAGCTAGTAAATCGCCGGTGCCTTTGGGCACCTCGTCCATTTTTTGAACTTCTATTTTCCAGCTCTCTTGCTCTCCAACTGCCAGATGCACCAAATTGTCCGAGGCTGAGGCGGCGCTGTTCCCCGAGGTCAAAAATACCCAATCGGGCAGCAGCGATTGTGCCGCAGCGATTGCCGTAGTGTCATCATAAATGGTCCGGTCGGTTAGATACTCCAATTCCCAGCAATTGGGCGTGATCAGATCAGCTTTGGGAACCAGATCCCGGGCCAAACCCTGCGCCACTGCGTCTGGAACATATAGCCCGTCTGGCTCGTCGCCCATCACCGGATCAACCGCCACCAACACATCTGGGTTTGCATCGCGCACCTGATCGATCATCTCACAAGCCGCCGTGATCTGCCGCACTGAGCGGAAATATCCGGTCAAAATACCATCAATCTGCGGCAACAACCCTTGATCGCGCACGGCAATAAACAAAGTGGAAAGATCATCAGCACTGATATCAACTTGCCCCGGATCGCCCCAGCCGGGATGTCGCCCAACCAGAACAGTGGGCAGAAAAATCACATTGATGCCAAGCCTTTTTAAGGCGAAATCGCCAGCCGTGCCGCCGATCTGGCTGCTGGCTGCTTGTGAATTGATCATCAGCACGGTTTTCATGGATTATATCTGCCAGAAAACCAACCCAATGACCATCTGCAACTTGTACCAAACCCCGCAACAGCCGCCGGAAGTATCGTCCGGTTTGCTTCTGGTCTGCATCAGACTACAATCCCTACCCTGTCAGAAGGAAATCCATTGGCTCATTTTGCATCTGCCCGACTTTGTATTGCCCTGCTCCTGTTGGTTGCCGCCAGCTTACTTGCGGTTTCAAGCGCGCGGGCCGACACCCTGACCATGGATAATGGCGAGGTGCGGCGCTGGCAAAGTTTCGCCCCATCCCGGATCAAAGGACAGACCGCGCCTTTATTGTTTGTGCTGCACGGCGGTGGCGGGTCCAGCAAAGCCACCAGACGTACTTTTTCATTCGACCAACTGGCGCGGCGCAAGGGGTTCAGGGTGATTTACCCAGATGGTCTGGAGCGTCACTGGAATGACGGACGCGATGCGGGATCGGTTAAATTGTTTAAGGGTACAAAACCTGATGATGTGGGATTTTTGACCGCGTTAGCGCAGCAAATGATCGACAATGGACAGGCCGACCCACACCAGATTTATGTGATCGGTGTCTCCAATGGCGGCATGATGACCCAACGCCTGTTATGTGAGGCCAGCCAGACCTTTGCCGGCGGCGTGGCAATCATTGCGGGACTACCCACCACCATGAACCATTGCCAACCGACCCGACCCGGCCCGGTTCTGTTGATCAATGGCGATGCCGATCCGATCATACCGTGGGCAGGCGGCGGAGTTGGTCTGCGCCGCAATCGGGGCGATGTGCTCTCGGCGATGGATAGTTTTGCCCATTGGCAGCGCGTCAACCAATGTCAGGGACCCGTCACCCGGTTTCCCATGTTCAATCGAGACCGTAACGATGGCACAAGACCACTGCGCCACCGGGCCAGTGATTGTCAAAGCGGGCATGCCGTGGAGCTGATCCAGATTAAAGGCGGCGGCCATGGCTTGCCCGGCAAAAAGGCCAGAGGCAATGCCAAAGCCAAGCAAAAGCGGACAAAACTGCTTGGCCCGACCAGCAATGATTTTGACACCCGCTCCATTGCTTGGGATTTCCTGCAAACTCGGTCCAAACCCGGTCATTAAAACCAAGGTATTTAATCTCATGCACCGCTCTTGTCTGTTTGTTCCTGCCGCCAACCAAAAAGCCATGGCCAAAGCGGGCCAGCTTGGCGCGGATAGTTTGATCCTTGATCTGGAGGACGGTTTGGCCCCGCCAGAAAAGGATATTGGGCGCGCGGCTGCCATTCGGTTCCTGCGCGAGCGCAATGATGTTTCATGTCCAGTTTATGTGCGGATCAACCCGGCAGACACCGCCTTGGGACAAGCCGACATTCGAGCCATCTGTACCGAACAACCGGCAGCATTGGTGGTGCCCAAAGTCGAAACCGGGCAGCAGTTGCAAAATGTCCATGACCAGATGAAGAGCGCCTTGTCCGGCACCCGAAAACCGATCCCGGCCTTATGGGCCATGATCGAAACCCCGATAGGCTTGCTGAGCCTTGCAAACATTTGTCGTCAAGGCAAAGCCCTTGGGTTGCGTGGGCTGATCGCTGGGACCAATGATCTGGTCCATGAATTACGCTGCGCCAGTTCGCCCGACCGGCAGTCCATCTTGGCCCATCTCGGCCAGATCATTCTGCACGCCCGGGCCTTTGGCCTATTGGCGCTGGACGGGGTTTTTAACGATTTTTCCGATGGGGACGGGTTTATTACCCAAGCCAGACAAGGCCGCGCGTTGGGGTTTGATGGCAAAACCCTGATCCACCCGAGCCAGATCGCTCCGGCCAATGTAGCGTTTGGTCCCACAGAGGCCGCCATAAAACAGGCCAAAGCGATTATTCGGGCCTTTAGTTACCAGAAAAATGCAGGTAAAGGTGCCATCAATATCGGCGGCCAGATGTTTGAACGAATGCATCTGGATGCTGCAAATCGACTTTTGGCCCAATTGGCCACGGAGAAATCAACAACATGAAACGGGCACTTTTTAGCGGTTTAGCCGTCATCGCCGCCGCAATTTTCACCCCGGCCCTTAGCCAAGAAACTGGCGCCACCCCTCCTGATGAGGTGGATTGCAAAACGCTGGGTGCCACCATGAAGACGCAAACCGCAAATTGGAGCTATGCCGATTTCGAGGAAAGCGGCTGGCGCACTTTGGCCAGCAAGAAATGCTTTTTTGAAGCCGGAGGCTCCATCGTTGGTTGGCTTGCGGCCCATCTGGACACGGCCAGCCCGGCTGAAGTTCGAACCTTGCGCTATCACGCAGCACGGGTGTTCGCCATGACCGGACGGCATCAGGTTGCTATGATTCATCTGAGCCATGCCCATGACCCGGATCAGCCTGAAAACCCGGCACAAGACTGGAATTCCTATATTGATGCATTTTCAGCGTGGTTACGCCGCGATGTGGACGATTTGGGCGATGCCGTGCACCAGCTCGAAAAACAACCCGTTGACGAAGATGGCTACAAACCAAATTTGAGCGCCGCTTTGCGTTTTGTCGTTTGTTTCGACCTGCCCTATGCGTCGATTGAAACCAATCCGGAATGCATTCCGGATATCGAAACGACACCGCAAGATACGGACGAAACAGATGCGCCCGCGCCGCCCACTTCTATTTTAACGATTGATGATCTACGGAACGAACCCCAATGAGTCTGACCTTGTATCACAACCCCAGATGCTCCAAATCTAGGGCCGCTTTGGCTTTGCTCGAAGAAAAACAAGCCAACTTTGAGCTGTTTCTCTATCTGGAAACTCCACCCAACACCGATGAGTTGGCAAAAATTGTCGAGCTGTTGGGTCTCCCCAGCGCCCGTGGCATGATGCGAAAAGGCGAAGCCGCCTACAAAGATTTGGGGCTGGCTGATATTGATTGCGAAGCCTCGTTGATCGCCGCCATGTGCGAGCACCCGAAATTGATCGAACGTCCAATCCTGATCGCCCAAAATGCCGCCGCCATTGGGCGGCCTACGGCAAACCTCCTTGCCCTCCTCTAGTTCGGAAAAGCTGGCTTGACCCAAACTGTTCTGACCCGGTCCCAGGTCTGGTCCAAAAGCTGGCCGCTGGTGTTTGCCAATGGGCTGATCCCATTTGTCGGCGTGGTGGACACGGCGGTGATTGGCCTGTCGGGCAATGCGACCGATCTGGCCGGAGTGGCGCTGGGCGCGGCCGTTTTTAGCATTTTTTATTGGGGTACTTATTCCTTGCGCCAAAGCACCACCGGATTGGTCGCCCAAGCCTTAGGCGTTGGCAACATTCGTGAAAGCCAACTGGTGCTGTTGCGCTCCGCTTTGTTGGGCTTAGGGATCGGCGCAATTGTGGTGTTGCTCAACCAACCCTTACGCGAAATGGCCTTTAGTGTGCTGCAAGGATCGGGTGGGGCTGAAACGGTCGGCAAATCCTATGTGCGTTGGCGGTTTTTTGGCACACCGGCGGCCATTGCGCTGTTTGCGATTACTGGCTGGTTGATTGGGGCCGGACTGCCCCGACTGGTCATGGTAATCTATATATTTCTGGCAGTGACCAATGCGATACTCGATGTGTGGTTTGTATTGGGACTCGGGTGGGGACCAGATGGCGTGGCCATCGGGACTTCCATTGCCGAATGGCTGGCGCTGATCTTGGGCCTTGGTCTGCTGATCCGTCATATTTCAAAAAATTATCATTTCAGCCGGGCCTTGTTACACCCCAGCCTGATCTTTCATTGGGCTTCTTTTTGGAATTTGATTGCGGTTAATCGCGATTTATTTATCCGCTCCTTGTGCATGATTGTCGGCTTTACCTGGTTTATCAATTCTGCGGCGCGCCAAGGCGATGCCATACTGGCCGGCAACCAGATCCTGCTACAATTCATCACCGTATGGGCCTTTGTACTCGATGCCTTTGCCTATACGGCCGAGGCCGAAACTGGCCGCGCCGTGGGGCGAAAATCCGTTGCTGACCTGAATCGCGCGGTGCGATTAACTTCCGAATTTGCCGTGGGTTGTGCATTGATCTGTTCGGCTATTACTCTATTGGCCGGGCCAGTGGTTTTGCAGGCCATGATCAAGGACAAAGAGGCCTTGCACGCCGCCTTGACCTTTTTGCCTTGGTGCGCTGCCGTGCCCATACTGGGCGTGGCCTCTTGGCAATTAGACGGGATATTTGTCGGCGCAACGCGCTCTGCTGCCATGCGCAACTCGGCCCTCGCCTCGGTATTTATCTATCTGGCTTTTGATTTCTGGTGGGCTCCGGCCTATGGCAATACCGGAGTCTGGGCCGCGTTCCTGACCTATTACATAGCCAGAAGCAGCACATTGGTACTGGCTTGGCCCAATTTGAAACGGGCAATTGCCGCCGGGGAAGCGACTACGCCGTCCCAACCAAATCACTGATTGAGTCATAGCCTTCGGCCCGCAATCGGACCGCCAATTGCCGGTTGATGCTTTGGACCAGTCCCGGCCCGTGATAAATCAGCGCTGAGTACAACTGTACGGCACTGGCTCCGGCAGTGATTTTTTGCCAGACCTGATCCGCATTGCTGATGCCGCCAACTCCAATGAGTGGCAGGCTGCCCTTACTGGCCTGATGAAACAGACGTAATATCTGGGTGGATGGTTCGAACAATGGCGCACCAGACAAACCACCACTTTCGCCCCGATAGCGCGAACGCAAACCTTCCGGGCGAGCCAATGTGGTATTGGAAACAATCAAGGCAGAAATGCCATGGCGCAATGCGGCACTGGTAATGTCCTCGATCTCCACTTCATCCAGATCAGGTGCGACTTTTAGAAAAAACGGCGGAGATGGTTGATCGGCGCTCAAGCGCTGACGGGTTTCCGACAGACGCGCCAGCAATTCATCCAGCGCATCAGCACTTTGCAGATCGCGCAATCCCGGTGTGTTGGGTGATGAAATGTTGATGGTGAACCAACTGGGCAAGCCCCATAATTTTTCCAGACCCAAACAATAATCAGCCATCCGATCGGTCGATTGTTTATTGGCTCCGATATTAGCCCCGATGCGGGCTTTTGGTGCGCGCTCTCTGGCCTTAGCAAAATTATGCTGGAAGACTTCCAGTCCCTGATTATTGAAGCCAAGCCGGTTGATCACCGCCCGGTCGGCCGGCAATCGAAACAGGCGCGGACGTGGATTGCCACTTTGAGCCAAGGGGGTCACCGTTCCGCACTCGATCCAACCAAATCCAAATCTGGCCATGGCCAACGGCACCTCGGCGTTTTTATCAAATCCTGCCGCCAGACCTATCGGGCTGTCCAATTCCAGACCGGCTACGGAGCTGGCCAGAATTGGATCAGGCTCTTCGGCGCGGGTTGGCCCCAGGCCATTTTTTAGCGCCAACAAGGTCAATTTGTGAGCCCGTTCTGCCTCAAACAAGCGCAAGGCCTTGGGCGCGAGATTATGCAACAGGCTCATTCAAAAATTTCCTTGGTAAAAATTTCCTTGGTAAACTGATATTGCCCCTGATACCGGGGCACAGGCTTGGCAAACAAAACAGCTGAAACTGGCACCTCACCATACGCGTGGGGATAGACCTCTCCGCTAGTTGAGGCTTCCCATCGTAAAATCGGTTCAACCGCTGTCATAGAAATTCCCAGCAGAAATAAATCTGGCACCTGCGCGTAATATTTGCGGGCAGTGATGGCCACTTGCTCAGCCGTCGACAGATGTAAAAAACCATCGCGTTGGTCGTCAGCATTGGGCAGCAAATGACCCTGCGCCTCAGCAGCCTGCCATTCATCCAACCGGCATAATCTATATATTTTATCCACGGAATTTCCTACTCCTTACCCCACCCATAACCGGGTTTGGCGCGGCTTGCCAGCTTCAGAAAACTCTCATCGAAAACAAATACAGATCAAATCTATAAATAGGTTTACATTCCTATTCATGTGTGTTTATTCTTAGGTATCGGGGAATTTAAGGGGACAGCAGCCCATGCTGACTCACAAGCAAATCTGGCGCGGTCTGGACAATCTGGCCGCCAAAACAGGCATGAGCGTTTCGGCATTAGCCAAAGCGGCAGGTTTGGATGCCACCACGTTTAATCGCTCCAAACGCTTTACAGCTAACGATAGTCGGCCTCGTTGGCCCTCAACCGAAAGCATTGCAAAGGTGCTGGATGTGGCGCAGGTCGGGTTCGAAGAATTTGCCGTGCTTTCCGGCTCAAGAGCCGGGCGGGCCGAAAGCGGCCGTCCGGTACCTCTGCTTGGCATGGCCCAAGCTGGGTCTGGTGGATTTTTTGATGATAGCGGCTTTCCAGCCGGAACCGGTTGGGACGAAGTACGATTTCCGGGGCTGGCTAATGATCGGTGTTACGCGTTGGAAATCACCGGGGACAGCATGTTGCCGGTGTTTCGCGATGGTGACCGGATTGTGGTCTCTCCCGAAGAAAGTGTACGGCGGGGCGATCGGGTCGTGGTCCGCACGCTGGAAGGTGAAGTGATGGCCAAGGAATTGCGGCGCATGACTGCCAAACATATCGAGCTGTCCAGCCTTAACCCGGAATATCCGGGCCGGACTCTGGAGCGATCTCAAGTGGATTGGATTGCCCGCATTGTATGGGCCAGCCAGTAGCTGATTTACTCTTTTCCCGAACCAACAAGATGGTCACAGCCAACCGGCGCGCCAGTTTGACCCCGCTTTGGGCATATACCGATAACACCCGAGCCGCCTGATCTTGCCGCAAACAAGCAAATATATCCTGATGGTCCGAAGCCGAAGCGGCCAGTTGCAGCGCATGAATAGCCGGGGCTTCCAATTCTTTTTGTCGGGCGGCCAACAAGGCCAAACCACATTGCCCGGTAATTGTTGCGTCACGGGGGGCGAGCTGTAGCGCCTTGGCACAATTGGCCAATCCTTGGGCCGGGCTGGCTCCGACAAACCGGGCACGGCGCGTCGAAGTTCGTCGTAAAATTTCCAGATGCCAATTGGCCGAAATTGCGTATGACCAAGGGTCTTCAGGAGCCAGCACCAGAATTTCATCAATCAATTTTCGGCCCTGCCCGGCCCAACCCTTTCGTAAACCGGTAAACAGGCTGCGATTGCGGGCCCGATAGCCGATCACCGCCACCAGCGCCAATCGTGGTTTGGTCGCTTGCCTACGCAATGCCAGTGCTTGGTTGGCCAAGGCTTCGATCTGATCTAACTCTGGCATCGGGTCCGGGCTATGCCCCAAACTGTATCGGGCCAAGCGAGCCTCGGTCTGCAAGACCAGACATTCAAATAGGGTACAAGGTGCTGTTAGCTCAATTGCGCGCTCATATTCCCCGTTCCAATAGGCGGCTTGGGCCAATTCGGTGCTGGTTGCCTCGGCCAGTGCCGGGGCATTTCCCATCAACAAACAAATGATGATCCACCAAAATTCGCGCAAAAACACCTCCAGATAAGGTCCATCAATATCGACAAGACCAATGAAACCACTAATAGTGCCAAAGATGAGCTATATCCAGACAGAAGAACTTGTGTCACCTGAATTGGTGGCAGATGCACAGGATTTGAGCAGCAAATTGCTGAAATGGTTTCAAGAGCAAGTCTTGAACACCGATACCGGCGTGCAATTGGCTGCGGTTGTGCTGGCCGTCATCCTGGCATTGCTGTTGATCCGGCCAGTGAAAAACCTGGCATCGCATCTGGCCGAACGGCTGGAGGCCATTGAGCCGATCAAGAGCTGGCCCGCACCCTTGGCTAAATTTTTTGCGCCGGTTACCTTTACGGTCCTGATGCTGGTTTTGCTCAGCGGTGCCCAAGCCGTTTTGCAAGCCAATGACTATCCTGTCGTTTTGGCTCGTATCGGCAGCTCTTTGGCGGCGGCCTATGTGGTGATTCGGCTGATCTCCGGGTTTATTGCGGAGCCGTTTTGGGCCAGAACCATGGCGCGTCTGGCTTGGTTTATTGCCGCCTTGAATATTTTTGGTTGGCTATCGCCCGTATTGAACTTTCTGGACACACCGTTATCCGGCGAAGGTCAAATGCATATGTCGGCTTGGGTGATCCTGCGGGGCGCGGCTTTGGCGGTGGGGTTTTTATGGGTCGCCAGCCGTCTTTCCACCTTATTGCGGATCCGGGTTGAAAAACTTCCTTCTCTCACCCCATCCGTGCAGATCCTGCTGTCCAAAGCCATTCAGATCACTCTGATGACGGCAGCCGTTTTGTTTACCTTGTCCAGCATTGGTATCCCGCTGGGGTCCTTGGCGCTGATCGGTGGCGCGCTGTCGTTCGGCATTGGTTTTGGATTGCAGCGGATATTTGCCAATCTGATTTCAGGGGTCATTCTGTTGATGGATCGCTCGATCAAACCCGGTGATGTGATTGAGGTGGATCAGACCTATGGCCGGGTGTCGTCATTGGGTTTGCGTTATACGTCCGTAGTGACCCGGGATCGCAAGGAACACCTGATACCCAATGAGCTGTTTGTCACCGAAAAAGTGGTCAATTGGTCGTTTTCCGATCCGATCGTCCGCATCAAACAAAAAATCGGCATTGCCTACCAATCGGATATTCGCCACGCTATTGATCTGGCGGTCGAGGCAACCAGTTCAGTCAATCGCGTCCTGAAAATTCCCAAAGTAGTGTGCCAATTACGCGAGTTTGGCGACAGTGCGGTTATTCTGGAAATCCGTTTTTGGATTCGTGATTCCCACAACGGCGTGGGCAACATCTCCTCCGAGGTCTTGCTGGAAATCTGGGATTGTTTTCAGGCCAATGGGATCCAGTTTCCATTTCCACAGCGCGATATACATCTATCGACCGATCAACCTATCCAAGTACAGGTCGAATCTTTGCACGCTGAAAAATCGAATAAAAAAGGCTGAAAGAGTCGTTTTTACTCCATTCAACTTCTTTTTATTGAACATGTTTAGGAAATTTACCTTGATTTAACCCAAACCACACCAGTTTGCCCAAACGACCAAGGGAAACGGGGATCCAGTGGCCTATCAATTTGACAATGTTCGAGTGCTGATCGTCGAAGACAATAAGCATATGGCTCGCTTGGTGCGGACCTTGTTGGCAGCCATTGGTCTGGGCAATATACAAATTGCCCGCGATGGCACTGAAGCCTTTGAGGCATTACAAAATAATTCGTTTGATTTGATGATTACTGATCTGGCCATGCGCCCGATTGATGGTCTGGAAATGACCAGAATGATCCGTAATTCGGAAGATTCGCCCTGCCCAACCATTCCCATTATCATGATGACCGGCCATTCGGAGCGGCATCTGGTCGAAGAAGCTCGCGATGCCGGAGCCAACGAGTTTCTGTGTAAGCCGCTGACGGCGCAAAATTTGTACCAACGGATCGTTTCCGTAGTTGAACAACCACGCATGTTTGTTCGCACCTCAGCTTTTTTTGGGCCGGATCGGCGACGCCGTGTCGATGAAGCCTATGCCGGCGCCGAACGCCGCATAGCCGCACCGTTGGCGGTTCATGCCTGATTTGGGAAAATGACCATGTCAACGCAGTTTATCCAGCCAAGTTCTAGCTTAAAACAAAAAGTCGGCGATAGCTCGACCGAAGAGGATCAATTGGCCACAGCCGCCTTGAGCGATGCCCTTCAAAGGTTGGTTCCAGAATTAACTGACCACATTGCTGCCGATATTGCCATTTTACAACGCATCAAAACGCCGTTTGATATGGATAAACTTGCCAACATCTATGACCGAGCACATGCCGTTCGCGGGTTGGCCGGGTCTGTTTCAAAATCAGAACTTGGCGAACTGACCGACAGCCTTTGCCGCTATATCAAAGCAGTAACCGACCCAACTTGTATAGATCACCAATTGATCACAGCGCATCTGGATGCCATTGCACTGATTGCGCACAATAGTGAAATGGCCGGGGCGGCCTCTATTCCGCTGATCACTGCATTACGCAACGCCACTGCCAAAAACCTTAAATACACCAAGCAGTAACCATGTGTGTGCTAGACCCTTGTTCAAGGTTTCAATGTTCGAGGGAATTATGAGAAAAACTGTAATTTTTGTTAGCTTGATTTGCCTGCCTCTTTTGTCGGCATGTACGTTTACAACCTTACTGGGGACAACAGCCAGTGTGGCCGGTACTGCTGTTTCGGTTGGAGCCAAAGCCACTCGAGTTGGTGTAAAAGTAACAGGAAAAGGCGTCGGGAAAGTCGCCGATGTCATCCTTGGTAAGGATGCAACAGTGACAGAAACCGTGCCATATCAGGATCTGCCATAACAAAGATTTGATCTGGTTTGCGACTGGCAGTCGGATACCTTCCTGTGTTTTTCACCTCAAACGTGCTATAAGCGCCTTGGGACGCTTGGGCTGAAGCCTATAAGGAGAAAACTCATGTTTCAGAAAATCATAATTGCTGCTGTATTTAGCCTGATCGCTACCGGCGCGTCGGCGGTCAGCTCGAAATATAACTCAACCCTGCCTGACAATTCCGGACCCATTGCGAATGTCACCATTTCGTTGAGCGAGGAAGTAGCAAGCGAAACCAAAATGTATGACAGCCGGGATACAGCTTATCTGCAAGACGTGTTGTACAAAAAGGTCGTTGGACAGTTGACCCGCAACCATTTGATGCAAGATGAAGGTTCCACGCTGGAACTGGTCATTACCGGGTTAAAACCAAACCGGCCGACCATGGCACAATACCGGGATAAACCAGGACTTCACTCTAGTAGCATTGCACTAGGCGGAGCCAAAGTAACCGGCAAGTTGATTGCCCGCGATGGCACTGTGATTGGAACGCTGGATCATGTTTGGGAAGAAGTTTATATAGATAATTTGGTCGGCGTAGCTACATGGTCAGATGCTTGGCACTCATTTGATCGCCTTTCCCGGCGTATTGCCGAAGACGTGGCGGCAAAACCAGCCAGCTAACGGCTTACAATCGTAACAGGCAATCTTCCGACAAAGACGGCCGCAATACCCGAACCATCGCCAGAGTTGAAAACTCTGGCGCCAATCGGGCTGCGATCCAGGCACACAAACGCTCGAGCGAGGGGGTTTCCAACCCGTCAATCTCGTTCAGGCAGGAATGGTCCAACTCGCTCCGTAAAGCCTCCAGCGACGCGCCGATGGCAGCCAGATCGGCCACCCAGCCATTGGTGCCGCCGGGAATGCCGCGTAACGTGACTTCCATCTTGAATGAATGACCGTGCAATTGCGTATAGCCTTGGCCCTTGTCGCACTTGTGCAAATAGTGGGCGGCCTCAAACCATACCGCCCGGGTGATTTCCATCGGGCGGGCAAAATATGTATCGACGCGGGTCATGGGATTTTGGTCCATTTATGGGTTTGCAGGCTCAAGTGCCATTTGGGATGGGAAAGACACCATGCAATGGCGGCCTTGGTGTTTTCTTCCACTCGTGCATTTTCCAGCGGCTGCAAGGAGAAATGCGTAAACTCGAGATGTTCGAAATCACCCGGTTGGTTTTCGGTTTGCGGATAAACCAGTTTTAACTCATCTCCGCAAGTCTGAACCAATGGCGCATCTGCTTTAGGGCTGACACAAAGCCAGTCAATTCCATCCGGGGCGGCCAATGTACCATTGGTCTCGACCGCAATGGCAAAGCCGCAAACGTGCAGGGCGGCAATCAATTCGGGATCAAGCTGCAATAAAGGCTCACCGCCTGTGCACACCACCAGCGGTTCGCCGCCGCCAGGCCACAGCGCAAAAGCCGCGCGGGCTAGTTCATCCGCCGCTTGAAACTGGCCACCATTGGTCCCGTCCATGCCGACAAAATCCGTATCGCAAAACTGACAGACCGCTTTGGTCCGGTCCTGTTCGCGGCCCGACCATAAATTACAGCCGGTAAAGCGCAAAAACACCGCTGGGCGACCGGTCTGTTGTCCCTCGCCCTGCAAGGTCAAGAACATCTCTTTGACCGAATAGGTCATGCGCCGTCTTCTTGCTGGTTGGCCCAGCTTTCATAACCTTTGGCCCGTAGTTTACAGGCATCGCACTGGCCACAGCCATAGCCCCATTTGTGCAAGTGTTCGCGATCCCCGGCATAGCACGAATGGCTATCGGTCACGATCAGATCAACCAGCTTTTGCCCGCCCAGACGCTCGGTCAGTTCCCAGGTTTGCGCTTTGGTCAGCGCCATCAATGGCGTGTCGATCCGTAAATCTAGCCCCATGCCGAGCCGGATGGTGGTCTCGACCGCATCCATGGTTTCGCGGCGACAATCCGGATAGCCCGAATAATCGGTTTCGCACATGCCGCCAACCAATACCTCGGCCCCGCGTCGATCTGCCAAGGCAGCAGCCGCGATCAGAAAAATCAGATTGCGCCCCGGAACGTAGGTGGCCGGCAGCCCATCCTTGCGCCGGGTATCGGCGGCTTGAACGGTCAGGGTGCTTTGGGCAATCTCGCCATAGCCTGAAATATCCAGCACATGATCCGGGCCAAGACGCTTGGCCTGATCGCAAAACGTTTCACGGTATTTTTGCAAAAAAACCAAGCGGGTCTGCATCTCGATTGCGTGGGCTTGCCCATACAAAAACCCGATGGTTTCCACGTTCTCATAGCGCGCCAACGCATCGGCCAGACAGACGCAGCTATCCTGTCCACCGGAATACAAAACCAGAGCTGTTGTTTGTTGGCGCAATTGGGTATCTTCCAGACAGAGGGGCCATCAAGGAGGCAAACTGGTGGCTTCCATACAGAACTGGATGGAAAATTGCCATGGCTTTCCTGATTTATTCAACTTGGCCAAACCAAAAAACAGCGCAACAAGCGGTTCAAACCTTGGTCGAAGAAGGACTAATTGCCTGTGGCAATATCGGCCCGGCCATGACCAGCCTCTATGCTTGGCAGGGTAAAACCCAAAGTGAGACCGAAATTCCAGTCTGGCTCAAAACCGGCGCAACTGACTTGTCGAGGCTACGCGAGCAGTTTTTGTCCTTACATCCGTTTGAAGTACCTGCATTCATGGCAATTGCCATTGACGAAGCCCAAAGCCATGGGCCATTTATTGACTGGTTACAGCGTGAAGTAGGGACGACAAATGGCTAATCAACAATTAGAAGTGGCAATTATCGGAGCAGGATTTGCCGGGGTCGGCGCAGCCGTGAAATTGCACGAAGTCGGGATCAGCGATTTTGCCATTTTTGAAAAGACCGATGGGATCAGCGGAACCTGGCACGATAACACCTATCCCGGTGCCGCCTGTGATGTGCCTTCGCATTTGTACTGCTATTCGTTCGCGCCCAATCCCAATTGGAGCCGGGTCTATTCACCGCAAGGCGAGATCAAGACGTACGTTGAATCCGTGGTCGAGAAGTTTGGGATAAAGCCATCTATTCAGTTCAATACCGAGATCGTCTCGGCCAGTTTCAACACCAAAACCAAACTGTGGAAGCTAAAATCGGCCAACGGCGATGAAATCATTGCCCGCTTTGTGGTGTGGAGCGTGGCCTTTTTGGGCAATCCACAAATCCCGGAATTTGCCGGGTTGGACAGCTTCAAAGGACCGATGTTTCACTCGGCCCGCTGGGACCATAGCGTGGATTTACACGACAAAAATGTAGTGATCATTGGCAGCGCGGCCAGTGCCTTGCAGATCGGGCCAACCATTGCACCACAGGTCAAATCGCTGACCATGTTTCAGCGCACCGCCAGCTTTGTCATGCCGCGCAAGGATCGGAAGTATTCCAAACTGGAAAAATGGTTATTCCGGAATTTGCCAGGTTGGAACTGGCTGTTGCGGTTTCGCCTGTTCACCACACACGACCAATTTGTTTTTCGGGCCATGCGCCCCGGCAGCTGGGTCAACAAACTCATGCACAAACGCTCGACCGACTATTTGAAAGACAAAATCAAAGACCCAGACCTACGCCGCAAGCTAACGGCCAATTTTGAATTTGGCTGCAAGCGCCTGCTGATCTCAGATGATTTTTACGGCATGTTCTGCCGCGACAATGTGCAACTCAACACCGATGGTATTTCCAAGATTACACCGACCGGCGTCAAAACCGGCACGGGCGAACTGGTCAAGGCCGACGTGTTGATCATGGCCACCGGCTTTACCGCCACCGAGTTCATGCCCCACATTGAAATTACCGGTATCAATGGAGCCAATCTGTCGAAATGGCGCAAGGATTTGCGCGCCTTGAAAGGCTTGATGGTTGATGGCTTTCCCAACTCATTCTTCATGTTGGGGCCAAATACCGGTCTGGGCCATTCCTCAATGATCCTGATGATTGAAAGCCAGTTGAAATACCTGATCGAGGCCATTACCAGCTTAAAGTCAGGACAGACCATTGTCCCCAAACCCGAAGCCGTTGCCACCTATAATGTACAGATCCAAAGCGAGCTGGTCGACTCGATCTGGGCCACGTCCTGTGTCAGTTGGTATAAGCGCGATGACGGCTTTATCCCGACCATGTGGCCGCGTTCGACCGGGGCCTATGACAAAATGATGGCAGCAGTAGACTGGTCAGAACTGGACGTGTCTGAACCGTAAACGACTCTGCGGCTTATTTTGACACAATACAATTCGTCATGCCGGACTTGATCCGGCATCCATCCACCGACGGCGACGTAAAAAAGTTAATGGATGGATACCGGCCTTCGCCGGTATGACCGGCTTTATGTAGCAGAAGCACCAACATCAATTCACCATATCCAATCAAACATGCTATAGTCAGCCAATCAGTTATCATTGGAGGGAATTGGTATGGAATATACATTCAAGATCAGCACAGATATTGTCAACGGAACAACCTTTTATCACGTGGATGCGATAGATAGAAATGGTGAATGGATATGTGCATTTGTCGCTCATGAGTTGGACTTGGCAAAATTGAATGCCAAATCTGCATTGAAATTGCTATATGAAAGTGGTGCAATTGATCAAGACATCCTCACTCGCGGCAACCAATACGTCGAAGGGTTATCTTGATCATCACACTGAGAATGTCTGCAAGCACCCTTCATCATAACCAGTGCGTAGTCCCGCAGAGTTGGTTTGCCTGATTCAATCATCTCAATGATTTCTTTGAATGCATGATATCCGATTTTGACTGCTGTCATTTGTTTATTCCTTCTGTGACAGCACATATTTATGGGGCATCAAAACACATAAAATGACGAAGCGGTTTTATTCAGAGATTAAGGACTACGGCGAAACCCATAATGGGTTGCTCAAGAAGCGGGTTCAGTTGTTTCATGAGGCCGAACGCCTTGCTGAACAACTGGCGATGGCCCGAAACGACATTAAATCGCTTGATGTAGCATTGCGGATCGTTGGTTACACCGGGCAACTGAACGACATCATGCCCAAGCAGTACCGGAAACTTGAATTTGTGAAAGGTGAATTGCTGGAAGGCATCATTACGGAACTCAAATGCTCCGAGCGGCCCCTAACGTCCCGTGAGTTGGCACAAAACATTCTTGCAGCATCGGGGCAGGATATTCGAGACAGGCGAACCGTGGCCGATTTGACCAACCGGATCGGACGCTCGCTTTACAAGCAACGGGCGAAGGGCAATCTGCTTGGGGTTCTGAACAAAAAGCATGTTATTGAATGGCAATTGCGCCCGTAATCAAGGTAGGTTGCAAATTTATATATGTGCAAGACAATATGGAAAAACCTGCTATTAGCAGTACCATGGAAGACGAAGTACACCTGTTCATTGATGACATCGGAAGCCGAGAGTCCAACAAAGAACCGAACTTGCAAAGGCGTGACGGGCTTGATTGTTTTGGGCTCGGGGGCGTTATGATAGACTATCAATATATTAATGGCGTGTGGAAATCCTATCAAGATTTTTGCGGTAAATGGAAAATCACTTACCCACTTCACTCGCACGAAATTCGCGGTGGGCGGGACAATTTTAAGTGGCTTAAAAACCCTGAAATTGCCGCAGATTTTATGCCCGATTTCACAAATTTTCTATGCAGTTTACCAGTCATGGGGATTGCCACAATAATAGATCGACCCGGATATGTTAATAGATACCATGAAAGATATAATGGCGATCCTTGGTTCATGGACAGGACGGCATTAACAATACTATTAGAACGCGCCGCAAAGTATGCGGATTCAAAAGGAAAGCACCTGCGCGTATTTTTTGAGCAATGCGGGAAAAATGAAGATAGAGACCTTATTTCTTGCGCCAAGGCGCTAAAGGTTACTGGTATGCCATTTGCCAATGCGAACTCTAATTACAACGGACTTGTTGCAGATGATTTCAAGCGGATTATTAGAGGTGATCCGCGCGGTAAAACTAAGAAATTGGCGCAAATACAAATTGCAGACATCTATCTTTATCCTATGGCAAAGGGCGGATACGACAGTGAATACAAGCCTTATAAGCAGTTGAAACAAGCCGGAAAGATAATAGATGCAGTACTTGATTCTGATGAAATTGATAGCCTCGGGATAAAGTATAGTTGCTTTGATTGAGGGCCACATACTACAAAGGCCCGGTTCCCCGAGCCTTTGTGCGACCAGCACGGCTGACCCATGGGCGCAATGCCCTATAGATTAAGTATAGTCACTTTGAGTTAAAAATGCAATAATATTTGTTCCAAAAATCTCGAATTTTTTCAGGTGCTTATAAATATCCGTAAAGTGTGAAGTTGAAAATTATCTACTAAGACAATGTAAAAACGTGACACTATCAAACATTTCTAAACTTGCGTGGCTCGCTGCCAATATCCGCCAAATTGACGGCTTTTTGGCGCAATCAAAGCCGCTCGTACTATCCGTTTAGCCAAGCCACCCGTACATTCCCGGCGATGATCCTCAAGCCAAGCAGCATGTTCTGCATACTGTTGTAGGTACTTTGGGCTTACCCAATGGTGCTGACCTGAAACCATT
>NVXG01000059.1 GCA_002733805.1 Robiginitomaculum sp. | reverse complement strand
ACCCCAGCCTCGGGCTATGTCTATGCCCATTTACTGGCCACAGACAGGCCACACCCAACCGCCACCGCCTATCGTTTTGACCGTTTCGAACGGGGTCACATGATAGATGAGAAAGGGATGGGCGCTCAGCCCAATTTGCACTGATATGATCATAAATCACCCGCTTCTCGGCCCGCGCGACGCCGCCGAATTTACCTATTTTGGCGATGCCAACCTGATTCACCGCCCCGATGGTAGCCCCGATACGACCGGCAACACCTCTGCCCAGTTTTATACCTATCAATACTTGCGCGATAATCCCGCCGGAGAGCACCGCGAGCTTTGGTTCCACGAGGGCGGCGACCGCTCTTGGCTGGTCGTCACCCGCAACACCCTGACCCACGATATCTCAAACGTCGAGCTGGCCAGCGATGTCGCCCGCGCCGAGGGCCGCAGCACATGAACCAGATAAACAGATTAGATGGCGGCCAAATCGACCGCAGCCAAACACTTAATTTCACCTTTGATGGAAAATCCTACCAAGCCTATCCCGGCGACACGCTGGCTTCGGCGCTGCTTGCCAATGGCGTGCGCCTTATGGGGCGTTCGTTCAAATATCACCGCCCGCGCGGCCCGCTTACCGCCGGCTCCGAAGAGCCAAATGCCTTGGTCGAGCTGCGCAGCGGTGCGCGCCAAGAGCCAAACACCCGCGCCACCACCACCGAGATGTTCGACGGGCTTGCCGCCAATAGCCAGAACCGATGGCCCTCGCTTGCTTTCGATGCCATGGCCATCAATGATCGGTTCTCAAACTTCCTCACGGCCGGTTTCTACTACAAAACCTTCATGTGGCCCGCCGCATTCTGGGAGAAGATCTACGAGCCAATCATCCGCAAAGCGGCCGGGCTTGGCAGCCTGTCAATGCAAGAAGACCCTGACCAATATGACAAAGGTTTCCTGCATTGTGATCTGCTGATTATTGGCGCCGGGCCAGCCGGCCTTTCTGCCGCACTTGTCGCTGGTCGGGCTGGCGCATCCGTCATTCTGGCCGATGAAGACTTCGCCATGGGCGGACGGCTCAACGCCGAGCGCTTTACCATCGGCGACCAATCTGGCGCAGACTGGGCGACCAGCACCGTGGCCGAACTGGCGACAATGGCCAATGTCCGCTTGATGTCGCGCACCACGATTATTGGCGCTTTTGATCACGGTATTTATGGGGCGCTTGAGCGGGTCAACGACCACATTGCCACCCCCGCCCCCGACAAACCACGCCAAATTTTCTGGCGGCTCTACACCAAGCGCTGTCTGCTTTGCGCAGGTGCAACAGAGCGGCCAATCGCTTTTGCCAACAATGATCGCCCAGGCATCATGCTGGCCTCAGCAATGCGTAGCTATGCCAACCGTTGGGCCGCCACGCCTGCGCACTGCATTGCAGTGTTTGTCAATAACGATGACGCGCACCGCACCGCCGCCGACTTGGTGGCCAATGGCGTCGATATTGCCGCCGTCATCGACACCCGAAGCACGGCCCCCGACAGTGCCTACTTTGAGGTGATAAAGGGCGCACAGGTTATAAATAGCAGCGGGCGGCTGGGCCTCAAATCAATCTCAGTCGAACTGCCCAGCGGCGAAATTCGTCAGATCAGCTGCGGCGCGCTTGGCGTATCGGGTGCGTGGAACCCCAATGTGCACATGACCTGTCATCAGCGCGGTCGCCCGGTTTGGAACGCCAAAATAGCGGCCTTTGTGCCTGGGCCTGATGGCCCTCCGGGGATGACCACAGCGGGTGCCGCTGCGGGTGTTTTCTCGACCGCCGGCGCGCTTGAAAACGGGGCCAACGCCGCCGTAGCCGCGCTAGCAAGCCTTGATATCAAGGCCACCACCGCCCCGCTGCCGCGCGCAGAAGATACCGAAGCCCGCCTCACGCCATTTTGGCATACAAGCCGCGGCAAAGGCCGTGCATGGCTCGACCAGCAAAACGATGTAACCGTCAAAGACGTCAAGCTAGCGCATCAAGAAAATTTCCGCTCGGTTGAACATCTCAAGCGCTACACCACCCTTGGCATGGCAACCGATCAAGGCAAAACCTCGAATATGGGCGGCCTTGCGATCATGGCCGAATTGGCGGGCAAAAGTATCCCCGAAGTCGGCACAACCATTTTCCGCCCACCCTATACACCGATCGCAATTGGCGCATTGGCCGGGCGCACGCGCGGCATGGCGTTTCACCCCACACGCCTGACCCCGAGCCACCATTGGGCCAAAGAACAAGGGGCCACGTTTGTCGAGGTTGGCAATTGGCTGCGGGCCCAATGGTTCGCCCAGCCTGGCGAGACCCATTGGCGGCAAAGTGTTGACCGCGAAGTGCTCGGTACCCGCGCATCGGTTGGTGCTTGTGATGTCACAACCCTTGGCAAGATCGACGTGCAGGGGGCAGATGCCGCGGCTTTCCTTAACAAAATATACTGCAATGGTTTCGCTAAACTGGCTGTCGGCAAAACCCGCTACGGCTTGATGTTGCGCGAAGATGGTATTGCCATGGATGATGGCACCGCCGCCCGGCTTGCCGAAGACCACATCATTGTCACCACCACCACTGCCAATGCAGTTAATGTTTATCGCCACATGGAGTTTGCGCGTCAGTGCCTCTGGCCCGACCTTGATGTGCAGCTAATCTCGACCACCGAAGCCTGGGCGCAATACGCGGTTGCAGGGCCAAATTCGCGCGCGCTTTTGCAAAAGATCATCGACCCGGAATTCAGTATTACCAACGAAGATTTCCCCTTCATGGCTTGCGGTGAAATCACCATTTGCGGCGGCCTGCGCGCCCGCCTCTTCCGTATCTCATTTTCTGGCGAGCTGGCGTATGAGATCGCCGTGCCAACGCGCTACGGCGATGCTTTGATGCGCCGAATTATGCAGGCAGGGGCCGAATTTGATGTGGTTCCTTACGGCACAGAAGCGCTCGGCGTTATGCGCATTGAGAAAGGCCACGCCGCTGGTAACGAGCTCAACGGCACCACCACTGCGCTCAATCTGGGCATGGGCCGTATGGTTTCAAAGATCAAAGACAGTATCGGCGCGGTTCTTTCGCGCCGCGAAGGGCTCAACGCCCCCGATGCTCTGACGATGGTTGGTTTTCGCCCGGTTCAGTCCGACAGGCCTATTGTCGCAGGCGCCCATATTATGGCCAAAGGCGCGCCACATGATGCCGCCCATGATCAGGGCTATATCACCTCCGCCTGCTTCTCGCCCAATCTCGGCCACTCAATTGGCCTTGGCTTTCTTAAAAATGGCGGTGCGCGTGAAGGCGAAATTATTGAGCTGGTTAGCCCACTTACCGGCGTGAATGTTGATGCCGAAGTTGTCAGCGCCCATTTTGTTGACCCAGAAGGAGCGCGTCTGCGTGCATGATTTAGCCCCCCTCACAGCTCTGGGTGCCGACGCACCCTTGCACGAAACTATTGGCGCGGTAACGCTCACAGAGCAGCCCGATTTCGCATTGGCGTCATTATCTGCCCGGCGCGGATGCGAAAAAGAGGCCGCTATAGCGCTGCGCAAAATCATTGGACATGCCGCCCCCGCACCGGGCCGATCCACCAATAGCCAGGGCCTCGTCGCCTTTTGGGTTGGCCCCGCACAATGGTTTGTCGAGGCCCCCTATAACAGCCATGAGCATATTGCCGATGAGCTTAAAGCCGCTGGCGGCGATGCCGTTTCGGTAACTGAACAAACCGGCGGCTGGGCGCGTTTTGATCTTTCAGGTGAAACCGCCACCGAGGTGCTGGCGCGGCTTTGCCCGCTAGATGCACCCCAGATGCAAAGCGGCGCCGCGACCCGCACATCAATCGAACACACCGGTTGTTTTGTCATCTGTCGCGAAGCGCTGCGCGCTTTTTCCATCTGGGTGCCCCGCTCGTCAGCGGGCTCCGTGAGCCACGCTATCGAGACCGCCATGCGTTCAATCGCCTAAGCGCCGGCGCTCGCTTGACGGCACAGCTTTGTTTTGCTGAACGCGAAACATATTGATCTTGGCCCGGTCTTCGTCGGGCGAGACACCAAACTCTTGGTGGTAATGCCGCATGAGCGGCGTCGCCGACATATAGCCGACCGCAGCGGCAACGTCGCGCATCGGATTGTTCGAATATTGCACAAGTTGGCGCGCCGCTTTCATCCGCATTGAGCGGTAATAGTGCAGCGGCCCCTTGCCTGTTGCTTTATTAAAGGCGCGGTCAAGCTGGCGTGTAGACAGGCCCGCCATCTGCGCCACTTCGGCGATGGTCACAGGTGTTGCCATATGGGCGGCAAATATCTCAATGGCGCTTTTCACCTGCGGCGGTAACATATCATCAGCGCTGGCCCTGTGGCGGGTCGGAATGCGCTGACGCACGCCTTGGCCGCGCATCAGCGGATGTTGAAACCAGCATGCAACTTCGGTGGCAACATCATCACCAAGCCGCTCTTCAATGAGATGTAGGGCCAGATCAAACCCAGCCGCGGCACCCGATACAGTATGGCGCCGCCCATCGAGCATGATCACCTCGTCCGACATCTGCAAGTCTGGAAATTCGTCGTGAAACGCAGCGCCATAGCACCAGTGAACCGAACAAATATGCTGGTCCAACAACCCGCTACGCGCCAGAGGAAACACGCCGCCACTGATCCCGCCAATGATCGCCCCGTGCCGCGCCAGCCTGCGTAATGCGCCATTGCCAGCCTTTGCATTTTCAAACACCGCGACTGGGCTACTGAGCAAAAACAGCTGATCCAGCGCCTCGACAGCATCCAGCGCCATCGATGGCTCAAACACAACTTCGGCGCTCGACGTCACCCGCGCACCGGTTTCAGATATCATGCGCCAAACGAATGCGGTCACGCCCGCAATCTCATTTGCGGCGCGTAGCGGCTCAATAATCGAGGTCAGGCACGCCATTGGAAAGCCTGGAAAAATCAGAAAACCAATCTCGGTGCGTTCATTCTCATGCATGATATTACCACTAGCAGGAAACATACCGCCTTGTTATGCTCAATATGTGGCGCTGTGCTTCGTATATTGCACCACGCCTTGCTGAAAGGCCGCAACATCGACTAAAAGGCGCAATATAAATATTGAGATTTAAATGGCCGAATTGAACAATGCACCACTTAGCCAAGATCCGCACCGTACGCGCGGCGACCGTGAAAAAGTTCTTGAGGTCGCTATCGGGCGCGAAGTGCGTGCATTTCGTCGCCAACAAGAAATTACAGTTGCTGAGTTATCGACCCTGACGGGGCTTTCCATTGGCATGCTGTCAAAAATCGAAAACGGCAATACCTCGCCGTCATTGACCACGTTGCAAACATTGGCCGATGCGCTCAGCGTGCCGCTCACATCCTTCTTTAGGCGTTTTGAAGAAAAGCGTGAAGCCATGCACACCAAAGCCGGCAAAGGTGTCGAGCTTGAGCGCGAGGGCACGCGCGCCGGACACCAATATAATCTGCTTGGCCATATTGGCTCCAATGCCAGCGGCGTAATTGTCGAGCCATATCTGATTACATTATCAACCGAAGCCGATATTTTTCCGACATTTCAGCATGCAGGCATCGAGACAATCTACATGCTTGAAGGCGCGGTCGATTATCGCCACGGCGACAATGTTTATGCGCTCAAGCCCGGCGATACGCTGTTCTTTGATGCAGACAGCCCGCACGGACCAGAAAAACTAATCTCTCTGCCCGCGCGGTATTTGTCGATTATTTCCTATCCGCCAACGTCATCGGCGAAATCATAAGCGCAGGTTATGCTTTAGCGTCGGGCTCCAAATGGAGATCAGGCCAGATGCCCGGCGAAGTCTCGGCCCCATTATCGACCTTGGCCAGATAATCAATAATCATCGGTCGATTATCAATAAAGCCCTTATAGGTCGCCAGCTCCTCAGGCAGATCACGGATCACGCGGTGCAACCGTCGGCCCCATTTGGGGATGCTTGTCAGATCGTCGAGCGAGATTAAATAGCAACGAATTGGAAACACCAAACCGTTTGAGCGCGGCAGGCGAAAAAATGTCTGCAGCTCAACCCGAAGATGCTGCTTTTCGCCTACATTTTCGGGGGTCATCTGGGTCTTTTGAATACCCCATTTGTGATAGTTCTCGGGGCTGGTATCGAGCAACGGATTAACCGTCATTGTCCAGTTAAGCCGCCGCGCTGGTGCACCCTGCTGCACGCTCATCAGAAACTTCAGCGCGCGGACAAATATGCCCATCTCATTGGCCTTGGGCACCGGCGCATGCCACTCGAAAAAGTTCATCCCGATGTCAAAATCCAACGACCAATCGGCCTGCGTGGTGATCATCCCGGCATCCATCCACAGATTGTCGTCGCGCTGATCGAGCACGGCAAAATCGCCCTGCGTTTGGCGGGTGATATATTCCATCGGCCCGTAGGGCAGCGTCGTCTCATCCATAAAGGTAAAGCTGTCATCAATGCCCAAAGGTTTGTTGACCCAGCGCCATTTATCGTCGTCGCGGTGCAGTTCAAACAGATCAGGATAGTCTTCCGACTTGGACACCATGATCAGCTCAAGCAGGTCCCAGCCCGCCAATGTCATATGCGGCAATGACTGGCAGCGCAGCGGATCATCGGCCAGAACCTGCGCCCGATCGCGCATCTCGGCGACGTAATGTTCATCAACATCAAAACGCTTCTCGAAAACTGAGCCCTCAGGCCCGCCGCGATGCTGCTCCATATTGACCGAATACATGTAGTGATCTTCATGAAACGGGAAAGGGAACCGGTTGATAGCCCAGTCAGAATTGCGAAACGTATAATCGTCGCGGAAGGTCTCATCATTGAACTGAATGCTCATCATTCTCTCCTATCGGTCCAGCACGAGGGTCTTGCCCTCAAAGCGCGAAACGCATGGCATAATTTTGTGGCCGCTGGCCTTTTCCTCATTGGTAAGCCAATGATCATTGTGCAAAAATTTGCCGTCATATCCGATCACAGCCGTCTCACATTGCCCGCAGGCACCGCCGCGACAAAGATAGGGCGCATCAACGCCCGCCGCCTCGATCGCCTCAAGCAGGCTTTGGTTTTCACCAACTTGAATGACCATCGAAGATTGCGCCAGCTTCACCTCAAACGGCTTGCCCGATTGCGGCGCAAGAAACTCTTCATAATGGATTGCCTCATGCGGCCATCCGGCTTTTTTTGCTGTGTCACGCACCCAATTGATCATCCCCTTCGGGCCGCAAATATACAAATGCGTCCCCAGCGGTTGCCCCTTGAGCAGCGCCTCAAGCGCAATGCTCTGTTTGTCGTCATCATAGTAAATATGCACGCCGTTAGGGTGCTGCGCCATCAGCTCGCTGCCATATGAGGCAAGCGCTGCATTGCGGCTGGCATAATGCAGCTCCCAATTGCCGTTCGTGCGACTAAGCTGTTTAATTTGCGCCATAAATGGCGTGATCCCGATCCCCCCGGCGATCATCAAATGCTTGCGCGCCCGCAAGTCTAACGCGAATAAATTGACCGGATTACTGATCAGCATTTCATCGCCAACCGACACCGAGCGGTGCATAAACAATGAACCACCGCGGCCTTCATCATCGCGGCGCACCGAGATTGCATACTGGCTCTGATCCGCCGGATCAGACATCAATGAGTAAGGGTTTCGGCGCAAAATTTCGCCGTCCTGCATCTCAACAACAACATGTGCGCCGCCCGAAAATGTTGGAAAATGCAGGCCATCACTGCGCTTAAATTCAAAGCGCGTGACCAGAGCATTTAGCGGTACAATATTTGTCACCCGTACCGCGATTTTCTCTACACCACTCATGTATAAAGCTCCTTCGCTTTTGGCACATTGCCCGGGTCTTCAGCATTGACGCACACGCCTTGAAACGCCGCCAACCGCCGCGAATAGTGGTCGCGCACATACAAGTTCAGCCCGCAATGCCCGCAAACAAACGGATCAACCGTCACGTCTTCGGTAATGCCTTTGCAATGAACGCATTGCATCCGCCGTGCCACAGAGCCGCGATGCTCAGATTGAATAGACTCAGGTGAGATGCCAGCTTGCGCGGCCTCGCTTTGCACCTGCCCCATTAGCCCTTCTGTACCCGCAAGATAGACCTGAAGCCCCATATGCGCGCCAAGCAAAGTGCGCCGCAAACGCGCCACAGACGCCTCATAACTGGAGCCAATATAGAACTGGCCCGGCGCAAAGGCCGCCAGCGGCTTGCTATAGGTGTCACCGGTATGTTTGGGGATATAGATCACATGCGCATCGGCCATCAATCCGCTGTCAGATTTGGCCAAATCAAGCAATGCCCCGCCGCCCTCAGCATCCGCAACCATGAGATGATGAGACCCAACACGCCGCTCAAGCACAGTATAAACCGGGCGGCTAAAGATCGCTTTGGGAAACTGAAATTTGGACATGAGCGCAGCATCTCCTCAATAGGTTTTAAATGTCGAAGGGCGCCCCGATATCGCGGCACCCTTCGGTAGCATACGCGTCAGCCTTTGGCCGTGCGCCGTTTCTTGTCTGGATCATAGAATGGCATTGAATGTGCGACACAAGCAATCTCGCCGCTGGCATTTTTAACGCTCATCGCCACACCATCTACCGCACAATCAACCGGCATGCGGGCGATCCCGACATTGTGCTTATTGAGCGTCGAATACATGCCAACCGTGACGGTGCCTACTTGCCTGCCGTCTTTCATCAGCGGCGCGCCCTCATCCGCAGGCTCGGTTCCTTCAAGCAAAACACCGTAGATCTTGAAACGCTCTTTGCCCTGCAAACGGTAGTGCTCTTCAGCGCCACGAAACCCTGTTTTGCCTTTAGACACAGTGAATTCGAGCCCCAGCTCCCAAAGTGTATCGCCGTTTTTCTCGTTCTCAAACGGGTAGAATTCGGAATTATCATAGGGGAAGAACAGCAAATAGCTCTCGGCACGCAGCCAATCGAGCGTTGTAAATCGTGTTGGGATAATTCCGGTTTTACCGCCCAATTCGACCAACGTATCCCAAATATGCGGCGCATCTTGGCCGCGGCAGAAAAGCTCATAGCCGCGTTCGCCGGTATATCCGGTCCGCGAAATCATCACGGGCTTATCAAACAGCATCGTTTGCATATGCGAAAAATAAGCGAGGTCGCGAATACCCGGCACGTGATCGGCCAGAAAATCAACGGCCTTGGGGCCTTGCAACGAGATGTCATGCATATTGTCGTCAAACCGGACATCAACATCGCGGCCGGTCGCAGCCATCGTCAATTGCTCATGTCCAGCGCCGGAGCCATGCACAACCATAAAGGCGTTTGGACCGGTGCGGTAGATTACACAATCATCAACGAATTTGCCATCATCGTTAAGCATACAGGCATATGAAGACCGGCCCGGCTTGATTTTGTCAGCGTTGCGCGTCGTGGCGCGGTCAATCACATGGTAGGCGTGCGGCCCGACCACATGCACCTTTTTGAGGCCGGAAACATCCATGAAGCCAGCATTGGTCCGGATGGCCAGATACTCTTCTTGCTGATCTTTGTCATAGGTCCATGCTGTTCCCATGCCTGACCAATCTTCGAGATTTGATCCCATTGCGCGATGCCGATCAGCAAGCGCGGAAAATCGCCAAGATGCTATCATGATATGCCCCTATTCTGAGTCTATAATTCGCTGCTTATTGAGCAATAGCTACAGGTAAAAATCAAGACTGTTGTGCAAAATTTATTCCTGTCAGGTAAACAAATGGGGGCCACCAGACGGCAGCCCCTAATACGCAATCAAATGCGCTTACTTATTTTCGAAGGCTTTGTACTTTTGTTGCTCTGCGCGGTTGCCAGCCCAAAGAACATAAACACAGATCAGCACAGAAATGGCCGTATATACGCCGGGCATTATACCGCCCCAGCCCATAAACATTGCGCCGTCCAGGCCGTCCCATGTTGCATTTTCAAATGGAAATCCCATCGTTTTTTCCTTTCTGATTTGGTTTATGAGGAGGCCGCAGCAGATGCGCCAATGCCCTCAGGATAAGCCTGAGCCGGTACTTTGGTTGGATCGAGGCCCGCTAATTCGGCGGATTCCGGTGTCCGTAACATGCCGACCTTTTTCAAGATAAACGATACGACGTAACCGGGAACAAAGCCCAAGAGAGCGAAGACAATCGCGCCAATAATCTGACCCGTCAGGCTAATTGTTGCAACCTCACCAGCGGCACCAAGCGCGGCTGGAAAGCCGGACCCAAATACACCCAGTAGGATAACACCATAAAGGCCGATAATGCCGTGCACGGTAAATGCACCAACCGCATCATCAATGCCGCGCCGTTCAACCATACTGGCAAGTGGCATCAGCAATGCGCCCGCGCTGCTGGCAATGATAAACGTCAATCCCGGGAAGTAGATATCCAGGCCCGACGCGGTTGAAATAATACCGGCAAGCGCACCAGACATCATCCAGAACGGGTCTTTAGTAACCACCCATGCGCCGATAATACCACCAGCAATGGCCATCAACGTGTTGAAGGTCAGCGCCGAAATTGTCATCGGTGTGCCGTAGATTGATGCTGATGTCGTGCTCGACCAGGACCATGCCTCGCCAGGTACAATGATACAGGCCATCAAGAAGCCGAAGAAGCCAACAATGATCAGCATGAGGCCGATAACCGTCAGCGGCATGTTGTGGCCTGCAATCACATTGGCGCTGCCATCGGCGTTGTATTTGCCAATGCGCGGTCCAAGATTGATCAGCACACCAAGCGCAAAGAAGCCAGCAACCGCGTGGACAAGTCCCGCTGCGCCAAAGTCATGCACACCCCATTGCGTGACCAACCAGCCATCTGCATGCCAGCCCCAAGCCGCCGCAATAACCCATGCGAATGAGCCAAGCACGATCGCCAAAATGACGAAGCCCACGGTCTGAATGCGCTCGATCAGAGCACCCGACATGATCGAGGCTGTTGTGGCGGCGAATAGTGCAAATGCACCAAAGAATACGCCCGAGGCGTTATCGGCGATGTTGGGCCCCATATATTGGGCTGACTCGCCCCATCCAAGTGCAATTGAGCTCGCATATTCGGCGCCAGAAATGCCATTTGGCCCAGCTGAAAGTGTAAGACCAGTTGGGAAAGCCCAATAAACCCACCAACCAATGAAGTAAAAAGTTGGGATCATAAAGGCAAAGGCTAGGATGTTCTTAACACCTGATGACAGCGTATTTTTGAGCCGCGAAGCGCCCATTTCATATGCCAAAAAGCCTGCGTGAATAATGATCATTAACGGGATTGATATAAAGTAGTATGTTTCGGCGAAGATAGTGTTTGTTACTGCACTATTTGCCTCTAGCTGGGCTACTTTTGCCAGTAGCTCTGCAAATTGTTCTTCCACGTTCGTCCTCCATGTCGGCCATCGTAAACACGTCTTCGTTGTTCGTCGCAGTGATTAGCCGCAGTGAGACGCTCGACCGAAATGAACCACGTAACCCTCGAACTGGCCAGTAATTATTGCCTTATATGAAAATAAGTTTCCTATTGGTTGAGTGTGCGTAAATATGGTGCTAGCTTTTGAGTCGCTGCAGTGCCGTCGCTGCGGTGGTAACTTTGGGAGGATTGCGCGCATGTGCGGGATCGTAGGACTATTTCTGAAAGACAAGTCATTGGAGCCACAGTTGGGGACAATGTTAACTGCGATGCTTGTGACGATGTCTAACCGTGGCCCAGACAGTGCCGGGATCGCAATTTATGGTTCTGATTCAGATGCTAAGTCGAAAATCACAGTCCAATCTGACGCAGCAGAAATCGACTTTTCTGGGCTTGATTTGGCGCTTAAAGCCGCCATCGACACCCCTGTTTCAATACGCCTAAAAGACACCCATGCGGTACTCGAATTGGCGACAGAAAAAGTTGCTGAGGCGCGCCAAGCTTTGGCAGAATTGCGCCCCACAATTCGGGTCATGAGCACCGGCGATGTGATCGAAATCTATAAGGAAGTTGGGCTGCCTAAAAATGTGGCAGAACGCTTTGAAATCGCAAAAATGTCGGGAACGCACGGCATTGGACACACCCGGATGGCCACTGAGTCGGCCGTAACGACAATGGGCGCGCATCCCTTTTCAACCGGGGCTGATCAATGTCTGGTGCACAATGGTTCTTTGTCAAACCACAATTCGCTGCGCCGCAAATTGCGGCGCGCAGGTGTAACAATTCAAACTGAGAATGACACAGAAGTTGCCGCGGCCTATTTGACCTGGAAAATGCAAAACGGCGCCTCACTTGGAGAAGCCTTAGAGAATAGCCTCGATGATCTTGATGGCTTCTTCACCTTTGTCGTCGGCACAAAGAACGGCTTTGGTGTGGTGCGCGATCCAATCGCTTGTAAACCCGCAGTGATGGCTGAAACCGATCAATATGTGGCGTTCGGATCCGAATATCGGGCACTTGTTAACCTGCCGGGCATTGAAAACGCCCGCGTTTGGGAGCCTGAACCCGCAACTGTTTACTTCTGGAACCACTAATATGCAGACATATGATCTTGAATCGGACGGCCTGCGCGGCCTCAATTCCAGCCTTCAGGCCTTGGCGGGTAGCACCAATAAGACCCAGTGGAATATTGTAAATCCTCGCGGCAGCCACGCGATCGCGGTTGGGCTAGATGCGCCTATCGAGGTAAATGTTAAAGGCTCGACAGGGTATTATTGCGGCGGCATGAACAAGCAGGCCTTCATTCGGGTACATGGCTCGGTCGGGCCGGGCTGCGCCGAAAATATGATGTCGGGAACCGTGATTGTCGAAGGCGATGCGAGCCAATATGCGGGGGCTACCGGCAATGGCGGGCTGCTTGTTATCAAGGGCAATGCCAGCTCGCGTTGCGGGATTTCGATGAAGGGCATCGACATCGTGGTGCACGGCAATATCGGTCATATGTCGGCGTTTATGGCGCAGTCGGGCAATCTGGTCGTCTGCGGCGATGCGGGAGATGCGCTTGGCGATTCACTTTATGAGGCACGGCTATTTGTGCGCGGATCGGTAAAAAGCCTTGGCGCTGATTGCATTGAAAAAGAAATGCGGCCTGAGCATCTTGAGATACTTACCGATCTTTTGACGCGCGCCGACAGCGACGCCCGCCCCGAGGAATTTACCCGATACGGTTCAGCGCGACAGCTTTATCATTTCAATATCGACAACGCGTACTAAGGAAGATGTCTATGAAAGATGCAAAAGAGAGTGCACCGCGCACTGAGCCAATCCAGTCGGCAACATTTTCAACTTCAATAAACGCTGAAATTCGTCGCGCGGCCGCCACAGGGATTTATGATATTCGCGGCGGCGGAGCCAAACGTAAGGTGCCACATTTTGATGATTTGCTGTTCTTAGGCGCATCAATGTCGCGCTATCCGCTCGAAGGGTATCGCGAGAAATGCGACACCAAGGTTGTGCTGGGCACCCGTTTTGCCAAGAAGCCGATCGAACTTGATATTCCGATCACGATTGCGGGCATGAGCTTTGGCTCCCTGTCTGGCCCGGCAAAAGAAGCGCTTGGCCGCGGGGCGACCCTTGCGGGCACCTCAACAACCACCGGCGATGGCGGCATGACCGAAGAAGAGCGCGGCCATTCCAAGATGTTGGTCTACCAATATTTGCCTTCGCGTTATGGCATGAACCCCGACGACCTGCGCCGCGCTGATGCGATTGAGATCGTTGTTGGCCAAGGCGCAAAGCCGGGCGGCGGCGGCATGCTGCTGGGGCAAAAAATTAGCGATCGGGTTGCAGGCATGCGCAATCTGCCTCAGGGCATCGATCAACGTTCGGCTTGCCGGCATCCCGATTGGACCGGGCCCGATGATCTTGAAATCAAGATCCTTGAGCTGCGCGAAATCACCAACTGGGAAAAGCCAATCTACATCAAAGTTGGCGGCGCACGGCCCTATTTCGACACGACGCTGGCGATCAAAGCTGGCGCCGATGTTGTCGTGCTAGACGGCATGCAAGGCGGTACAGCGGCCACGCAAGATGTGTTTATCGAACATGTTGGCCAGCCGATTTTGGCCTGTATTCGCGAGGCTGTCCGCGCGTTGCAAGACCTTGATTTGCACCGCGAAGTTCAGCTAATTGTATCGGGCGGTATACGCACTGGCGCGGATGTTGCCAAAGCATTGGCGCTGGGTGCTGATGCGGTATCAATCGGCACAGGCGCGCTGATTGCGCTGGGTGACAACGACCCCAAATGGGAAACCGAATACCAAAAGCTCGGCACCACCGCCGGTGCTTATGATGACTGGCATGAAGGCAACGATCCCGCCGGTATCACCACACAAGTCCCTGAATTGATGGAGCGTCTTGACCCGATTGAGGGTGGCCGTCGTTTGAATAATTATCTCAAAGTGATGACGCTGGAAGCCCAGACAATAGCCCGGGCTTGCGGTAAGAACCATATACATAACCTAGAGCCAGAAGACCTCGTGGCGTTGACGCTCGAGGCCGCGGCAATGGCCCGCGTTCCTCTTTCCGGCACCGATTGGTGGCCCGGAAAACCCGGTACATCATTCTAGAAAATTCCATAAGGGGACGCGGCTATGATCACAGATCTGACAGCATTTGCCAAAGAAAACGGCGTTAAGTATTTCATGGTGTCGTTCACCGATTTGTTTGGCGGGCAACGGGCAAAATTGGTTCCAACGCAAGCAATCGCAGACATGCAAGAGAACGGCGCTGGTTTCGCCGGGTTTGCAACATGGCTTGATCTCACGCCAGCACATCCCGACATGCTCGCTGTGCCCGACCCCTCTTCGGTGATCCAGTTGCCGTGGAAACCTGAAGTGGCGTGGGTCGCGGCCAATTGTGTAATGGAGGGCCAAGACGTTGCCCAAGCGCCGCGCAATGTTCTGACCCGTTTGGTCGCGGAAGCCGCCGCCGAAGACATGCATGTCAAAACAGGGATAGAGGCAGAATTCTTTTTGCTGACCCCCGATGGCAGCCAGATTTCGGATGAATACGACACAGCAGAAAAACCCTGCTACGACCAGCAAGCGGTTATGCGTCGCTATGATGTTATCGCCGAAATTTGCGACTATATGCTGCAGCTAGGCTGGGGCCCGTATCAAAACGACCACGAGGATGCGAATGGCCAATTTGAGATGAACTGGGATTTCGACGATGCCTTGCGCACCGCGGACAAACATTCGTTTTTCAAATTTATGACCAAATCGGTGGCCGAAAAGCACGGGCTGCGCGCTACCTTTATGCCCAAGCCAATCGAAGGGCTGACGGGCAATGGCTGTCACGCCCATATCTCGGTTTGGGATGCACCAGGTGCTGCGTCGAAGACCAATGTTTTTGCCGCACCTAAGGGTGTCGGCGACACAGCAGAGCTCGGTCTGTCTGAAAAAGGCCGCGCGTTTTTGGGTGGCATTATGAAGCATGCGTCAGCGCTTGCAGCCATCACAAACCCATCGGTTAACAGCTACAAACGTATCAATGCGCCCCGCACGATTTCGGGCGCAACTTGGGCACCAAATTCGGTGACTTGGACGGGCAATAACCGCACACATATGGTGCGCGTCCCCGGCCCCGGCCGGTTTGAGCTGCGTCTCCCCGATGGCGCAGTAAACCCCTACTTGCTCCAAGCGGTGATCATCGCAGCTGGCCTAAACGGTGTGCGTACAAATGCTGATCCGGGGCCACGTCGCGACATCAACATGTACACAGATGGGCATACGATTACCGATGCGCCGCTCTTGCCGCTCAATATGCTCGATGCGCTTCGCGCCTATGACCAAGATGAAGGCCTGAAAGCCACAATGGGCGCTGAATTTTCTGCCGCGTACCTCAAGATGAAGCATCAGGAATGGACTTCGTTTTGCGCTCATTTTTCAGACTGGGAAAAGGCAAACACGCTCGATATTTAAATACTTCTCGCAAAAGGACCTCTCGAAATGACCAAACGTGTTGCCATTATCGGCGCCGGGCCTTCTGGCCTCGCCCAGCTTCGTGCTTTTCAATCCGCCGCCGCAAAAGGTGAAGATGTTCCCGAAATTGTTTGCTTCGAGAAGCAAGACAATTGGGGCGGGCTTTGGAACTATACGTGGCGCACGGGCCTCGACGAATATGGCGAACCCGTTCACGGCTCGATGTACCGGTATTTGTGGTCAAACGGCCCCAAAGAAGGTCTCGAATTCGCCGACTATTCCTTCGAGGAGCATTTCGGCAAGCAGATTGCCAGCTACCCGCCGCGCGCTGTTTTGTTTGACTACATCGAAGGCCGTGTGAACAAGGCCGGCGTGCGCGACAAGATCCGCTTCTCGACCGCCATCCGCAATATCGAATTCGCAAACGGCAAATTCACCGTAACCGCGCATGACCTGCCCCATGACCGTGTTTACGACGAAGAATTTGACAATGTCATCGTTTGCACAGGCCATTTCAGCACACCCAATGTGCCGCAATTTGACGGTTTTGAGAGCTTCCAAGGCCGCGTTCTGCACGCCCATGATTTCCGCGATGCGATGGAATTCAAAGGCAAAGACATCCTCATTGTCGGCACCAGCTATTCGGCCGAAGACATTGGATCCCAGTGCTGGAAATACGGCGCAAAATCCATAACTGTCAGCCACCGCACCGCCCCAATGGGCTATGACTGGCCTGATAATTGGGCTGAAGTGCCACTGCTGACCCGTGTTGATGGCAACACCGCATATTTCAAAGACGGCACGAGCCGCGAGATTGATGCCATCATTTTATGCACGGGCTACAAGCACCACTTCCCGTTCCTGCCCGACAGTCTGCGCCTCAAAACAGCCAACAGACTTGCCGCAGCTGACCTCTACAAAGGCGTCGCTTTCGTCCCCAATCCGGCGCTGTTTTATGTCGGCATGCAAGACCAGTGGTTCACGTTCAACATGTTTGACGCCCAAGCTTGGTGGGTGCGCGATGCGATCATGGGCCGCCTCGACGTGCCCGCCGACAGAGACGCGCGCCACGCCGATGTTGTCGCCCGTGTCGCCGCCGAAGATGCTGGCGAAGATGACTATGCCGCCATTCGCTTTCAGGGCGCATATGTGCAGGAATTGATCGATGAAACCGACTATCCATCATTCAATGTTGATGGCGCTATCGATGCGTTCATGAAGTGGAAGGCGCATAAGAAGACCAATATCATGACCTTCCGCGATAACTCTTATGTCTCTGTTATTACAGGCACAATGGCGCCGGTTCATCACACGCCATGGAAAGATGCCCTTGATGATAGCCTTGAGGCCTACCTCAAGAATTAGTCACGCTGCAGATCATTTACCAGAACCATTGCTACGCGGCGAAATGCGCTGCGTAGCTTTTCTATTTGCGGGCCCGATTGGCCGCATTTCTCAATCGCAACATCCATGCAAGTCAGCCAATCTTCGGCATCCTTGGTCGAAATCGGCACATGCTCATGCATTTGCTGCACATTCATGTGCCCATGTTGCTCTTCATAATACCGCCGGCCGCCCAAAAATCCGCTCAGAAAATCAAACTGTTCCTGACGGACATGGCCAATACCATGGCCGCGCAAATGCAGGTTGTGAATATGCGCCCCGGCAGGGTTACTCTCTACTTCGTCGTAGAAAGTCTCGACGAGCGCACGCAAGCCCGCCTCGCCGCCGATATGTTCAATCATTGATACCATATCATTCCCTATCGCCGCCGCTGCGCCATTGCTTTGCGCGATATCAAACCGCAAACTTTAGCTACGAACGCGGCCGCTCTTTGGTTGGGTCAAAATGCGCGAACCGCACAACTTCGGCCGGCAGCCGTTTTTGCTCGCCGTCGAGTTTGCCAATTTCAAGCATCGTGCCGATCTCGCTATAGGCCACATCAACCCGCGCCAAAGCGATGTTTTTGCCCAAGATAGGCGACCGTGTCGATGACGTCACTTCGCCAATTTGAGCCCGGCCAAAATGCACACAATCGCCGTGGCCAACATCAACATTGCTATCAATCACCAGCCCTATCAACTTGTGCGACGGCGTCTCTTTGCGCCGGATCAATGCGTCGCGGCCAATGAAATCGTCCTCTTTGGTCTTAAGCGGCACGGTAAATCCGATCCCTGCTTCAAATGGGTCAGTTTGGTCCGAAAAATCATAGCCAGCGAAAATAAGCCCGGCTTCGATGCGCACCATATCCAGCGCCTCAAGCCCCATTGGCCGCAACCCGTGCTCTTTGCCCGCCTCCCAAATCGCGTCAAACACTTTGACGCAATCTTTGGGGTGGCACATTACCTCATAACCCAGCTCACCCGTATAACCGGTACGCGAAATCACGATTGGAGTGCCGCTCTCATTGTTCAAACGAGCGGGCGTGAAGCGGAACCAGCCGAGCTGTTCAAATTCAGGATTATGCGGCGCCGTCCAAATAATTTTCTTTAGCAAATCGCGGCTTTTGGGCCCTTGCACAGCCACATTATGCAGCTGGTCGGTCGAGTTGCGAATAAGGACATTCAGGCCCAGCTTTTCCGCCTGCTCGCGCAGCCAATCGCCACCGTAATCATCGCCGCCGATCCAACGGAAATTGTCACGCCCCAGCCGAAACAGCGTGCCATCATCTAGCATGCCGCCATGCTCGTAGCACATCGCCGTATAAACCACGCCGCCCAAGGCTAACTTCTTGATATTGCGCGTTAATGTATACTGCATCAACGCTTCAGCATCCGGCCCAGTGATCTCAAATTTACGCAGCGGCGACAGATCCATTATCACGGCATCTTCACGGCAAGCCCAGTATTCTTCAATCGGTCCTGCTTTGGCAAAACAATTGGCCAGCCAATAGCCCTTATACTCGACAAAGTTGCGGGTATGCTTGGCAAAACTGTCGTGAAATCCTGTTTGCTTGGTCATTTTTGGCTCCGAATCTCTGGTAGTGCGCATTGCCATCGCATGTTGAAATTTTTCTTCACCACTATAGGTGCGAACATGAATATCAGTCGGGTTCCACCCATTCGCGGGCGTGATGTCATCGGGGCAGGCTGAGCTGACACAGACCAAATCGGTAAGCGCGCGCAGCAGGACATAATCGCCGGGGCGTGACCACGGCTCATCTGAATACATCACGCCATGCTCATCAATAAACGTGTTGAAAAAGAAGTTGATCGCCATCCATCCGGGCCGCCCGGTTACGCCGTATTTGTCTAAGGTATGATTGAAATTTTCCGAGCAATTTACATGACCGGGATAGCCGGTATCGTCGTAAAATTTGGCCGTACATGCCAAGGCAAAGGCATCATGACGCCCGCAAGTATCTTGCACCACTTCAACGAGTGGCAACATCTCCTGATCGTAATATTTTGCATGAAGCCCGGGCATTGGATAGGCATGGCCCATCAATGTGCGCGTCGTTGTCACGTCGAGCGCATGCTCTATTCCCTTGTCCAATTTGCGCGCCGAAAAGCACTCAAAATCGGTGCATTGGCGGCCATCCACATCTTGGATTTGGATATAATCCCCAGCCTTTACAAAATAGGCCTCTGCCGTTTGCGACTTGATCCGCAGATCCAGTATGGGGTTGGCCAGCGGGTCTGGCAGCTCAAATTTTGTATGTTGTTTGATCACCGCGCGGGTAACCATGACTGTCAGCGGCGTCGCCGTGTCCTGCGCCTCGATATCCATTGCGCCGCCGGGGGCGGCAATAATCACCACGCCGTCACGCTCAGCCCTGAATTTCTGACTGGTTTTGGCCGGTGTTGTCGCCTCAAACAGGCTGATTGCGCCGCCTTGCGACAGGTCAATACCGCGCGCGTTAATACCCATGTGCAGCCCGCGCAAGCTTTGGTCATTCGCCTGCAATAGCGCCCGCAGACCGCCCGCATCTGCGTTGCTCTTGTGCCCCAAAATAGTGGCATCAATCGCACCCTTGCCATCGGCGGCAACTATTTCGCATGCCTGACCGCCTTCATCATTGGTTATTTCCAGGCGGTCCCCTGTCTCGATAGGGATAAGCACAGCTCCCCCACCTTCAACCACGTAGCGTTCGCTGCCCGGCGGCATAGAAAATACAGTTGGTTGAATTATCGTGCTAGGCTTGGGCGGCCCAGGCTTTACATCAGCATATTTACTATCAAGCATGGCATGGTGTCCGGTTATGATCTTGTTGCTTAAGCGGAATAATACTTTAATAAAAAGAATAACTCGCGAAATCAGTTTCCGCAAGAACTTAGCTTAAGAGAGGCCAATCATGAGTGACCGTCAAATCAATATTACCGGCTGGGTGCTGTTTGTAATCTCTTCCATTGGCTTTATTATCGCTAGCATAGGCAACTTCTGGGCCATGTTCGGCAGCATATTTTTCTTGCTCGCTTGCCTTGTCTTCATGGTGCCATTCTTTCGCAAATCGTCATAGTGAGCGCGCTGCTGCTTGGCTGCATTGCCGCCTTGGCTTGGGGGATACATGACGTTCTCGTCCGCGTGATCGCACCGCGTTGCGTGCTCTATCCAGCATTGCTCAGCGTCTTGATTTTCGGGGCATTGTTTCAGATAGCCAGCATCATGGTGTCCGGCAAACCGCCACAAATGCTCAATTCTTTCCCACTGCAGGCAGCCGCGCTGGCGGTGGTTTCTGGGGCGGGTTTTGTCGTGGCCAGCCTCGCCCTGTATAAGGCATTTTTTATCGGCCCAGTGCGGCTGGTCGCCCCCATTATTGCCTCATATCCCATCCTATCTGTGGGTTGGGCCGTGTTGTCTGGCGGCTCGGTTTCGCTCATTCAGTGGGGCGCGGTGATGGCGGTGATAGCGGGCGTTTCCATTGTGGCCAGCCTTTCTGACGACGCCAATGATCCTGACCAGCAAGCCAAACGCCGTGCCGCGATTCTTTGGTCCCTGCTCTCGGCGCTTGGCTTTGCCGCCACCTTTGCCTTGGGTCAAGCCGCTGCCCAAATCGCACCGGGCATGTCGATCATCCTCTGGGCGCGGCTCGCAGCTATCTTTTTTCTCGTTGTTTTTATTGGTATTATAGGCGCAACATACCGTCCGCCGCTGGCCCTGCTGCCCCTATTAGCGCTTATGGGCCTGCTCGATTCTCTGGCACTAAGCGCCACATTGTTGGCCGGGCTGCAGCCGCGCCCCGAATTTGCGTCGGTCGCTGCATCAATGTTTGGCATGATCTCAATCATTATCGCATGGGCGTTTCTCAAAGAAAAAATGACGCCGTCACAATGGAGCGGCGTCATTTTTGCTTTCGTTGGCCTTGGTATTTTGGCGCTCTAGCTGCGCCAACCGGCGGCCAACTGATGGCTATGAGCAACCGTCGCATTGCGCATAAGAATTGCCACAGTTACCGGCCCTACGCCGCCGGGAACCGGCGTAATCCACCTGCTATTTCCAGCACAGCATCGGTGTCGACATCGCCGACAAGGCGCGTGTTCCCCGCCTCATCGACGATCTGGTTGATCCCAATATTGATCACAGCCGCGCCGGGCTTTATCATATCTGCGCCCAGAAAATGCGGCTGGCCTAGGGCCACAACATCAGCGCGGCGCGCCTGCACCGCTTTGCCGTCAATCAGACGGTGGTCTCTCATGCGGTCAGTCCATCAGGCTCCATGAGCCCGTTGGCCCGGCAGGCTGCCGTCACAGTATTGGCCAACAAACAAGCGATCGTCATCGGCCCGACACCGCCGGGAACAGGCGTGATTGCTGATGCAACTTCCGCCGCGCTGGCAAAATGCACATCGCCAACCAACCGCACTTTTCCTTCGCCGCGTTCTGGCGCAGGAATACGGTTAATCCCCACATCAATGACCACCGCCCCCGGCTTAATCCAGTCACCAGTGATCATCTCAGGGCGGCCAACGGCGGCCACCAAAATATCCGCATTGCGGCACACTTCTTCGATATCTTTGGTCCGCGAATGCGCGATTGTTACCGTGCAACTGTCGCGCAGCAACAGCGCCGCCAATGGCTTGCCCACCAGATTTGACCGGCCAACCACAACAGCAGACTTGCCCGACAGTGACCCCAACTGATCGCGCAACAACATCAAACATCCCAGCGGCGTGCACGACACCATGGCGCGTTGCCCCGATGCCAACAGCCCGGCATTCACGACATGCAGACCGTCCACATCTTTCTCAGGCAAAATTTGGGCCACAATCTCGGCCTCATTCAAGTGATCAGGAACCGGAAACTGGCAAAGGATGCCATGTACTGCCGGGTCCGCATTCAACTTGGCAATCAGCGCAAACACCTCGTCGCGCGTGACATCGGCCGCCAACTTGTACTCATAAGAATTCATGCCAACTTCTTTGGTCTGACGTCCCTTATTGCGCACATAAACTTCGCTCGCCGGGTCTTCGCCGATCAGCACAACGGCCAAACCCGGTGTGATTTTGTGAACCTCTTTCAAGCGGGTCACATGTTCCGCAACCTTTACGCGCACTGTCGCTGCAAAAGCCTTACCGTCAATAATCGTCGCGCTCATCTCAGCACCCTTCGCATTTCCATTTATATTCGCACCAAACAAAGCCCGCCCGGGCGGGCTATTAAACCCGCCCGCTCCTCTATGTTTCTAGAACAAACCTTCGATTTGCCCCTCGCCATTTAGCATGATGGTTTCAGCCGATGGTACCCGCGGCAAGCCCGGCATCGTCATGATATCACCGCAAACAACCACGATGAACCCTGCACCCGCCGCAAGACGCACTTCGCGCACCGGCACCGAATGTCCATCAGGCGCGCCGCGCAATGTCGGATCCGTGCTAAACGAATATTGAGTTTTGGCAATACACACTGGCAAATTACCGTATCCTTGCGCTTCCCAATCCTTTAGCTGATTGCGGATTTTCTGGTCGGCCAAAACCTCGTCAGCACGGTAAATTTGTTTGGCAATGGTCTCGATTTTTTGCATCAGCGGCATGTCATCGGGGTAGATCGGCGCAAAATTGGCAACTTCCGCATCTGCAATTTCTGCAACACGTGTCGCCAGCTCAACAATGCCTTCGCTGCCCTTTTCCCAGTGGTGACACAAGATCGCTTCCGAGCCGAGCGACTCGACAAAGTCCTTAATCGCCTGCACTTCGGCGTCAGAGTCAGTCACAAAGTGGTTGATCGCGACCACCACAGGCACACCAAATAGTTTTAGGTTCTCGATATGGCGCCCAAGGTTCGGACAGCCCGCCGTTACAGCCGCTACATTCTCTGGCCCAAGATCCGCACGTGCCACGCCGCCGTTCATCTTCATGGCGCGCACAGTGGCCACCAACACGACCACGCTCGGCGCAAGTCCAGCTTTGCGGCACTTGATATTCATGAACTTTTCAGCACCCAAATCGGCGCCAAACCCCGCTTCTGTCACAACATAATCGGCCAGCTTCAACGCTGTTTTCGTGGCAATAACCGAGTTACAGCCATGCGCAATATTGGCAAATGGACCACCATGCACAAAGGCAGGGTTGTTTTCCAATGTCTGCACGATATTGGGCTGCATCGCATCCTTCAACAACACCGTCATCGCTCCATCGGCCTTGATGTCACGGGCAAAAACTGGCGTGCGGTCGCGGCGGTATGCGACGATGATATCGCCCAAGCGCTGCTGTAAGTCTTTCAAATTCAACGCCAAACACAGGCAGGCCATCACTTCAGATGCCACGGTAATGTCAAACCCAGCTTCGCGTGGGAAGCCGTTGGCAACGCCGCCAAGCGACGCGGTAATCTGGCGCAATGCCCGGTCGTTCATGTCAACAACGCGACGCCAAACAACCCGGCGGGTGTCGATTTCCAGCGCATTGCCCCAATAGATATGGTTATCAATCATCGCGCTTAGCAGGTTGTGCGCTGACGTAATCGCGTGGAAATCACCCGTAAAGTGCAGGTTCATTTCCTCCATCGGAACAACCTGTGCCTGACCGCCGCCGGCAGCACCGCCTTTCATGCCAAAACACGGACCTAGCGAAGCCTCGCGAATACAGACTGCCGCATTTTTGCCGATACGATTCAGGCCATCCCCCAGACCAACAGTTGTCGTCGTCTTGCCTTCGCCAGCGGGGGTTGGATTGATCGCTGTCACCAGGATCAGTTTGCCGTTTTTGCGGTCCTGAACCGAGTTAATGAA
>NVXG01000058.1 GCA_002733805.1 Robiginitomaculum sp. | reverse complement strand
AAGAAGCTATATAGACTGAAGTGCCAGTTCCGTCTTTGAGGTAGGTAATTGTAAAATGAAACCAGCCTGAGTTATAGGTTGTTGTCTCAACCGTATAGGGTGGCTGTACTACGCCCGCTGAATTTACCGCAATGATCGTACTGCTGACATCATCATTCAAAATAACCCCAATACCCTGACTTTTGGATATGGCGGCACCACTGGTAGCTCCGCTCAAATTGATATAAACAGTTTCATCCGGTTCAATGGTCGTATCCTGAGTGGTTACCACCGATATGGTTTGTGACGTTTGCGCTGTAGAAAAGCTTAGAGTTCCTGACTTGGCAGTATAATCACTTCCGGCCAGCGCTGTACCATTAGCCGTCGCATAGTTGACATTGTAACTTTGCGTCGTCGAACCGGTTTTTGTCACGGTGAAGGTTAATGTCCCACCTTCTATGATTGAAACATCATTTATGGCGAAGCTTGGAGGTGCACTAAGAAACTCAACCTTATATTCAGTACGATTGCCCGCAGGGTCATATGTATAAGTTACCTTACGGCCACTATCATACATCACCTCAATCAGACGACTAAGATCATCATATTTATAGGTTATGGCAGAAGAGATTTGAGAGAAAAGAACCAGAGCACAAGTAATCACTCCCCACACAACACGCTTAAACGACATTTGGAACTCCCCAGTTGAAGTGTCTGTTTTTATTACGTAGTATTTTTATCTTGAATTGTGATTGATGTTGCAAAAACAATCTCTAATTGTCAAGCAATATGTAATAAGAATAATTTAATATGTAAAATATTGATAGAAAAAAGTGCTTCCATTTTGTTGGAAAAATTTGCAATAATATCAAGATTACGGTTGATTTTGATGCTCATCTCGCTCCGATTTTAATTGGTTATTACACTGGCAGTATTGACTGTAGTATGCATGTCGCAACTCAGAACAAAAAACCAGAGCGGCGTAACTAAGAAAAATCAGTATCCGACAAACCCGAGGCGTTTCTCATCGATTCTTTTGCATTTTATGTCAGCATTCTGATATTTGCTTTCCCATTTATATACCCAGAATGGTTCCCGGCGGTTGCCCGTTATTCGTATAATGGCGGTCCTCTGAACTTTAACCTCATCATTTAACGCGATTTCTGCCCGAATGGTAAAAGCCTTGCCCGCATGTGAGCCCGTCTGCTGCAGAACGGACCGTGTGCCTGATACCAGACTGCTGACTTGTCCCCCGCTGATCTCCAGCCAGTTCTGCCCGCCCCAGCGAACCTTATCAGCCCATTTAATCATGGCCTTCATATCATCAGAAGCCGCAGAATAGTTGACACCCACGCGATTAGAATAAACTGTAAGGTAGGGTGCTATACAGCTGTATAGTTGACCGGATATGCCCTTAAACTGCCTGATATCAGATATTATTTTAAAAGCTTTCTCACTGCTATTTCGCCGAATATTCCTTATATCTTCAGCTATGGTGGTTGCTTCATTCTCATCCATACCATTATAGGCCAGTGCGGCCGCGATCAGAACTTCATGGGACATATTAAGGTCAATCTTCCCGTCTTCCGGAATGATTGTGACCTTAATGTCCTTCCCTGCAAAAGTAAGATTTAACGAGGATATCTTGCCGGGTAGTTTCCTGACGGCACCGGGGGCTGACAATTTCTGAATTGCCAGATAGATGCCCGCATCGGCTACGGCCTCGGCCTTTAACTTCTGGCCTATGTTGCTGGCATAATGACTTTGGACCCTGACCACGGTCATGACAGATAATGCCAATATGGACAGGATCATCAAAGCCCATAGAACCGAGATCAGGGCAATGCCCCGATCATTCTTTGTATCTTTACTTGTTGTCATCTAACTCAAGAGCTGATTTCGGGAAGGGTGAGAGGTTTTTAAACTCCCCCTTAAGGCTGTCTATGGCTTCGCGGGTTTCATAAGCATTCGTGATAACCCGAGGTGTGAGAAGAATAATGAGCTCCGTTCGTCTCTTCACTTCCGATGAGGTGCTGAAAGCCATGCCGAGCAAGGGTATGTCTTTCAGAAAAGGGATTCCTGAGCGGCCAAAAGAGGATGTCTCTCTGATAAGACCGCCAAGGGCAATGGTTTCGCCGTTCTGGGCGGCGATCATGGTTTCAATTTTGCGGGTCTGGATGGTTGGTGAATCAATGCCGGAAGATTTGGTCTCAGAGACTTCGCTCACCTCTTGCGCCACCTCAAGCAGGACCAGTCCACCCTTGTTGATATGGGGCGTGATCGTCAGGATTACGCCCGTATCCCTGAACTCTATGGTGTTAACCAGCGGAGCATTTTGCCCCCCTGTGGCCTGGGCAGATTGTACCGCTACAGGAACCTGATCACCAACCTGCAGGGTTGCTGTCTGATTATTAAGCACCATCAGCTTTGGTGATGAGACTACATTCACATCTGTCACACTGCTTAAGGCATTGAGAACAGCATTCTTGTTAGACCCCGTATAGACATAAGAGAACCCGGGGAAGCTAGGTGATATGGAACCGGCGTTGGCACTGGAGAAGGTAAAGCTGTTGGTGCCACTTTCCAGAAACCAGTTGACGCCGTATTTGAGGTTATCATTCAAAGTTACTTCGGCCAGCGTGGCCTCTATCAATACCTGCCGGGGCGGGCTGTCCATTTGCTTGAGCGCACTGCTGATCACGCCATATTCTTCCGGGGTGGCGAATATAAGAAGCGAATTATCATCCACATTGGGCACGATCTTCAATTGCTGCAACCTCATTGCCCCCCCATTTTGCCGGTTGTTATTAGGACGGGTGAAGTTGCTTTGTGAAGCTGTTGATGAGTTTTGTGCCCCATTGCTTAGATTTCCACTTCCGCCACTGCCTGATATATTCGAGCCCGTACCGCCGCCAAATATCTGGCTTAAAGAACTAGCCATGGTTTCTGCCTTGCCATTCTGTACATGGAAAACATAGATTTTGCGCCCTTCCGACTGGCCGCCCCTGTCCAGTCTTTTGATCCAGCCTTCCACCTGATCCAGATATTCACGGCTGTGAGAGATGGCCAGCAGGGAATTAAGCCGGGACATGGGGATAAATTTTACCATGCCCTTTATGGGGGTGGACGCATCATTAAAGATTTTTGACAGCTCTCCCTGTATGGTCTTGGCCTCCACATTCTCCAGAGCGAACAGGGCAAAGGTCATGCCGTGCAGCCAGTCCACATCAAAGGTATGGATTAAATCCTGCAGGGTGGCCAGTTCCCTGGCCGTGCCCGCCAGCAACATCAGGTTACGGGAATTATCAACCGTTAATATGGCCCCTTGCGCGGCAAAGGGCTGCAATATCTTCGACATCTCAGTGGGGGTGACATATTTAAGGGAAATAGCCTGAACCCCAAAGCCCGGCAGATTGGCGCTTGCCGGCGCAGGCCGCCTGATGGCGGTTATTTTCCGGGGGGCATCCCGGAGCGGCATCACATGATAAACCTCTCCACTCAAGACCATGGCCACATTAATCAATCTTAAGGATTCTTCCAGTGCCATTAATACTTCCGTCTTTCCCAGTGACCTGTTTGACTGCAAGGTAATGCGGCCTTTAACCGCAGGATCAAGGATATATTCCTGAGACAGCATATCTGTGAGCACGGCGTCAATGACCATACGAACATCCGTATCCAGAAAGTTAAGGTCAATGGTGCCGTCTTTCTCTTTTGAGACCTGTGGCAGGGATCGCTTTCGTATATTGATAAACTCCCCGGTGCCCGTGATATATTCCACTACAGACTTCTTGCTGGTGGAGGCACCGGCCCCTTCGGGCACATCCTCTTTGAGTAGCAGATATTTACCGCTTTCGTTTATTGAATTCTGGGCCGGGTTAGAGGCTATCTTGTCTCTCTTCTGACTGCCGGCGCAGCCAAACAAGGCCGCTATCATGAAAATTGTCAGAATGTTATTCCTGAATATTCTTCCGGTAAATATCTGTGAAGTGATGTTATTATTTGTTATCACTATTTCTTCCCCATTCATTTTCTATTATTTGCGGATTTTATCAGCTTGAGACGGGCAACCTCAGTTCCCTTGACGAGGTCGACGCTTGCCTTACTAATGGACTTAACGGTCCAGCCGTCAAAAATCTCTCCCGTTCTGAGCTTCCAGCTTTTCTTGCTGTTTCTGTTTATCACGATGATAAAGCTCTTGCCGCCTTTGATATATACGATGCCTTTTAGTTGGTATGCCGTCAAGGGGGTTGCTCTTTGGGGTTGCTGTTTCTTTATGGGTGGTGCTTTCTTAACCGTATATTGTTTGCGGTTCTGGTGAAACATGGGTCGCTGTTCAAGGCTTGCCATTTGAACGGGGCTTCTTTGCGACCTTTCAGACATATTGGTGAGCAGCTTCCCGGAGGGCAGGCTGGTTACGTCTGGCAACTGTCCCTCGTCATATAGGGCTAATGTTAAACCGCCCCAGATCAGAACCAGAATATTGAGCGCGCTTAATGCAAGTACAAGCCGGGAGGAGAAGAGGGTCATTTTGCACCTCCCTCAGGCTCTGCGCCAAGCAGCCCATAACCATATATGTCCCAGCGGACGGTCAGGGCGGGGGCGCGGCGCGGGCTTTGGTTTTCTGCGGTCCGGATGCTGACATTACCGAAGGCCAGTAATTTTGAGTGACGGGCTATATTCTGTAATATTTTGCTGAGTATCTTGCTATCCGCCCGCAATGACATTCTGAGGCCGATCTTCTGGAATCCATCTTCCGGGGTCGGGGCTATGGACTGCATATTATCAATGCGGCCCTCGCTTCGCTGTATAATGCTGCGAATATCATTCTGCATTTGGGCATTCAGGGCCGCATGGCTGGCGGCATTATAGGTAATCTCCGGCAAAGGGGCCTGCCGTATGGTGGCCAATCTTTTCCGGTAAATATCCTCGCGTCCCAGAATATTCTGATAACGCGCCACGGAAGAATATAGCTGATCAATCTGAGTGGATTTAACCTCGATCAAATTATAGAGCGGCAACAGGGCCAATGTACCAATGGCTGTCAGAACCAATGCCAGTAGGGTAAGGGCAAGTATCTTTCTATAGAGGGGGGAGAGTAGATCAATCATTGGACTTCTCCACCAGTTCAAAAGAGATGGAGAATCTTTCCCGCGCCTGATTATTTACAGCATTACCAATCCTGCTTGAGCTGTTGGTCACATTTGTAAACAGCGGATTGTTATCAATTTTCTCCACAAGCAGGCTGGCGTTTGATGTCTTGCCGGATATGGTCAATCGGCTGCCATTCAGGGCAAAATCAAATATCCAGCTGTCGTCAGGTAACAGGTCCGTTAAGGCGGACAGTATTTGATCAAGTCTGATATGGTCAATTTTGCTTTGATACAGACCTTGTTGCCGGTCAAAACTCTGTATTTCACTGGATAAAGCCTCAATCCCCCTGGCACCCTTTGACAGTTCTGTCATTTTCCCGGTCAGGAATGCTTCCCTTTTTGACAGTTGGGCATAGTAAAGACCGGTGAACAAGATGCTCAGCAGCAAGAGCCCAGCTATCAATCCGGTGGTAATCCGGCTTTCCACCAGTTTGTATTTCTTGCTCAAGTTCAGAAATGTGAACTCCTGCTCTTTTTTATGGTGGGAAAGTCCCTTGATGGTTTTAATTCTGAGACCTGCGTTCGCAATCACGGCACCAATCTTTTGGCTTGTCTGTTGCGCCATCATTGCCACAGATACTGTGATCATATCCTCCTCTTCCATTGCCTGGCAGTCAAAAAGGATGTCCGGTTCCGCCATGGGCAGAAGGCGCGGCAGGTGCAGTTTTACAATATTGCGGAAGCTATTCTTTGCCGCCTTTGGCAGGGTAATTTGCCGTTCAAGGATCAACTTATCAGACAGGGTTACGGTAACCGGGTGATTGACCTCCTCTGTCAGGAGGTTTTTAAACTCAGGAGCCGCCAGAATGTTCGGAAAGGGGATGTTATATATCTTTTCCTTCTCGGCACTGTCTGTGGGCAGGCTAATGGTAGTCTGTTTCTCCGAGAAGAATATCCGGGCTGTCTTCTCACGCCGGGTGAAAAGCCTGCTTAAGGACTTCGGGATCATACCGGTAAGCTCTTCCGCCCACCAGGTGAGAAAGCTTTCCATATTCTCTTTGATTTCTTTTGTCTTGTTCCCCATGGCTTACCTGTATATGCATCCCCGGCTTACCGGATCATACATACAATCCACATTATGGGTAATGTTTATTTTGATAATCTGCTCCGGCCAATGCGGGGTTTTATCTGAGCTGTTCGCCAGCTTTAACCTGACATGGGTGGGCAGATCACCTTCCTGATCCCAGATGGAGGTCCAGATGGCCTGAGTGCCTTGTGTTTTGCTGTCAAGATAGGAGAATTCCATGCCGGTCATGCTTTTTGCCAGAACCAGTGATCCTGATGAATGTTGATTGTCCCTGTTATGTTTCCCTTGTGCCTGCCAGGACAGGGTTAAATCCGATGTTTCGCCGTGACGGACCTGCTGCAGGGTTATTTTATATAGTCCTTCAGCCTCACCTTCCCGATTTAGGGGGGCCAGAAAAGTCATGCTTCTCTCAGAGCCCTGAAAGATATTCTTCTCAGGATATATGTTGTTCAGCAATTCCGTTAAGAACGCCTGTGTCTGAAAAGTCTCAAATGATCTTTCGCTATTTGCTGTTGTTCTGACCATCACGCGGCCCGCGAAGGTAAAGCTGCCGTAGAGTAATGACATCAGGAAGCCAAGCAGCAAGAAGGCAACCAACAGTTCAATCAGGGTAAAGCCCGCATCCTGAATATTCTTCTTTTTCATTGTACGACAGGCCTCAGGCTTTCCAGATCGAAATGACGTTTTCCTTTTGTGCCAGCCCAGCTTACGGTGACTTTCACATGGTCTAGTTCCAGAGTTTGCCGTCGTGCGCCTTGGCCGCTGCCCTGTTGCGGGGTCCTTGTCACCGTCCAATGAAACTCACCTGTATCCCCTTCAATATTCCGGGGCAGGGTTTCACTTTCTGCCAGCTTGCTTTGAGCTATAAGCATAGCGGTCATTTCTGCGGAAGAAAGCTCGCTTCTGTCCATGCCATTGCTCAGAAAGCTATAGATTAGGCCAAGGGAGCCCGCCAAAATCACAAAAGCCACCAATACTTCGAGTAGGGTGAAACCTTCTTCGTTATTTATATCATTTGGGCGGCAGCTTCTCATTCTATGTCCGTCATCGATATACGCCCTGTGATCCAGTCGGAGGTGATTTTTCTGCCGCGCCCCTCTGTTGTGAGATGCAGGGTAAAACCCCCGTTCTTGCCGTCAGGGGTGAAGATAATTCTTTGCCGATCTCTCTCCTGAAAGGAAAGATCAATTCTATTGGTTGATATGTTGCGTTTTAATGTCGGGATATTATAGCCGTTACCATTCTCCCGCAGGGTGAATATCACAGCTTTACCGCTCAGGATGGCCTTCAGTCTTGAACGTCTGAGGTCAGACAAGGTATTTTCTGCTGTTGAATTTAACGTGGCTGAGGGCAGGAGCCTTGAATATAGGGGAACCGCCAGGCCATAAGCCAGCCCCATAATCCCCAGCACCACCAGAAGTTCCAGCAGGGTAAAGCCGCTCTCTCCAGAATCCGGAGATGTTTTCTTTAGAAGCTCATTCTTCCCAACTGACAACATCCGCATCTTCACCTTCCCCGCCTTGCTTTTTGTCAGCCCCCAGAGACTTAATATCAAAGGTCCCATGTTCCCCGGGAAACTTATAGATATAGGGCTCGCCCCAGGGATCAATGAGGCTGGAGGCTTTCTTGATATAGGGCCCGAACCAGTTTTTTGCACCGGAGGGTTTTTCCACGAGAGCCTTCAGGCCTTCTTTCTCATCCGGATAGCCGCCCACATCGATTTTGTAGAAATCAAGATTGGCTGACAGGGCTTCTATCTGAAGCTGTGCCGTGTCTCCCTTGGCACGTCCCAGATATTTTATCACCTGCGGTACGGCGATGGAGGCCAGAAGTCCCAGCACCAGCAACACCACCAGCAGCTCCATCAGGGTGAAGCCATGGTCTTTTTGATCGTTTCCTGTCATAATCTCTATCAACTCTATTTTATGACCCAGATTTCGCTTATTATCGGCACTGTCTGCGTCCCTCCCCAGAATGGTATAACTGAGCACCCTGAGGAATGAAAGCCAACCTTTTGTCCGCTTGCATATGCCGTCATCACGGCCGCTATCATATTTTGTGATCCGGCCAAGCTTGCTCTTATATGGACCCTGTCTGTATTAGTACAATTATCCGGATTGCTAATGCTGGTATTTGTTACCCATATTGTCATTTCCCCACTTCGGTGCAGAAGATATTTGTTTATTGAAACACCTTCTGCCAATGGCGTAAGATACCCACTAAATGCGAATGCATGTGCCGGTAAAATTGATATCAAGATAACAAGCAATATTTTTTTCATAATTTTTCCTTTTTTTCGTTCATTAATAAGCAATATATTAATTTCCACGAGACTGTGAAAAATCATCGTAGGAACGTCCATCAAATTAATTATCCTGCACCCCACTAATCACACAGACCGTAGTGGCATTATCAGTTACTACCCTGATAGGTTTGCCCGTTTTATAGGCTGATAAAATATAAGCATAGAGTGCATTATTATAGGCCGTGTTATCCATTATAATTTGTGCCCTCGCATAACTACAATTACTTGGCAGGCTGTCACTTTTGACATAAACAACCCCATTATCCATATATAATAACCAGTCAGTAAGCTGGTTTGTCCAAATAACTGTAGCAAAAGCGTTCACGGGTAATATTACTATCAAGATAATAAATAAAAACATCCTCATTCTCTGTTTCCTTTCTTTACGCTAATAAGCAATTTCATTGATCGACATGATACCCAGTAAAATTGAGGCAATCATCCCGGCAATCAGCAGCCCCATGCCTATAGTCAGTAGTGGCACCATCAGGGCCATCAGCCGGTCCACAAGGTTTTTTACGTCTTCATCCAGTATATCCGCCGTCCGTATGAGCATGACATCCAACTGCCCGGTATCTTCACCGACCCGTGTCAGTTCTTTGGCAAGCGTCGGGATGAAGCTCACCTTCAGATATTCCGCCGATAGATCACGGCCTTCTTTCAGCCGTGTCAGAATAGCTCCCATCTCGCTGTATATAAGACGGTTGGAAATACCGTCCCGGGAGATTGTAAAGGCTGATGTCAGAGGGATACCGTTCTGCAGCAGGGTCGCCATCATCCGGTGAAAGCGGGAGATTTCATTCTTCATGATCAATGACCCCAAAACCGGCACTTTAAGTGCTATCTGGTCAACATATATCCTGCTTCTTTGATTTCTAAACAGGGTTATGATCCCGGCTATTACGCCCAATATAACCACAAGACATAATGCGCCATTATTATTGATAAATCTGCCAAAGGACATAACCAGTTCCGTCGCCCAGGGCAGACGGTCACCCACCTGATCAAAAATCGGCTCAAACTGCGGCAGGATAATGGTAATGATCAGAACCATGGTCAGAACCACCATAACCATTAACAGGGCAGGGTAAATCAGGGCGGACCGTATTTTCTCCTGAATATCCACAGCGCGCTTTAAATATCCGGCCAGTCTTTCAAGGACAATATCAAGTGTTCCACTGGCCTCGCCCGCACCTATCATACTGATGTAGAACTTCGGGAAGGCATCCTGCGCTGATCCCATGGCATTGGCCAGGCTCTCTCCTTCGCGCACTTCCGTCAGAAGTGTCTTCAATGTGGCAGCTATTTTCTTGTCAGACGCCATGGAAGACAGCACCTGCAAAGACCGTTCCAGAGACAGGCCTGCGCCAACCAATGTGGCCATCTCGCGGGTGACATTCAGTAGTTGTTTTGCCGATAAACTTCCCGACTGGAATAGTGGTTTATTCAGGGTGGCCATCAAGCCGGATTGCGTGGAAAATACATCCACGGGGATCAGCCCCTGACGAGTTAACTGATCCAGTATATTATCCCGGCTCTGACCATCCATTTCTCCGGTTTGAATTTCGCCGGTGGCGTCCATGGCCTTATAGCTGTAGCGCGCCATTAATCCATGACCTCATCATTCCCGATCACCCGGAATAATTCTTCACGTGAGGTCACGCCCTCTTTTACCAGTGCCATACCCTGATCAATCATGGTTTGCATACCCTCGGATATGGCAAGAGCCTCAATGTCCGGTGCCGGGGCTTTGTCCCGGATGAACTTCTGGATAGCTTCCGTAACCTGTAAGACTTCCACAATCATCGTCCGGCCCTGAAAGCCGCTATGGTGGCATTCCACACATCCCGGTGCGTGAAAGCTTCCGCCATTGTTTTCTGCTTTACAGCTTGGGCATAATTTACGCACTAGCCTTTGGGCCATGACGATATTCAAAGTGGAGGCCAGCAGGAAATCCTCAACCCCCATATCCAATAGCCGGGCAACCGCGCCCGCCGCCGTATTGGTATGAAGTGTGGACAGGATCAAATGGCCGGTCAAGGAAGCCTGCACAGCGATCTGCGCCGTTTCCCGGTCTCTGATCTCACCGACCATCATAATATCCGGGTCCTGCCGGAGAAAAGATCGCAGGGCGGCGGCAAAGCCCAGGTCGATCTTGCTATTCACCTGAGTCTGGTTAATACCCTCCAGCATATATTCAATGGGGTCTTCAATGGTCAGGATTTTATTGGTGGGTCGGTTCAGGATATTCAGGGCTGCATAGAGAGTTGTGGTCTTGCCGCTGCCCGTGGGGCCGGTCACTAGAATAATGCCGTGGGGCTTTTCCAGAGCATCCTTGAATATGGCCATTTCCTGTTTGGGAAAGCCAAGGACATTCAAATCCAGCTCAAGGTTATGCTGGTTTAATATACGCAGCACAACACTTTCCCCGAACGCCGTCGGGGTGGTTGAGACCCGAAAATCAATATCCCGGCCCTGTACCGCAAGTCTGATCCGTCCGTCCTGGGGCAGGCGGCGTTCGGCTATATCCAGTCCGGCCATAATCTTTATGCGGGAGATAATAGCTGACTTATGCGTGTGGGGCGGGCTTTCCACCTCCTCCAGCATACCGTCCAGACGCAGGCGTATCTTGAGGTTGGCTTCCATGGGTTCAATATGAATGTCAGATGCTTTGCGGCTCACCGCCTGATGCATCAGGCGGTTGACAAAGCGGATTACCGGAGCCTCACTGGCAAGATCCTTCAGGCGGTCAATGTCGCCAAGGTCATCAATAGTCGTGTCAAAGTCACTTCCTGTGAGGCCGGTGTCTTTCTCCCGGTATAACTCATCCAGTGCAATGTCGATTTCACTGGGCGGGGCAACGGAATATTCGACGGTCTTGCCCGTGGCATATTGGATGGCCTGTTTAGGGAAATCGTCAAAAGGGTTTGAGACCGCCAGTCTAATCATATCCCCTTCATTCAGGACGGGCAAAACCCGGGAGGAGGTCAGAAATTTATCTGTTACCGGGTCAAGAGGGATTTTAACATCTGGAAAATCCTGTTTGTCCATATTCTGGAGATTTAATACGGTGGCATAGGATGATACCAGATCGGTTTCTGATAAGAGGCCCAGCTTGATTAATATATCCCCGAGGCATTCTATCTGCCCGGAAGCTGCGTTAGCCCCGGAATCAGTCATGGCCCGCTTGGCACGCTCAAGGCTTTCCTTCGAGAGCATTTCGCTCTCAAGAAGATATGCCTCAATCGTTGCCCCCATGGTTACTGATCCTTGTTATATAAATGCTATTTGTGATTGCAAAAGACTATAACATCCCGTGAGTAAAAACTATCAAAATTATTATAGAACAGGCTAGAGGGGTTTCCTGGGTGAAAAAATTACCGACAGAAGGAATTAATATATGATTGCCTGGGGTATGTTGCGCATTTGTGTGAAAACTGTCATGAATATACCCATGCAATCATACATGTCTGTCTTTTTCGGGAGGAGCAGAGCCATATTCCAGATATATATTTTATTTGTTCTTTCCTTGGTGCTGGGCAGCTTTCTGGCCAACCTCGCCATGAGTGTGTCATTGGGCAAGAATGCCCTTACAGGCCGGTCTAAATGCGGTTCCTGCGCCACTATTCTCGGGTTGTTTGATTTAATCCCGTTAATTAACTGGTTCTATTTGCGGGGTCGGTGCCGCCACTGCGATGAAGCAATCAGTGTTCAATATGTCATTATGGAATGGGCGACCTTTTTGATTTTTATCTGGTGTTTGCTGATATTACCACTGGACCTGTTATGGGCCGGGTGCTTGTTGGGCTGGACGTTGCTTACCCTCAGCGCCATTGATCTGCGGAGCTACCGTTTGCCGGACTTTCTGACCTTGCCGTTGATAATTATGGGACTTGTTTTTAATGGTTTGATTAAGCCTGAGCAATCCAGCCATTTTGTGATTGGAGCAATGATAGGATATGTCTTGTTTCTGACTGTGGCTTTTCTTTATCGGAGATTGCGTGGCCGTGACGGGCTTGGGTGCGGTGATGCCAAACTCATGGCTGCTGCCGGTGCCTGGGTGGGGTGGCAAGGTCTTCCCGCTGTTATTATATTGGCGGCTATGTCGGGAATTATTATTAGCTTGGCATGGGGCCTAATCCGAGGAAGAGAAAGCATTCAGTACCTGCCCACTATGAAAATTCCTTTTGGGCCGTTTCTGAGTTTGGCCATCTGGATAACTTGGGCTTATGGGCCGGGTTTATGAAAGAAACTGTTCGCGTATATTTTTCTGTTTACCTACTAAATCAATTTTATTTACGTATTGATCATACAGGTGAAAAACCCTTCTCATTGATTGGTAATGGCAAAATTGTTAACCTTGCACCAATAAGTTCCTTCTCCCCGGTCCCTATATACGACAGTAACCTTTTTGCCAGACATTAATGCAGATAAGGCCGTAGCATGAACTGACCTGTCATAGGTCCAGAGCTCACATGTATAAGCTGAATTTACCGGGTTTGGCCCCACTCTCGAATTGCCATTCAGGTGGATCCAGACGCTAGTCGTATCATTGGATGTTTCATAATTTATTTAACTTTCGTTCTTAGCATGTATAAATCCAATGCTTTGTCATTATCGTTTGCACAGGAACCTGTAAAGTTTTTGTCAAATCATATCCCTAGAATTTCTTCATTCGTTGAATATAATGTGAGAAGAACACTATATAGTTCATCAAAATTTGGCCTAGACTTGTACAATACAAGATGGGCACCATAATTATGTCCACCTTCACAGGCTGGTGGCGCGGGTGAAAGCTCAATATATGTGGCTTGTAAACTTATTCTGAGCGACGCAACCTTCGAATTTACGGTCTGATATGCTGCAGCTTCAGCCGGTGCGAAACTGCTAAAGTTGGATGTTAAGGCGATGATAAGTAGAATGACTTTTTTCATGATATTTCCTTATTGATTATCATAAATTTAACCCCCTATTGTGCGAAGAGTTCAATTTTTGATATGTCTTCCTGTGCGCCATTTCTGGTACAGATATTGGCGCCCGTAATTTTAACGTCTTTGCCAGTGGCAAAAGCTGTCAACAACATGCTGAATTGAGCTTTTCCATAGGCTGAATTTTCATCTTTAATTGCAAAACCGGAATATAAACTACAAGCGGGTTTATTTGATACTGTTCCAGTTATATAAACCCAATGTAATCCAGCATCATTGGTTAATAGTCTTGAGACTTTTCCCGTAATATCTCCCGCTAAGGCACCGTGGCTGATAATAACGAAAATAGATACCAGTAAAAGTTTCATCATGACCTCCATTCTAATTCCTAATAACCTAGTCAAGAATCTCTACAAAATAGGGCATTGGGTTAGGGGCTACCCAAGTGCCGAGCTCCGAACAATTCTGCGCACCGCCTGACGTTTGGCTGTAATATTGTTTTATTTCTTTTCCTGCTATTTTGGCAGTTAGAAACATTGAATACCATGCTTTGCGAATTTCCGGGTGAACGCCATTATATTCAGCTTGGAACGTGCAAAGGTAATGTACGCCGTGCCCCGCATTAACCTGCAGAGTACCGCCAATGGGGCTGAGGGCAAGTGTAGATACCTTCCCCTGGCATGAGAAGTTTGCCGCATATGAAGTTGATGGAATAAAAAGCGCGAATAGCAGAGTTAGTAATTTTCTCATAGGATATCCCCCTAATTATTCTCAAGGACTGCATAGTTGATTTTGCATGCACCTGAATTTCCGGCTGTATCGTTGAAGCGTAGATTAACGTTCAATTTACCCGTATAGGCCGTTAAAAGAAGGGCATAGATTTTGTCCGCACTGGAATGGCTATGGTCAAGGCTGACCATTATACCACTAACGGGAACACAATTATCAAGCTGCGTTTCTGTTCCACTGGTCTTGAGATAGGTTACCCCTGATGCCACATAAAGCATTTCAATTTTGACGTTATTACACCCCACACCATCACAATCAGCGAAAGCACTCTGCCCCATAAAGACAATGGTTACAGGTAGCAATACAGACAATATTCTTAAATACATGATCTCCCCCTATACAGATTGGTATATTGAATAACCAAACGTTACACCGTGAGTATTTTGATGTCAAATTAGAAACTCAGAGTTGCGCAATTAGTTTTATCATCAAATAAAAGCTTTATATATTAACTATATTTATGGTTGCAAAGTCAAATTTGTTGTGTAAGCTTATTCACATCAAAAGCATTGGGGGCATGTCTTGAATCAGAACAATTCCCCGCAAAAGAAAATTATGTTGTATGGCCTTCACGCGAAGGTTGGGACAATTTTAGGGTAGGGACTATTACAACAGTAAAAGGGGTGGGTTATGAGGAAGACTATATGTATTGTTATCACTTTGACGGTGCTGCTTGTTTTGCCTCGGACGTCTATGGCGGGTGAGGTTACAGGGCCGATCAGCCAGATCATAACCAGAATAGATGGACTGCATTATTTCTATATCACAGGAACAGCCAGTTCAAAACCGGGTTGCGCAACTAGTTTATACTGGATGATCAAGGATGAGAATTCAGTAGCGGGTAAATCTCAGTTCAGTCAGATATTGACGGCTTATGCCACTGGCAGGACAGTCAAAATAGTAGGCAATAATAGCTGTACCCGGTGGCCGGATGGTGAAGATGTTAGTGCGGTGTTCTCAATGCCTCAATAATAATAGGGAGGAGTATACATATGTTAAAGTCAGTAATTATATTGATAGTGATATCAATGGTTTCCTTTGTGCAAATGTCCCATGCAACTGAACTTTGGACAGGTCAAAAAAATATAAAAGCTATTCAAGTTGTCTCAAATGGAGGTTTCCTCATATTTTTTAATTCTGAGGTGAACAGTGCCTGCACAGCAGCAGGGACCGATAGTGTATATATTTACCCGGGACAGGTATGGAGCGTTACAACGGAAGGTGTTCAGGCACTCTTAGCAATAGCATTGTCAGCCTATCACTCGGGTGACAAAGTGACGGTAAGTTATGATGATGGCTCACCAAATTGTTGGTCGCGACAGATATATATAAGCAAATAGATTAAGGGAGTTCCAAAGTTTTGAGTTTATTCTCAAGGGGTATTGATAAAATATTTTACAGAGTTGGACAATATTCTTTTGTGGCACACAAAAATATACGAGTGGAGGGAAAACATGAGAAATCTAAAACTTGTTTTATTTATAACTACGTTATTGACCTTTCCATTTCAGGCCTTGGCACAAGGCTGGACTGATCCATTAACCGTGAAGGAAGTCTGGTTACAGGATAATTTGATTGTTGTTCATACTAGTGGAGGCGCGGGCGTCTATACCTCCGGCTGTGTGTCTTCAAAATATATTGTTGTTATGGGTACAGAGGAAGCAAGAAATCAAGCTTTTAGCCTATTGCTCACGGCGACTGCCACTGGCAGGACAGTTTCACTCTGGTACAAAGACACATGTGTCAATTGGAATTATCATCAATTTTCAGCGGTTCAATTGAATGCAACGTAGTAAAGCGCGCGGTAGAGGAAAGTATGTGAAGAAAATAATAAAACAATATCTTGTTGTGATCGCTTTTTTGGGGCTGTTCACGCATTCAGCATCTGCCGCCGGGATGGTAGGACCCGCTGCTATAACCAAAATGAAGTTTATGAACGAGGGCCTGGTGTTTTATGGCTATTTTGGCAACATCAACGGTTGTGATGCGAGTAATTCCGTCGTCCTCCTGAAAACAGATAGCAATTATGACAAAGCATACGCACTGATACTTTCCGCCTATATGGGGGGCAAAAAAATTACTGGCTATTCGGATTTGTGTATTGCAGTTGATGGTACGACATATAACAGCATTAGGGGTTATAAATATCTTACTGTTGAGTAGAGGGTGATATTGGCGGTTAGAGCAAAATAAATTACAAGGAATACTTATCATGAAAATTCTGAAGCAAATCCTATAGACCACAGTTCTATCCATCACATGGATGGTCGCGGCCTCCGCCTCGACAGTGAATTACACTTATGATGAACTTGGCCGTCTGAAGACAGTTGATTATGGGGGCGGCAAGCTTGTCACCTATGACTATGATGCGGCGGGCAACAGAACTCTTCACAAGGTTGAGGGGCCGGGCCTGATATCCAACCCTAATGCTGGCGGCGGCGTGGTCGTCCTGCCGATCAGCGGATTTATTATCATTCCCCTTCCCGGTAGTGTAGTGGGGAATTAATATGAAAAAGTTGATTGGAATAATTTTTATAGCCTATTCCGTTTTATGGACGGGTTCAGCCAATGCAGCAACTTTTTATCTGCCAGATACAACGGTCGCGCGTGTAGAGTTTTATAGCTCTCAATTTACCATTTATCTGGACAAGAATTTCCCTGCCAATAGCTGTCGCACTGCTCCGAGCGGAGCTGTTGCCATGGATAGTGCGACGGAACCCGGGAAATCGCATATGGCCGCTTTATTAACGGCCATGGTTTCGGGCAAGAAAGTGAATATGTATGCGCGGGATAACCTATGTAGCGGTGACCGCATGACCATAGATCATTTTAATATCGATAATTGATAAGTTCAAAGAATAAATATTTTAGGGGGCAGAAGATGTCATTAAATCAAATAATTATCAGCAAGAAGATTACCGTAAGAAATAAGGGAAATATGATGGGGAATGCTGTTAAAGTAATAGTAGCTGTTGTTATACTTACATTAGGCATGAGCGTAATAATACCGAATGCGAATGCTGAACTTCCAAGTATTAAAGTTAGGTCAGCAGTTAATTTGGTGAGTCCCACAACCGCATTGTCCTACTATGAAAATGTGGCAACGCCGGATAACTGCCCAGCTCCTATGTGTCAACCAATACCTATAGAGGCTCAGCCATCAGCAGCTCAACTACAAGCAATATTAGCGGCTATACAGGCGTATCTCTTACAGGCGGGTTTGCCCCCTATTGACGAAAGTACTTACGTTTGGCCTAATCCTGATATGGATATGTTTAAAGATTTTGCTATAGCTCTGGGTGCTAACAGATTACCTGATGAGGAGTTTAAAAAAAATGCTTTTGAATATGTTTATTCTAATATAGAAACGGCCCCTTTTTTTGGGCTAAAAAAAGGTATTTTGGGATCGATATTGGATCAAAATGGCACAGCATTTGATCAGGCTAAGCTTCTAATTGGGATTTTGAAACAGGATACTTCCATCGTAGCAACTCCTCCTTCCTATCAATATGGGACAATAACTCTATCCAACGCTCAGGCTGCAAATTGGTTAGGCGTTGCTTATATGCTAAATGGTATAGAAATATTTGATGCATCCGCATTGCAGAATATACTAAGAGATGGTGGTATTCCTGCTGTTTTCTCAGGTAACAATGTCACTATATCCCACGTATGGGTAAAGGTGGGCAGTGATATATATGATCCTTCGTATAAAGTTCATGCTTATCATGAAGGCATCGCAATGGATACAGCTCTGGGATGCGCCACTATAACATGTGGAGAGCAGGTAAAAAATGCTGCTATGACTGGGGCAGGGCAATCAACACAGTCAGGCGTTTCCTATGTTCAGAGCGTAAACAACGTAGCTTTGGGAAATAAACTCAGCGAGCTTTCCGGGAATTTTATCAATTACATTAAAGCTAATCATCCCAATGCCTCTTTATTAGAAATAGTAGGGGGTAAAGAAATAAATTTGGACACCATTCCTAATAAAGCTAACTCTGGCACACGAACTGTAAGTAGAACATGGACAGATATACCTAACCTTTTTAGAACAACCCTTCGTGTGCAATTTGATAATATAAACAAGATTTTTTTTGTTGATGAAATGGGTGGCAAACGATTGTACTTAACAGGATCTGTAGGGTCACCCTCAGGGACTTCATGGACAAGAAATATGAAGTTGAATATCGTTGGAATGTTTGATGAAATTGAAAGTTCAAGGGTAGGTGCTACAAAAGAAAATGATGATTTAACAATAGAAATTAATCATCCATATGCCGCCAAGAAAGATACCCAGTCAAGTGATGGTAATTATATGGATACGATTATATCACGTCAGACAGCGATTGATGAAACTGTAATGAATAGTACTGGAGGACTAAATGCCATTGCTACTTCAGTAGGTACAAGTTCAACCATTGCTGTAACAACAATAATTGCTGAAACTGCATATATATCTCCGGCAAAAATTAAGAAATATAGCGACGCAATAGTACCTAGTGTTACATATGATTTTTTATATAAAAATCAACCTGTGTTAACTACTACCTGGTTAGCACAAGTCAGTGAAGGTGCTAAACTTGTTGATTCACTCTCAAATACACGTAGTCTACATCATCATACAATTGGGTATATCCTTTCCGATTCCACCACTACCATTATTCATGGGGAGGGTGGCTACAGTATTGTAAGTGAGGCGAACTCCAGCGCATCCGAGTCTGCAGCGGCAACTTCAATAGCCCATTTGAGCAGTCGGATGGAAGGATCTATATTTGAGCAAGTAGAGGGTGTTTGGGATGGAGCCTCCAGCGTATCAATGTTTGAGAAAGCAAATCAAAAAGCTATTAAGTTTTTTGATGTTGATTCTGTTAGTGACCTATCTGTCTTAAATAATTATTCTTCAAGCAGACAAATAAACCTACAAAATTATATAAACTCTGGCTATGAGCTTATTGTTCCTCAAAGTGGTGTGCTTGGAGATTTTAGTCTAATAGGAGGTACCCTTAATGTTTCCACTGCACCATTTTACGCCTATAATACTGTGGATAAACGTAGAGCTTTTATTATACAGGATAAAAACAAAGGATCAACAGCTCTTGGATTGGACAACCCAAATGAGACTATTCCCAAGTTAGCAGAAACTGCAATTAACTCATTAAAATCTAAAGATTATATTGGCGTGGATGAAAGTACGGGGGTTTTAAGGTTAACACCTGAATCTGACATGGTAACCGGTCAGGGTAGTTTTCCCTATAGTCTCGGTTTTAAACGCGCTTATTCTTCTAATCAATATGATAAAACGGAAAGTCCGTTTGTATTATATCAGGGATTTGTAGATACAACGTTTAAAATTGGCAATTCGTCACCTTATTTGCTGGGATCTGGATGGTCGCATAATTTTGAAATTATGGCGCAAATAAACAGTGATGCAATGCAGGCTTTTGGAGCCGATTCTGTTCTTGATGCAACGGCTCTTATCACATCACTTTATACTTTGATGGATTTGGATCGGAATGTACAAACTTTTTCTGGTCGGGTGTCCGCTATTTTTGTTGCCAACTGGTTTGGAGATCAGTTGCGTGATAATGCTGTTGTAATAACGATACCCCCCTCATCCAGTGTTTTTATTCGTCTGCCAGATGGTAGCTATAACCCTCCGCCGGGTAATTATAGTAAACTCGTGGTGTCCGGCACAAAATCTGCTGCAATTGCATGGTCAGCAAAAAGTGTTCGCTACAGTTATGATAACTACCTTATTTCTCATACGGATGAAAATGGAAATATGTTGACCTTTTCATCTGCGGGGTTTGATTTTGATAGTTTTGGGACACGGTCAGCGAGACTACCATCTTTTAACCCTACGGTATGGAATTTTGCGAATGGTATGGTGGTTAATTTTGACTACTTGGAATATACATTTCAAAATACTAACCAAACTAGAAAATATTTGTCAAAAGTTCGAAATAGCTTGGGAAGATTCCTTTCGTTTACTCATACTCCATTTGCAAATGGTAAATTTAAGTTGAGCCAAATAGAGGATGATAATGGTCGGAAAGTGTTAATAACGCCCGAATATATGGGGTATACGATATTGGACCAATCGCCAAAAACACTTACCGTAACTCTCCCTGATGGAGCCGAACAAAAATATTCTTATGAGAAAATGCTGGTAGGTGGCACTATAGTATCCTCAAATAAAATTAGAGCCTGGTACACACCCTCAGATTTAAATACCCCATTCATGTCTATTGATTACAGCCCTAATAAAAGAGTGAAATCAGTAACTGATATTCTTGGAAACCAGACGGTTTATTTCATAGGATCGCTATCCAATGAAAATATTAAACGCAGTGATCGTCAAGATGCTTTGGGAAATGTTTACAGTACTTATTTTGATAAAAATGGATCAGTGATTAGATCTATTGACCCACTTGGTGCAGAGGTGGTGAATAAGTATGACAATAGCTTCCGCCTGATAAAAAGCGTATTCCCAGAGGGTAATAGTGAAATACGGTCATATAATACGAGAGGTAATCTCGTTGAAACTTGCCAAAGATCTAAAACTTATTCTGGCACTCAAGAATTTACGTGTGATCGAAATGTTGATCTTGTCACTACGGCCACCTATCCGACTATCATTTATCCAACTACGTGTACCAATTATAAAGTGTGTAATAAACCAACATCCTTAAAAGACCCAAATGGAAATATTACAGATGTCAGTTATTTCCAGAACACAGGATTATTGGAATGGAAGAAAGAGGCAACTGTTAATGGAGTAAGGTCAACTACGACTTATGTGTATAACACATTCGGCCAGCTAACCTCTGTAACTGATCCTGAACTTATGGTGATAAGCTATGATTATGATACTATAGGTAATCATAATGTACTAAAAACCATTACTGTGGATGCTGGCGATGTTACCCATAATAACATTATGACATCCTTTGGCTATGCACCTATTGTAGGGCAAGGGGTAACATACGGGAACTGGGGGGCTGTCACAACGATTACGGACCCTAGGAACAATCCCACAAATCATGAATATGATCCCGTTGGTCGCAGAATCAAATCCATTGCTCCTGATGGTTCATTTGGCAAGAATATCTTTGACCTTGATGGTCAGCTTGTCCGAACAGAGAAATATGCCAATGGCGGCACAGTGCCCCTGCAGGTGACGGAGACTGACTATACCCTCACAGGTCAGGTTGATAAGACTTACGACCCCGAATGTTTTGATGCGGCGGGTGTGCGCAATATAACCCTTTCTGGCTGCGACATAACCACCACCACCTATGACGTTCTAGGCCGGCCTGATATTGTTACCGACGGAGAAGGCCGCAAGACGCAGACGATTTATTTTGCGGACGGTAAAACCGATAAAATAATAAGAGCCCTTGGTACGGCCCTACAACAGAATTACGCCACCTATACCTATACTCTGAGTGGTCAGGAAGCTTCGGTTAAGGATGCCAATGGTAACCTGACTGAATATTTCTATGACGGCTTTGATCGCTTGAATAAGTTTCAGCTGCCCCATCCCTCAAATACCGGCCAAAGCAACCCGGCGGATTATGAACAATATACCTATGATGCCAATGGTAATATGACCATCAAACGCAAGCGGGACGGCAAGACGATTGCCAACACCTATGATGCCCTGAACCGGGTGACACAGAAGTCCCCGCAAGGCCAGTCTTCGGTGAGCTATAGCTATGATCTGGTGGGCCGTCAGACCGACGTTGATTTTGTCGGCGGCGGGCATTCGATACAACATAGCTATGATACAGTGGGCCGCCTGATTGCCACTAATGACAATGGCCGAACCCTGTCTTATCAATATGCTGATAAAGTTAACCGAACCCGCATCACCTGGCCGGATGGCTATTCCGCCGATTATGCCTATGACAACCTAAACCGGGTGACCACCATCAAGGAGAATGGTGCCGGAATACTGGCCACCTATGCTTATGATGTTTCCGGACGGCGGGCGAGCCTTACGCTGGGCAATGGCACCATCACCTCCTACAGCTATCATGATGACGATGCGCTTAATACGCTCAGTCACAATGTGAATGGCAGTGCCGATGATGTGGATTGGACCTACGGCTTTAACAAAGTAAACCAGCTGACCTCAAAAGCCATCAGCAATGCCCTGTATGAATGGTTGCCGAGTTATGCCAGGAATGATGCCTATCAATCCAATGGCCTTAACCAATATGCCAATGTTGCGGGCACGGGCCTCAGCTATGACCTGAATGGCAACCTCACAAGTGACGGTGTATGGCTTTATAATTATGATACGGAGAATATGCTGCTGAACGCCTCCCGGTCAGGGGCCTCGGCAAGTTATCTCTATGATCCTCTGGGCCGCAGGTCTGCCAAGACGGTGGATACAGTCCTGACCAGCTTCCTGAATGATGGTGTTGAGGAGATCGCCGATTACAATGCAGGCGGTACGCTGCTGCGCCGCTATGTCCATGGTCCTGGGGTTGATGAATATCTGGTGATGTATACGGGAAGCGGCACCGCTAACAAGAGCTACTTCCACGCCAATCATCAGGGCAGTATCGTTGCCATGAGTGACAGCGCGGGCAATGTTACAGAGCAACATAGCTATGACAGTTACGGCAACAGCGACAACCTGACCGGCAACCCGTTCCGATACACCGGCAGAAGACTGGACGCCGAGACCGGATTATACTATTATCGCGCCAGATATTATTCACCGGCAATAGGGAGATTTTTACAGACTGACCCCATAGGGTATGGCGATGGCCTCAACTGGTATGCTTATGTGGGGAATGATCCGGTGAATTTAAATGACCCGACAGGTATGTGCCCAAGTATTTCATCAAATTGTCTTAACAAATCTGAAAAGAGGACTGTTTCAACACGTTCAAACAAAGAGGATAACAATAATCCTTTGGATTTTTCAGAATTCTTTAAAACGCGCCCTTCCAAACAGTTAGATGATTTTTATCCTGATACGGTTGACACAACAGGGAATCCTTCCTTTGATAAAGAGTTACCTGCGGGAATAAATTTATTACGTGTTGCAATGAATGAATTTAATAGAATACAGGACCAATATGCAAACACGAATGTGGGATTAATTTACACCGATAAATTTAGTAATATCTCCAAACATGTATTAGTTGGTACGGTTCTTAGAAATGATGGGAGTTTTGGTAGAACAGTTTTTCCTAGTAATACGCAGGGGGTAATCATTGGTATATCTATGGGGGGGGCAACAGATTTTGCAACACAGGATATAAGTGCCGCCATGCAACGCCTAACTTTTAGATATAATGTACCTGTAGCAGTAGTTTTTAGAGATAGTTCAAGATATCCTGGAACTGTAATATTTCGTAGAAATAAGTCACCTGCAATGCTAAAAAAATGAAAGAAAGAAAATGATTAAAAATATTTTCAATGTAAAATGTTGGCTGTGTTTCTGGATAATATTTCTATCCGGTTTTTCTCAGAATTCTGTTGCTATTGAAAATACTTATTTACGGGTTTCCATCTATCAATTAATCGTCACTCCAGAGCGGTATTTAGATCAAAAAGTTGAGGTGGATGGGTATTTTGGTGGAATTGGTTTCGATTTGTATCCCACTCGTCTCCACGCAGAAAACTTGTCCTATGCTGATACTATAGCACTCGTATATCCAAATGTTGAATATAATAAGAGGTTGGAATTTTCTCCTTGCATGAACAAACATGTTTCACTCCAAGCGAAATTTACTAAACTTCGAGGAATGTATGGTTTGGTCAACATTAAAAGTGTTCGCATCTCAAAGAATAGCAAGCTTTGCTGGAAACCCTAGAATTAGAATTACGGTGAATTACGGTGACAGTTTACTTTTATCGAAATTTAAAGACGCTCAAATTACGGTGAAAATTACGGTGAAATTACGGTGACAGTTTACTTTTATCGAAATTTGAAGACGCTCAGCCACAATATGACGGGCAGTGCCGATGATGTGGACTGGAGTTACGGTTTTGAATTACGGTGAGAATTACGGTGACAGTTTAGAATTACGGTGACAGTTTACTTTTATGGATTTATTCGCTATTGCTTGATGCTCAATCATGTTCATATGATAGTGGTTCCCCGTGATGAGAAGGGTTTGCGTGGGCTTTTTGCCGATGTCCACCGTCAGTACACGCGCCGGATCGACGCAAGGAATAAGTGGACAGGCCGTGCCTTGCGTCCTAAAGGGATTACGGTGACAGTTTCGATTACGGTGCGATTACGGTGGCGATTACGGTGACAGTTTACTTTTATCGAAATTTGAAGACGTTCAGCCACAATATGACGGGCAGCGCCGATGATGTGGACTGGAGTTACGGTTTTAACAAGGTCAATCAGCTGATCAGCAAAGTCATGAATGGGGGTAGTTCTGGCATTACCAAAGTGGCTAAAACGGCGATAACCAAATTGACAAAGGGAACTATAAAAAGAATATCAGCCAAAACTGGGGCTAAGATATTAGTGTCGGAGGGAGCTGCCGCAGCAGGCCCTACTGCTGCAAATGCGATATCAGAAAAATTAAAAGTTCCAGAAACACTGGATGCCGGGTTACAAAAAGCAAATGATACCATTAGTAAAATTGTAACATGTAACAAACCTGATAAAGTTTGTTGATAACAGGTGGGTATTTGTAATGCGTCCAATCGAGAAAGTCACTATTCATTTCAAGGGAATGGCACCTATCTGGAGCAGAAATAACAAGTGGATAGCTCGCATATTCCTTGTTGCCCTAGTTTTTTTTATGATATCATCCTATTTAAGAGGTGAGGAAATGTCTATTTCTTTGGCATGGAATGTTTTATTTTCTATTATACTTCCCATATTTATTGTTATTAACGTCCTTTTATTTCTTCCCTTAGTAATATTTAGATTTCTACAATCAATCAGATATTGCCGTAAAAATAATATGAAATTATCTGGCTTTTATAATCAGGAAGAGGCAGATATTCTTAATGTATGGAGAAGAAAATAATTTGGATTTGGCTATTCAATTCATTTCCACCGTTATGATTCTATACCAAGCCTCCCTTTGGTGCCTGCCGTAGAACTCCACGATTACAGATAGTTACCTCTTTTTAGCCGGAACAGTGTCTGATTGTAAATATTTAGCGCCTCGGTATTACCTCGCTAGACTACCGGATTAGGGCAGTTAGAGAAATGGTATCGCTTGAATAGCCCCCGCAACAACCGTAACTTACGGTTAAGTATGAATGTAAATTGATGTAGGGGAGCAATCAACATCATTTATAATGAAGAATATCTGAGGGGGCAGCTCTTATCATTAATAACATCTATTTAAACAGGTGGTACGCAGGTGGCACGCAACTCATGCATAATACCCAGTTCTTCTGCATTCTTAAGTCCACGAATGCCTGTCATTGCATAGCTAAATTATTGATATCAATCATCTTCACTTTC
>NVXG01000057.1 GCA_002733805.1 Robiginitomaculum sp. | reverse complement strand
TACATAATTAATATATTAACTTTATATGATTATTATTCTAATTTCAATTTCAATTAAATCAATCTCCATATAATTAAATTAAATTAAAATTGACTAATTAAACAAGCTTAATATAAAAACACAATAGTCACTTTTAAATATCGAACTTATGTTTAGCGCATGTTCTCTTTTACTGTAATTGCTAACACTAATAAAAAGTGAACGCGAGAGTGAATAACGACTTGAACCTTGTTCAGCCTGCTGAACACTACAGGGACATACTACGCATGTCAGACTCAACTATGCCGCAGACCTCTTCAAAGTGTCTGGATCATTCCATAGTTCAATATCCTCCATGTTCACTTTTCTTCTATTTGTTAACATTAATAAAAAGTGAACGTAAGGCCTAATATTAATAACGATTTGAATTTTTAGCTGCCTGGTGACCACTTATGATCATTTTTAATCAGCACAAACCGTTGTCATTCATTTTGATCATTCTCTTGATTTGTGCAAAATTAGCTATACCGCTACATACCCACCCAAATCAGTATACCAATGACTCTAAGTAGTGATAATCTGTTAGTTACAGTTTTAGCCACTCAGTGAGGTGTTAGATGGTTACAAATAGTGAGTTTATTGACCGTCAGTTTTTAACTCTGAAAAAAGATCTGTTGGACAATTATGAGTTTGTTGGCGCTTCAGAAATACGTGCACCAATAACATTAAATAGCACATCGGTTTTGTCTGTCATTCTACAAGAAAAATCTCGATATCCACTATTTCAGTTCACGTCCAATGGAATAGTATTTCCTGCGCTTCAAAAGATACTACCTAAACTTCTACAGTCTCGTTCAAGCTGGGATGTTTGCTTTTGGCTTACAACTGAAAGAGCTGTGATGATGAGTAAGGCGGTGCCCAATGACGAACAAACGAAAAGCTTAAATAGTCTCGATAAAATAATTGAATTAGGTGAAAAAGCGCATAAGCAATCAACTTATGTTACATCTACTCCTCTAAAGCTATTGCAGGACGGGGAGAACAGTATCTTTCAAGTATTCTGCGAAGATTTACTTAATCCAGACGATCGTATGATTCCAGAAAAAAAGGTCATTATTTAAGTGTGAAAATCCTTACTTAACAGCTAGAGGTCAGTAGTCTGATAGAGTTAATTATAACAATAGTAACAGTTGGAATTAAACTGGGTATTCATGTCGACGTCGAACCAAGGTTGGCTTCAGCGTTCTTTGATTAACTCTATATTTTATTATTCTTCAAAGTAGCTATCATCAAAGATGCTTTTTGAGGACTCTTCAATAACATTTTCACGTTCGTTCATAAAGTCTTCGTCAATCGTATTGCCATTTTCTAAAAAGCTCTTCAATACCAGCTCTTTTTAGCTTCAAATAGCCAGTGACCCAACGTTGGGCCACTCTTCAGTACTAAATTACGAGTTAACTAGGTGAGCTAACTCGTTCGTGGCCAAATTAGCTATACCACTACACTAGCTTAACATTCGGGATAAGTCTGAATCTAAGCTGCAGTCTCACTCAATTCGTACTTACCATCAAAGTTTGGTAACTCAGCCAATACATCTTCTGGCGTAACATAAAAGAACTCTTTGCGACCGTTAACAAGGTTTACTCTCTGCTCAGCAAACTTATTATGTAAATACTTTTCTAGAGTCGGAGCATCATCAGTAAAGGCAAATGCATGTACATCAAAAAGTTCGGGGACTGATGCGTCACCCAGCTCTTTAACTCGATCGTTAGGGTCTGCACGTCTAGTCATGCCTATTTTAACAACACCTTTACCAAACGATACTTGGTTAGATATAACGTAAACATATCCCGCACGTGTGACTTGAGCTAAAGAAATTGCACGCTTCTCTTTCTCACGTAGCACTTCCAGTTCTTGTTTATGCAGCTCATATAGAGCTATTTGCTCTTCTGTGCTAGCCTTTAACTTACTGAGTTCTTCAGCGACAAGTTTCTCCATCAGCTTACACTCTTTCTCTGCTTTCTCTGCAGCAGCCTTGATCCGCTTCTCTTCACGCTCAGCTTCTCGTTGAATTCGAACTTCTTCTCTCTCAGACTCTTTGAGCTCTTGTTTTAGCTGATTGAACTCATAAGTCAATCTCAACTCTTCAATTTTCAACTGCAAGTATTGGTCTTTCAGGTAAGTTTTAACAATTTCACTTGATGAGTTAATTTCATTGAACGTGTCTTTAGTGCGCTGTATAAGTCGATTTATGTTATTCCAATCAACTAAAACCACAGCTGCTTTAAACTCATTATCTAGACAACGAAGTCGCAGCTTAACCTCTCTGTTAAACAGCTTTTTAGCTTCTGATTTTTTGCCATTTACAACAACATCTTTCCCCATACTGCAAATACAGGCTTTCTTTTCACTTACGAGGCGCTTCAAGGACGCTTTGATATCCTGTAGTCGATATTCAATTTCTTCTATGTTTTTATCGCTTGCGAGGCTGATATAGGATATCGAATCTGTCGTCCCTACACCTAAATAATATTGAGACGAGCGCTTTTCATCCATTCGTAATTGGGCTAGTTTCTCTTGATAACTTGACTGTAGTGAACGGTATTCACTGGATAATCCTGAAAGCTTTTTCTCTTGTATAGACGCTGGTTCATAAATTTTATCAATCTCGCTATCTTTCATTCTGAGTTTTCCAAGCTTAGAGCGAGAATTTAAAAGTACGTAAATTGACGATGAAAAAAGTAGTGATAGAACAATAGTTATATACATGGTCAATTCCTTTAGATCGATGTTGGTAGTTGACTAGACACAGACTGTACTTGAGACATATCTTGCTTCAGGGCTTTCCTAATGAGCAGGCTCGCCCTAAATTCTTTTGCTTCAATGTCAAAGTACCAATCACACTCAAAACCCAACTCTTCCATTGCATCGGCTACTTCTTGCGGGGTTACTTTGAAAAATTCCTTACGATGATTTTCCTTATTAACTCGCTTTTCATTAAACATGCTATGCAATGTCTTCTCGATTTTTGGCGCGTTATCAACAAATGCTAATGTATGAACATCAAACTTAAATGGCACACTTGCATCACCAAGTTCATTAACCCTGTCCATGGGTTCAAGGCGACGAGTCATGCCAATTTTTACGACTCCTTCACCGAAACTACCGATATTAGAAATAACATAGATATAGCCCGCTTTAGTTATCTGGGCTTGCGAAGTTGCTCGCTCAAACTTACTTTCAAGTTTCTCAATTTCATTTTGCATACGGCTAATCTTCATTTCTATATCTGCAGCACTAGCACCATGCAACTGCTGAGCAAGCTTTTGAGCTTTTCTTAAATCAGATTTTCGATAATAGATATCATCTTCTAATTCTTCAGTATCGCCACCAAATTGTTTAGCCTGATCACGCAACAATGTCTGCTGCTTTTTCTTTTCTTGCTTTACTTCTTCTTTGTGCTCGAGTTCACTGTGCCAGATACTTAATTCGCGTACTTTTAGATTGAAGTATTCATGCGATATAGTGACATTGGCGGTCTCACCTAACTTCTCAAGTTGTTCTTCTAGTCGATATAGTTTTTTAATAGCAGTATCGTGACTTGAATGGCGCATTTGCTTACGGATCACATCAAACTCTGCATTAAATGCTTTAAGCAGCAGGCTTTGATAAGCATTCACCATTTGTGTACCTTTACTTTTGCTCCCGAACCATTCCCAGTTTGAGAAAGCAGTAGTGGCTACACCTCGTTTGATGATTTGAAATTGCTGCTCAAGGCATTCTTCAATTTGCACTTTTAATGACTCTCTATCATCAAACTTAAAAGTAGGCGGAAGTAAGCCGACATCAATGTACTTAAGCTGCTGATAATTTTGCTTTAATGCTTCTTGCAGCTGTTCGTATATAGACCTACCGTCAGTAATCTTGTATTCAGTTTCTTGAAAGGATTGCTGTAAATCATGCACAATTTCGTTAACCGACTTAGTTTCAAGAGCCTGCTCTTTACGCTCAATCTCACTAGCTAGACTCTTACGTTTTTGATATGTGGAATAGGCCATAACTAGCGTTACGGCAGTTAAAAGGGTTAGTACAATCCAAGTTAGTTGGTTTAGGTCAACATCCTTTATCATTCTTTTCTCCGTAGCGTTTCCAAACTGTTATTTTTATCAGTTATTTATATGATTTTCTTTGATCTTTATGTGTTATTTGACAACAAAGCCTTCAAGTTAGACTTTCTGGTATTGCTGTATACAGCCAACTCCTATCAAATAGAAAATTTCTTATGAAATTTCTCGATTACAGTGAGCTTTTGATGAGGAAACTTAATATTTTGATACAAAGAAATTGAATCAACTTGTTAGTGCTTAATCTCATACAAGAAGAGTAACGACAACTCATTTTTGGGCAAGCGAAAGCGTCTAATTGACGCCCTCACTCCGATTAACCATAACATGCGCAGTCACACACATATTAACCTCTTATCTAGCAGCTAAATTAGATACACTACGGTAAGTAGTATATCTGAGCGAAGTTTTATGTGATATTAACTGCAAAGTAGTAATCTCGATTAGTACCAGTTATCAGTCATCAGTCCAATATCTTGAGGTAAGCCACGCTTAGTCCACAGCATCCAACTGTTAATATCAATATACTCATTTTTATCAGCTTCCACTTTCATTTGTGAATAACTAAAATTGGTGTTATCAAAAATGGCCACTGTATTCGTTCCATCAAATATCGTATTGACTCTTAAAATACCGTAATTAGAGGAAGCATAGTTAAACTCACTTTTTGCTGTGATTATTTTATCGGTTAGATCCGCTTCAATAGAGCACGGTACATTTTTAGGGCATGAATATCCACGACTCGTATATCGTACAATAGGTTTACCACTCTCAACTACACAATATACTGACATGTCTTGGACATTGTAGAAGTTAAGGTTTGAGGCGATAGCCTCAGAGCATAAATTATTAATTGCATCTTGATCTATACCTTCATTTAATGCTTTTTGGTTAAACCCCTCGTCTATTTGAAGAGCAAAGGCACGCAGAACAACGGATTCATTTTCAAGCGTTCCATTGGAATCTGTAGTATGTAAAGTCACAGAGAACTCTCTTCCTGGATAAGATAAGTCTGTATACCCATTTAACATTGGCAATGTAAGATACAGTTCACTTTCATGGTTATTCTCTAACTCAAGTCCGTAAATATTAGTGCTCCACTCGTACTCGACAATTGTTCCTGAAGTTACTTCGGATGTTATGTGGATTACATCATTAGCTTTATAGCCTTTAAGACCATACATAGTAGATGTATGAGTTGGTCGTGTCTGAACTTCAATTTCAGTCTGACCATAAACTGGAGGTGAATCACTAGGAGATGAATCTCCACACCCAGATAATAAGATGACTGCCAATATGGAAAAAAAGTGGTTTTTCACGATAAAGCCTTTATTAATATACGTTACATTGAGGGGTGAATCGCCAAAATGTGATTTATTACACATTCGATATACAGCGAAACAAATTAATGATGTGTATTGTAAATGCTGGAAATTTTAAAGGTATATCGTTTAGAATTTTATTGCTCTAAACGATATATCTTATTTCAGCTTAATACTGCTACGTATAGCCTATTGAACATAAACGACGACCTCGTATTCATGTCTTTCTTATAAGTTAGGTTACATAAACAAATGTATCGCGAATTATCATAAAAAAAATATGAATGAGTAGAAGCTCTAACACAGAAAGGGGCAGTTTCAGCTTAGAGCGTTCACCCTAAGCCATTGATGGAGAGAACCTTGTTAGAATACTTATTCTATTAATACTAATTCAGATAAGGTTTTGTATTGGAAATATCTAAACAAGTGGCCAAACTTACAGCGCCACTACACTCAGCATTGCTTAAAATAGATACCAAACTTATCACTATATTGGTGTCCCTTAAAATAAGTTATTTTAGGATCAGCGATAACGTTCTTAACTAAGTTAATATCCGATTCGTCAACCTTGCATCCAAAGTATACCGCTTTCAAGGGAGCAGGCCATGGGCACAGCATATTCCCATCTTCAACAATATGCCGCCACTCTTGCTCATATTCCCAATGCTTTGACTTAGCATAAAGGATCCGTTTTTTATTTGTTAAGGTTGCCGTTTTATCTAGCAGTGATTTAGGACTTAATGTGGGGTGGTTATCTATATAAAAAATCGGTTGAGTGGAATCAAAACTAGCAAGTAACTCTCCGTCTTTACGCTCAAATTCCAAACACATCCCCTTATGGTCTTCAGCGTAGTGAGACCACATTAAAAGGTTTTTGTTGCTATCCGCCAATGACAGTATACCAAGATCCTCAATTCCCCGACGAAACTGCGCTAACTCCCCCTCAAGGGACACTTTCTTCTGCACAATGGCATCAGACATATCTTCGCCGAATATTTGTTTTATTTTTTTTGTATCCGTTTCTTGTACATATGAATGCAAATCACCGTTTACATGAAAGCGAGTGTCAAACGGATCATTGAAGCCTGCTGGTTTAGAGTACCAAACTTTCTTTTGGGCAAGAGCACTCAATTGGTTTTTGCCAATAGGGTAGTATTTGAACAAAGACGTAATTTCTGGACGTTTCAAAGGGCACCTGATCGAAAAGTTTTCATATGCATTAATACTGTATGATTTTGATTATAAATAACAGTGTCGTGCCTTCATAATTCGTCTCTGGACATAACCTTGTTAGAGTTATCATTCTAGTCGATAGTAATATCCATTATATTTTATAGGGAAAATGAAGGCATCTAACTGATTCCTTCACCCCCATTAACCACAACGTTCGTTATACGTAGTCGAACTGTAACATTTATAGAGGTGCTGTTAGTTACAGTTAGAAATGTCTATATCTTATTTATAAAACTTTCCAAACAAAGCCTAATTCATTAAGTTCGGCTACTTTCGAGGCTTCTAATCTGTTTTTCTTGAAGCTATCTCTGCGCATATTCACCCATTTACCAAGTGGAAAGCCATCGCCAGTCTTGTAGCTCTGCTTTACCAAGGAGTCTCCCTCTGTAGCAATATAATTTTTAAGGTGACCAATCCCTTGTAGCCAATTATACGCATCAATATCCCAAACAAACCCCAACTCATTCAGTTCGGCTACCTTTACCGCTACTAACCTGTTTTTATTGAACGCGCTTCTGCGGCTTCTCACCCATGACCCGAGTGGAAATCCATTGTCAGTCTTGTAGATCTTTGTTACCAAGGAGTCACCCTGTATAGCAATATAGTTTTTAAGGTGACCAATCCCTTCTTGCCAAGAATATGTCTCTGCATCCCAAATAAAACCTAACGCATTAAGTTCGGCGACCTTGGTGGCATCTAAGCTGTTTTTATTGAACTTAATTCTGCGGCTATTCACCCATGACCCAAGTGGAAAACCATCGTCAGTCTTGTAGCTCTGTGCTACCAAGGCATTACCTTGTTTAGCAATATAATCATCAAGGTGACTAACCCCTTGTTCCCAATTATACGTCTCAGCATCCCAAATGAAGCCTAACTCATTCAGTTCGGTTACCTTTACGGCGACTAAGTTGTTTTTCTTGAAATCAACTCTGCGCATACCAACCCACGACCCAAGTGCAAAACCATTGTCAGTCTTATAAGATTTTGCTACCAAGGCATGACCTTGTTTAGCAAAAAAAATTTTAAGGAAGCCAATCCCTTGTAGCCAATTATATACCTCAGTATTCCAAACAAAGCCTAACTCATTTAGTTCAGATACTTTCGCGTCTCTTAAACTGTTTTGTTGGTAATCATGTCTTCGCGATCCCACCCATTGACCAAGCGCATAACCATCGTAACTAATGTAGTTAAGTGGTACCAATGTATCGCCATTTTTAGCAATATAATCTTTAAGGTGAGCAATGACTTGCTGCCAATTATACGCCTCTGCATCCCAAATAAAGCCTAACTCATCCAGTTCGGATACCTTCGCGATTCCTAATATATTATTTTTGAACGCGCTTCTGCGGCTACTCACCCACGTCCCAAGCTCAAAACCATCGTCAGCCTTGTAAGTCAGTGGAACCAAGGCATCTCCCTGTTTAGCAATATAATTTTCAAAATGACAAATCCCTTGTTGCCAATTATACGTCTCAGCATCCCAAATGAAACCTAACTCATTCAGTTCAGCTACCTTCGCGACTCCTAAGTTATTTTTTTTAAAATCGCGTCTTCGACTATCTACCCATGGCCCAAGTTCAAAACCATCGTCAGTCTTGTAGCTCTGCGCTACCAAGGCATCTCCCTGTTCAGCAATATACTGCTTTAAGGCACTCAAACCGATATTCCAGCCGCCTAACCTAACAGCTAGTGATTTTAACACGGCCCTTACATCACGAATTTCATCTATAATTTGGCAATCAACTACAGTCTTTTCAAGGCCATCTTTAGTACGTCGCTTATTTTCTTTTCCTAACGCTTCAGTCAGCCTTTTCTTAAATGAATGACAACCTGTATTTTCAGCGTTGTCGACTAAATCAAAAATGATTGGTTGAACACTTGAGCCACTACTTAAACAACGCCCCATTTGCTGTAAATAAACAATAGGCGATTGAGTTTTACGCAACATCATCACGCAATTCACACCATCTAAATGAAGCCCCTCATTAAACATGTTAATTGAGAACATAAGGTGTATACCCTTATCGGTAGAGGCTGACTTAAACTTTTTAAAATCACTTTTAAGGTCTTGCTTATTTAAATTACTGTGTGCAATGTAATGCTCAACTCGCACATATTTATCACCTTTCTTTTTTGCCGCTTGCCGAAACCATTTACAAACATCGTCAACAATATTAATAAGCTGCTCTTCACTCTCACAAAAAATCATATATTTACCATTCATAGATGGTAAATGCTTATCAAGTAACTCAGGTACACCACGTGTTTTAGACCAATCTAGACACATCGATTCAGTCTTACCAATTAGTTTTTCTTTTTCTAAATCGTTAATGCTTTTATTTTTAGCAACATTATCGAGCATGCCGCGTTTTATCGCATCAATATCAAATAATCCCGAAATATACTTAGGTGCTAATAATATCTTACGGACAATAGCCTCTTCTAGAGACAACTCATTTGCACAGATATCATTGAAGATCTCGGTACGCATATCACGATTATCATCAAGAAAACGGATGGGTGTTGCTGTTACACCTAATACTTTGGTTTTCTTGTGACAGCTCATTAACTTATCAAATGCCTTTCGCCACTCAGCATTCCCAATACGATGAAACTCATCCAACACAATGAAATCGTATTTATTATCAAAGACATCATGACTCATCAAGCCTGAATATGTCAGATATGTGACATTATTTAAGGGGCGAACTAATCTTTTTTGCTGCTCATTAATATGAAGGGACGGTGATAGAAAAAGAGCTTTTTTATCAGCCCGTTCAAGTAATGCTTTACCGACTAAATATCGCTTTCCAGTACCCGTAGCTTGCACGATGGAAACCCGTTGGTAAGTTTTAAGTAATTGACTTGCCTTATCGAAGGTATCTTGATTATGAGCATTAAGTTGTAGGGTTGGAGAGCCACTGCACTGTCCGTAAGTTGCCAATAATTTGCTAATATCGCTCCAACTTTTTAAGCTCATATGATGGTGCTGTAACGCAATCGCGTTTTTAACAAAACCACTTGAACAGATAATTTCAAACTCATGACAATTGTGGCGTTTTGACGCTATTTCCTCAAACTTTCTCAATTCAGTTCTAGTGTCATCATAATCAAGGGGGGTGTTTTGGTTTTTAGTCTGGATAATCTTAAATGGTCGGCTTAAATTTTCAGGTGCATAAACTAGCACGTCAGCCCCACCATCATTTTTACCACCTTCGATAGCGGTTACATAGCCATTCTTTTCATATAAAACAGCAATGAATGTTTCAAAAACATAACCTTTTTCCTTTGATGGTAAATTCATGATCACATTTTTAATAGCCTTTACATCCCCCTTATTCTCAAGGATAAAGCTGTGCATTAAAGTAGGGTTTTCGAGTTTATGACGAACTTTCTCATTAAGAATCATATCTGTATTCATATTTTTTGGGAGCATTCCATTCACGCCTACACCATCCTAATTTATAAAAAATTATATCTACTAGCTTGATTCGCAACAAGTTAAACAATGGATTTTAATATTGATTTATCAACACAAAACTCCAATTTTAACTAGCCAATTGAAGAAATGTTTACAATTCCGTTATATTTTTGAAGGGTTCATCTAATTACGATTTCCACACCCCATTGATAATAAATGTATTTAGCTAAAATATTATAGGTTTTTATTTATGTGCATCAAAGTATATAAATACACTGCAACAAAATATTTAGATTTTTAAATCTCTCTTTAGGTAGTTATTTTTCATATACACTTTGGGGTGGAAGCACCTCAGCATCCAGTGAAAAGATGGAAAAAATTTACGTTTATAATAGGGTGTAATAAACGGTTGTGATATGAAACTACCCTCATTCCTCACATGAGCAAATATATGACAAACCGACATAAACATATTGTGAGTGAGTAACTGCTCTCTATACTTTGGGGCACAAACACCTTAACGTTATTGCACTAAGCCAGAGATGGACAAAAATGAGTTAGCGCTTGAGCTTTAAAGGATATAGTTCGTATTACATCAAATACGGACAAACTTAGATTAAGCCCATATTAACGGGCTATAAATGGAGGGCTAAATTTTAGCGAAGCAAAAAAGTCCGTTGTTCTAATCCGATGCAATGCCTTATTAGTACTTTTCGGGCTACTTACACTTTACGCTGTTTTTATTTAAATTTTTCCACTTCACTAATCGCGATAAGTAATTTTAATGAACTCGATTTCCCTTTCCATATCTCAGGTGTTTCTGCAACAACATCTCCTTTCCAATCACTATGAAATGCAGAACCATCCATCCACCTTGCATATGCTTCCTGCATATGAGGTTTATTACTTAGCCACACAGCCGCGATAAGTACTCTATATAATGATGCTGCTTTACTTCGTAGCACTACAGATTCACACCTCTCTTTGTCGTACAATCTTCCCGAATCTCTGACTATCTGCTTAAGTGCTATTTTTGAATTATATGTTCCCCGCGTTTTTCCTTGGCGTATTCGCTTAGCTTCTACCAAAATAACAGCGTCTTTGTGGATCAGTTTTATACCTGAATCTAACCTTGAACGGCGCAGAAAAGAAAGCTCACTCCAACCCACAACATTTCTATACCCACAATCTTCCTGTAATGCTTGTATTAGTATTCTAATTAAATTTGATTCGTGTATACCTTCATTTCCTAACCCAGGATAAAACTCCTCCATTTGTAATTTATGGATTTCAGCACTCTTTTCTAAACTCTGTAGTAGGATGTTTTTTACACTCATTGACTAATTGACACCTTCATTTTGTGCATCCAACCAATGAAGCGGACAACAACTATTGACTAAAACTGTGTAGCGGAACGAAACATAGTCGACTGTTTTTGTTCTATTTAAAGTGTTTTTTTAACGAAACCGCTACAAGGTAAACGTCCTGCAACCATTGATAGTTATTCTCGTGCGATTCGACATATTTCAGCCTTCCTCGAACTTTAACCACTGTAACAGTCTTATCCAAATTAATTCACGGAACACCGTTGAAATCGTCCGTAATGCTTGCAGTTTACCTGCCTCTACGCCCTCAATAAGTAGTGGGCGTTATTCAATATGGAATGTTTGTTTACTTATAAACTCCCGAGTTATAGGTAATGACATCACTTGATATCTGGACTTTCTTTCCATTAACAAAGAATCCGAATTCCCACGCAACTTTCGTATTGATTATGGGGAATAAATTGATAACCTAACGTTGAAAATAAAGTTAAAATCGTAATATTTTTGCTAAATCTTTCTTCAACGTTTGCTACGAATATCGTTATAACTCTCTACTTTGGCAGTATTGGTTATAATTCAATTCAATCATTGATGATAAAGGCGTAAAACTCGGTAATAGAACTACTTCACTTTCACCACTTCTCATCCAAGCAATATCTGAATTATTTACTGTTACTTTGATGACAACACGATTTTCGTTATCAATATTGTAATGGGTAAAAGCGAATGCTTTTGCAACCTCAAATTCGGAAGTCCAAGACTGCCTATAATTATTGCTTTCAAACTCTTTAAAAAAACAGCCTCTAAATACAGTAATTATTGGCGACTGGTTAGAATAATCATCTACAGCCGAAGCAATTTCAACTATTGGAAACCAACTCTCGCCACCCCGATTAATATGTTCGTAGAGTTCTTTGTGTAGCTCTAATCCTTTGCAGGAATTAAACGATCTAAAGCAGTCAAACATTGCTTGCATAAAGTCATTTTGCTCAGCATTACCTTTGTTGTAATAATGAACCTCGCCATCAAGCTTTGTAAGTTTTAATGAATCGATTAACATGCGTGAAAGTAAGTCATTTATCGTACTTTTGAAACGATGATCAAAGCTATGATACTTAGTAAGAAAATGAGCTATTTTGACGTTCATTTCATTGTTTAAGCAATCTAAAATTTCTTGTGGTGGTTCAATATTTTTCATTTTAAATTTCTTTTTTAAATGATTTCTGCAAATTACTAGTGTTAGTTAAAGCTTTAATTATCAAAGTCGGTCAAATATCGAGCCTTTACTAGGCGTAAATAATTTATCATAGAATTTTGTTGCATAGCTATCTGTCATACCTGAAACAAAATCACAAACCACACGCATTTGAGCTTGTTTTTTTTCCTCTTTAACAAGATTATTAGCTGCTTTCTTCCATCGCTCTAATGTTGGTTTAGGCAAAAATCGTTCTGGGTCAGTAGATAAAGCTTGAAACAATTCAATAATGAGCTTTTGACCTTTAAACTCAAGATGTTGAACATTTTCATCACGAATAACTTTATCTAAAACGATATTAAATATTTCCTCGCGAAGGATCTCTACACTTGGTGTAAGTTTTACTTCCAATTTTAATAAAGGGTGTCCGCAACCAGAGCCATTCTCATAAATATCACTACTTGTGACCATTACATTCACTAATGCTCCAATGGCATTTTTTCTCTCATGGCTTAAGCCAAATAGTGCATCCCTTATGGCTTCATACTCTAAGTCTTCTCTATTGCTAGCAACATCATTGAACAAGCATTCTTTGCCTTCAAAATGCTGTTCCCAATCAAGTTTTGTGATCATGCCAAGTGACAAAGCGTCCTCTAAATCATGAAGACTGTATGAAATATTGTCAGCTAAATTCATGATTGTACAATCAAGTGACTTGAAGCAGCTCTTTTTATGTTTATGTTCTATTTCTTCTTCTTCTTCTTTATGTTCTATTTCTTCAGTTTTAATTTTAGTGAAATTCTGAATGTCTTTATCGCTAAACTCTTCCATAATAAAGTCGAAAATAGCTTGGTCATCATCATGAAAACACTTGGGCGGTTTTTGTGAATGTGCTTCAAATAGCCAATAAGGAAGATTTTCATCCTTACTAATTTTATACACTTTATCGTTAACTAGATTATTATAAGATACAGGGTATTTGAGGACGCCCAGCAACATTCTACGTGTTGGATTTAGACCATGTTCATCAGTATATTTATCTAATTTCCCTAGTATTCTAAGAGTTTGTCCGTTACCTTCAAATCCGCCATATTTACGCATACAATAATTAAGAGCGACTTCACCACCATGCCCAAATGGAGGATGTCCTATATCATGAGCAAGACAAATAGCCGAAATTAATGCCACACAAGGAAGATGCTCTTTATATTTTTCGTCACAATGGCTAGATAAATATTGCACAATGCCTCGTCCAATTTGAGCGACTTCCATTGAGTGAGTTAAACGAGTTCGGTAAAAATCACTCTCACCAAGACCTAACACTTGTGTCTTTGACTGCAACCGACGAAAAGCTGCTGAATGTATCAACCTTGCTTCGTCACGATCATACTCACTACGGACATCATCAACACGCTGATCTTGACGTAACCTTCTTACTTTCATAGTTTCATTAATGTTCATTAATATTCCTTATATTTTGACTCTACGTTTACCCGTGAACAGTTGCATTAACGATTTTTGATATTGTTTTAAATCTACAAATTGTTCGAGTAGTTAGATTTATTTATCTGATGGAAAAACTATTGTATTTTTGAAAAGTGTAGGGTTCTTAAATTCCAACTATCTGAGACTAAACCTTGAGAATTACGTCTAAAAAAATGAACTAATTTAGGTAATTTAAATAAGATGTAGATGGAAGGTTCACATTTTCTTGTGGTATCACGCTTATTATACAGGCGTCCTATAAGTACTTTTCAAACGGCTACACAAACTTAAAGGATAATCTTAAAGTATTTTTAAAATCAATGTATTAGACCAGGCTTGATATTTGAAAATTAAGAATTTTATTCCGCAAAATGGCAACTTTTATTTATGGGAGTCTATATAATAAAATGATGAAGAACCAAAACTGTATATTCCAATACATTATTCTTTTACAAAAAGTTAAACCGAAACTTTTTTGCTATATAAGTAACCTATATCGGTTAGCAAAATGACTACATTTCATTATCTCTGTATATAAAACTAGTTTTTACGTAAGAATAAAAAGATGAATCAATCGATTATAATTTTGCTTGGGGTAGCTAACACAGGGTTATTTTTCGATTTATTAACAAAATGTATAGGTAATTGATATAAGCATATTACGAGTGAGTAATTGATCTAACTCGAAAGGGGGGCAATTTTGAGTTAGCTAGACTAGCTAACTCATTCGTGGACATAAGTGAGTTAGAGTTTAAGCTTCAAAAAATACATTTCGCATTACTTAAAGTATGACTAGATTGAGATTAACGCCTCATTTAGAGGAAAACACTGTTGGCAAAAATAGTGAGGCACGAACAAAATCAACTGCTTAATGGCTTGTTGATGCGTCTTCTGATAGAAGCTTATCCAATTGTTTCTTTGCATAATGAGAAAGTAATTTTTGACCACCTTCAAAAACCACTTTAAATGGAGCATTTTTTAATTCAGATTTAAGTTGCATAAGAAATTCTTTATTGTCCAATGCAGATGCAAAATCATGTCCATCACTCGATAATCGCCAAGGTGTAAGGTTAATCATATAGTTATTTGATATGCCATGAATTCCTAGTTGGCTACCTTTTAAAGATTCAACAATTAAATTGTTATCTTCCAATATTTCAATATGGAATACTAATTTATGGTCGTCTTCGATACGCTGACTCTTGAAATCATTCCAAGTTACTGTAGGAAGCTTCGAATCTAAGAAAACTTGTAAAAGCTCATTTAAATATGTGTAATCGATCCGCACTCTTTATATCTCCTAATATTTCAGCACATTGAACAATACGTGACGGCACACGGAGTTCCGCAGCATGGTCTTGTTATATTTTTACTACACGATCTCATTATCTGAGCCTACTACTTCTTGGTAGATATCTTGGATTTCTTTGCTTATCGCATCTATGAGAATAGACATTCCTTTTGCATCATCCTCATCTATAAAAACATAATTGATGTATGCCTTTATTGCATCAAGAACTATCAATGGTATGTAAGCATACTGGTTTACATGTGTTTGGACGTCATGGCCTCTTGGATGAATAATTCCATCTTCTTCCTCCAAGTAATGAAACCATAAACTAACCCAAGTTCCATGAACGTGATGAGAGCCTATTTTTTGACCTACTATATATGCCAGCCTATCATGCCCAATGACTTCAATCATTGATGCTAGATCTGGGATTTTCTTAGAGCTTACTATTTTTTCTTCAGAAATCTCACTTTTTTGAATGTAATTCTCAATGGAATTCAACATTCTTTTTTCGATTGCCATCTGCTTCCCTTTACGCAGAGCGATATTACTTACAATCTTTTTCTTAAACTGAACTTCAGTTTTCAAACCTTCCGCAATAAGTCGATTAAAACTATCTTCATCCCCTTTATGACAAAGCCACGAGAGTTTTATTGCAGACTCAAATATAGAGCGATCTATTATTGAGGTTGTTTCTCCAAAAAGACCTTCATGTGATAGCGCCACATTTGAAAACATTAAACGAGCACATCGATTTAGTAATCCTATTAGCACTGAGTGGTGAATCTTGGATATTTTTTTTATTGCAAGGGAGTCGAGCTGAATAGACGCATAGAAATTTGCAATTTGGCTTACATATTTATACCACTCAAATAACACTGGGCAATAATCACCAGTTTCTCTACATTTATTCAAGTCAGTTTTGCTAATTTCTGGGGGTAATGGAATTTCCATAAAATCTCGATTTATGAGTGCAGCAACTTGTTAAGTTACTGCTTCGATATACGCCTGATTACTAAATAAATAAGCGGCATGACTAACGTTAAAGCGACTACAACTGGTTCATAGTTTCCTTGAGGATCTTTGAACCACATACCCGATACAAATATTGATGTTACCAAAATAATAATTTCAAACAACCATAGTACTTTTTCTAATGGAGATCTTTGTGTACTTTGCTTGATCTCGATTATTTTAGCATTAAGATTGTTTTGGAATGTAGCAAGGTTATTAGCCATTTCAGCTTCGACCTCTGGTAGCATTCTTTCATACAGTTTTGGCTTACCAGCCATTTCAGTGCTTTTCTGAAATTTGGCAATTGTTTCAACTTTTAGTTTTTCTTGTGCGGCACGAGCTAGATCTGCAATATCTGTTTCTATTGTGGAGTAGTACTTTAGAGACAGAACATCTATGTGAGACAGTATTTCGGAATATAAATTTGCAGATAGATCGGCAATCATATTCATTGTCGCTTTTATTGTATTTCCCGAACGAAGCAATCCATCAGCTGCATGTCTTCGAAGCATACCTTCAAAATCTTTTTCCAATGAAGATATAGACTCGATCAAAATCAGTCTAATTTTTTCTTCAATATTTTGCTTAGCTTGGATATTCATGTAGATCCTATTCAAAGTAACTTAACGTCTTAATAGTAGGAAGTCTCGATTTGTCAAATTCATTCACCATTACAAAGAACAATTAATCTATTGAAAAATAAGAGTGTATTAAAAATTGTCTTATTGCCTATTTCTAACAAACCGTGCAGTTCTCTAAATGATTTACTAGTCTTGTAAGTTATAGATAATACCCGCTATGTGACTGAGTATATTGATATTAATTTACAGCTACAAGATAAATCTGACTGTTTTAAGACAAATTTTGACCGCTTTACCAAAATACCAATAACACTGTATAAAATTGTTCCATCGAACAGTTTCCATTTAGCACAATATGCTCAGTCAAATTAAAGTTGCTAAGCTTTAAACATAAACAAATGTATGGCAAATTGTCATAAAAAAAATATGAATGAGTTAAAGCTCTAACAAGAAATGGGGCAGTTTCGGCTTAGATCGATCATTCTAAGCCATTGATGGACAAAACCTTGATAGAGTGATTGTTCTAGCCGATAGTAATACACATTAGATTTTGTAGGGGTACTGATACCCTCACCCCATTAACCATAACATGCATTATCCGCAGATGGATTGCCCTTTAACTTGTGGCTAAATTAGTAATTCCACTGTAAACGGGTGTTTAATTCGTCTGGTATTACGTTTTACTTCAGTTGATTGATAACAACCCTAGCATCTCGAATGCTCTTTATGGTCAACTTAACCACTGGATCCCATGCCAGTTGGCTGTAAATACGCAAGGCACTATGTCTACCATAGTTAGGTTCACTTGGTGAAGTTGTCCCATATTCGGCCTTGATGAATAATTCCAAAATTGTGTTTTTTTGAGATGTATTAATCCACAAATTAACAGTCTTCGAAGTGTTAATCTCAACACCTATTTCCGTACCATTATTTAGTAATACTCCCATTAATTTTTTATTGGCTTTATAGTTAGGGTGAGTGCGACCAACAGTTTTAGCTAATTCAATAAAATCAGATGGCGTTACACGACCTTCGTCACTCTTAATGTCTGCGGCCGTAACCTTTGACGGGAGCCCTCTTGCATTTTTATATTTATTTTCAATTGCATGCTTTTTATATTCCAACTCAAGAGATTGGAGCATTCCAATATACGAATCAAGATCTAACGACAGAACTTTAGCTACAGTGGTGCAATTTTCTGGACTGATAATTACTTCCTTAAGCTCATCATTTGATTCTGCACCTAGAATGCCACGTAAGTATGAATGTTCGATATTGCGCCATTTTGCTCTATTGAGTAGGGTTCCTGCCAGTTGTTTAAACGAATGACAGTGCTCACCCTTGTAAGTAAGTTTGTAGTTATCTTGCATTGCTTCATCATCATATATTTCAAGAGGTAAGAAACCACGTCTGGTCTGGACAAAGGATATTAGTTCATCTTCGCCTAGGCTTGAAGCTGATACTGTAGCTTTAAAACTAGAGTATTTCATTCGTGCTACAGCTGCTAATGCTCTAAGCCTGTCAGTGTCAAAAGCAGATGCATCACATTCATAGATCAGAGCATAACCAAGACCTAGATGCATAAGTTCAGACAAACCAGAAGTGTCGCCACCATCAATACCCTCTCCCCAACCTATGCAAGGATCGGCTTCGAATGCTTTTAATAGCTGAATCATAGTGTTTGTAAAGTGGAATAAATCCATCGTATGACACCGTCCTAGTCTACCGCTATCCCTTAACTCAATGCAGATATCAACATAGTTGTTAATATTACTATTAGTTAATAATTCATCAGAATTTGGAATGCCTAAAGGTGATAAAAACAGCTCTAAAAATTCGCAAAAACGTTCGGTTTCATCTTTCAAATTATGCATGGTGATTTCCTTTATCTCAACTCATTTCCTAAATATACACCACAAATAAAATAACCACAATGGTTAATTAAAGGTTGAAAAATTAGCCAAATTAACTTTTATAGATAATATTGTGTGCTATGGTTATATGTAGATTTAGCAAAGAGGATAAGAAAGTGGATAAATTAAATATAAAATCAAAATTAGCGAAAATAGTAAAAAATCCAAATGATGCACCTTTTTCGGAGGAGTTATCAATGGCTAAGGAGGGGGCGCTTGAGGTCTTTTACTCACCGTTTGATTATATCAATGCCAACGCCAAACTGGTCATTGTTGGTATTAGCCCTGGGGAAACTCAGGCGAAAAATGCCAATCAAGAGTTTGCTAATTTATATAATAATAATCTGACTGAGGTTGATGCGCTTAAGGGAGCAAAGGAGGTCGCCAGTTTTAGCGGAGCTATGCGAAACAACCTTGTTAAATTATTAGATAATGTTGGCGTAAATAGTTTGTTTAACCTGTCTTCATGCATGGCATTGTTTAATGAAGAAGCTGCGCATATGGTTCATTACACATCAGTATTCCGTTACCCTGTATTGAAAAATGGAAAACCGATTAGTTCCGCTAAAGGTTATCTAAAATCACCATTATTGAACCATATGGTGAAGTCGATGTTGACTAGCGAGCTTGAAAAATTGAACAACGCAATAATTTTACCTTTAGGCCAAGGTGTTAATGATGTACTTATGGATCTTGTGGAATGTGGGGTGATCCATCATTCTGCTGTCTTATCAGCATTACCTCACCCAAGTGGTGCAAACGCTGAACGCATCAAATACTTCTTGGGAGAGAAAGCAAGAGCAGACTTAAGTGTGAAAACAAACGCTCTTTTTTTGGACAAGGCGCGAGAAAACTTGCTGTCTCAAATTGATACTTTAAAAGGTGTTTAAAAGGCTATTGGATAAAAAGGTATACATTATGATATATAGTAAGCATGCAACAACGTGGTATCGCACCATTAGCCATTTAACTGCTTTGTTGCATTGGCACATGATAAAGAGGCTGAAACGTTTTAATAGTAAGTCTATAAAAGAACAATTCCCATCGGTAGCTGAAGTCATCAAAGATACATTTGTGGTTCTTTCGCTAGACGGAATTGTTATTACAGTTGGCCATACTCATAATTAGAAATGAATATTCAATAAAGCGATTTAAGAATAAAAAATTGGTTCGTAAAATCTGTTATCCTCGACAATTACTACTTATTGTTGTGGTCAAGTAAAACTGTACACCTAGATAGGCGTTTAAATTAGCTGCTGCGTCCATTATCACGGGCGATAAATAGTTACTATAATTTTACAAATACTCAGTAATAATTGTTATTATTAAACAATTATTAACTCAGTTAGGTGTTTTTAAGGAATGAAAATGCTAAAGATGAAAAAAATAACTTACTCCCTAATCTCATTACTACTGCTAGGAGCCTGTTCCTCGACTCCTACTCCAACACCTACTCTAGCACCAGAGTATATGATTAAATTCAATACTTTTTCCGTTGCAGAGGAAGAAGCTGAATTTATGGACTTCTCACCTAAAGATATAGAAAACGAAATTAAGGGAACTAAAAAATATGAAGAGTTACTTCTCGAAATTGAACAAGAATACCAAACTAAAATTAACGATCGACACACTGAACTTGTCAACTTAATCAACTTTAATTTTATAGATAATAGCCAGCTTTTTACCACTCACCCAAATAAAAGTGTCGTCTTTATTACTCAACCCGACCTTGAACCTCTTGATCCTTTAAGAAGAACATCAGAGGCAATAATGAACTACAATATCAAAAATGCTCAATTTATAGTTAGTTGTGATCGCGATGCTCTCGATGGTTATTCATATGTAGTACTAGGTTGTGGTCAGTCTTTTGGTATTGGAGAAAGTGTAAGTACTATTCCTGTGACGTATATAGTGAATGACAAAAAATCGTTTAAAATTAAGTATTACCCTGAGGTGCAAGATCATAAAATAAGCTTGTATTCTGATGGTCAGAACATTAAAGCTAGTAATAAAACAGATTCTTTTTTAAATATAAAAACACTATCGATGTACGTTGGGGACAATATTGAAACACTTCAAGATTTAAATATTGAGATCCCACCAAGAGCTGTAGTGATTGTGGCTAATATGCAGGACTTTCATCTATTAGAGCTTAAAAATGTAACTAAGCTTGATGTACAAAAGAAATTGGCTGTTGGCGTTGCAATTAAATACGTAGTAATCGATACTCATAAGGAGAAAACCTTATTTAAGCTCAACAATATTCCGCTTTTACAACACCACTAAGTCATTTAATTCGCGTGAGCAGTCGGGATATGACAAATCACTCCCATTCTTACATGAGTAAATATATGGCAAGTTGATATGAGAATATTATGGCAGAGTATAAACTCTAACGTAGAAAGGGGCTGTTTCGGCTTAGAACGATCATCCTAAGCCATTGATGGACATAAACGAGTTATAGTGTTCACACTAATCCGTTTGGTTTAGATAAGAAAAAGTATTTTGAAAACTTAAACGTTCATTTAATAATTGTTACTCGTCAACACTATATTTATGCTTTTCAATTGCAACCTGCTCATCAACTCTTTTAATCTCAACTTCTATCGTTTCTTTCAAGTAAGCGCTATATTTATACGCAAACTTAACAACGTTAGCATGTTCATTTTCAAGCCAAGGCTTTATATCTTCAAGCTTACTTTTAAGCGCGTTTGCATAACCATACTCACCTCTCGTCACGCCAGTATTTAGTAGAGCGTTTTTTATATTTTGAATATTAGCTTCATTGCACTCTATTTCTTTCAGTAGACGCTGCACCAATAGCAAAATAGATGTGTGGCTTTCATAAGATGTCACTATTGCTAAAATCAATTTCAGTTCATTTTGATCCAATGGATTTAAGTTTTCTAAAACTACATCTATTAACCGTGGTTCAAAGGGTGAAAAGCACTTTTTAAATAGGCTGGCAACACCATATTGGTGAATTCCATAATTGTACTCATAATTATTCTTTATTAATAAAAGGAGCTTTTCAGGGTGCTCAGCTAAAATTTTATTGATTGAATACAGACTAAAAGGGATGTCATCATATCTATCTTTTTGTCCCTTATCAGGCTGCTTTTTATATTCAATGCGTTGTTCAAAGAAGTAAAAAATATCATCTACATTTATATGCGATATATGTTCTAAAACACCTTCTACCCGATGATCCACATCATTAACAAAAACTAGGTTATCTACCATTAACTTTAAGTTGTCGTTGGAAAGAACTCCAATAAATGATTGCCCTTTTCGTGTAAACCAAACGTGGTTAATCCACGCCGTGTTACATTTTTGGTTTAGAAACGTAAAAATCCGACCAAACAATAGATTAATTGATTCAGAAGATAAGTCTTCACAGCGGTCATCTAAGACTCGAAGAAATGAACTTAAGCTTTGTGTATCTTCTATCGCTATGGAAGCATTTACAAACTTATCGATTAGCTCAAAACTTAATCCTTTAAAGCTCAAAAAGGCAACCGAAAGCTCCCACAAATATTTACCTTCTTCTATCCATGTATCAATTGAATCTATAAACTCACTCTGTTGAGGTGAAGCCCAAACACCTCTAAATATAGCTACAGCACATTTGCTCAAAATTGTCGTTTGCTCCAAACGTAAGAGTAATTCTTTTGGAAAACGACTGGAAATCACTTCTACAAATTTAAACAACTCTGGAAATGTTGCTAAATCTCTAGAATCCGTCTCCAAGTAAAGCTCAACCCTATTTATCCACTGTTCTATGTTATTTTCAGAGGTGCTATTGATATGAATAGCTAATCTTTCTTCACGAATTTTTCTTTGATTGTCGTAATCAGATCTTAAATTACGACTTTCTTCCCAGCTACCAAAGATACCTTCAAAACCAACCATATCTCGATAAATTTGGTATTCGTCATGAGTATTTAGGATAGTTTCCAATGATAAAGCTGCGTCTCTAATTGATTGACTAGATGCATGGTAATAATTCCAATATGCATCGTGCTCTAATCTCTGAACCAGCTCTAAAGGTTCACTCGTGATTATTGATGACCAGAATTGCAGTACATCAATGGAGTTTCGCTCGACAATTAACTTTGCTTCTTCCGAAATTTTCGCTCTTGACCAGATACGGCAAGCACTATTCATAACATTAAGAAGCTCTTTCTTATATTCAAGATTATCAGTGTGTTTATACATATTTATCAAACAAGACACGGTATCATTGCGCAGACTTTCAATGTGTTCCGTTGCTGGAATTGCCATCGATTCAATAGAAACGGTATGATAACTCCAATTATGTCTTTCAATATCAGTTGATAAAAACTGGCTAAATATACTTTTCATAATTGAAAAGTGTTCCAATTTTTCTTCTTCTGAAAATTGTTTGATAACGTCTAATAGCTTCAATTGAGGCCCAAATCCAATTTGCTCTACGGCATACAAATTAAATTCAGACAACTCCTTAAATACTTTTTCAACTTCACCTCTGGTTGACTTATCGTCTTTCCAAAATTGAAATAGAATAGGTGTTAACTGGTCTTGCTTTATATATCTAAGCCGACATAGCAGGCTAATAATTTTTGAATAAATCTTTTCTTTCGTATGAAACTTCTCAAAATAGCTCTCACTTAATATCAACTCTCCACCTTCGTGAAGCCTTTGCCAGCAACAAACTAAATCTTTTATCGCATCCTCTGCAACGTGACTGACAAACTTTTCCAATATTTCAAATACCGAAGATATCAAGTCATACGAAGTTGAATTGACTAAAATATCATGAACTTCTTTATAAATGTTCGAAAGATATTCTTTAGCTTTTTTGTCATCATGGGGCTTAGCTGCAAAATAATCTATCGCTTTTAGCTTCAAATTATCCATTCTTATTCTCCATTAGGTATTCCATGATGTCATCCTCCACACGCTCTGCGGCCTCAGCAGAGTAACTCTCTTTGACAGGTAACAGGAAGTGGTCAGTTGCTTTAAGCAACTTCCGCTGGACTAGATAATCTATTCTATTTGAAACTTCATCCAAGTCGCTTCCTTTATGAACATTTAGATACCTGAAGCATTCTTCTTTTTCTACGGTATCAAAGAAAGCAACAAAGCCTAAAATTTGCTCATCAAGTGGAATTACCTCTTCATTGGCTTGAACTAGTGTTTTCCTCAACATCCCGCTAACTCTGTCTGTAGCACCTATTGCTGGTACTACAAATTCAACAGCATTAGCTTTTCTCTCATCTACGTTGCTAATTTCAAATAAAAGTTCTTGGATCTTGTTTAGTAAATCTGAATGGTCATTATCTTCAACTGAGTATGAGATTAAGTTAATACCAAACTCCTGCTTGTAATGATTAACTTTACGCTCACAGTTTTTCATGAATGCCCAAAACTCAATATTGGGCGATTGGGCAACATGAATTAAATAATCTCTTACATGATTAAAGTCAGGGTCTTCTAGACCCGCACCAATGAAAACAAAAGTTTTTGTTTGAATTAAGTTTTTTAAACATTCCATATCAATACTAAGTCCGTGCTTTTCAGCATTGTATTGCTTGAAATCTAAAACTATTCTTTCAGGGGTTGTAATACAGCCATGATATTTGTAGATATAGCTTTTGAGCTTATTTCTCATAATACTATTTAACTGTTCACCATCCCCTTTGTGAACAACTTGTATTTTGCGTCCAGCTGCTTCATACGTTTTCTCAAGTAAGAGATCATAATTTGGGCTGATTATTGATGAAGTAGGTAGCTGAACTATTAAGTCATGTATTTCTTTTGGAACAGCTGAGCGAAAAATATCACACCTTTCATCATCGTTGAAAAAGTCTCCTAAAGATTTACCTAAACCGCTTAGCTGAGACGTTAAAGCACTAGCAGCATTTATAAGGCTGTCTTCTTCTAGAAATATATCCGCAGTTTCAACATTACCGCCTAACTCATAGATATAATCTTTCAACCACGAAACTAATTTCCACCATGATGGAAGCCCCGCAGGAACAGAAACACCAGAGCCAATAAATAGAATTGTATCTTGGTTAAATTCTTCAGCTAAATCATTTAACAAACTCATTTTCATCCTTTTAAATAGGAGTACAACAATCATTTCTATAATCAGTCATGGATAAAAGCTACGTTATCCCCAAGCTTTATTCATTGTGAGTTAACGATGTTTACCATTCTTAGTGTCTTGATAGAGAATAAGCTTCAAAGGAAACGGTTCGCATTACAGAAAGTATGGCTAAATTTAAATTAACGTCCGCTTAAGCGGACAAAAATGGTTGGCTAAACAGTGTAGCGCAGGGGAACAAGGCCAATCGTTTTGTTCCGACTAAATCGCTTGTTATGCTTTATATTAGTTACTTACGTGTATTTAATGAGTGAAAACCTGCAAGTTCAAATTTTGCTATATCTACCGTTTTAGTGTCAGGAGTTACAACATGAGTAAGGTCATGACTATTCAAAAGATCAAGAAGGTACTCATGCTCTTTTTTTTGTGAGCCATTCTTAATAGATGTTTTAGCATAATTAATTAAGCGCTCTTTTGATATCCCATGACTAAGATAATTAGCTTGTGATGATGCAAAAAATGAACCTAATGATTTGCTAAATATAATTCCTGACATATACCTTTTTACTCCAAGTGTAAGCATGAAAAAATAACGGTGTATGACACTGACGTCATCATAACTCGTTTTTAAAACGACTGCGAAATTTAAACCACCTTAAACTAATTTAAAAATCAATGCATTAGATACTTTTACTTAATCAGAATTAAATGATTTTATTCCGCAAAGTTGAGACTGTTTGGCAATATAAGTAAC
>NVXG01000056.1 GCA_002733805.1 Robiginitomaculum sp. | reverse complement strand
ATCGGACGCAGACTTGCCTCTGGCCTGATCACGCTTTTTGGCATTGTGGTCGTGGCATTCTTTCTTGCCCGGCTCACCGGCAACCCAGCCCTTTTGTACCTTCCAGAAGGGGCGACAGAAGAAATGTTTGTCGAATTCAACCGTCAAAACGGCTATGATCGCCCGCTGATCGTCCAGTTCATTAGCTTTCTCGGCGATCTGCTGCGGCTCGACTTTGGCCGCTCTGCATCGCAACAGCGCCCCGCCGCGCAGGCCGCCCTAGAGGCCATGCCGCCGACATTTGTCATTGTCGCAATGGCGCTGTTTATTATGATGGCAATCAGCTTGGTCTTTGGCTCTATCGCCGCCCTTCACCCCTTTTCGCGCACAGACAAGACCATCACCTTCCTGTCGCTCGGCGTTAGCAGCGTGCCCGATTTCTGGCTTGGTCTGGTCGGCATTCTGGTCTTCGCGGTGCATTTGCGCTGGGTGCCGACATCTGGCCAAGGCAGCGCTGCGGCATGGATATTGCCGCTGATCACGCTCTCAATTCCGCCGTCTGGCACCATGATCCAAATCGTGCGCGGCGCTATGATCGAGGCGCTCGGGTCGGGCTATGTGCAAAACGCCCGCGCGCGCGGCTACGGCCTATCGCGGCTCGCGTTTCGCCATGCTCTGCGCAATGCTGCCCTGCCGATCATCACCGTCGCCGGCGACCGCGCCGCGCATCTGATCAACGGCACCATCATTATCAGCACCATTTTCGCCTGGCCCGGCATCGGCGCGGTGCTGATCCAAGCCGTCATCACCCGCGACTTTGCCCTGTTGCAGGCCTGCGTCTTTTTCACCGGTCTGGCAATCATCACGCTCAATCTGCTGATCGACATCGCTTATGCCTTCGTCGACCCAAGGGTGCGTGTATCATGAGCAACGCCACATCAAACACCACACCATCTGACGATATTTCGCGCCGTCAAAACCCCAAATGGGTGCGCCTGCGTCTGCTCTTAAAGATGCCGCTGCCGCTAACCGCTGCGATCATTCTAATCCTGCTGTTGATAGCAGCACTCTTTGTCGCGCCCTATCTGTTTGAACAGGCCAACCGCCAAAATCTGCGCTTGCGGTTCTATCCGCCGTTTCAAACCGAGCAGGGCTGGCTGTTTTGGTTAGGCGGCGATGCCCTTGGTCGCAGCATGGTGGCCGAACTGATCTACGGTGCCAGAACCTCGTTTCTGGTCGCCGGTTCCGCCGTTGGCGTGGCCGCCAGCCTCGGCTTTGCCATCGGGTTGGTCTCTGGCTATTTTGGCGGCTGGTTTGATGCCATCATCATGCGGCTGGCCGATATCATCGTCACCCTGCCTTCGTTGCTTATGGCGCTGGCCATCTTGTTCGTACTTGGCCCCAGTGTGTTCAACCTTATCTGCGTGCTCGCCGTGGCCCGGTTGCCGGTCTTTATGCGCACCGCGCGGGCCCAAACCCTCTCAATCCGAGAGTGGACCTTCGTCGAGGTTTCGCGCTCTATCGGGGCCAGCCCGGCGCGCATAATCTGGCGAGACATTCGCCCCCTCGTCGCCCCAACTATCCTGACAGTCGCCATGCTAGAGCTTGGCAACACCATGCTCGCCGTCGCGGGCCTCAGCTTTCTTGGCGTCGGCCTGCAACGGCCTGATATCGACTGGGGCACCATGGTTGCCGAAGGCCGGCAATATATGAACGTCGCGTGGTGGATCACCGTCTTCCCCGGCATTGCGATCTTGATCACCGCTTTATCGGCCAATATTTTGTCCAACTGGATGCGCGCCGTCGGCGACCCCAAACAAAGCGGCGCTCTGGTCGCCAAAGTTACGGGTGGGGGCAACTAATGGTCACTCCCCTGCTCGATATTCGCGATTTTAGCGTTACCTTTCCCTCGCTTGGTGGCGACATTCGCGCCGTGCGCGGTATCAATCTGCAACTGGGCGAAGGCGAAAGTGTCGCTGTACTTGGCGAAAGCGGCTCTGGCAAAAGTGTGACCTCGCGGGCCATTTTGGGCCTCATAGATGTGCCCCCCGCCCGGCTGGAGGGCAGCATTCTATTCGATGGCGTCGAAGTGCTGGGCCGCAGCGACAAAGAGCTGGCTGCCATTCGCGGCCGGGGCGTGTCGATGGTGTTTCAAGACGCGCTCGACGGGCTAAACCCGGTCTATACGGTCGGTGATCAGATCTCTGAATTGTTGCGCGTGCGGGCCCATATGTCGCGCAAAACGGCAAAAGCCGAGGCCATATCGTTGATGCAGCAAGTCGGTATCCCCGCCGCAGCGCAACGGGCCAAAGACTATCCGCATCAGTTTTCGGGCGGAATGCGCCAGCGTATCTGCATAGCTATGGCAGTGGCGCTAAAGCCGAAGCTGCTCATTGCTGATGAGCCAACAACCGCGCTTGATGTCACGGTACAGGCCGAGATTTTGCAGCTGATAGCCCGGCTTCAGCGCGAGGCTAATATGGCGCTGATCTTTGTCACCCATGACCTAGGCGTGGCCCATAACATCGCCGAAAACCTAATGGTGATGTATGCTGGCGTTGTCATGGAATTTGGCCCAACAAACGCTGTGTTTGGCGCCCCGGCCCACCCCTATACCCAAGCGCTCATGCGCTCGCATCCCAGCGAGGCGACACATTGGAGCGACCTGCAGCCCATCGCAGGCAGCCCGCCAGACAAGACCGAAAGGCTGGCTGGTTGCCCGTTTAGCCCGCGCTGCCCGCATTCAACCGACCGCTGCACCAAAGAAGAGCCCGCCCTGCGGCGCGGCCCGGCTGGCCACCAGGTCAGGTGTCATTTTGACTTGGATGCACAGATATGAGCGCGCCCACCACCAAAACCCCACCGCTGCTTCAGGTCGAAGGTTTGAGCAAGCATTTTGTCCTGCGCGGGCGCGGCGGCAACAAGACCTTAAGGGCCGTTGATGATATTAACTTCACGCTAGAACCATCTGAAACCATGGCCATTGTCGGCGAGTCCGGTTCAGGCAAATCGACCCTTGCGCGCAGCCTTTTGCGGCTCTTAGAGCCGACCAGCGGCACTGTGCATCTGCGTGGCCAAAGCCTTACCGATATGACGCATAAGCAGCTGCGCGAAGCGCGGCGCAGCATCCAGATGGTGTTTCAGGACCCCTACGCGTCGCTGCATCCGCGCCACACCGTTGCCGAGATCATATCAGAGCCTTGGCGGGTGCACCGCGGCATTTATCCGCAGGCCGATTATGCCAAGCAGGTCGATATTTTGCTGTCAAAGGTTGGCCTGTCGCCAAATTACGCGCCCGCCTATCCCTACCGGCTATCGGGCGGCGAACGGCAGCGCGTGGCAATCGCCCGCGCCTTGGCGCTGGCACCGCAAGTTCTCATTCTTGATGAACCAGTCTCAGCCCTCGACGTCTCAATTCAGGCGCAAGTCATCAAGCTCTTGATGCAGCTCCAGCTCGACATGCAAATCGGTTATCTATTCATCTCGCATGATTTGCCGTTGGTGCGGCTGGTCGCTGACAAGGTTGCCGTCATGTATATGGGCCGGTTTGTCGAGCAAGGGCCCGCCGACGAGGTATTTGCCGCGCCGCGCCACCCCTACACCAAGATGCTTTTGGCCGCCGTGCCAAACCGGCAAAACGCGCCGACAAATGAACCCGCGAGCGAGCCTACAAACCCGTTTGATATAGAAGCAGGCTGCGCTTTCGCCCCGCGTTGCCCCATGGCCCAAGACATTTGTCGCACCACTGCGCCAAACCGCCAAACTGGCCGGCTCGCAGCCCACAGCTTCACCTGCCATTTCTCCCAGTAAGCCCGACAAAAAGGAACGCCCCCGTGACCAGCCAACCATCAACCGAGATCAAAACGGTGCTTTGCACGGTGTCCTACCGGGCCCAACTGCACGCACAGCTTGCCAGCGCATTGGCCCCCGCCGAAGTGCTGTTTTGCGATGACAACGACACGGCGACGATTGCCAAGGCGCTGAAGCGCGCCGATGTTGCCATTTTGAAAGGTGATCTCGACCAGCGCCATCTTGATGCGCCGCATCTAAAATGGGTGCATTGCGACCATGCCGGGCTCAACAAATCTGCCCGCCCTGAAGTGTTTGAAAAAGGGCTGATTGTCACCGGCTCTGTCGGCCGCGCCGCTCAGGCTCTTGCGCAACATATCTTCTATTTTGCGCTCGGCATGGTCTATGACACGCCCGGCCTTGAGCAGATGAAAGCAAAGCGCCAGTGGCGCGGCGGCGTTAATTTTACTGACCGTCGCGGACTGATCGGCAAAACCATGGGCATCATTGGGCTTGGCTCAACCGGCCTTGCCACCGCCGAGCTGGCCAAGGCGTTTCAGATGCGGGTTCTGGCCTACCGCAAATCGGTCACGCCCTGCCCCGATGCCGTCGATACGCTCTTTTGTGCCGACCAAGGCGACACGATCGATGACATCCTCGCGCAGAGCGATCTGGTGGTTTTGTGCATTCGGCTAACCGATGAAACCTACCACATGATCGGAGCGCCGCAATTTGCCCAAATGAAAGACAGCGCCTTTCTTATCAACATGGCGCGCGGCGCGGTTGTTGATGAGGCGGCCCTGGTCGACGCGCTTAACAGTGGCACAATCGCCGGTGCTGGCCTCGATGTGTTTGAGCAAGAACCGTTGCCCAGCACCGCGCCAATTTGGGGTGCCAAAAACGTCATGATCACCCCCCATGCCACCGCCGAAGTTCCCGATCTTCAGGCCAATTCACTGGCGATTATCTGCGATAATATTAGCCGCTACCGCCAAGAAAAACCGATGCGCAACCAGCTCAATCTTCAGGACGTTTATACAAAATGACTCAATTAAATCATATGCTTCGAGGCCAAGCCAGCGCCGAGATCGACCTATGCGATGGCTGGGAAGTTGCTCAATATGCGGACGGCGCGGCGACGGACGGATTGCCACAACCCGACGCGCCCACTTGGCTGGGCGCACAGGTGCCGGGGGCAGTGCAATATGACCTGATCCGCGCCAAAAAGCTGGCCAATCCCTTTGCCAGTGCCGCCGCCGTGCAGGCCGCAGAATGGGTGCATGACAATGATTGGCTGTTTCGCAAACAGTTTGACCTCACAGACCTCACAGCCACCCATCTCGATGTTGACGGTATTGATACTTTTGCCGACATTTGGCTCAATGGCCAGCTGATCGGGTGCACCGACAATGCCTATCGCGCTTATGCATTTGCTCTGCCACAGGGGTTGCTGCAGGCCACAGACAACACGCTGTTGGTTCATGTCAAAGCCCATAAACGCATGGTCGCCGATCTGGTCGACGAGGCCAAAGAACGGCTCGGCCCCTCGTTCAAATACAAGGGCCTGATCCGCCGCTATCAGCGCAGCTTCTTCGCCGGGTCCAGCTTGCTCAATCTCGGTGGCGAGGTTCTGGGCATTGGCATCTATAAGCCGCTGCGCCTGCTGACCGTGCCGCAAACCCGGATCACAGATGTCCATTGCTGGACCGAAAGCATCAGCGCAGATACGGCCACGCTGCTTGTGGCCATCCAATGCACTGGCGGGGCGACCACGGTTGTCGCCCGGTTAATAGACCCCGAAACCGGCACTGTGGTTGCAGAAGCTCGCGGCGATGGTCAGCTGTCGCTCAAAGTGGCCGGGCCAAAACTTTGGTGGCCGCGCGGTTACGGTGCTGCGTTTCTCTACCGACTTGAGGTCACCGTTGGGTCGGCAAAAGACAGCCGCATGGTTGGCATCCGCACCAGCCGGATCGAAACCAAACTGCCCAGCGGCCGTCCGACATTTCAGATCTACATCAATGATACGCCAATCCATTCGCGCGGGCATAACATCATCCCAATTGACTATATCAAGGTTCATGGCGACCCGGCCGAGCTCGACCGTTTGCTCGACCTGACCGTGGCCAGCAACGCCAATATCTTGCGCATTTGGGGCGGCGGAGCCATAGAACAAGACGCGTTCTTTGCCCGCTGCGACCGTGAAGGCATCATGCTTTGGCAAGATTTCTACCTGCATTCAAATACTTACCCAGATTATGCCGCCGGTTGGGTCGCCAATTACAGTGCTGAATGCGCCGAGCTGCTGATGCGCATCCGCAACCATGCCTCGATCGTTGTGGTCTGCGGCGGCAATGAACAATTTGAGGGCTGGCACGAATGGGGCTGGCCGGGGCAGATGGACCGTTTCTATGGCGAAAAACTGTTCACCGAAGTTGGCCAAGAGCTGGCCGATACGTTGGTGCCAGACCTGCCCTATATCATCAACTCGCCGCATGATGGCGCATGGTGCCAGTCGGCGGTGGCGGGCGATGTGCACAATTGGGGCAATTTCTACAATTCCACCAAAGACCCGCTTTTTGTTACCGAAACCTGCTGGTCGCAAGAAAGCTATTCGCGGGCCGAAACCCTCGAAAAATTCATGGATCTCGACTTTGATGAGTTTGCCGATACGGGCTGGCCAGAGCGCTGGAAAGCGCTGACCAAACGCGACCTTATCGCGCGCCTCCCCTATCTTGGCGGCCCCCAAGACTTCTCTTGTCTGCGCGCCTATATCAAAGAGCTAGAGATAGAACAGGCGCTGGCCGACCACCACGCGCTGACCAATCTACTCATGCGTTCGACCTCGCTGACCGGGCTGGTCTATTGGCCGCTCAACAAAGGCGGGCCGCTGTTTCAGTTTGGCGCGGTCGATTATGACGGCCATCCGCTGGCCAGTTTTTACGTGCTCAAACGCTTGTTCGCCGACCAAGTTGTCAGCATCTACCGTGATGTGGCCGATATTCGGATCGTTGCCGCAAACCGCACCCGCGCGGATTTTGATGGCATCTTGCAGGTCGATCACCTGACCGTCGATGGCGAGGTGCTGGAAAGCCGCGAAATGCCCGTGACCATTGCCGCGGGCGGTTGGGTCAGGGCGCTGGATATGCAAGGCAAATATGATGATATCGTCGACCGCACAGCCGAAGCGATCCGCGTGCGGTTGCTACGACAAGGCCAAGTTGTCTCCGAAGACGTGCTGTTCTTTTGCACGCTCAAAGAGGTGCAGGCGCATACGGCAGCCCCACAAGTTACAGCCAAGCAGGTTGCCAATGGCGAATGGGAGCTGACGGTGACAACCGCTAAATTGGCCAGCATGTTGATCGTCGATGGCAACCAAAAGTGGCTGTGTAGCGCCAATTATTGCCCGCTTATGCCCAACGAGACACGCAAGATCACAGTGCAACGGCTCGGCCCCAACAATGGTGCGCCCGATGTTATCACCGTGAGGCTACTCAACGGCGGCGACACGGTCACGGCGGTGTCGGGCTAACCGCTTCACAAGACGGTACTGGCCTCAGCGCACCCTGAGGCCAGTCGCTTCATCAAACAAAACAGTTCGTCTGAGATCAATATTCAGCCAGATTTTTTGGCGTAGCGAGAGGTCATGCCGCTCGCGGAAAACAGCCGTAATCAGCTTGGGCCCAAACCACGCATTAACCTGCGTCTCTGCACCCGTCGGCTCAATCACATTGAGAATGCAATCGAAGGCGCCTTCGGCCTCATCCGCTACAATATGCAGATGTTCAGGCCGAAAGCCGAAGACGATCCTTTGGCCCTGCGTCAGTGTTTGCGCATCCGGCAAGAGCAAGACGGGCCCATGATCGGAAGCCAGGACCGCCCGGCCCCGCTCAAAACCAACACTTCCGTGGATCAAGTTCATTGGCGGCGAGCCGATAAACCCGGCGACAAATAGCGATTCTGGCTGATCATAAAGCTCAAGCGGCGTCCCCAGCTGCTCTATCCGGCCGCCATTCATCACCACAATCTTGTCAGCCAATGTCATGGCTTCAATCTGATCATGGGTGACAAAAACGGTCGTTGTCGCCAAGCGCTGATGTAGCTCTTTGATCTCGGCGCGCATTTGCACACGCAACTTGGCATCAAGGTTTGACAACGGCTCATCAAACAAAAACACCTGCGGATCGCGCACAATTGCCCGCCCCATTGCAACCCTTTGCCGCTGCCCGCCCGAAAGCTGTTTGGGGTAGCGATCAAGATAGTCGGTCAGGTCCAAAATCTTAGCAGATCTATGAACCCGATCGGCAATCGCTTCCTTGCTTTCACCAGCCAGCTTCAGCGCAAAGCCCATGTTTTTTGCCACCGTCATATGCGGGTAGAGCGCATAATCTTGAAACACCATGGCAATGTCGCGGTCTTTGGGCGCTACATTATTGATCAGCCGATCACCTATGCTAATCTCGCCGTCAGTTATATCTTCAAGCCCCGATATCATCCGCAATAGGGTTGATTTTCCGCAGCCAGATGGCCCAACCAGCGCCACAAATTGCCCGTCCTCAATATCGAGGCTCAGCCCATCAATGACCTGCAAGTTACCGTATGATTTTTGGACGTTTCTGATTTCAATTGCAGCCATGGAATTATCTCCTCAGGTGGTGGCGCTGATGAGCAAACGCCGCTCAGCCAGTGCCACTTCGTTTATTTTAAGGCCAAGCCCCGGCGTGTCGGTTAACTTAAACTTGCCGTCGCAATAATCTGGCGCTTGGTCAAAAACAGCCAGTTGGCGGCGCGATGGTTCGTTAAACTCAATCGGCCGAGTGGTGTGAATTTGTGTAGCAATAACATGTAGGTTAGCGGCCATGCCGATTACCGGTTGGGTCTGGTGCGGCACGATTTCAACGCCATGCGCATAGGCCAGCGCCAAGCATTGCATCATGCCAGTGATGCCGCCCATCTTTACGATATCTGGTTGCACCATGCGCAGCCCCGCTTCAATCAGCTGGGCGACACCTTGCAAAGTATAGGTCTGCTCACCGGCCGAAACAGTGATGTCGAGCTTTTGCGCAACTTCGCCCATTGCGGCAATATGGTAATGCTGCACTGGCTCTTCAAACCACTCAAAACCAAGCTCTTCAAGCGCCCGGCCCACGCGAATAGCGCCGCCAATCGAGTAGCCATTATTGGCGTCAAAGGCGAGACGGAAATCATCGCCAACCATCGCACGCACCGCCTTTGCCTTGGCAATATCCCCGGGGATATCCACGTCAAGCTGAGTCCGGTTGCCATCAAAACGCATTTTGACCAAGCTCGGTTTTTCGTTTTCAATCCGCGCCGCTATTACATCCAAAACCTGCTGCACAGTCCGCGCACCGTTATTGCCAACCGAGGCATAAAGCGGCAAATCGGTCTGCCACGCCCCGCCCAAAAGCTTGTATATTGGCAGACCCAAAGCGTGGCCCTTAATGTCCCAAAGGGCGATATCAATCGCCGCCAAAGCACCGGCAACAATACCCTCTGGCCCCATTTTGACCAGCCTGTGAAACTGACTGTCATAAAGAATACCAGTGTCAAACGGATCGGCCCCGATCAGCATCGGTGCAATCCGGTCAGCTATGAGCGCCAGCGTTTCGCGCCCGCCCATCATCGGCGACGCCTCGCCGTAGCCAACCAGCCCGCAATCGGTTGTTATGCGCAGCCAGGCGCTGCGCTGGTTGGGCGGCGCAGCGACTGTCCACGCCATTTGAAACGGCTCGACATTGGCTATTTTCATGTAAAGAAATCCTTGTCATCTGGGGCCAAATGCGCTGCCGCCTTGGCCACATTAAAACGAACCCCAAGCCCCGGCGTGTCTGGCACATGTACATGGCTGTTTTTAATGGTAAAATCATCTATCCCGTCGAGGATGTCATACCATAGCGGCTCATGCGCATCAGGGCATTCAAAAGCAATAAAATTGTCTGGTAGGGTGGCGCAAACTTGGGTCAGAACCGCCAGCCCAATTAGCCCGTTGCCGGTGCCATGTGGCGCTATCATAATGCCGTGCATATCGGCATATTCGGCTATCCATTTCAGCTCAGCTATTCCGCCAACATCCAATGGGTCGGGCCCGACAATATCGACTGCCCGCGTCTCGATCAGGTCTTTGAACCCGTGGCGCAAATAGATCTGTTCGCCCGTGTGGATAGGGATCGGTGAAGCTTGGCAAATATCGCGAAAAACATCAGCCCGAGTGTATGGTGCATAGTCGCCAGCCACCAGATCTTCTAGCCAGAGTATGTTATATTGCTCAATGGCGCGGGCGAAGCGCACTGCATCTTTGGGCGTGAATCCCGGCCCACAATCAAGCGCCAGCCCTATGTCGGGGCCAAGTTCGGCCCGCATGGCTGCGACGCAGGCAACAAGATGATCAAAGCCTTTGGCGGTCAACATGCCGCTCTCAATCGTGCCCGGATACGCATTTGTCTGCACCGTGCCATAATAGAAGTCGCTGATCTCGGCCTTCATCGGCCCATGAAACGCGACCGGCTGTTTGACGATGGTAAAGCCCTCAGGATAGCTGACAATAGCGGCGCAATTCGCGGCATAGTCGCGCGGCGAATAATCGGTCAGCGGCGGCCTTTTGGCGCCGTTATAGACCCGCACATCGTCGCGCACTTTACCGCCGAGCAGCTTATGCACCGGCAGCCCCGCTGCCTTGCCCGCCAAGTCCCAAAGGGCAACCTCAGTGGCACTGACCGCCGCACCCCAGGGTTTAAATGCCCCGCGCTGGCGGATTTTGCGCATGCAACGCTCTACATTTGTCGGGTCCATGCCGATAAGCACCTTGCGAAAGGCCAGTACCTGCTGCGCAATCGTCCCCTTGTGGTGCTCGGCTACGCCAATGCCATCAACCCCGTTTGACGCCACAATACGCACCACGCTGTGGCCGCCAATCATCGCACATTTTATTGCTTCTATCTGCAAACTCATCCCATGCTTTCGTTCTCTAAGGCCGCGCGCAACAGGCGGCTGGTGAAGTCAGCCAGAGTAGACGCGTCTGGACCACCAGCGGCAATCCATTTTGCAAAGAGCGGTTCGGGGATGCGGTTATCAGCGGCGAAACCCAGCGGGAACATTGGCGCTGGGGCTTTGACCTCGAAGTCAAACGGCTCATAGGGCAGCGCCAGTGGCGCAGGCAGGGCACGCGGCCGCGCCAGCAAAGTGCGCTGCGCATTGCCCGCATAAAACGCCAGCGCATCGGCCTGTGACAGGTCAAACTGAGCAAACCAAGCCGCGGCTTCTGCCGGCGTTTCGTCGCGCCAAAACAGGACCGGGACTTCGCTGCCCCACATTAGCCGCTGCGGCCCTACGGTCTCGATCAGCCCGTAAACCCAGTCGCGGGCTATGGCCGGGTCAAACAGTGTTTGGCGTGACAAGACCACGTGAAAACTTGGGTGAGAATAGAGCGCGCGCACAGCGCTGTTGGCGGTCAAAACATCCGCCCGCATGGGCCCAGCCATATGCGGGCTAACCACAATGCTTTCTGGGTAAGCATCTAGGAAATCTACCAATTTACCGGCAACATTGGCCAAAGCATCACGACCAACAACCAGTGGCACGGCGCCGCGTTGGCCAAGCGTCTCTAGCGCGGCGGGCACTTCTAAAATCCTATCAGTACTAATCCGCGCGCCAGAAAACCCGGCATCAATCTGCGCGTGCAGCCCGGTCACAACCTCTGCCTCCGAGCTGCCCAACGGCAGGCCATAAGCCACAAACTTATCGGGGTGCTCTATGATCCCGCGGTGTACCTCGTTCAGGTCGGGGCAGGTTTCAAACGGGCAAATCAACGCCGAAGATATGCCAAACCGGCCCATTACCGATAGGGCTGTTTCAACGGTCTGAAACCGTGGTTGTCCAATATGGGCATAGCCATCTACGAGGGGAATATTGGTCATTATTTTACTGCTCCTGCGGTCAGGCCGCTGCCGATATACCGCTGTGCGGCAAAGAAAAGGACGATGACCGGCAGGCTCACCAAAACTGAGCCGCCCATCAGCTGGTTCCACGCTACTGAATCGCCGTTAAGCAAGCTGTAGAGGGCGACTTGCGCCGTTTGATATTGCGGTTTTTGCAGCAATACCTGTGCAAACAAAAACTCATTCCAGGCGGCGGTGAAGGTGAAGATTGTCGCCGCCGCGATGCCCGGGGCGGCCAGTGGCAAGGTCACATAAATGATCGATTGAAGCCGATTGCAGCCATCAATTCGGGCGGAGTCTTCGAGCGAGGCCGGGATAGTGGCGAAGTATGAGCGCAACATCCAAGTGGCAAAGGGGATGCCGAATATCTGGTAGGAAATGATCAGGCCGAAGAAGGTGTCTAGTATCCCAAGCCATTGAAACATCAGGTAAATTGGGATGAACATAAGAATGCCGGGAAAAACATAGCAGCCAAAGATCAGCCCCGAAAACGCCTCTCGGCCACGAAAGCGCAACCGGGTTAGTGCATAGGCGGCAAATATGCCGATGATCACGGAAACCAGCGTTGACCCTACCGCAGCAATCAGACTGTTGCCCATGGTCGCCACAAATGGTGCGCGGGTGCCGTGTGGGGTCATCAAAGCCACATAGGCGTCAAGTGTTGGCGCTTGCGGATAAAATGTTGGGTTGCGCTGGTAGATTTCGCTGTTCGGTTTGAACGATGTGATCACCATCCAATAAACCGGAAAAGCCACCGACAAGCCGACCAAGGACATGAAGCCAATCTTGAGCGTCCTGAGACCCCAACTTTGCGACGTTCGCGCCATTATTCCATCTCCTCGCGCTTGCGCATAACCCGCATTAAAAAGACGATCATGGCGATGATGAATGGCAATGTGATAACAGCCACCGACGCCGCGCGACCGAGGTTGCCGTAGCCCTTAAACGCTTCGTCATAAGTATAGATCGGCACGGTGGTGGTTATGTCACTCGGCCCGCCGCCGGTAAGCACAAAAATTGTGGTGAAGCTGTTCGTCGTCCATATGGTTGAGAGCAACGTGGTCACCAGCAGCACCGGCATGATTGAGGGCAAGGTAATGTACCAAAACTTGTGCCAAGCATTGGCCCCGTCCAGCTCTGCTGCTTCATAAAGCTTGCCGTCTACCGTCTGCAAAGCGGCCAGCAATGTGAGCGTAAAGAACGGAAAACCGCGCCAGATGTTGATCGCCGTGACGGTTGGCAAGGCCCAATCGCGGTCGGACAAAAAGTAGATGTTTGTCGTCACAAGGCCGAGTTTGCGCAAGATAGAGTTTAGCGCGCCGACATTGCCATCCAGCATCCAAACCCATGAAAGAATTGCCGAAATTTCGGGCAAGGCCCATGGGATAAGCACCGCGACCCGCGCCAATCCGCGGCCCGGAAACTCAGCCGTGAGAGCCAAGGCGACGGACATGCCTATCACGATTTTAAAGGCGATTGAGAAAACCACAAAGACGACCGTGTTGCCCACAGCCGTGGCAAATTTTGGGTCGGTCAGTGTCGCCACATAATTATGCAGCCCAACATAGCTGGCCTCGCCACCAATGGGCTTGTCGTAAAAGCTCAAAATACAGGCCTGTACGAACGGGATCAGTAGAATAAAGCCGAGCACCAAGATTGCCGGCATCAAAAACGCATAGCCCGTTAAGGTCTCGTTACGCTTTGCAATTTTGCGCAGATCCCCGCTAGAAACGGCCGGTGCCAAATGTGATTTTTGTGATGTAGCACTTCGCATTGCGGCCTCAGCTCTGGGGCTGGCGAGCCAGCAATAAGGGCACCTGCCCGCTAGCATAACCAGCGGGCAGATTAGTCAGTATGGGAGGTTTACTGATATTTGGCAGTTACGGCGTCGCCATCCGCGGCAAAGAGTTTGAGCGATTCTTCTGCGCTCATTCCGTCGACCAAGACGCGGTGCAACATGTCTTGGAAATAGGGCGAATTATTCGACACCAACTCACCATATTGCGGTGTATTTGGCCCCGGCGATGTGAGCGGCCGGGCATGTGGCACAATGTTTTCAACAATGCTGCCTACAATCGGATCGTTCTGGAAATAGTCGATCAGGGTAAGCTCTTCGCGTACTGGCATAGCCTGCCCGCTACCAGCCTCAAGAAGCGGTGCCATATTTTCTGGCTCCAACATCTTTTCAATGAACTGGCCAGCCAGCTCGGCATTGGGCGAGTTATGCGCAATGTTGAGACAAAAGCCGATTGTTGTCGCGGCGGGTGAACCATTGGCCGTTGCCGAGGGCCACGGGCCAAACCGGGTCACTTCGGCAAGGTCAGGCCGGTCACGATTAAGCGCTGCAAACAGCGAGCCGGTATTGCAAACGATGGCTGAAAGCCCGGTCAGATAGGCATTATTATTGCCGATACCGCCCCAGTTTAGCGAATCTTGCGGGGTCAAACCTTCTTCAAAGAACCGCAGATAGGCCTTGAGCCCGGCAAGGTTTTCTTCGGTCTCAACCGTTAATTCGCCAGCAGCATTTTGCCATGCGCCGCCATGTAGCCACGGGAAGGCAACCATATGGCCGTCCATATCGGCCTGCCCATATGGCATACCAGCGCCATAAATCCCTTCAGCCGGGTTATGCACCGCACGGGCGGCTTCCATCAAATCTTCCAGCGTGGCTGGCGGTGTGGTGATGCCTATTTTGTCAAAAAGATCGGTACGGTAATGCACCATCCAAGGACGCGTAAAAAACGGCACGCCAAATATATTGCCGGTTGGACCTTTGACAAATTCTTCAATGCCCGCAGTCCAGCCACCATTTGTGCCGCGCATACGCTCGACGACTTCAGCTGCAATAGGATGTAACTTCCCCAGCCCATCAAGACGCGCAGAATCTGCGGTTGTGCCCTGAATAATATCGGGCAGCGTGTCTGACTCGAGCGCCGTATTGCGCCGAGCCCGGCCAACATCATTGTCAGGCGTCAGCTCTACTTCGACGTTAATCTCCATCTCGGCCGCGACCTTTTGGATCATAACCGGAAGATAGTCGTTCCAAGCGGGCACATAATCTTCGCCCATCCAGATACGCAACGTCGGCGCGCTTTGCGCCGCTGCGGGCAGTGTTTGGGTCGCAGATACAAATCCAGCAAAGGCCGCAGACTTGCCAGCCAGATGCAAAACATCGCGCCGCGACACGAGACTTTCATAAAGCGGTGAAGTAGTTTTTTTCATTGTTTGGTCCTCCCAATATCCTTTTGGTAGTATGATTGAATTTTTCAATCAAGCCCCAGTTTGCATTTTTTGTGAGTAAAATATGATTTTAGTGACTCACCGCATCGATGGGATTGCAATCCATATCTGTTTCATCATATGAATGAGCCACCCGTAGTAATGATAAAATTGGCGACTGGAGGGGCTGTGCCCACAACAAATGCTGCAAAACGCGTGAACACCGATTTTAAGTTGGTCCGCCTCGGATTTGGCGGCGCGGCGATTGGCCTGACAGATTATGTCGAGCAATTTAATGCCGGGTCTTCGCAGAACCGCGCAATTTCAATCGGCGCGATCAGGCAAGCCGCCGCTGGTGGCATCAACTATTTTGACACGGCCCCGGGCTATGGCAACGGCCTGTCAGAAACGCTGATGGGCGAGGCATTAAGACAGGTAGAGACACCGTTCTTTTTGGCCAGCAAAGCCCATCTCGGCCCAGCCGGAAGCATTCGCCAAAGCTTAGAAAACAGCCTCGAACGGCTGCAAAGAGACCAAATAGATTTATTGCAGATCCATGGGTCGAGCTACTCAGCCGAGCAAGTTGAGCACATCTTAAAGCCAGGCGGCGTCTTGGCAGAGATGCAGCAGCTGCGAGATGAGGGGCTAATCCGCTATATTGGTTTCACATCTGAAGACAATAATGATGCCGTCTATCAGCTGATAAATACCGGTGAGTTTGACGCGATCCAACTCGCCTATAACCTGTTATTGCAGCACCCGTATGAGCCGACCCGCCCGTTTGGCAGCCTGTTTGAGGCCAGTAAACGCGGCATGCTCACTGTGACCATGCGCACAGCAACGTCGGGCATTTTCCAAAAATGGATGCAGCTCGTTCATCCCAGTAATTCGTTTGACTATACAGAGAGTTTGCTTCAGTTCGTCTTGTCGAATAAGCTGGTCGACGTCGCTCTTGTCGGCATGCGAACTGAGGCTGTCGTGCAATCTTGTCTTTCCGTGTTAAACGATAGAGCAGGTCGCTTGGACATTGATGCCCTGTGGGACCGATACGATATCTGAGTGATAACGCCAAAGTGGCGGTGATATGTGCGGTCTGGATAGTAAATGACGAAGTTAATTGAAGCGCAGGCCAAGGTTCTTGCCGATGAACCTGTAGATATTTACGCGGCCTATCCGTTTGATGAGTTTGTTCATAAACATGGCACAACCAAGCGGCGCGGCATTTTCGGATATTTTGTCCATTATTTTGGCCGGCTTATTGTCGGCGGCGACTATGCCGAAGGCGCAACTTTGCCAAACGAGCCCGATCTTGTTGCAAAATACGGCATTTCGCGCACTGTCATTCGCGAGGCAATGAAATGTCTGGCTGGCAAAGGTTTGGTCGAAATCAGAACCAGAATTGGCACGAGCGTTCGCCCGCGAAAAAGCTGGCACCATCTCGATCCTGATGTCGTCGTTTGGTATTACGAGACCGGACCATCGCTCGAAATTATGCGCTCAATCAAAGACTTGCGTATCGTTCTCGAACCGGCAGCGGCAGTGCGCGCCGTTGAGCGCGCCTCATCAGCCGACATAGCCGATATCCGCGATGCCTTTACCATAATGGAAAACTCGATCGGCGATCACGAAGCAAATGCCGATGCCGATCTCGCCTTTCACACCGCCATATTCTCAGCGACAAAGAACATGATCTATTCCCAGCTGATAGATCTGATTGCCGTCGCCATTTACGCCAACCGCGTAATTTCGACCCCTGAAGCCGTGGTTGAAGGTCAAAAAAGGTCATTGCCCTATCACCGTGATGTTTTGGTCGCGATCGAGGCGCGTAATGCGACTGAAGCGGCGGCGGCGTCTCAGCGTTTGGTCGAGTCTTGGCGCAACGAAATGTATGACTTTTAGCGAACGCGCAGCATCGTATCCGGAAATGGACCGGCCGCATCAGCGGTACCGAATCCAGCGAAGGTTGGTTGTATCTCGCTGTGGCTTTGCCTTCATTCTCGGCGCGTCGCGGGCAAGACCGTCAACAAACGTATAAAGCGCTACCCAGCGAGGCGGGCGGTGGAGATGGCCATCTTCGAATACACTAACAACTATCTACCAATCAGCCCTGGACGAAAATTGTAGCGCCGTTGTCTTACGCAAGACAGCCTAAGCGGGCTTTTGGGGCGGCACGAAAGCGCGACAAGTCCATTTGTCGTTAGCCGCGCCAAAGCCTGTCGCCGCCAATCTGCGCCTCATAGGTCAGATAGCCCGGCGATGGCAGCGGCTTATACGCGGCTTCCAACGCGGTGATCTCATCACCGCTGAGCACCAGATTAACGGCGGCCACAGCATCGGTAATATGCGCCGGTTTGGTCGCGCCAATAATCGGCGATGTCATCTCAGGTTTCGACAGAACCCAAGCCATTGCAACCTGCGCCATGACAACGCCGCGCGCTTTGGCAATCTTTTCAACCGTATCGACAATCGCTTTCGCCGGGGCCGCGTCATTGTCATACATGTGTTTGTTGTAAAGATCGGTGGTGTTGCGCTTTGTGCTCTGGCCCCATGGCCGGGTCAGCATTCCGCCGCCCAACGGGCCCCATGGCATCACGGCCACGCCCTGATCCGCACAGAGCGGCAGCATTTCGCGCTCTTCCTCGCGCATGGCCAAATGCACTTCGCTTTGCATCGAGACAAACCGCGCCCAGCCATTGAGTTGCGAGGTATATAGCGCCTTTGAAAACTGCCAAGCATACATCGAAGAGGCGCCGATATAGCGCACTTTGCCGGCTTTAACTACGTCGTTGAGCGCCTCCAAAGTTTCTTCGATCGGGGTGAAATAATCCCAGCGATGTATTTGATAAAGATCGACATAATCGGTTTTCAGCCGCTGCAGGCTATTGTCAATCTCAGCAAATATCGCCTTGCGGCTGAGCCCAGCTCCATTTGGTCCGTCTGACATACGGTTAAACAGTTTGGTCGCCAAAACGTAGCTGTCGCGCGGGCCAAGCTCGCGCAGTAATTCTCCCCGGATATCGAACGCGAAAGCTATGCGGGTCGTAGGCGCGGCCGATGCCCGACTGCAAGATCAGCTGGTCGGGTAGATCCCAGCGCACATGGTTTTCAACCAACATCGTTGAGCGCACCGAACGGGTCGCATCGCCCTTGGTCATAATGACATCAGAGCGCACGCTAATATTGCGCGGCACAGGCACGCCGCGCAGCGCACTAAAGAGTGTTTCCACCGCAACCAGCCCCATTGAGGGCGGGTAGTCAACCGCGACCATGCGCACGTTGTTTTGCAGCGCCAGTTTATAAACTTCATTGAGGTCGCCGCCCGTATGCGGCGGTATATCTTCGCCGTGGTAGCCAGCGCCCAGATAGGCGCGCAACGACCCGGCCCCTTGCAAGCCGCTATCCGACCAAACCCCGTCAAACGGTTGCGCCCCGGCTGCCAGATAGCCTGAGACACAGGCCTCGGCGGCTTCAGACCGCCAGTCTGTCCAATAGCTGGCGGCGATATGGATGTCAGGAAATGTAGCAAATACTGCCCTAGCCGCGGCCAACCGCGCCACTGCAGGCCCGGCTCCGCGCTGGCCCGGCAACAACAAAATATGGCCCCGACCCTTAAGCGTTTCAGCCAGCCACAGCGCTGTTGTATGGCCGATCAAGTGATCGGAACTGTTGACAAAACTATGATAGGGAAGTGCGGCATCACTCCCCCGATCGACAAGCACCACACGGATGCCAGTCTCTATTGCATTCGCAATTTCGACCGCAATTTCAGGCGCATTAGCGGCGCTAACAAGTAGCCCGTCCACACCGTCATTAACCAACGCACGTATCTGGGCGCTTTGCAGCACCGCATCATCCTCAGCATGGCGAATTGCCAGCCGATCTATCGCGTCGCCCAGCCCACCTGCCCCGTATTCTATCGCATGTACAAGTGCTGTGCGCCACGCATTGCCCAGTGAAGCATTTGAAAACCCAATATAATAGCGCCGTCGGCTGGCCGCAGCACCAGACCGTAGCACGAGCGCCGGTGCCCGCGCCACAAACCCGGCACTCACCTGTGGAAACCCAGCCCGCACCGATATGTCGCGTACGCTCCGCCGCTGAAAATCTACCTGAACTTGTTTGGCATATGCCGTGCTCAAAACCGAGGCCTGCGCGCCAACAGCTACCTTGCCCCGCGCGAGGGCAACAAGCCCGTTTTGGGCCAGCACTTTGCCTACGCGGTACAGACTTGTGCGCGCCATCCCCGTGGCTTGCAGCGCCTCCTTGGTGCTGAGCGTGCCGGTTTTGTCCTTGGCCAACACGCTGAGCAAAGCAATCGCGCCATCAACCCCGTTTTGACGGAATTCTCCCATTACCCATCCTTTGATAATACCTGTCAGTGCAATATTTGTTCCAAATTCCGGCTTTTAACGGTCAGCTATGTTGGCCGTGCTGTCAAAGCCAAAATAGACTTAGGCCTACTTCAACGGCTGTTTTGGATATTTCCGTTCGGCTTATGCCTGAACAAGATGCGACTATTTGGGGCGCTATCAACGACAAAACCAATCAGGACAAATTTTGATCAAAGGTACCGGATCAAAACCGACGCCCGTAGCACCGCCCAAAGGGTGAGCGATGCCGAAGGCAATCTTTGTGTGCCCCGCATGGTCGAGGCCCGTTGCCACCTGTCTTTTTGCCGACTGAGTTGGTTGTCCACTAATTTGGCCGGCACATTTTTTGTGGTAATTATACCGAAGACGCCGCCCTGCCAAACGCGCCCGAATTTTTGCAAAATGCAGTATTTCGCGCTCTACCATCTAGTGAGCCCAATGCAGATGCCGATCACGGCCTTCACACATCGATATTCTTAGCAATAAAGAAACCTATTTAATCGCATGCAATCAACCTGACCGCGACCGCCACCTTTGCTGGCAGAGTTACTCCCCCCCGAAGCCTTGGCCAAAAGAGGAAAATGAACTTTGTCCAATCAGCGTGATGTTTTACCGACGATCGAAGCCAGCTAAGCGGCCCAAGCATCTGTCGCTTAAAAGCTGCTGGTCGAGTCGTCACCCGACGAATTGTATGATTTTTCATCAGCCTGATTAGAATCTACGCTATTTATGCATTTGGCATCAGAGCTGAACATCAGCGGTTAAGTTAACCCCAAATACTACAAAAATACGCGCCGAAGATACCATCGTAAGCACGATGCATTTGTGCTTACGTTTAGCTTAGTATTTGCGTGGTTTTGAAGACTTACGGGCCAAATGCGGCAAAATTTTTTGCCACTTGTTTTCGGTGAAAATCATCTGACCAATTTTAGCTGGCGGCACCCAAAATTCAGACCTGCATAGCAAACTTTATTGCCACCATCTTTGCGAAACACCAAGAATTTGGTTGATTTCTTGCTTTCTTTTTAGGATGATTTTATTCTTACAGGGAAAATCTCCGGGGGGACCAGTGCGCTCGGGGCAAAAAGCAGGATGTAAAATCTCTGCTATCAAGGAGACTTTAAATGAAAACCAAATATATTTTGACCGCAGCTGCTTTTGCGCTTAGCTCGGTTTGCTTTACTGGCGTTGCTTTTGCAGAAGCTGAATCAGACGAACCCATTATTATCGTCCAAAACAACTGGACCAGCCAGCTTGTCCTTTCCAATGTTGTCGGTCAACTGCTCGAAAGTCAGGGCTATACAGTCGAATATGTCCCGTCTGACAGCCAGTTACAGTTTAGCGCGATCACAAATGGCGACATGCATTTCCAAATCGAAGTTTGGGAAGGCTCAATGAAAACGGCCTTTGAAAATGCTGTAGAAGACGGCATGATCGACGCCGGCACCCATGAAGCAGTCACACGCGAAGAATGGTGGATCCCGAATTATGTTCTGGATGTCTGCCCTGAAGCCGGCAATTGGGAAGGCCTGAATGCTTGCGCTGACATTTTCAAGACAGCTGAAACCGCGCCAATGGGTCGCTTTGTTGGCCCGCCTGCCGACTGGGGCAAGAACTATGCCGGTCGCATCGAAGCCCTGCAAATGGACTTTATCGCCATCAATGTGGGCCAAGCAGCGACGCTTTGGGCTGAACTGCAATCCGCATATGACCGCGAAGAGCCGATCGTTTTGTTCAACTGGACGCCCAACTTTATCGAAAGCAAATTTGAGGGCATCTTCGTTGATTTCCCAGAGCCAGAAGCGGCTTGCTTTGAAGATCCTTCTTGGGGTCCGAACCCTGACGCGGTTGACGATTGTGGCGCGCCCTCCTCTGCTTGGCTGAAGAAAGCCATGTGGTCTGGTGTTGCAGAAGAATGGCCTGGTGCTGCGCAAATCATGACCAATATCGACTTCAACAATGCACAGATCGCCCGCGCAGCCCTGTTGGTTGACGTTGACGGGATGGAGCCAGAAGATGCCGCTGCATTGTGGATCGAAGAGAACCAAGAGCTGGTTACGGCTTGGCTAAATTAATCTGACGCGGATGAACGCAAGTCAGTTAAACTAAGAAAGGGCCGGATGCCTACCAAAGGTGTCCGGCCCATAATAAAATAAAATTGAGGGTGGGTGAATGACATCGGAAGTCAAAATTAAGTGCCGAAATCTGTGGAAACTTTTTGGCTCTGCCCCAGAATCCTTCATGCGCGAGCACGACAATAACCCAAGCCCAGAGACCATAGAAAAAGCAGGCTACATTGGTGCTGTCCAAGATGTATCCTTTGATGTTCATGCTGGCGAAATCCTCATGATCATGGGCCTGTCAGGGTCGGGAAAATCAACCCTGATCCGCTGTATAACCCGCCTAAATGACCCCACTTTCGGCAGCATGGAATATGACGGAGACGACCTGCTAAAGGCCACGCCCGAAGAGCTGATCGAAATCAGGCGTCACAAAATGGGCATGGTTTTCCAAAATTTTGGCCTGCTGCCAAACCGAGATGTATTGTCCAATATCGCCTTTCCGCTGGAAGTACGCGGCATGCCCAAGGCAGAACGCGAGGCCAAAGCCCGCGAGATGATTGAGCTGGTCAGCCTTACTGGCCGCGAAGCATATTTTCCGCGCGAACTGTCGGGTGGACAGCAACAGCGCGTCGGCATTGCCCGGTCCTTGGCCGTCGAGCCCGATGTTTGGTTTCTCGATGAACCGTTTTCTGCGCTTGATCCTCTGATCCGCGCTGAGATGCAGGACGAGTTCTTGCGTCTGCAAAAAAAGCTCAAAAAGACCATCGTCTTTATTACGCATGATTTTGAGGAGGCCGTGAAACTCGGTGACCGGATCGGTATCATGAAAGACGGCCGCATGGTGCAGATGGATACGCCCGAGCAGATCGTGCTGCACCCTGCCACCGATTACGTGGCCGAGTTTGCGCGCAATGCCCCACATGAGCGTATCGTGACTGTCCGCGCTATTATGTCCGATACAACCGTCACCGGTGATAACCCAATTGATGCCCATGCGCTGATCGGCGCGGTCGCCAAGCGGGTTTTGACGGCTGAGGCCCCGATCCCGGTTGAACATGACGGCCAGATCATCGGATCAATTGATCGAACCGCGATGCTAAACGGCCTGTTTGGCGATGACGCGTAATGGGCAAATCAACACTCAAAGATCTTCTAGAACGCACCCCATTATGGCAACAATTCGTGGCCATAGCCCTCGTCGGAATTGCCATGTTCTTTTCATGGGATGGGTTTCTGCGTCTGCCATCTGATCTGATCATCCCAATGAAACAGTGGATCACCCAGTTCTTTAACTGGTTGGGCAATGACGCGGCAATCGGCGAGTATAAGTTCAAGCAATTCACCCGCTCTTTTGCGCTCGTGCTGAAGCAACCCCTGCTATGGGCAGAATATTTCCTCTATCGTGGCTATCGTCCGTTAGATTTGCCGCCCGTGCCGTGGATCACGCTTATCCTAGCTGGCGGCATATTTGGTCATTGGATATCTGGCTGGCGGCTCGCGCTGTTTACCATGGGCTGCATGCTCTATTTGGCCGTCTTTGGCCTGTGGCGCGACTCCATGCGCACCCTTTCGATCGTCGTTATCTCGGTGCCTTTTGCTGTGTTGATCGGCTTGTGGTTGGGCATCTGGGTCACCCGGTCCAAACGCGCGGCGTCCATCATCACGCCAATGTTTGATCTGATGCAAGCAACACCGCATATGGCCTACCTTGTGCCGGTGGTGATCTTGTTTGGTTTTGGCCAGGTGCCGGCGATGATTGCCACCGTGATTTTTGCCATGCCGCCCATGGCGCGGTGCACCATTTTGGGTATTCAAACCGTCCCACCAGAGATCATCGAATCCGGTCAAATGTCCGGCTGTACCCCGCGGCAGTTGCTGTGGAAGGTGCAAATCCCTGCGGGCAAACGCATCTTGATGTTGGGGGTCAACCAAGTGGTCATGCAGACGCTGGCAATGGCGGTGATCGCTTCGCTGGTTGGCGCAACAGGGCTCGGCCAAAAACTGCTGAACTCACTGCAACAGTTGAAACTCGGCGCTGCAGTTGAGCAGGGTCTGGCGATTGTGCTAATCGCCGTCGTGCTCGACCGGCTGACACAGGCCTATGCCAACCGCACTAATAATTACTCCCCGCCCGAGCCCAATTTGATGAAGCGCCACAAGCACCTAGTAGCCTTTGGTGCGATGATCGTGGTCACGTTTATTTTGGCATGGATGTTCGAAGAGGCTTCGGTTCTGCCACGTAGCATGACCTTCACTTTTGGCACCCAGCTTGACACAGCTGTGCGTTGGTTTTCGGCCAATGCTTATGCCTATATCCAGCCGGTACGTGATTTTCTGACACTCTATGTGCTGCTGCCTGTGCGCAACTTCTTCCTAATTGTACCATGGCCGGTGGTTGTCCTCATGGTCGGCGCGGCGGGCCTGCGTCTGGGCGGCAAGAGCGTCGCAATCCAGTGTATGTCATTGGTAATGATGATCGTCCTCTTCGGCTTTTGGGTGCCCGCTGTGCTCACTGTCTATCTGGTGTTCTCCGCCGTGATCATCTGCATCATGATTGGCGTGCCAATTGGCATTTGGGCGTCGCGCAGCGACCGGGTCGCAACCGTGGTCCTCGGTATCTGTGATACGCTGCAAACCTTCCCGTCATTCATCTATCTGATCCCCGTGATCATGCTGCTCAAGGTTGGCGATCTGTCCAACATCGTCGCTATCCTCGCCTATGCCACGGTGCCGGCAATCCGCTATACCTATCTCGGGCTAAAGGGCGTGCCGACCGTCACGGTAGAGGCCGCAATAGCCAATGGCTGCACCCCGCGCCAACGGTTGCTCAAGGTAGAATTGCCGCTGGCCCTGCCAGAAATCATGCTCGGCATTAACCAGACCATTATGATGGCGCTGGCGATGGTGGCGATTACAGCGCTGATTGGCAGCCGTGATCTGGGGCAAGAAATCTACCGCGCCCTGCCGACCGCAGATACCGGCAGAGGTGTTCTGGCTGGTCTGGCAATTGCGGCAATTGGCATAATCGCAGATCGTCTGATCCAAGCTTGGGCGGCACAACGCAAAAAGCTGTTGGGGGTGGCGAGCTAGGTCTCGCCGCCTGTTTTCCCCCGACATTATGCAATGCACAATCTTTTCCAACATGGTGTCAGTTTCAGTGCTCAAATGTCCGATTTGAAAGAGACGCCGCGCATTTTCTAAGGCAAGATTTCTTTCAAAGGAGCTTACCTTCGTATGCGCTATTCCGGTTTTCGTGTCATCAAAGAGGCCCTAACGGGGCACAAGGGTTGGGGCCCCGTTTGGCGTGACCCAGAGCCTCAGCCCGATTATGACATCATTATAATTGGTGGTGGCGGGCATGGGCTTGCAACCGCCTATTACCTGGCCAAAGAATTTGGCGAATGCCGCGTGGCTGTGCTCGAAAAGGGCTGGATCGGCGGCGGTAATGTCGGGCGCAACACCACCATTATTCGCTCCAACTATCTGCTCGACGGCAACGAGCCCTTCTACGAATTTTCGCTTAAACTATGGGAAAAAATCGAACAAGATTTCAACTATAACGCCATGGTCAGCCAACGCGGCATTATGAACTTGATCCATTCTGATGCGCAGCGCGATGCTTTTATCCGGCGCGGCAATGGCATGATCCTCAACGGCGCCGATGCTGAATATCTCGACGCAGACCAGATCCGCGCCGAATACCCGTTTCTTAAATTTGACGATGCGCGTTTTCCCATCAAAGGTGGCCTGGCTCAGCGGCGCGGCGGCACAGTGCGCCACGACGCGGTCGCATGGGGCTATGCCCGCGGCGCCGATCAACGCGGCGTCGATATCATCCAAAACTGCGAAGTTACCGGCTTTCGCATCGAAGGCGGCAAGTGTCTTGGTGTCGAAACATCGCGCGGCTATATTGGCGCTAAAAAGGTTGCTTGCGCCGTTGCTGGCTCCTCTGGCCGCCTTATGGCGCATGCTAATATGCGCCTGCCGATCGAGACACATGTGCTGCAAGCTTTCGTCTCCGAAGGGCTCAAACCGCTGCTGCCGGGTGTCATCACATTTGGCGCAGGCCACTTTTATGTCAGCCAATCTGACAAAGGCGGCCTTGTTTTTGGCGGCGACCTTGATGGCTATAATTCCTATGCTCAGCGCGGCAATTTGCCGGTGGTCGAGGATGTCTGCGAGGGCGGCATGGCGATCATGCCGATGATCGGACGGGCGCGGCTTTTGCGCATGTGGGGCGGGTTGATGGACATGTCGATGGACGGCTCGCCGATCATTGACCGCACCCATATTGACGGCCTCTATTTCAACGGCGGCTGGTGCTATGGCGGCTTCAAGGCCACCCCAGCCTCGGGCTATGTCTATGCCCATTTACTGGCCACAGACAGGCCACACCCAAC
>NVXG01000055.1 GCA_002733805.1 Robiginitomaculum sp. | reverse complement strand
CGCAATCGTAAAAATCAGGCAATTCTGCCATTGCGCGGTAAAATCCTGAATGTTGAGCGCGCCCGGTTTGACAAAATGCTGTCCAGCACCGAGATCGGTACTATGATTACCGCATTTGGCACCGGCATTGGTCGCGATGATTTTAACATCGAAAAGCAGCGCTATCACAAAGTGATTATCATGACCGATGCTGATGTGGACGGGGCGCACATTCGGACGCTGCTGCTGACGTTTTTCTATCGGCAAATGCCCGAATTGATTGAACGGGGGTATCTCTATATTGCCCAGCCGCCGCTTTATAAGGCCAGCAAGGGTAAAACCTCGATCTATTTGAAAGACCAGTCCGAGATGGATGCCTATCTTGAGAATGAAGGTATCTCTGAGGCAGTACTGGAGCTGGAAAACGGCGAGCAAATCACCGGTGCGGATCTGCGCCAGACATTGGATGCGGGTGCTTTGGCTACCCAATTGATCCAACGATTACAACCCAAGGCCGACCCGCAGGTGATTGCCCAAGCGGCGATCGCTGGTGCGCTCGATATTGAGGTCGATCAACAGCAATTGGATCGTGCGGCAAAGCGGTTGGACCGCTTGGCCAATGAAGGTGAAGATGGTTGGAGTGGCAAATTGGGCGAAGAGGGTGCAATTGTCTTTTCTCGCGAAGTGCGCGGCGTTCGCGAACAGGTCATTCTCGACGAAGATTTCAGAAGTTCGACCGATGCGCGCCGTCTGCATGGCATGCGCGAAAAATTGCGTGAAATATATGACCGTCCATCGAAATATATTCGAAAGGGCCGTGAAACTGATATTCATGGGCCGGTGCAATTACTGGATGCTGTGCTGGAAGAGGGGGCCAAAGGCCTGTCCATTCAGCGCTATAAAGGTTTGGGCGAAATGAACCCGGATCAATTGTGGGAAACCACGCTGGACCCGGATGCTCGTACCTTGCTGCAAGTTCGTGTTGAACATGCTGATGAGGCCGATGATTTATTCACCAAATTGATGGGTGATGTGGTCGAGCCGCGTCGCGAGTTCATCCAAGCCAATGCGCTGGATGCCGAGGTTGACGTTTAACCCAATTGTCCCTCACCCCCGCCCTCTCCCGGGCGGGAAAGGGAGTCCGGTGCGTGACCTTGATGATGAGGATTGATTATTCGTACAGCGCCCCTTCTCCCATTGGGAGAAGGCCGGGATGAGGGGATTGCAATAGCAAAACCCAGCCCTTCCCTTTCCTTTTGAGATGGAAGCGCCTATATCCCACTTCCCTTTTTCTGCTGCGGGCCTTTGATCCCGCTGGAGTTTAATTATGTTTGATTTATCCGACCCGGTCGTACGCCGGGCGCTTGATCCGGCTGTGCTGGATTTGCCGGGTGATCCGGCCAAGACCCGGGTGGTGGTTGCCATGTCGGGCGGAGTGGACAGCACGTTGACGGCGGCACTGCTCAAAGTGGCTGGCTATGACGTGGTCGGCATTACCTTGCAATTGTATGATCACGGCATGGCGATTGCCAAAAAAGGCGCCTGTTGTGCCGGGCAAGACATTGCCGATGCGCGTCGGGCTGCCGAGCAAATGAATTTCCCGCATTATGTGCTGGATTATGAAAACCGGTTTTCTGATGCGGTGATGGAAGATTTCGCCGATACTTATCTGGCCGGGCAAACCCCGATCCCGTGTATCCGGTGCAATCAATCAGTCAAATTCAAGGACTTGCTGGCCACCGCCAAGCATCTGGGTGCAGCCTGTATGGTTACTGGGCATTACATTCAACGGGTACAGGGACCAGATGGACCGGAGCTACACCGGGCGGTCGATGCGAGCAAAGACCAAAGCTATTTCCTGTTTGCCACCACCCAAGAACAATTAGAATTTTTGCGCTTTCCACTAGGCGGCCTGCAAAAGTCAGAGGTACGGATGCTGGCCGCGCAAATGGGGTTGGCCGCAGCAGACAAGCCGGACAGTCAGGACATCTGTTTCGTACCCTCTGGCAAATATGCTGATGTGGTCGAACGTATTCGGCCGGGTGCAGCCAAGCCGGGCAATATCATTGATATGAACGGCACGGTGATGGGCCAGCACAAAGGTCTGATCCATTACACCATTGGTCAACGTCGGGGTTTGGGTATCGCCACCGGCGCGCCGCTGTATGTGGTGAAACTAAACCCGCAAACCCATGAGGTAATCGTTGGTCCGCGCGAGGCATTGCTGACCCGGCGAATATTACTGGACAGCCCAAACTGGTTGTGTGCGCCGATCCAACCGGGTGCCAAATTACCCGTCCAGATCAAGGTGCGCTCAACCCGACCGCCGGTGCCAGGTGTGTTGCAACTGGATGAACGGGGTCGTTTGGCGGTCGATCTGGATGTGAACGAAGAAGGTGTGGCGCCGGGGCAGGCTTGCGTGTTTTACGGAATAGGTGAGCAACAATCCCAGGTGCTGGGCGGCGCATGGATCAGCCGTACCGTGCCAGCTTTGCCCGTTGCAGCCTGACCTGGTTGTACGAACAGTCTTGCCATAACCCCTAGTTTTGTGTGTATGTTTAACTTGGCTACTACAGTTGGCAAAGGGAAATTCTATGGCACATATCGTAATTCTGGGAGCCGGTCTGGGCGGCGTGCCCATGGCATTGGAAATGCGCAATCGAGCCAGAAAAGAAGATAAAATCACGGTGATCAATAACCGCGAGACCTTTGATTTTACGCCCTCAAATCCATGGGTTGCCGTGGATTGGCGCACACCGGATCAAATCCGCGTTGAACTGCCTGATATGTTCAAAAAGAAACGGGTGGACTTCAAATTGGGTTCGGTCTCCAAGGTGGAGCCGGAAAAGAAGACGGTGCAACTGGAAGACGGAACCAGCATTTCTTACGATTATCTGGTCATCGCAACGGGTCCTGATCTGGCTTTTGATGAGATTGATGGATTTGGTCCGGAGGCCAACACGGTTTCCATTTGTTCGACCGACCATGCCGAACATGCTCGTCAGAAGTGGTTGGAATTTGTCAAAAACCCAGGCCCGATTGTGGTCGGCGCGGCGCAAGGTGCTTCATGTTATGGCCCAGCCTACGAATTCGCCATGATTATGGATACGGACCTGCGTAAGCGTAAAATCCGCGATAAGGTGCCGATGACCTACGTCACGGCCGAACCGTGGATTGGCCATTTGGGTCTGGGCGGGGTTGGCGATACCAAAGGGATGCTCGAATCCGAGATGCGAAATCGGCACATCAACTGGATTTGCAATGCCAAAGTGACCAAAGTCACCAAAGATACGGTGATCGTCGATGAAATGAATGAGGATGGCAGTGTCAAAGCCACCCATGAATTGCCGTTTTCCTACTCGATGATGTTACCAGCATTTCGGGGCATTCCGGCTTTGATGGGCCTTGACGGATTGGTTAACCCGCGCGGATTTGTGACCGTCGATGAGCATCAACGCAATAAGAAATACCCGGATATTTTTGCGGTCGGGGTTTGCATTGCCATTCCTCCGGTTGGTTCCACGGCGGTACCGGTCGGCGTACCTAAAACCGGATTTATGATTGAAAGCATGGTGCGGGCCACAGCGCGCAATATCCGTGCCTTGCTGGATGGTGATGAGCCGAAACATGAAGGTACTTGGAATGCGGTTTGTCTGGCCGACTTTGGCGATGGCGGGGTGGCATTCGTGGCCATGCCGCAAATTCCACCGCGCAATGTGAATTGGGCCAGCCAAGGTAAATGGGTGCATTTCGGCAAGATCGCTTTTGAGAAATTTTTCTTAGGCAAAGTTCGGCGCGGTATTGCTGAACCATTTTTTGAGAAACTGACTTTGGACATGCTGGGCATTACCAAAGAGAAATAAACAAAAAAATGGCTGAATACCTATAAAATACTTCAAAATAGTATAATACTGGTTCCTTAGGAAAGAATTCAACCAAGTAAATAGGCCAGCTTTCCCTTCTGGCGGGCATGGACTCGCAATATGTCGGGACACGGGGTACGTTGTTTGGGCAAAGATAATCCTGCCCCGAAGGAGAACCCCCATGGCGATTATGAAATCCACCCAGATCATGTCTGATTCATCGCAAAGTTTTGAACATGCAATCGCCAATGGCGTTGAGCGGTTTGGTAAGACGGTCAAGCACGTGCGTTCGGCCAGTGTGAATCACATGTCGGTTACTGTGAAAAACGGTGAAGTTGAAAAATTTCGGGTCAATATGCAAATCACCTTTGAGGTAAAATAACGTTCCCTTTTACGTTGGTTGCCAAGCGTCTTTGCTGCGAAACTGTAGTGAGGGAACGCTTTTGCGTGGGATATGGCAATTTGACCTCTTGACCTTGGAGCGCGTTGGCGTGAGGTTCGCCCATACTTGCTGAACCGGTTAACTCAAGGAATTGCATCATGTCACAAAGTTCTGATCCCATCGTCATTGTTGGATTTTCCCGCACCCCGATCGGGGCTTTGCTGGGAGAATTGTCGTCGTTGAGCGCCAACGAGTTGGGTGCGATTGCGGTGCGCGGCGCGCTGGAAGATGCCGGGATCAAAGGCGATGCGGTTGAACAGATATTTATGGGCAATGTACTCTCAGCCGGGCAAGGCCAGGCACCAGCTCGCCAAGCAGCCTTAAAAGCTGATCTACCTTTGCATGTGGAAGCCACCACCTTGAACAAGATGTGTGGTTCCGGCATGCAGGCCAGCATCATGGCCAAAGATGCGTTGGCTGGTGGTAGCGCCGAGATCATCATCGCCGGCGGCATGGAAAGCATGAGCAATGCCCCGCATTTGCTTAAATCCCAACGGCGCGGTGTCAAATATGGCAGCGCCCAAGTTGAGGATCATATGGCGTTGGATGGCTTAACGGACGCCTATGAAGGCGAACCCATGGGGGTGTACGCCGATGCGGCGGCGCAAAAGTACCAATTCACCCGCCAAGCGCAGGATGCTTATGCGCTGGAAACCTTGGCTCGCGCCCAAAAAGCCACAAATAATGGCAGTTTTGATCGCGAAATCAGCCCGGTAACCATCAAGTCGCGCAAAGGTGAAACGGTGATAAGCAGCGATGAATTGCCGCGCAATGCTCGCCCCGAAAAGATCCCGCAATTGCGTGCCGCTTTTACCAAAGACGGCACGGTGACAGCGGCCAATGCCTCGGGTATTTCTGATGGCGCGGCTGCTTTGGTTATGATGCGGCGCTCCCATGCGAGTAAAATTGGAGCCAAACCAATTGCCACTCTGGTAGCCAGTGCGGCCCATGCCCATGAACCCGCTTGGTTTACCACGGCACCGGTTCCGGCCATGCAAAAGGTATTGGACAAGGCGGGGTGGCGTAAGGACGAAGTTGATCTGTGGGAGATCAATGAGGCCTTTGCTGTCGTGCCGATGATCGCCATGCAAGAGCTGGGTCTAGATCATGCCAAGGTCAACGTGAACGGCGGCGCATGCGCCATGGGCCACCCGATCGGGGCATCTGGCGCGCGGATCATGGCGACCCTGATCGCCGCTTTGCAAGCCAGAGGTCTGAAAAAAGGCGTAGCCAGCCTGTGCATTGGCGGTGGTGAAGCCACCGCTGTTGCCATCGAGATGTGCTAGGGCCGGATTGAGCCCCCGGCTGCCAAGCGTCAATCAGTGTGAGCCAGTGTGATTTTATTGTCGATCAAGCGTCAATGAGTGTGTGCGGAGCGCAAAACCATTGTGGTTTTAGTGTGCCTGCCCTCTGCTGCCTGACAATCAAAAATGACAATTGGGACAACGGTCATGGACCCTCCGGTCAAGCCGGAGGGAAGCAGAAAGATAAATTGTAGGCAACTATTTGCGCCCGTTCGATGTCCAACTTCCGATCTACCCCTTATTGCTTCCCTCCGGCTTGACCGGAGGGTCCAGACAGATTTGATGTAAATGGCAACTAGCAAAACTGGACCCCGGCTCTGGGACCGGTGAACGGGACAATTCACCTCCAGTTTCTACCAGCCGGCGACCCTACCGCCCCGGCCGGGCGTTACTGATCGCTTGGCTGATTTCCAGTTGAGCCATCACCTCTGGGTAGAGAGCTGGTCCCAGAATAAATTCCAGTGATTTTTGGTCTTTTTCAAGCTGCTCGTATTTGGCTCTGGCTTCGTCCTTGGGCAGTTTGCACCCGGTTTCATCGAGCCAATCAGCAAAGTCATCGCAAGCGGCGAATTGCTGGGCGTTTAGCATCAGATGATAGAGCAGGCTACCAGCCCAGAACTCGTCTTCACGCCCGGCGGCCACACTGACTTCACGGGTGACATGGCACCGCTCGTTTTCCAGACGACAGCGCAATTGGCCGTCTTCCATTGGCTCGCTAAACATTTTGATCCCGGCTTTAGCGATCGCATCATTCACGAAATCCATCACCATATCGACCTCCGTGCGAAGTGTGCCACAGGGCAAACAGCCGATACTGGCAGACCTTTATTTGGGTGCGATCAGATCCAGTGGCAGCGCCGTGGTGCTTTTGACCGAGCGAATAACAATCCGCGACAATGCGGTTTGCACCAGCTCTAGGCTCAGGATCTTATCGCGCAAAAAATCATCATAAGTATGCATGTCGGTCGTGACAATGCGCAGCACATAATCAACCGCACCGGTGACTGTGGCACATTCCAGCACTTCGGGTAGCGAGCTGATTGCTTGTTCAAAACTACGCAGGTTTTCACGGGTTGGCCGTTCCAGCTTGACCGCTGCATAGACCTCAAAACTAAGGCCCAGCTTTTCCCGATTCAAAATCGTTACATTGCGTAAAATAATACCATCTTCTTCCAGTCGTTTGATCCGCCGCCAGCAAGGTGAGGAGGATAACCCGACTCGAGCCGCAATATCAGCCACTGACATGGTGGCATCTTCCTGTAATTGTTTCAGGATTTTGCCGTCAATTTCATCAATAATACTGGTCATATTTTTCTGCCAATTGGTGATATACGAAAATTTATGCCGTTATGCAGCTTTTTCGTGACAAAAACAATCTTTATTGCCATACTGTTTGAAAGTTTAATAATCCGTTTCAGAGCAACCCGAATGCCGGGCCGAACTCGTGGCCAAATTCAGGGATTGGGACCACAAAATGCAGCGCATCAACGATAATAATCCACTTGGATTTCACGTACCCGAACCATCTGCCCGCCCAGAAGAGCAACCGGATTTTTCCCATATCCGGCTCTCTGATGCCGGTGCCATTGCCCGGCCACCGGTCGATTGTGATCCGGCGATCACCCATGAGACGTCATGTGATTTGATCCGGGTGTTGGATGATGATGGCAAAGCTAATGGTCCATGGGATCCAAAACTCTCAGCGACTCATTTGCGCGAAGCTCTGGCCCTGATGTGCCTGACCCGGGCCTATGATGATCGCATGTTCAAATTGCAGCGACAGGGCAAAATGTCGTTTTATGTAAAAGCACTGGGCGAGGAGGCAGTGGCTATTGCGGCGGCTCGAGCCATGAATTCTGAGGACATGATGTTTCCGTCCTATCGCCAACAGGGCATTTTGTTTGCCCGGAATCGCGACATGGTGGAAATGATGTGTCATTGCATTTCCAATTCCAAAGATAATCTCAAAGGTCGCCAATTGCCGATCCATTATACATGGGCCGAGGGCAATTTCTTTTCGATCTCGGGAAATCTGGGCACCCAATTCCCGCAAGCGGTCGGTTGGGCCATGGCGGCGCAAGCCAAAGGTGAAACGGCGATTGCCGCCTCTTGGGTTGGGGATGGTACCACCGCCGAGGGTGATTTTCATGCAGCATTGACCTTGGCCAATGTCTATCGCGCCCCGGTGATTTTGAACGTGGTCAACAATCAATGGGCCATTTCTTCATTTGCCGGCATTGCCAGTGGCGCGCAGCCCAGCTTTGCGGCGCGCGGTATTGGCTATGGCATTCCGGGGCTTCGGGTTGATGGCAATGATTATCTGGCCCTGTTTGCCGCCACCAAATGGGCCGCAGAACGAGCCAGATCGGGTTTGGGCGCGACCTTGATCGAGTCGGTAACCTATCGCGGCGAAAGCCATTCAACTTCCGATGATCCCGGTCGGTATCGGCCCAAGGATGAGTGGAAAAGCTGGCCATTGGGTGATCCGATCCTGCGGCTGCAACAACACCTGATTGCCTTGGGTGAATGGGGCGAAAAGCGGCAGCAGGAACTGGAAACAGCCCAAGCCGAACAAGTGCGGCTGGCCTATAAAGAAGCCACTTCGTTTGGGACGTTACGCGAAGGTCCATTGGCTCCGACCTCAACCATTTTTGATGATCTGTTTGTAGAACAACCTTGGCACTTGCGGCGGCAGCGCCAGGATTTGGGAGTTTAGATCATGGCTGGCATGACAATGATCAAAGCGGTCAATTCAGCGCTGGATGTGGCTCTGCAAAATGATCCGCTGACTTGCGTGTTTGGTGAAGACACCGGGTATTTTGGCGGGGTGTTTGGCTGCACGGGCGGCTTGCAGGAAAAGCACGGCAAAAACCGGGTATTTGATACGCCGATCAATGAGGCGGCGATTATTGCTATGGCGATTGGCATGGCCTCGAACGGCATGCGCCCGGTGGCTGAAATACAATTTGCTGACTATATTTTTCCGGGTCTGGATCAAATCATATCAGAGCTAACCCGCATCCCGTACCGCAGTGCCGGGCAATTTCTGATGCCGGTGACCATACGCACCCCGTGTGGCGGCGGTATTTATGGCGGGCAAACCCATTCAATGAGTCCAGAGGCATTTTTTACGCACATCCCCGGCTTACGGGTGGTGATGCCGTCTAACCCTTACGATGCCAAAGGTTTGTTACTGGCTTCGATCGAGTGTGATGATCCGGTGATTTTTTTTGAACCGAAACGGCTGTATAACGGTCCGTTTGATGGCGATCCCGATAAGCCGGCTTTGGCGTGGTCGGGCCATGAAAAGGGCGAAGTTCCCGAAGAGCACTACACCGTTCCGCTGGGCAAGGCCGACATTGTGCGATCCGGGTCCGAGCTGACCGTTTTGGCTTATGGCACCATGGTTCATGTGGCGCTCGAATCGGTTCGAGTGGCTGGCATGGATGCAGAAGTAATCGATTTGCGATCCCTGATGCCCTATGACATGGAAACCATCGCCGCCTCTGTCAACAAGACCGGGCGCTGTGTGGTGTTGCACGAAGCGCCGCGTACCTCTGGTTTTGGGGCCGAGTTGATTGCACAAATTCAAGAAGATTGTTTTTATGCATTAGAAGCGCCAGTGCTGCGGGTGACCGGATGGGATACGCCCTATCCCCACGCCCATGAATGGGCCTATTTCCCCGGACAAACCCGGGTGATCCGGGCACTAAAACAAGTAATGGAAGGCTGAACCATGGGACAATATGCGTTCAAATTACCCGATGTGGGCGAGGGTGTGGTCGAGGCCGAAATCATTGAATGGCACGTCAAAGTCGGCCAAGTCATTGCCGAGGACGACGCGTTAGTTGATGTGATGACCGACAAGGCAACCGTTGAAATTCCGGCGCCGACCTCTGGCACCATTTCGTCGATCACCGGTGAACCCGGCGATGTTTTGGCAGTTGGCACCGTATTGCTGACCATTGAAACCGAGGGGGAGGAAACGGCCGAACCAGTAGCGCCAGTCGAAGCCGTGGCTGCACCAGCACCCAAAGCCGCGCCCCCGGCTTCCTTGGCATCCGTAATTACCAGTGCCGTCTCGCCAGCCGAGGAAGAAATTGAAATTCGTGCCGTGAAGCCCTCCAGTTCTGGCCGGGCGCTGGCCTCTCCGGCATTACGCAAGCGCGCCTTGGAATTGCAAATCGATCTTGGTGAAATTACTGGTTCCGGCCCGGCGGGCCGGATCAGCCATCAGGATCTAGACGACTTTATCGCAGCCGGTCGCACACAAGGCGCGGGTGGCAACCAGAAACAGCCTCGCAAAACCGGTACCGTCACCGAAAAAATCATTGGGTTACGTCGTAAAATTGCTCAAAATTTGGCTGCCTCCAAACGCAATATCCCGCATTTTTCTTACGTGGAAGAAGTGGAGATGGATGCGCTGGAAACCTTGCGGGCCCATTTGAATGCCGGACGCAAAGAGGGACAGGCCAAACTTACCCTATTGCCGTTTTTAAGTCTGGCCCTGATCAAGACCTTGCCGGACTTTGCAGCGGCCAATGCCCATTTTGATGGGCAAAGCATCACCAAATACGCTCCGGTGCATTTAGGGATCGCCACAGCCACGCCAAACGGCTTGATGGTGCCGGTGGTCAAACATGCCGAAAGTCTGGATATCTGGGCCTTGGCCGCAGAAATTGGCCGGGTTAGCACCGCAGCTCGTGAAGGCAACGGCAAAACCAGCGAGCTTAGCGGATCGACCATCACCATTACCTCGCTGGGTGCGTTGGGCGGCATTGCCTCAACCCCGGTGATCAATGCGCCGGAAACGGCCATTATCGGGGTCAATAAATTGATGGAAAAACTTGTGTTCGACCGCGATGTGGTGGTGGCCCGTAAAGTGATGAATTTATCGTCGAGTTTTGACCATCGGGTGGTCGATGGCTTTGATGCTGCCAGGATGATCCAAGCCGTCAAAGGTTATCTGGAAAATCCCGCTACGTTGTTTATGTAAGAAAGCACAGTCTTCTCATGAAACTGCTTCACACCAAAATTCTGATCGTCGGCGGTGGCCCGGCTGGTTATCCGTGCGCCATTCGGGCCGGCCAATTGGGGCGGGATGTCACCTTGGTTGACGCGTCTGGCTTGGGCGGTACGTGCCTGAACCGGGGCTGTATCCCATCCAAAGCCTATATCCATGCCGCCGGGCAGTTTGAAACCGTGCAAAGCCACGCCAAGGCACCGGCCATGGGGCTTACTTGTTCCGATCCAAAGCTGGAACTGAGCGGATTACTCAAGTGGAAAGACGATCTTGTCGGCAAACTGACCGGCGGGGTCGGGCAGCTCTTGAAGGCAGCCGGGGTCAAAGTCATCGTGGGCCATGCGGTGTTTTTGGATGCCAAAACTTGTGAGGTCGCACTGGCCGATGGCGGCAGCCAAACCATCACAGCCGAAAACGTCGTGCTGGCCACCGGATCATCCGAGGCCGAGCTTCCCTTTTTGCCGTTTGATGATCGGGTGCTCTCCTCAACCGGCTTGCTGGAGCTGGCCAATTTGCCCAAAACCTTGGCCGTGGTCGGAGCGGGTTATATCGGGTTAGAGCTGGGCATTGCGTTTGCCCGGCTCGGTACCAAAGTGACCTTTGTCGAGGCGCTGGATGCTATTCTGCCGCAATTTGATGCCGAGTTGACCCGGCCAGTTGTCCGCTGGTTGAAACAACATAAGGTCGATCTGCACCTGTCGGCCAAGGCCAAGGGGATCAACAAAAAGGGTCTGGTCTTTACCGATGCCAAAGGTAACGAGCAAAGTATTGCCGCCGAGAAAATACTGGTTGCGGTCGGGCGCAAACCCAACACCACCCAGTTGGGTCTGGAAAATATGGCCATCGATATGGACGGGGCTTTTATCAAGGTTGATGACCAGTGCCGCACCGCCATGCGCGGGACCTGGGCGATCGGCGATGTAGTTGGCGAGCCGATGTTGGCCCATAAAGGTACCCGTCAGGGTGAGATGGTTGCGGAAATTCTGGCTGGCCATCGGCGACGCTTCGACCCGGTGGCCATTGCAGCGGTATGCTTTACCGAGCCGGAAATTGTTGGCGTTGGTCTTGACCCGAAACAAGCGACAGCAGCGGGCGAAGACGTGGTTGTTGGCAAATTCCCGTTTGCTGCATTGGGCAAAGCCCTGTCGATGGGGGCGGGTGCCGATGGTGGCTTTGTGCGGGTCACAGCCCGCAAGTCCGATCATGTAATTTTGGGCATTCACGGGGTCGGCTCGCATATTGCGGAATTATCCGGCGAATTTGCACTGGCATTGGAAATGGGGGCGCGTCTGGAAGACATTGCCGGGACCATTCATGTGCACCCGACTTTGAGCGAAGGATTTGCTGAAAGCGCCATGACCGCATTGGGGCAACCTTTACATATTTCCATGCCGCGTTCCCGAAGCTAAGGGAAAAATGGCTGATCTTTGGTCGGGCTGAAATTGCCGTAGCTATGCTCTTGCCTAAGCCGGTCATGACGGCTATATCCCGCGCTTCTTTAGGCTGGGTAGCTCAGTTGGTTAGAGCGCAGGACTCATAATCCTGAGGTCGAGAGTTCAAATCTCTCCCCCGCCACCATTTTATGCACTTACATTAGTTAAAGATTCCAATAGCTTATATATTATTGACCACACATACAAGTGCATTGGTGCAATAAGTTACAAGCACGTAAGTGCGTATTAAGTGCAAAACCACTAAAATGTATGATCATGACCTGAAGGGGCACACCTTATTATTGGGCTCAAATATCAACATTACGTACCACCACCTAAAACAGGGCCTGAAAACTTCAAAATCCGAACAACTATTTCAACTCTTTACGAAACCTCTGTTTTTTACACCCAAGTGATCAATATTTACTCCGGCGGTAACAGATATTTTTTAGCTGCCAAGTGTAACCGGTCTATGGCCAAACTCCGCATGTTTTTTTGCAGCTCTAGTTCTCGCCGCGTATATACTAATATATTTTTATAGTATTCTGACCTGCTCCCACATAACTCATCTCCAGAGATAAAATCACCCATTTCAAGCAAACAATCTTCCCGCTTCCTTGATAAATTAATTCTTTTCATAACGATCTCAAAATATGAATACTCTAAAGTACTGCCTTGCAACTCCAAAGATGTGTCTTGGTATTCTGGTGAATTGGTTTTCAACAGGTTTAATTTTTCAGTAAGTAAGGGTAATTTTACTCTGTTAATCTCCATCCTTTTCTCTTCGAGTTCACGGCCTATTTCTGTAAATTTCCTCAAACATTTCTTTCTTTTAAGAAATAATTCTGTAGTAAACTGATCAGGCACCTTGCACTGCGGTTCTTTAGATTGCTCTAGAATTATATATTGCATCCAGAGCTTTTCAATAGGACTAGATTTTTCGTTTACTATCCTCAGCTCTTCCTCAATGTATTTCAATTTATCTTGTGTATTAGCTTTAGTACAAGTCGTACTAATAATTAGAATTATAAAAGTTAAATGCAGTATTTTTAGCATGATAATTTCTTTCGTTTAGAGTGATGTGCCCCTAGTTTGTTAGACACCTTGCAGTTTCACTTTTTGCTGCCGTTCGTACGTCGACGGGAGACAGTATCTCATTGTACCGTTCTTTCGTTTTGGGTTGTAGAATAATTCGATGTAATCGAACACGTCATGACGTGCGGTTTCGCGAGTTTTGGAGGTTCTACGCCTAATCCGTTCGGTTTTGAGCAGATGGAATAAGCTCTCAGCGACTGCATTATCCCACCGATCAAGTCGGAGGGCAGGCTCCACAGTTCCCCCGTCTGCTCATACTGGCTTCCAGATTGTGGCTCTTCAGGAAGAAAAGCCGCTCGGAACTGGTAAACTGTGAGCCTTGGTCGGAATGAACGATGACCCTGGCCCCTTTAGTGTTTGGGGGCTTACGCCGCCAGAGCGCCATAAGAAGAGCATTCAAGACGAGGTCCGTCTGCATGCGGGAATGCATTGACCAGCCAACAACTCGGCGGGAAAACAGGACCACTTCACACTTCAGTCCAAGGATTCAGATATATATTTCCCTTGATCTTAAGGTCAAAAATATGGACAAATCACTACAAAACATAATTAGGAAAGAACAATGTTGAGAACAAATATAATATTATTATTTTTCGCTCTTGTATTATCTGGTTGCGCAACTGTTCCTCCTATCGACTTTACAGTTCAAGACGTCGGCATAGTTAACACCCGTAAAAATGTTAAGTTGGTTTCGTTAACAGTTGGTTTTGCTCCTCAAGCACAACAGAAAAGAGTGGAATCATACCCGGGATTGCCTCAACTCCCCCCAATATGGAAAGAAGCGCTTCAGGATGCCATTAACAGGGCGTTAATTTTCAAGGACGATGGGGTTAGCAAAATCAACCTATCGGTAAGGATAACTGAAACTGATTTGGCAGATTTTGGTCTAGCGATGACGACAAGAGTATCGGCCATTTATGAAATAATTGATCGGGCTAATGGTGATTTACTCTTTGCGCAAGAGATATCAAATGAAGCCGTCATTCCAATGAGCTACTCTCTTCTCGGAACGGTCCGTGGGACAGAATCACTAAACCTCGCCGTAAGAAATAATATTTCCGATTTCATCAATTTGCTTGAAGTAACAGATATTTCTCAGCCTGTTTTTCTTGGAACAAAAAATTGAAATATATCAGAGTAGTTTTATCAATTGCGTATGTGCTTATCATCACGTCCTGCACATCCACTGATCGAATTGGGAAATATCGGGTAGAGACGATTGGTAATGCAAGACGGTCCATTGAGGCACTCGTTATCAGTGCAAGCCAAACTTACATACAAGAGCAGACATCAGGAGCGGGAGCCGCTTTCGGGGGTGCAACTGGAGCCGGAATAGCATCCGGTAGCAGTGACAATGCAGCAGTGATTATTGCAGGTATAATTGGTGGAATGATAATTGGAGATTATATTGAGGGCATGGACAATATTCATCAGGCAACTGAGTATGTTATTGAAACTTCAACGAGCGCAATTTTTACCGTTGCCCAAAAGAATGGTGGAAATGATATATTTAAACAAGGGGATAAAGTGATACTGGTTTATGGCTATCCTGCGAGGCTTATTAGAGACCCACGATAAAAAGTAAGGGGCTGACATAGATAAGGGTTTCATTATTACTTGAACCACCATTTGTGGAGTGTGAACCGCTCTGAGTTTACAGGAAGGCTATTTTGTTTAACGTGTGCGGCTTTTGGGATTTTGTCCAACATGGCGGCGTAGTACCTTTTCTCTTCTTCGGCAGGTGGGATGTAACCAATCGACTCCAGTATTCTGCGGTGATTGAACCAGTTGACCCATTTGAGCGTTGCGTATTCGACAGCTTGGGGCGCATCTGTGAATGACCTCAGTTTTGTAGAGACCGTTGATGGCGAAGTTTGAGGGTGAGAAGGTGTTGCCTCGGACTAATGCCAACACATGACGGTCAGCGAGTGGCCTTGAGGGATCCATCTTGTCAAAGATGCATGTGTGACGGTCATTATATTTCTCACCGTGGATGATTGCATAATATTGAAAAATGGGATGGGCATTTGCCCATCCCTCAGTTTCATTTCTCAAATTTAATGAATGTGACGCCTTTATGTTGGGTGATTTTTAAAAGTGACTTCTCACCACAACCCTCACACTCAAAGCCTATTTTTATTCCACCACGATTTCCACTTGGATTTTGAGAGAGATCATTATCCACTTTCACCACCCCTTCAGAAACAGAAACATGGAACTCGTGTTTTCGGCCTTCTTTACGATCAAAAATATCGATGTTTTTATGGGCTATATTGTTACTTCCACAGCTTGGGCAACAGAGTTCATCTTCATTGTTTACCTTTATCATTTTGCTGCTCCCTCAAAAGAAAAATCAGGTATGCAAAACCACCCCTTTCGCTTCCATTTTGGTTGTTTGTAGGTGCCGGTTTTAATCACGGTATCGATTAATTTTTCACATTCGTCCTTTGGCTTATTCTCCGCGTTATAAAAACGTGTACCAATCCATTCCTGATAAACTTTCCAAGCCTCAACCTGGTCAAGCCATGCCGTAATGTTGGCAATGGAAAAATACCTTCGATTACCTCGCCAATGATCTTTTGGTTCTGCTATTGGTCCTTGTTTTCTGATTTGCCAGTTTGCGATGGTTTGCAAATGGACACCCAAGACATCAGCCAATTCAAGACTGCTGATAACAAGCCAGGGGAATGTTTCTTTAACCCCCTGTTCGGCCAGTCGCGACAGGAATGTCTGACTGTCTAGGCTGTTTTTTATTTTTATCTCCAAACTTTCTTTTGTAGTCATCTTCTTTCTCCTTTCTGAGAAAAGTTAAAATTAGGGTAGTCAGCTAGACAGCATGCCGCTGGTTGAATCTTCCAGTGGCTCAACCAAGCTGATCTTAAATTCTCTAGTGAACTCTGCCTTGATCTCTTCATTTAAAGCGTTTTTCCATTTTGCCACATTCCTGATGATCCAGAGACTAGGCCTTGAACCGTTGATCCGTATTTGCCCCAGAGGCTTGGCTCCAAGGTCTAATAGAGCTTCTTTTAGGTTGTTAGTTTCCAAAGCTCTTTCAGAGATGCCCGCTTTTAATTTTAAGCTTAGCCTAATCGCACCCAGGGTAATGATGTCTTTTTGAAAAGGCAGATCTTCCTGACTTTCTATGAGGTCCTTAAGAGCTGCATGAGAAGGCTTGGTAGAAAGATTGATCAGTTCTTTCTTGTGCTCTGTCATAGGTGGGCAAGCATTAGGGCTAAAGTTCGCTAAATCACGATTTTCTAGATAAAATAGGAATGCTCCAATTTCAGCCTTACTTTTGTTAAATAACTGATCGTAATACTCGCTCGTCTGACATTCTACCGGCGTGTGATAAACATGAAAACGTCGATCAGTATTTTCTAGTAAAATCGGCTTGCGGTGGTTAGAAAAAGCCAAGAATGCATAAGGCGTCCTCGCCGTATATTGAACAACATGCTTCTCATTTGCAGTAATAAATGGTTCGCTCAAATAACGTTTGAGCTCATTATACGCCTCTAACCGACCACTCGCCATTAGCTCCTCAATAACAACAACCTGTACGTTTAAGAGATGGGCATTAAAATTGCCATGCCACTCACCTGAGTCCATCAAACCTACATTTGCAAAACCTAAGAGGTCCTGCAGGAGATGTTTAAAATAGCTCTTCCCTATTCCCTGCCCCCCAATGAGAAGCAAGCAGTGTTTGATCTTTATAGATGGCAATTGAACCAGGCTTGCAAAATAATTGAGCCAATGATTTCTGACCGCCTCGTCAGGAAAAATATATTCGAAATGTTGGTGTATCGTTGAACAGTCACCCTCTGCGCTTATAATATTAGATGGCATCCATACATTCAGATTGAGTCCGTTATCATTTTGAACAAATCTATTCCCACCAGGTATGTAATCTTTAGCTTCAAACTTACAGGCATATTTTGATGATAAAAAAGAGCGTGCAGGGCGTGCTAACTCGGCCAAGTGTTCATTGTTAAACTGTCTTTCTAACCGAACCTTCATGCTGGCACCTCACAGAACTGTTGAGTGCTTATGCAATATGCATAATTGCCAAGAAGGTTTGCCAATGGGGCTTCAACATAGCCCAGAGAAATAGGGCTTTTTATTTTCTCTGAATAATATAACGGGCAAGATAAACAGCTTTCAAACCCAAGGGTTTCAGCAATATAGGCGCACGTCGCAGGACCAGAGGCACGCAATGATTGATCAATTTTACCATCTGTTTCTTCTTTAGAGTATTTAGGGTGTGGCTGCGAAATCTGATGGCACAACACTTCGCCACCTTCACACAGAGCAACGATGCTAAGCATGCGATACCACCATTGCTCGGAAAGTGTTTCTGCGTCATCCACACAATTTTTAATGAATTTACAACCTGCCAAAATAGATTTGAATTTGGGCTTTACATCTGATTTTTTATATTCTTGATCAAAGCAGCCTACTCCAATAGCTGACACGCCTCCTTCGCGGTCGACAGGCAGGTATGAGCTAAGTTTTTCAAAACTATAACGCTCACCTGAATGTTCCCGTAGGTTTACAGGTTTAGGTGGGGAGCTTTTATGATTATACGTCCCCGGCACCCTGAAGATACGTGCCAGGTCCCCCACATTATCAAAAGAATACCCGCTCTTTTTACCCTCGCGGATGATGAATTTGTTGATGCCTCTGGTAAGTTTCTCAGCCCGGTCTCTACTGGCATCGTCAGTTATCAAGAACGGAGTATCCAAAAGCCAGTACACATGCAGACCGTTGCCAGTATGAACGATCATGGATGGCTTAGGGAGGCTTAGTCCATTGATCCATTCCAGCGCTTGCTCTTTGGATTCAGGTAACTTGGTTTCGGAATGCGCCTGATCGCCCTTGATGTCTATGTCAACGGCAATTGCTGGCAAAGCACACACATCGGATCGAGAGGCTCTTTGCCGTGACGTTTTCAAGGTGGCACTGGGACAGAGGCCAATATAGATGTCTTGACCACTATTTTCTTTTACGTCCGAAACGAGCTGGTCAACGTCTTTGTTGTCATACCAAGTACTTGTCTCAGCTGGCAATACGAATGTGTATAGAAACCCTTCGGGGCTAGTTGGCCATAGGGCTCGGATAAATTTGTTTGTTTGCATTTTATTTGCTCCTTAAGCTATGCAAAAGAATGCCCGCACTTCTGTTTAAAGCAGAAGTGCGGGCATTCTTTTTTGATTTTTGAATAGTTAAATTTAAATATAGGTGTTTTGCGGATGGTTTCTCGTTAAGAAAGCAATTGCGTTTATCCTTTGGTTCTAGTATACCTTTATTACAATTCATCACCTTTACTTATACACTAAATATCGTTATATTGAAACACTTTTGTTTTTACCCAATTTTATTCTTTGTTGTGAATCACTTAGCGTCAATGCTTCATTCAATTACAGTGCGATTTAGTGATGGTGGCGATGAGAATAGCTGAACAGGCAGTATAGACGCCTCGATCACTACAACTAACGCCGCTGACGTCTACTTCAGACGCGGACACCTAAAAGCACATATCGCTGTGGCCAACTTGCTCCACTGCTCAGCGGTAGCAACATTTCAATCAAGCACCGAAACAGCCTCAGCCTTATGTCCCGCTGACAAATGTGCGTAACGCAATGTCATTTCATAACTTGAATGCCCTAGTAGCTCTCGAATTGTATTTAAATCGACTCCTGCCATGGCCAATTTGGAGGCAAAATGGTGACGCATATCGTGCCATCTAAAGTTATGAATTTCTGCTTTTTCTAATAGCAAAATCCAAGATTTTTTGGGATCAACAAACGGTTTTCCGTTTTTATTCGTAAACACATATTTTTGTGTACTGGTACTTTGTTCTTTCCAGTTGGTAAGAACAGACATGGCTTCTTTGTTTAATGGAATATGCCTAGTTTTTCTGCTCTTTGCATTAGCGCCCTCTATGGTTATCTGTCTCAAATCGAAGTTTACATGGTGCCATTTCAGGGACAACAACTCCCCTTTGCGAACACCTGTATTTATCGACAGCAAAACCATCGGCTTCAGATGATCTGCATACATTGCACCAGCAAGGTCAGGGAATAATGATTTGTTCCGTATCTTACGCCATTTATTGCCACTCGCTCTTTTTCGTCGTTTAGTTATTTCGCGTTGATCCATGGCAATCCGAAGTCGCTTTTCTTCCTCTTCTGACAGGAAGCGAACATTTAGGTTTTTGGTTGCCCTAATCAGCTTCATCTTTCTTAAGGGATGCTCTTTGATAATGTCCCATTCCTCCGCCTTGGTAAGAGAAGCCCTTAAATAAGCAAAACAACGGTTAGCCGTATGGGGCGAATTACCTTTTGCCACCTTTGCAAGACGCCATTTCTCAACTTCCTGTGGTGTGATTTCCCCCAAACGTTTGTTCAAAAAATAAGAACAATCCACCAATAGGCGTCGTTTTGTGCCTCTAGCTGATTTGTGGTTGATATCGACCCATTCAAAATAACGCTCTTCCAGGAAATCCCTGTAGGTGTGTATTTCCCTCGCCTGTCTCAATCTGGCAGCAGGATCAGCCCCCTGATTATAGGAGGCTATGATTTTCTTCGCCTTATCTCTAGCTGATTTCAGATTATATCTGTCATGGGTCCCTATTTTCACCCGTGCCCCACGTCGATATTCACAATAATAGGTCTTATGGCCACTTGGCTGGATGCGAAGGAGAAACCCTGTGAGCTTTATGTCACGAATTTCATATGGTTTAGTTTTGTTGGTAGCCTTGTCTACGACGGCCTGAGTTAATTTCATTTTCATTGCAACATTCTCGCTCGTAAGTGCAATGTAAGTGCAAAACGACTCGCCTAAGCCGGTCATGACGGCTATATCCCGCGCTTCTTTAGGCTGGGTAGCTCAGTTGGTTAGAGCGCAGGACTCATAATCCTGAGGTCGGGAGTTCAAATCTCCCCCCCGCCACCATTTTTCTGGTCCTATCGCGACGGCAAGCCTCGCTACTTGAGGACGTTTTGCCAACCCCCCCCTATCTGCTTCCCTCCGGCTTGACCGGAGGGTCCATGATCTCGCCACGCCGCTTTACCTGTCCTCTCGTGATGCGGACGCCGGCTACCCGTGACATCAGTGCGCCCACGCAGTACACCTGCGGGCCAAATCGTTATTGGGAGAACTGCTTATGCTCACCACACTTCGGAATTTGGTACTGGGAGGAATTGTTTTGGGAATAAGTGCTTGTGCTCCAGAGCCAACGAAAAGCAACGGCGTGGCGGTTGACCTGATCGCCCATGGTCGTTGGGTCGTGACCATGGATGGTCCCGGAACTATTGTTGAGAACGGTGCAATAGCGGTCAAGGATGGCAAGATTGTTGCTGTTGGCCCGGCGGCGCAAATCGATGCGGATTATGCTGCGACCAAAACAATCTCCGGTACCGATCGGGTGTTGATGCCGGGTCTGGTCAATGGTCATTCCCATGCAGCCATGGTGTTGTTTCGCGGCATGGCCGACGATCTGGAGCTGATGGACTGGTTACAAAACTATATTTTTCCGATGGAAGGTCAGTTTGTCGATGAGGAGTTTGTTAGCATCGGCGCCGAGCTGGCTTGCCTTGAAATGCTGCGCGGCGGCACCACCAGCATTGTCGATATGTATTTTTACCCGCAAATTTCCGGAGCGATCTTTGAACGCTGTGGCCTGCGCGCCATATTGGGTGCGCCGATGATTGATTATCCTAGCCCCGGATTTACCGGTTGGGATGACAGCTTTGCGGCTGGTGTTGATTTCGTCAAAAACTGGAAAAGCCCTTCCGGGCGGACCATTGCCGCGTTGGCCCCGCACGCGGCGTATACGGTCAGCCCGGATCATTTGCGCGATGTGGTGGAAATCGCCGGTTCGATCAATGCGCCGATCACCATGCATTTGGCCGAGGACCGGGCCGAAACCAAAATGATCCAAGAAAATTATGGCACGTCGCCGGTGCGCCATGTGGCAAAACTGGGCATGCTGGATACACCAATGATTGCGGCGCACATGGTCTGGCCCGATGCCGAGGAAATCGTCCAATTGGCAGGTTCCAAAGTCAGCGTAATCCATAATCCAACCTCCAATATGAAATTGGGCGCAGGTATTGCACCGGTCCCGGCCATGCTGGCCGCCGGGATCAAGGTGGGTCTAGGTACCGACGGAGCCGCCTCAAACAATGATCTGGATATGTGGGAAGAGATCAGAATGGCCGCCTTACTGCACAAAGTTGGCAGCAATGACCCGACCGCCATGCCAGCCGAGACGGCGTTGCGTTTGGCCACCTCACTCGGTGCCGACGCGATTGGCTTGGGCGAGACCACCGGTTCGCTGGAAGTTGGCAAACAGGCCGACATGATCCAGGTCGATATGTCAGACCCGCGCGTACAGCCGATCTATGACATCATCTCGCATCTGGTTTATGTGACCCATGCCTCCGATGTGGTGACCACGATCATTGCTGGACAGGTATTGGTCGAAGAAGGCGAGGCACTGACCATTGACAGCAATGCCTTGTCGGCCAAGGTCAAAGCCAAAGCCAATCAAATCCGCGATGCACTGGCGGTGGAAAAATAGTCTGGCCCGACGATCCCGCTATCCGATCCTTCGAGGCTGCTTCGCAGCACCTCAGGATGAGGTGCGACCAGCCGGAGCCTCGAAGGGCCGGATAGCGACGAAACCAACACAATCTGGTCCCCGGCCTTCTTGATGCTAAAAAATCAGGCGGCGCGGGCTTTGGTTTGTTCCAGACTGGCCAAGGCTTGTTCAATATCGTTCCAGATGTCATCCACATCTTCCAAGCCGACTGACAGTCGGATCAGGCTTTCCGAAATTCCATATTCAGCCCGCTCATCGGGGGTATATGCGGAATGGGTCATGCTGGCCGGGTGTTGAATCAGACTATCCGCATCGCCCAGACTGACCGCCCGTTTGATCAATTGTAATTGGTTCATGAAACGAACCGCTTGGTGGTATCCGCCGGCTAGTTCCAGCGTGATCAACCCGCCACCAGCCAGCATTTGTTTTTGAGCCAGCTCATATTGCGGGAAAGACGGCAGACCCGGATAGCGAATTTGGGCAATGGCCTGATGGCTTTGCAGATGCTGGGCCAAGGTCAAGGCCGAGGCGCAATGGCGATCCATCCGCAAGGCAAGTGTTTTAATGCCACGCATCAATTGGTGGGCGCTTAGCGGATCAAGCACCGCGCCAGTCATGTCTTTGAGACCTTCGGTCCGTACCCGCAGCATGTCGTCTGCATTGCCCGCTGCCAACCCAGCAATCAGATCGCCATGGCCGCTCAAGTATTTGGTAGCGGAATGCACCACAATATCGGCACCCAAATCCAGCGGGCGCTGTAAATAGGGGGTGCAATAGGTATTATCGATAATGGTTTTTGCCCCATTGGCCCGCGCGATCTTGGCGATAGCGGCAATATCAACCAGCTTCATATTGGGATTGGCCGGGCTTTCAAAGAAGACGATTTTGGTCTTTGGGTTAATGGCTGCTTGCAAAGCCAGCGGATCGCTCAAATCTATGGTCGTTACCTTCACCCCAAACCGGGCCAAACCATGCTGCAAAAACGCAAAGGTGCAGCCATATAATGTCTTGTCGGTGATGATCTCATCCCCGGCCGAAAGAAAGGTCCAAAGCACTGAAGTAATGGCTCCCATGCCGGAGGCAAAACTCAACCCAGCTTCGGCATTTTCCAGATCGGCAAACCGGGTTTCCAGAACCTGCAAGGTCGGGTTGCTAATCCGCGAATAAAAATGTCCCGGTGCTTCACCGGCAAAACGGGCTGCGCCTTGTTCGGTCGTATCAAAGGCAAAGGTCGAGCTCATATAAACCGGAGGATTGATTGCGCCTTCGGCTTCCCGGCCGTCATATCCGGTGTGAATGGCTCGGGTTGAAAATCCCGCTTGTTTGTTGTCGTGCATGGTCCATTTCCTTGTTTTGCCAGCACACAATCTCACAGAATGAGCGCAATAGGCTTGCGAAGATTGCTAAAACAGGTACAAAAACAGCAGAATCTGCCAATACGGGTCATTTCGGGGAAGTAAATGGATCAAATTGATCGAAAGATCATCCGGGAGCTGCAAGCCAATGGCCGCCTGACCAATCAGGATCTGGCGTGGCGAATAGGCTTGTCCCCCTCGCCCTGTTTGCGCCGGGTTCGGGTGTTGGAAGAAGAGGGTTTCATTACCGGCTATACGGCATTGGTCGATCAAGCCAAATGCGGCGTGCCGATCAATGTCTTTGTCAAAGTCAAAATGAAAGAATCGAGTGAAGCCTCGATGAAAAAATTCGAGAAGGGCGTGCAAGATAGTGACGAAATTCTTGAATGTTATCTGATGACCGGCAATCAGGATTATTTACTGCATGTGGTCAGTGCCAGTCTTGGCTCCTATGAACGCTTTATGCGCGAAACCCTGACCCGCTTGCCCGGTGTGGCCAGCATTGATAGTTCATTCGCCTATGGCCGGGTGAAAAGTAGAAGCATTTTTCCGTTGTAGGGTGTTGGGTTGATGTCTTTCTCTTAGCCGTCATACCCGGACTTATGTAGCAGACGCACCAAGTGTGGAACTACCGAGTCCTCGGAGGTGAGGATTAAATGAAAATTTTACTGGCATTAGCTTATGCGATTATTCTTTTTGTCGGGAATGGTCACGTATCCTTGATTGGGTGTTTGTCCCAAGTGAAACTTGAAAATTGTGCGGCGACGTTTTCCAAAAACATCGTCATAGGTAATAATACCAGAACCAAAAACCTTGAGTTCAATGGCCCACATTGCGTCAGAAACCTCCTCATCTATTGGTCGCCTCAAACCGACGGAAATAGGGTGTGTCATACCGGCACCGATGATAAATTGAGGCAATCTGGGCAAATTACCTTTGGAATCTCTAAAGTTGGAAATGGGTTGGCTCGCCATATCAACACATCCAAACGCAACAAATTGGTTGATGTTGGTGGCCGGGGTTTGACCAGTGTTTTTCAGCATGACGATAAATTGTGGCGGTCCACCTCCATCTCGGTCAAGCAGTTCGATGTGTTCAACCATAATATAAGCGCGAAGTTCTTTTTCAGACATCGCTCGCATCAATTTGATAGCAGCCCAAGCGGCTTTGTTGGATTCCTTTGTAGCAAGAAGGGTCCAGAATATAAGCAAGAAGCCTATTATTCCAACAGCGAGTGCTATCCAGGTAGCCCGTGCCATTTGATACTGAGCGATAAGGTCTTGGCGTTGAAGACTAAGTTGTTCCTTATTTTGTCCCTGCCTTTGGCACTCCTTGGCGGATACGCCCTCTTTCTCATAACAGATGGAAAGAGTTTTAAGAAAAAGCTGGTGGGTTACTTCGCTTTGCCTGTGTGTTTGTTCACCATTTTTTACATAGTCGCTATATAACCAACCCAAAGATAAAAGGCCGATTACAAACAAAATACCGAGAATATAAGGCTCTTTTTTCACGCATTATTTTTATAACCTATTCTTTCAGAGTCCAGCGTTTCCGTTGACTCCTCGTCTCCTCTCCATTAGTTCAGCATGGCAATCTCAAACATAGGGTGCCCGTTCTGTCGGGTTACCTGCTTAATACAACAGCCATTTGTGGCAGGGACTAATTACCCCGGCCCGGTAAATAGGCAGGATTTTCACCCTATGTGAGATTGCTATGGCCCGTCACCAACGGCGGGACGGAAATGCAATCAAATTTAGGGGAAATCAGATGAAAAACAGCCTTTTAGTTGGAGTTATTATAGCTTCATTTTTTGTATCATTTCAGGCAAAAGCCGATGATGTAAATGTCTATGATTATGTATCTGTCAAAGCAGCCATAACGGTCAGTACGGATGAATTTGATGGCACAACTACAATAGCAGCACCAGCAATCGATATTGTGGGTGGCAAAGATGTTCTGGGTGGAGACGCTATATACCCCGTAACATTAAGCTATAGAACTCATATATCTGGCACAAAAACCATTTTTGCCTCTCTTTTCATAGTTTACACGGATAGAACTTGGAAAAAATACCACTCTGTACACAGAGGTGGGCAATCATATGATCTTGTTGATGTTTTGTCTCAGGTCCAGAGTTGTTATAAGAGGAATTGTATTTTTTCTGAAATAAAACGCCTTCCTCTGAGGCGGCAAGATTTGAACTCGGCGGTGAGTGTCGGAGGGTTCAAATTCAAAGTATCCGGTCAGATGGATAGCTTTATAGTCGATATACCGGCTCCCTACATAAAAGCCTTTTTAGAGGTTATTGATGAGAATAGCGTCCAACCCAATTGATTATGAGGGGTTAGCGGGATTTAGAGCCTCAAATCCCGGACCCCTAACGCATCAAGGCACTGCGTCATAAAAGCTGCGCTGAATTTCCCACGCCCTATCTTGTTTCGGACATTGGCCTCTTTTTCAGCAAAGCCCATTTCGTTCAATTTGTCGGTCAAAGTCGCGTAGGTAAGGCCAGCGCGTTTGATTTCAGACTTTAGAATGAGGGCTATTTTCTTTTCGTATTCCGGGCTGTCAGCCATATTTTGCACCTTTCATAGTGTATATTGCACTATACACGGTGTTTTTCTATTTACAAGAATGAATATTTACACTATATATGTTGCATAACGCAACGGAGATAGTGCAAATGTCACAACATTTTCTTTTAACAGCTAAGGCGAGAACCCTAAGCCTAAAGAAAATTTACAAGATGGGTGAAGCAGCCGCTTATGACCTGTTCAGGCAA
>NVXG01000010.1 GCA_002733805.1 Robiginitomaculum sp. | reverse complement strand
GGCGCGATGACACGCATATGCGGTGACAACTCGGCCATCATTTCAAAATAGGATGTCGAGGATTGCTGGTTCACATGCAGCAATACAATTACGTCGCCCGCCCCCGTGTCGCGGTAGTGCAGTTGTCCGAACGTGGTGTCCGCAAGTTTTCGGGTTATCTTCATCGTGTATCCTCCGGTTTTTCGTCGTCAGAGTGCCGCGTCTGGGCCGTCAAAATCACAAGTTGCCGATTTGATTTTCAGCCTGTGAAACTGGCCATCTATGCTGCTCTGCAGATGGTTCTTTAGGCTGGAATCGGATTTGGTCGTTGGATGGAAATCTACGATTTTGATATCTGGTGAGCTGTTTGAAAATACGAGGTTTTGGGGAAGTCGGTTTCGACTGGTGAAATCGCAAAAAGCAGGAATGCGGTCTAGCGTTGCCCGATATGTCTTGAGATTTCGTTGAATTGACGCGTTTCTAAAGGTTCAATTCAACCGGGTCTAATTGGTTTCTCTAGCATCTGAGAAAGTATTGGCGAGTAGAGTGCAGCTAGCACTTTGTGTTCTGCCAAAAGTGAAACTTCAATAAACCTATCTACTACAACCCGTTACAGGCGTGTTGCAGAAACAAATGATTGAATAGGAAATATGACAAGCCCATTTTGGAAAATGAGATCTTATTGGAGCACTGGTGAAATGGTGGCGTCCTACTGCTAAATGTCAGCGCCTCAAAATGTTACATTCACTGAAAATTTCCCAAACCTCCGGTCTGTTTCAGAATCGGAATTGATTTGGAGTGCCTCTCAATCTGTGTATCATCTTACCACGTCTGGAGCCTTTCGTTTTACGGGGCGCACATGAACATCTGACCTGTCTGGAAATCTGGGGATTTCTGGGGGGTCGGAAAAGTCACCGCACCCAGACCGTTTTAGGGGAAAATAACAATGAATGTTCAGACGCAAAAAGTGCTTAGTCAGTTTGATTTTGACGTAAATGATGTCCAACTGGAGGACAGCTCTGAACGAGTAAGTTGCCGTGCCAATTCGCGGCGCGGCCAGACCGATCCAACCAACCGCTCTTATCAGCCGGTTGAATCTGTCCGCCGGGCATTGATGGTTTTGCGGGCTTTCAGTAGTCACCGGATTTCGACGATCAGCAGCCTGTATGAAGAGACCGGCATTCCAAAACCCACAATCGTGCGGATGTTGGAAACGCTGATGTTTGAGGGCTATGTCGTGCGCGATAATATGTGCGGCGGCTACCGGATGACGGCCGAAATAGGCCGGCTAAACGGCGGCTACCGTGGTATTTCGCGAGTGATTGAGGTCGCCCGCCCTTGGGCGATAGACCTGACCCAGCGGCTAAAATGGCCGATTGGGCTCGGCGCGATTGATGGCGACGATATCAGCATTCAGTTCTGCACCGGCACGATCAGCCCAATGGCCTATACCAACACCACGCTTGGCATTCGGCCTGACATGTTGACCACGGCAATGGGACGTTCATATCTGGCCTATTGCAGCGAAGTTGACCGGGAACGCCATATCCAAAACTTCTACAATGATCCTGACCGAAAGTTCGGCATTGTTGAGGAACGTCAGCTGCATATGTTGCTCGAAAAGGTGCGGCGCAACGGCTATGCTTTGCGCGACCCGCGCACAAAACCGTTTCGGATATCGACCGTCGGCATTCCGCTGATAGAGAACGGCAAAGTGCAGGCGCTCATATCGCTGAGTTTCTTTAGCAGTGCAGTTTTGCGCAAAGAGGTTGAAGAAACCATCATCGCCCCGCTGCTGGAGGCGCGCGCGAAGATCGAGCATGCATTGGAATTTATGAATGCTGGTTCTGGCGGCGAGTTTGGGCCACAAAATGGCGCCAGCATTGAGATGAACTTTTAGGGTTCAATCGGTGCGGCAGGATTTCGCGGGTCGGAACGGCGTTTTGACATCCGGCGATTAGCCTAGCCTATCTGTTCAAAAAGCCGGACAGCCAGCGCCTCCCAATCCAGATCAAACTTTTGCAGATATTTTCGCAAACGATCAGCGTCGTTCGTGGTTTTGCGCTTGCCGCGTGACACCGCGAACAGGCTGCGCCCAGCGGCACTTAGGCTGGTAGAGTTGCGACATGTCCGAATGACCTGCGCCAGCTGCACTATATCAAATGGGTCGATCTCATCAGCCCGCCGCCCCATGACTTCTTTAATAAGCGTCAGATCAGCATCGGCGCTGGATATTTTCCAGTCATGCAGCAGGCTGGTGATTTCTTCATCAACCATTGCGCGGGTGATACGGCCTCTGGGGGCCAGCGTGCACAACCGGCGGACCGCACCGCTAAAGTCACGAAAATTACCAGGCCAGGTTGTTGCCGGATTGGTAGCGAAGCGCAGAAATTTTGCCCGCGCATCGGCGTTAAAGCCCACCTTTATGCCCAGCTCTCGCTCGGAACAGTCCAGCTCATGGGCCAGATTGGCCTCAACATCTTCGCGCCGGTCGCGCAGCGGCAGCAGCCTAAAGCTCCACATGTTAAGCCGGGCCAGCAGGTCGGGGCGGAACTTGCCCGCCGCGGATAGTTCGCGCAGATCTTGGTTGGCCCCGGCGATGATTTGAAACGCGCTGCTGGCCTCATGGTCTGACCCCAACGGATAGAACCGGCCGGTCTCTATCGCGTGGAGCAGAGCAGATTGGGCGCCGAGGCCCAGCTCGTCAATCTCATCGAGAAACAGCACGCCACCATCGGCCTCGCGCAACAGCCCGCTACGCTCCGTGCCCGCTTGGCCGCTATAGCTGCGCCGCTGACCGAACAATGCGGCCAGCGCGTCTGGCCCGTTTAGGGTGGCGCAGTTGACATGCACCAAGCGGCCTTTCACCCGGCGCCGCTCTAGCTTGAGCTGGTAAATCCGTTTGGCCAGATCTGTCTTGCCGGTCCCGGTTTCGCCGAGCAGTAAGATCGGGCCATTGGCATTGCTCGCCACCAGCTCGATGCGATCTATGAGCTTGTTATAACTGGCATTTTTGGTCTCAATACCGCCCTTTAGCTGGTCACTATGGGCGCGCGAAAGCTGGTCAAACCGCTGTTGCAGCGCATTATATTTGCTGAGATCAAGGTCGATGACTTCTAGCTTTGGCTGGCCATCATCGCCTCTGGGCGGCGCGGTCTGGATAAGGCGGGCCGGAATATGGCGGCTCTCGGTCAGCAGAAACCAGCAGATCTGGGCAACATGGGTGCCGGTGGTCAGATGCACATGATAGTGTTCGCGGTCTTCGTCAAAACCGTAGCTGCGGGCAAAGTCGAACAGCTTGCCGTAGACTTCCTGAAAATCCCACGGATCGTCTAGGTTGAAGACATGGAGCAGCACTTCGGTCTCGGGCGAGGCTTTTTCAATCTCGTGTTTGAGTTGAACAGCATGGCGGTTGAATTTGGCGTCATGCAAGATTTCAAGCCGGTCGATTGTGAAATCATCATGCGCAACCAGGCTGACCGTTGGGCGCCAACGCCGCTTTTTGCCAACATCGAGGGTTGAGCCGAGAAAGCCGATGACAACGTTGCGCATGTCTTTATCCAAATATATAAAAGACGATATTGATGTATCTTACAATCCGCAGTTCATTTTTTCAAACGATGATATTCGCGTTAAAATTCAACGTCATACGCTGTTTTGCAAATATTTACGTCGGCCAAGGCCAGCCATGTCAAAACATCCTCACAACAAATGAGGAACGAGACAATGGCAAACAAATCAGTGTTTGCATCAACCATAGGTCGGTTGGTGCACCGCGCCACAACGAAGAACGCCCATGGCGCACCGGCCTATGCATATTCTGACACCCATGCTTTGGCGCAGCGCGCTGTGACCGGCACGTTTGGCGCTATGGCCTACCACTCGGCGCAGGACGAGCTGCAAAGCACGGTGGCTTTGGCCGAGGCGGTTGAGCCGTTTTACTTGGCGCAGGTGGCAATTTTTGCCCGTCAGACGGGCTATATGAAAGACATGCCAGCGGTTTTACTGGCCGTGTTGGCCCGGCGCGATCCGGCTTTGTTTCGTCGTGTTTTTGCCCATGTGGTTGATAGCGGCAAAATGTTGCGGGTCTTTGTCCAAGTGATGCGGTCGGGCCAAACCGGCCGCAAGTCGCTGGGCTCTGCGCCCAAAGCCATGGTGCAAAACTGGCTCAACACCGCCTCTGACTGGGCGCTGCTAAACGCCAATATCGGCAATGATCCTTCATTGGCCGACGTGATTAAGATGGTGCATCCCAAGCCGGTATCGGCTGAGCGGGAGGCGCTGTTTGCCTGGGTTGTCGGGCGGCCGTGCAATGTGGCACGGCTGCCAAAGGGGGTGCAAGACTGGCTGGCGTTTAAGGAATCGCAAACCGGTGCAGTGCCTGATGTGCCATTTGCGATGTTGACGCAGTTGGACCTGTCAGCCGCGCATTGGGCACAAATTGCCCGCAAAGGCTCGTGGCAGATGGTGCGGCAAAACCTAAACATGTTTCACCGCCACGGTGTGTTTGGCGTGGCGCAAAATGTGGACCATGTAGCGGCGTTGTTGCGCGACCCCGAGGCGATAGCCAAGGCACGGGCCTTTCCGTACCAGCTGATGGTGACGGCGCAGAACGTGACCAGAGATATGCCGCCTGAGATCATCGATGCCTTGCATGAGGCAATGGAGATCTCGGCGGCAAATGTGCCACGGGTCGCGGGCCAGGTTGTGATCTGCCCCGATGTGTCGGGCTCAATGACATGGCCGGTAACAGGCATCCGTCAGGGGGCAACATCGGTCATGCGCTTTGTCGATGTGGCAGCCCTTGTGGCGGCAGCATTTTTGCGGACCAACCCTGCTTGCCTTGTGTTGCCGTTCAATTTTGGCGTGCGTGATATGCGGCTTGAGCAGCGTGACACGATCTTGACCAATGCCGCGCGTTTGGCGGCGTTGGCCGGGGGTGGGACCAATTGTTCTGCACCGCTCAAATGGTTGAATACACGAGGTATTTCGCCGGATCTTGTGGTGATCGTGTCTGACAATCAGTCATGGGTAGATGCCAAAACACGCTGGCGCGGCACGGCAATGATGCAACAGTGGGAGGTGCTAAAGCGGGGCAATCCAAAGGCCAAATTGGTTTGCATTGATATTGCCCCCTACGGCACCACGCAGGCGCAAACCCGCGCTGACGTGTTGAATATAGGCGGATTTTCGGATGCGGTCTTTGACCAGATCGCGAAATTTGTCGCAGGAAATACTGGCCCAGATCAATGGGTCGAACAGATAAAGAAGGTTGTTATATGAAAGAAAACATCAGGAGGAATGCCTGTGGAATTACATCATCTGGTTGAAGAGCACGCTCTGCGGTTCGAAACCGCTGTTTCACATCCCCTTGTCCTCCTGACCCAAAATAGCCCCGGCGAATGCCGAAGGAACTACATGCATCACATCCGGGATAGGCCGAGCGGTTCAACTCCTCTCCTTGCATGCGCCCAGACGGCAAACGCGTCCCCCATTGGGCGCGGGGCGGGCCCCGATATGTTTCTTCACTTTTGTCGCCGGGGTTATTTTCGGCTGTTGCTCAGCGGTAGAGCGCCTGACTGTTAATCAGGGTGTTGCAGGCTCAAACCCTGCCTGCCGAGCCAGATATCGAGACGTTTGTTACACAAAGAAAGCGCGTACAATGACCAATGAGACCATTCCTGAACCCGTATCCGGGAGCGATTTAAAGTAGTGGGGCCACCGCCCCGGCGCTCAATATTCCGCATTGCTGAAACGTGCCAATGAGATGCGTGGCGAAGGCCTTGGTCTTGTGGGCATTCAAAAGGTGCTGGAGGCTGATAAGCCGCCCCCACTGTTGAAACAGCATGCGTCGGGTGCCGTGCCGTTTCATGAAAATATCGACACGTCGCATGCTGATGAGCATGACAACATCACCAAAGTGCGCGCCACCATGACCGTGCTTATGCAAACCCCGACCATTGTCGCAGGCGCAATTATGCCTGATGCTTGTCCGGCCGGGCCTGTCGGCACGATCCCTGTTGGCGGGATTGCGGCGGCGCGAAATGCGATCCATCCGGGCATGCATTCGGCTGATATTTGCTGCTCGCTGATGATCACTGATCTGGGCAATGCAGACCCCAAAACTGTGCTCGATGCGGTGCAAGGGATCACGCATTTTGGCCCCGGTGGCCGGGCGCAGGGCAAGCGTTTTACCACGTCACTGAAGCTGCTTGATGCGTTTCGCGAGAACCCGTTTCTCAACAACCCCACGAGCATTCGGATGGCGCAGGAACATATGGGAACCCAAGGCGACGGCAACCACTTCTTGTTTGTCGGCCGCTCGCGGGCGACCGGGCGCACGGCGATTGTCACTCATCACGGCTCACGTGGGCCGGGGGCATTGCTTTATAAGCACGGCATGAGTGTTGCCGAGCGGTTTCGGCGCAAGTTGTCGCCGCAGACACTGAAGCAAAACGCATGGATTCCGGCTGATACGGAGGAGGGCAAAAACTATTGGGAGGCTTTGCAGCTGATCCGTAAATGGACCAAAGCCAACCATAACGCCATCCATCAGGCCGTGGTCGAGTCGCCAGGTGTGGGCGAGAATGGTGACCGTTATTGGAACGAACATAACTTCGTTTTTAAGCGTGGTGACATATACTTGCATGCCAAAGGGGCGACACCTGCTTGGGGCGATTATGCGCCAGATTCAACGGGGCTGACGCTTATTCCGCTCAATATGTCGGAGCCAATTCTAGTGGTGCGCGGCAAGGATGCGCCGCATGGTTTGGGGTTTAGCCCGCACGGGGCTGGGCGCAACTATTCGCGCAGCGAACATAAACGGCGGATGGGCGAGGTGACGGCGGAGCAACAACTTATGACCGAGACTAAGGGCCTCGATATACGGTTTCATGCCGGCGGCATTGACCCGTCAGAGCTGCCGTCCAGCTATAAGAAAGCTGACAATGTCGTGGCCCAAATTGGCTCTTATGGTTTGGCCGAGATCGAGGACTATATCGACCCATATGGCTGTATCATGGCCGGTGATATTCCGCCGTTTTGGCTCAACAAAAAGAAGAAGGGCAGACGGTAGTTGACCCGATCCAATGATGCGCCGCGTGCTTTCGCGGCGCATCATAAAAGTCGCGTTTGGAATTGACGAAGCCACATTTTTTTTGGGCATTAAAGCGCCAAAAATGCTGACAGGCGTCGCTAGGTACCAAAAGTTCTGGCCGAAATATTAATGTCTCCGCAAGTGTTCAGCGCAAGCTTATCACCGCTGAGTCCATCGCAAACCCACCAGCCATCGGCGCTGCTGCCAATCGCATTTGGGTGGATCACCTGCTCGCGGGCCGTATTGGCATGAATGCGGGTGATATTTGAGTGACGGATGGCCGCGACAAGGGCGGTGATCCTTCGATCATTTGGCAGAGCCGTGGCGCTGATCTGAAAACTTTTCATGGCGCGCTGCACAGCGTGGCGGACCTTGTCGGGGAAACTCTCAACCAGCTTTGCACAGGCGGTTCGGCCATGGGCGCTTAGGTTAGCCGCCGCCAGCAGCGGGTTTTGCGTGCCCAGAATAATGCCAAGCGCCTCGGCCTCATCTTGGGTGAGCCCGGTTAGCCTTGTGCGGTAATTAAAGCCAAGCTCAATGCCGCCTTTGTTGCCGCGATGTACAATGATCGGCAGGCCAGCCTCGGTCATGGCATCAACATCACGCAAAATAGTGCGCGGTGTCACCTCTAGCTCAGCGGCCAGCTGGGCCGAGGTTTGCAGCCCGCGGTTCTGTAATATGAGCAGCATTTGCAGCAGTCTGGCAGCGCGCATTTTTCAAATCTTATAAGACAGAAGATGTCATATAACGTCAGATAGGCATGACCTTGTCAATTTAGTAGAATTGACGCGTGAAGGGGACGGCTATGAAAAGTTATGAGGCTCAGGCGATAATACATGCCGCGCCAGATGTGGTTTGGTCAGTGCTGACGGACCGGGCAAAGCTCACCAGCGGCGGCTTTGGGATATTGCGGCTCGACGGCGAAATCCGCGCCGGGGAACGAATAAAACTCTGGTCGGAAGTTTCACCAGGGCGTGCCTTTGCGCTGAAGGTCAGCACATTTGAGCCGGGCCGTTTGATGCGCTGGCAAAGTGGCATGCCGCTGGGTGTTTTCAAAGGCGAACGAACCTTTACACTGACGCCAAACGCAGATGGAACGACCTTCCATATGCGCGAGGTTTTTAGTGGTCCATTGAGCGGATTGATCGTAAAATCGATCCCCGATCTTGGGCCGAGTTTTGAGAAATTTGCCACGGCATTGAAACAGATGAGTGAGGCTATGCAATGAATATGGTAACCTATGGCAGCGGCGAAAAAGACGACCCTTGGGTGCTAAAAACCCCACCACAAAGCTCTGAATTTGAAGCCTGGCGTGAAAGAAGCGCTCAGGTTCCTGCCCTGATCATCCAGGTCGGAAAAACCCGGCTGTCCTACCATTTGCGCGGTATCGAGGATGCGCATGCAATGTTGTTGGCCCATGGCGATTGGATGTTGCTGGGCAATGCAGATGAAGGCAAAGCAACCCGTGAGGAGACGCTTGAACACTGGGCGCGCGCGGCCGAAAACCCTTTGGGCGGGTATTACGGCCTGCGCAAAGGTTATCGCGGCCGCTTTGCCAATTATGTATCGCCGGTGATGGAGCTCTTGGGGCTGGTAGAGCTGGAACATAATGCCCGAAACAACCGTCTTCGGGCGCTGGGATAGTGAATTATTTTGGGTGATCTAAGCGCGATCATGCTAGTCTGCCCGACGAAAAGCGCAGGCGACAAAGACCAGCGATAGGCCACTTGTCAGCACCCGCAACCAGTTCCATTTTTGCCAATCCACCGCATAGGCGGCCCAAATATCAGCAAGGCCGTCCTGCCCGGCGGTAATGTTTAGCCCGTCGAGTATCTGGTTCAACGGTACATTTAGCATGAGTGTCACAACGAGCATGCCGACCCAGCCAAGCAGGCCAAGCAACAGCCAATTGCGGGTCGATTTGGCGCGCCAATAAAGCGCAACACCGGCGATTATGGCGACAGGCGTGCCCATGAGCGCAACAAAAAACAGCGATTGCTTGTTGGCGCGACCTATATCTTGGTTGGCAGTAATGGCCGCATAGGGCTCGGTCAGATCGAGGCCCGGCATGATCGACACTGACATGGTAAAGTAGAACCCGAACAACGCGCCAGCACCAAGCAGGGCGGCGATCAATACGGTTAATTTGATGCTTTGCACTGGCTATTCCTCTGCCGCTAAATTGGGCGATGTTACTTTTTGCAAGATGGTGATGATCTGTTGGCGCTCTAAATCAGAGAGGTTAGTTAAGATCTCATTGCTTACGCGTTTGACAATGGGCGGCAGCTGAGCGGCCTTCGCTTTACCAAAAATTGTTAGATATATCAAATAGGTACGTCGGCTCTCTGGGTCAGGCTGACGTTCGGCAAACCCTGCCTCGACCAGCGCGTCGATATTGCGGCTGGTGAAATATTCAGGAAAATTGAGCCGCTCGCCGACTTTGCGCTGATTGATCCCATCTTCCTCAGACAGCACCATCAACGCGGTAAACAGCTTAACACTAACCCCAATCTTTTTTAGCTCCGCCTTCATTTTGGCATCAAGCATACGGGCCAAAGTTTGGATCAGAAATCCAAAACTCGTTTCGCGCGATGGCCGCGTTTTTGAAACCTTTCTCACAAGAATCCGCCTTTGACTTATAAACCCTGCATATGCAAGCATTGCGGGTGCAATCTATTATTTACATAGCTTACAAATGCAAGTATTGCAGTAGCAAGTCAAGCATTTCGATTCAAATCTAGCCATGCTGAGGAGCCAAGAATGAACTTTTCCCTCTCAAAATTCGCCGTTATCGCCGCGCTGGCATTGCCATCGCTAACACTCGCGCAAGATACAGAAGGCCGCCGTTTGGCCCTGCTGGCATTTCAGTCAATAGAGGGCGCCGAGCGCGGATTTATTGACAAAGGAGGTTTTTCAACCTTTGGCTCTGATGTTTTCTACTCAATGGATGGCGATCAGGATGACAGGCTGTCACTGGCCGAATTCCTAAGTTGGGATTACGGCATGTTGCCCTTGGCCGAAGAGGCCGGGCGCGCCGCCGCATATGAGACGGCTTTGCGCGTTGTTTTCGCCTTTTGGGACCGTGACGGCGACCATTTCATCACCAAGACAGAGCACCGCCAGTCACTAAACGCTGACTTTTTGCGCGCCGACAGTAACCATGATGCGACGCTCACCGAAGACGAATTCACCACCGGGTTCTCGGTTATGGTCGCTCTGCGCGCCGCGATCAACCCAGCTCCAGTCGAATAAGCCAACCTTCGGAAAGGGTCAGCTATGTTACGTAAACAAGGGCTTTATGCCATTCTCGGGGTCATTGGACTTTTCATTGTGCTGCATCTGGCCTTGCCGCCAGAGCAGCACAGTTTTCGCATAACGGCGACGACAATGCTCGGCGGGATCGCGTTCTTGCTGATGACCACCTCGGTCATTTTGTCGACACGGCTTGAGATTTTTGAGACCCTGTTTGGTGGGCTGGACCGGATGTACCAAGTCCACCGCACCGCCGGGGTTTTTACCGCAATTTTTGCGCTGACCCACTTCTTTGGTGTGCCAAAAGCGCTGCCAGAGGGCACAGATCCGCTGCTGCACACAATGGTGCCTTCCGGCCCGTTTGGTATGCTCGGTCTTATCTTTCTGGTCATTGGTTTGTTCGTGGCGCTCAACCGCAAAATCGCTTATTCGCGCTGGCGGCCAACGCATAAAGTCATGGGGCTGGTCTATTTTCTGATCATTGGCCATTTTATGTCTGCGCCAACGCTGTTTTTTGAAAAGTTCAGCGCCTCTGGGTTCTTGCTTATGGCCGCCGCACTCATTGGCCTTGTTGCCCTGTTTTATTCCGTTTTTGGCATGAACAAGCGCACGGCTCTATCCTTCACTATTGAGGCCGTTAACCCACTTGAACGGGCGACTGAGATCGTGCTCAAGCCGACCGGCAAAATGCTCGAATTCACCCCCGGTCAATTCGCTTTTGTCGAAATTCAGGGCAAGGATTGGGATGAGCCACATCCCTTTACCATATCGAGCGCGCCCGGCGAAGACCGCTTGCGTTTCACCATCAAAGTGCTGGGCGATTGGACCCGTAAAGTCCGCGAGGAGCTGCAAGTTGGTGGCGAAGTTTTGGTGCGCGGGCCATATGGGCGCTTTGACACGATGGGCGCTGGCAAAAAGCAAATCTGGCTGGCCGGTGGCATTGGGCTCACCCCGTTTCTGTCCAAAATACGGGCGATGGAGCCGGGTGATCCGCGCGAAATCCACCTTGTTTATGCGGCCCGTGAAGCCGGTGAAGCGATCTTTTTGGAGGAGTTGCAGCAGCGCGCGGCCGAGCTGGGGAATGTGACGATCGTGCCGCTGTTTTCAGAAGAAGGTAATTTTGCCCGTGTCGATATGATGAAGCAAAAACTCCCTGACCCTTTGAATAGTTACGACTATTTTATGTGCGGGCCCAAGCCGATGATTGATGGGCTGGCCGCTGATCTGGCCAAAGAGGGTGTGGATAAGACCAAAATCCATACCGAAGCTTTTGAGTTTAGATAGGCATATGCGCAATCTCACCAAGTTCATCCATGATATCGGCACGATCATGTATGTCGGAGGCATCCTCTCACATATCGTGATTGGCGCTCTGTTTGCCCATGGTAGCCCTGAGACGATTGTCACGGTCTACACCTACAAATTGCAGAGCGCTTATATTCTGATCCTGCCTGGTCTTGGCCTCAAGATAATCACCGATCTGATCTTGTGGTTTGTCTACGCCGAGCGGGCCTGGTGGATGCGGGTTAAGCTGGCCTGCACCGCGTTTTTGACGGTCAATGCCTTTGTATTTCTGGTGCCGATGATGCCAGAAATCCTGGCCCTTGCCGAGGCGTCTCAGGCTGACGGCACGCTCAGCCAAGCCTTTCATGATCTGGAAGGGCGCGAAAAATTGGTTGGTATGTCCAATGTTATCCCGCTTGTAATCGAGATGCTGATGGGAGGATTTATGCCAGCGCTGAGCCGCAAGGAACGGCTGGCATAACCGGCTTTATTGGCCGCTGTCGCGCTGGTATATCCAGTCATGTTCGGGGTGGTTCTCAAACCGCCATTTGCGCAAAGGCCCGGCCATAACATTGAGGTAATAGGCGTCGTAACCATAAGGCACTCCGCAAGGGTGGTGGCCTTTTGGCACCAAAACAACGTCGTGGTTTGAGGCTGACATAGTCTCGTCGAGGCTGCCATCATCGGTAAACACCCGTTGGTGAATATAGCCCTGTTTGGGGTTGAGCCGGTGGTAGTAGCTTTCCTCAAGATAGGTCATGTGCGGAAAGTTATCCTCATCATGCCGGTGTGGCGGATAGGATGACCAGTTGCCACTAGGGGTAAACACTTCTGTCACCAAAAGGCTGTCGGCAACGTCGCGTTCTTCCATGGCTATGGCATTGATATAGCGGGTATTTGCACCTTGACCACGGGTTTCTAGCGTGATGCTTTTTGGGTCAATGACCTGCGCGATGTGGCCGCCTTTGCCCGGGGCGGTGCAGACGGCCAAGGTACAATCTGTGGTCGCGGTGGCGCTCCAGTCTGCGCCGTTTGGCACATAGGCGCAATGCGGCGGCGTGCGCTCAAACACGTTCATTCGGTCGCCCAATTCACCAAAATCTATGCCGCTGGCGGTGATATTGGCCTTGCCCTCGACAAGCACCAAGATGACCTCTGTGTCGCCGGTGGCCTCTGCAACTGTGTCACCTGCGGACAGCCGGTATAGCCCAAAGCCAACATAGTCCCAGCCCGCACTTTTGGCCGTAATATCGTGAACTTTGCCAGCCGCGCCGGTTGGCTTTATCAGTAGTTTGCTCATTGAGAATTTCCCGTATTAACTTTGGTCGAGACCAGCGGCGCGGGCCATTATCCGCAGCGCTTTAAGGCCCATGGTTTGATATGTCAGCGGATCACGTTGGGCGGGGTCCTGTTCGGCCTCTATCACCAGCCAGCCCGCATAGCCGTGTTGGGCAGCCACTTTGAGCACCGGCGCAAAATCTACAGCGCCCTCGCTGTCACCCGGCACTGTGAACACGCCGCGCCGCACCCCTTCAAGAAAAGAAAGCCCGCCCGCCCGGACTTGTTCCATTATGTCTGGGCGCACATTCTTGGCGTGGATATGGCCGACGCGGGACATATGCCGAGCGATAACTTCGGCCGGCTCGCCGCCGCCAAAGTAGCAGTGGCCTGTGTCGAAAAGCAGCTTGGTCGCCGGGCCGGTATTGGCCATGAACTGGTCTATCTCGGCCGGGGTCTCAACCACCGTGCCCATATGGTGATGGTAGACCAGCGTAATGCCCTGATCGGCAGCGAACTGAGCGAGTTCTTCGACATTTGCACCGAAGGTTTTCCACGCGTCGGCGCCCAAGTTTGGCTTATTGTTGACAGGCATGTCATCAGCCCCGTGGATGGCATTTGAAGTCTCGCAGGTGATGATCACCTTTGCCCCGACCGATTTTAGGAAATCGAGAAATGGCTGCATGGCCACTTTCTCATCGGCCACTGTGTTGGTCAGCAGATTAAGCGAATGCCAGCCGGAAATGAACTTTAGCCCGCGACGGCCAAGCTCTGCTTCAACGCCTGCGGCGGTGGTCGGCAATTTGTGGCCCTTTTCGATGCCGTCAAAGCCGATGCTCGCAGTTTCATCGAGACATTGCTCCAAGCTTATATGCGCGCCCAGGCTCTGGTCATCGTCGTTCGACCAAGCGATTGGGTTGGTGCCATAAAGGATCATGTCTGGCCTTTCTTATGGGTCAGATAAGCGGCATGGGCCGTGTTCACTTGGGGGCGTGGGCTAACCTCTGGCACAGCGACATCCCACCAATGGCCGCCATCCGGCGTGCTTGGATAGGGATCGGTATCGACCACAATAACGCTGGGGCCGCTTGTTGTTTTGGCTTGCTCAAGCGCTTGTTCTAGCTCAAAAATATTGGCGGCCTTAGTCGCCGTCGCGCCCATACTGGCCGCATGTGCGACAAAATCAATCTGGCTGTTTTCACCGCCATGGCTATGCTCCAACAGGTTGTTAAACTCGGCCCCGCCCGTGCCCATTTGTAACCTGTTGATACAGCCGTAACCGCGATTGTCTGTCAGCACGATGGTGATCTTGATCCCCATCATCGCCGCCGTTGCCAGCTCGGAATTGGCCATCATATAGCTGCCATCGCCAAGCATGCAGATCACGTCACGCGTGGGCTGGGCCATTTTGATGCCAATCGCACCGGCAATCTCGTAGCCCATGCAGGAATAGCCGTATTCCATGTGGTATCCACCGGGGCGGGGCGATTTCCACAGCTTATGCAGCTCACCGGGCATGGTGCCCGCCGCACTCATTACCACCGTATCTGCGGTGCTGGCGCGCTGAACGGCGCCAATAACCTGTTGGTCAGTTGGCAGCTGGTTGTTGTTGGTCGGAGCTGCGGTCAGGGCATCAACGGCGCTAAACCACGCGGTCTTTTGCGCCAGGTCTGGGGCGGTGGCCTTGTGGCCTCCGAGTGCTTTGCTTAGCATATTTAGCGCCACGCGGGCGTCAGCAACCAGCGGGATCGCACCGCGTTTCACCGCGTCATAAGCGGCCACATTAATGCTGATCAACTGACGATCTGGGTTCTTAAACAGCCCCCAACTGCCGGTGGTAAAGTCCTGAAATCGGGTGCCTACACCGAGCACAAGATCGGCCTTTTCGCAGGCATCATTTGCCGGTGTAGCACCGGTTACGCCAACAGGGCCGAGGTTTAGCGGGTGGTCCCATGGCAATGCGGACTTGCCCGCTTGGCTTTCCACCACGGCTATATTATGCGCCTCGGCAAAGGCCTGCAATGCCGCCGTGGCATCTGAGTAATGCACGCCACCACCGGCGATGATCACCGGGGCTTTGGCGGCACGGATGGCGGCCAAGACGGTGTCAAACTCCTCCGGGTCGGGGTGAATACGGCGCGTATTCCATGTTTTGGGGGCAAAGAAAGCCTCCGGATAATCATAGGCTTCGGCTTGCACATCTTGGCAAAAAGCCAGCGTAACTGGCCCGCATTTCTCTGGGTCGGTCATAGTGGCAAAGGCGCGGGGCAGGGCGGTTAGCAGCTGCTCTGGCCGGGTGATCCGGTCAAAATACCGCGATACCGGGCGAAAACAATCATTGGCGCTGATTGTGCCATCGTCAAAATCTTCGATTTGTTGCAAAACCGGGTCGGGCGCACGGCCAGCAAAAACATCACCGGGGATCAGCAATACAGGCAGACGGTTGACATGGGCAAGGGCGGCGGCGGTGACCATATTGGTCGCGCCCGGCCCGATGGATGAGGTCACGGCCATGGCCCGTTTGCGGCCAGATTGTTTAGCATAGGCAAGAGCGGTGTGGCACATCGTTTGCTCGTTTTGACCACGATAGGTTTGCAAGCTATCACGCACGCCGTGCAAAGCCTCGCCAATGGCCGCAACATTGCCGTGACCAAAAATAGCCCAACAGCCAGCAATAAATGGCGCGCCGTCGCTGTTATACTGGGCGCAAATATAGCGCATCATCGCTTGTGCAGCGGTCAGTCTGACGGTTTTCATGACGCCCCCTCATTGGTTATCCCGCGCGCGGAATCCCATGTGTTACATAGTTCTGTGTAAGTTTTTGCCATGGTCTCGACAGCCTCATCGTCAGTTATTTTACCAAGCATCCAAGCGCTGGCGGCGGCGGCAAAGATGGTGCGGCCAACAGCGAACCCTTTGACCAGTGGATACTGCGCGGCAACGGCGAAACTCTGCGCCAGCGCCTCTTGGCTCTCGCCCAGACCCAGCACAACAATGCCGCGCGTATGCGGGTCATTGCGGGTGATCGCATCGCAGGTTTGCTGCCACGCATCGGCGCTGAGCATTGGCTCCAGCTTCCACCAATCGGGGTAAACGCCGATGTCATAAAACCGCTGTATGATCTGCACCGTGGTGGCGTCATTCACTTTTGCCACCTTGGACGGGATCACTTCAAGCAAGAATTCAAGCCGATTGCGGCGGCTGGCTTGGAACAAACGCAAGATGCTTGTCTCTTGATCGGCGCGCATCTCGGCGCTGTCATCTGGGTGATAAAAGCAGAGCACTTTGACCACATGTGACAGCGGCCATTCAGACAAACCGCCGCAATCAATGCCTATCTCATCTTCAAACTCAAGCGGGCGCGAGCCGGGCAGCTCAACCGGGCGGCCGATCCACAGCCCTTGGTCCACCGCCTGAAATAGCCCGTCGCGGCCGAGGCGTCCGTCGCATAGTAGCCCATATCCGGCGCGGCCTTTGGCCACTTGTTTGGTGACCTGTACGCAGAGCTGTTTGAAGGCCCCAATCTTTTGTGGCGTCGCACCGGGCACTTCTTCAAACTGCATTCGGTGGTCAAAGGCAAAAACGCGCATGTCGGGCCAGCTGCCGCTGCGGTTGGTTGACCAATGCAGCTGTTCCAGTTCGGCATCCTTGCGCAAAGCCGGCGTGATCACGCCGCGGGCGAGGAAGAATTGCAGCTCTTCCCAGCTGGGATAGGCCGGGGCGCAGCCGTGGCGGCTGACGGCAAATGCGCCGCACGCATTGGCATAAGTCAGGGTTTTGGGCCAGTCTTCACCGTCCAGCCAGCCTTTGATGAGCCCAGACATAAAGCCGTCGCCAGCGCCGAGCACGTTAAACACCTCGATAGGAAAACCGGGGCCACTTTGGCCCTCGTCTAGTGTGCCGGGAATGTCGCCGGTAAAGGCCGCCGCCCCCATTGGCCCGCGTTTGCACACGAGTGTAGCGGCTGAAACGGCCCGCACGGCGCGCAAAGCCGCGATCGTGTCTGTGGTACCGCCAGCGATGTGAAACTCTTCTTCGGTGCCGACGATCACGTCGAACAAATGCAAGCTCGATTGCAGCTTGGCCGTTACTGCTGCGGAGCTAATGAAACGGCTCTCGCCGTCGCCATGCCCGGCCAGCCCCCACAGGTTGGGGCGGTAGTCGATATCAAGCGCAGTCAGCTGGTTGTTGGCGCGGGCAATGTTCAGCGCTTTGAGCACAGCACTTTCGGTCTTTGGGTGGCTCAGATGGGTGCCCGTAGCGACCACGGCGCGGGCTGACCTGATGAAAGCAGGGTCGATATCTTCTTCACAAAGCGCCATATCAGCGCAGTTTTCGCGGTAGAAAATCAGCGGAAACTGCTCTTGGTCGCGGATGCCAAGGATCACCAGCGCGGTGAGGCGCTCGGTATCGGTGATCAACCCGTCCGTATTGACGCCCTCACGTTGTAGCTGTTCGCGAATGAACCGGCCCATATGCTCGTCACCAACCCGCGAGATGAGCGCCGATTTTAGCCCAAGCCGCGCCGTGCCTGCGGCCATATTGGTCGGCGAGCCGCCGATATATTTTTCAAAGCTGCCCATGTCTTCGAGGCGGCCGCCCACTTGCGCACCGTAAAGATCAACAGATGAGCGGCCAATCGTGATAACGTCTAGTTTCACACCGTGCCTCCCAGCGAGCCTTCGAGTTTCGCAATCGATTGACCACCGGCCATCAGATCTTGCAACTCTTCTGGGGTGATCTCGCCCTTAACTGCTGTGCCGAGGGTTTTGCCACGGTTGAGCACCGTGAAACGGTCGCCCACGGCCATGGCATGGCGCACATTATGGGTGATGAAAACCACGGCGATGCCCTGTTTGCGCACTTTGTCTATATTGGCCAAGACATTGGCAGTCTGGCGGACGCCAAGGGCCGAGGTCGGCTCGTCGAGGATAAGCAGTTTTGCACCGAAATAAACCGCGCGGGCAATGGCCACGGTCTGACGCTCACCGCCTGACAATGTGCCGACGGCTTGGCCAGGCTCGCGCAGATTGATCCCCATCTCTTTCATCTCGGCCATGGTCACCTCATTGGCCTTTTTGAAGTCCATAATGCTGATCGGGCCAAACTTTTTGAGCGGCTCATTGCCCATCCAAAAGTTACGGGTGACAGACATCAACGGGATCATGGCAAGGTCTTGATAAACCGTGGCAATACCGGCGTTCATCGAGTCGCGCGGGCTGTTGAAGTTCATCTCTTTGCCCTCAAACAGGATCTTGCCTTTTGACGGTTTGTGCACTCCCGACATGGTCTTGATAAAGGTCGATTTACCAGCGCCATTATCGCCCAGCAAACAGTGACATTCGCCGGGGCGGACATCAAACGACACGCCGCCAAGGGCAATAACCGGGCCAAAATGTTTCTCGATATTCTTCATTTCAATCAATGGCGTGGTCATTAGCGCTCTCCCGTAATCATGCGGCGAATATAGGTGTTTAGGATCACGGCAAGGATCAGGATCGTGCCGAGAAAGACCCGAAATAGCGAGCTTTCTGCGCCCGAGAAGAACAGGCCCTGTTGCACCACGCCGAAGATCAGCGCGCCGAGGGCGGCACCGACGACCGAGCCGTAACCGCCGGTCAGCAGCGCGCCGCCAATGACCACGCAGATGATCGCCTCAAACTCTTTGAGCAAGCCGCGATCAGCCGCAGCTGAGCCAAATTCGATAACTTGAGCCGTCGCGAAGACGCAGGCGCAAAAGGCGGTGAACATGAACATTAGCATTTTAACCCGGTTGACCGGCACACCAACATAGCGGGCGGCTTGCGGGTCGCCGCCTGCGGCAAAGATCCAATTGCCAAACCTTGTTTTGGTCAGCAACCATTGGCCAAAGATGATCAGCCCCAGCGCCCAGACCACCAACATTGGCACGCCCTCGACCACGGGTTGGCCGATGCGGTTACCGCGCGAATAGGTGTCGATCAGCCCCATATCGGCGAACCACTGGAACAGCCCGGTGAGGATGGTGCCGCCAAAGACCGGGGCGAGCCAGTCGCCCTCGGCCACCTGTTTGACGCCGCCGATGATGGTTTTATGCGTGGTGATGATCGCCAGCCAGATGGTAAGGCCACGTAATATATAGAGAAAAGCGAGGGTGACGATGAAACTCGGCAGGCCGGTTTTGATAACCAAGAAGCCATTGAGCGCGCCGAGGGCAATGCAAATAATGAATGTGGTGATGATGGCCAGCCAAACCGGCCAGCCCCATTGCACTGACAGGATGGCAATGATGATCCCGGCAAAGCCGATCATTGAGCCGATTGAAAGGTCGAACTCGCCAGTGATCATGAGCAGGCAGGCTCCGACGGCGATAATCGCGAATTGAGCAGATACGACTGTCCAGTTTTGAATGCCGCTGGGCGCGAACATGCCGCTATCACCGGCGATCATAAAGAAGAAGACGAAGACAAGAACCGCGCCGGCGATTGCGCCCAGCTCTGGCCGGATCATTGCCTGTCGAAATTTGGAAATCTGTTTTACGCGCTCGTCAGTCATATCGGCACCTTAGATAAAATGGGGCTTAGATAAAAAATGGGCGGTGCAATTGCACCGCCCTTGGTAGATTTAGCGGTAAACGCCAGCATATTCTTCGACGAAGGAGATGCTTTCTTTGGTGATGAAACCGGGGCCAGAATTCATGTGGCCGGAAGGCAGTACACCGTAGCGCACCAGGTTTGTCAGGATGACAACTGGCATGTAGCCTTGCAGGTAGGGCTGTTGGTCGATTGCAAAGCTGATGACATCGGCTTTGATCGCGTCAGCAATTTCACCCGACAGATCGAAAGTGCCAAAGAATATCTCGCCTGACAGGCTCTGAGATTCGAGGGCAGCCAATGTTGGGTGGGCAGAAGTTGGGCCAAGTGTCAGCACGGCGCCGGTATCAGGGTTGGCGGCGAGATAGGCGGTGACCTTGTTCATGATCTCAGCCGGGTCTTGGCCAGAGTCGATCATGCTGGCATTTACGTCTGCGCCGATCGCGTCAGCAAAACCAGAGCAGCGCTCAACTGAGGCTGGGTTGGTGATGTAGTGGTTCACGCAGAGGAAGGATGTAATGCCCTCGGCGGCGGCGCGCTGGCCTGCACCGAAGCCCGCATCATATTCTGGCTGACCAACATGTAGCAGAGCGCCGAGCATTTCAGACTGCTCTTGCGTGCCCGAGTTGATGGTGATGACAGGAATGCCCTGATCAACAGCATCGGCAACCGGGCCTTGCAGCACATCAAAATCGGCGATTGTCAGGATGATACCATCTGGGTGGCTGGCCACGGCCTGCTCAACAATGCGGGCCATGTCGGCCAGATCGCCTGTTGGCGGATTGCGGTATTCAACCGTTACATCCATCTGTTCAGCGGCAACTTCGATGGCGTTTTTGATCGTGTTCCACCAGCTGTCGCTGTCAGGGGCGTGGCTGATAAGCACAAAACGCTCGCCCTCGGCATAGGCGGCGGTGCCCATTGATGCGGTAAGTGCAGCAGCTGTCAAAGCTGCGGTCAAAGTCTTTTTCATTTAGGTTCTCCCAAGTTTTCTTGCTGGGTTTCCGGCGCACAGCTCAGGCACGCTCTGGAATCAGGTCCAGCCCTCCAGTGATGGAATTTTTATTCCAATTTCACCGTTTTGCAACAATTATTTTCTATTTCGGCCGTTCTTGTGCCGTGTACCGACAGCAACAGCCAGCGTAATCGCCAAAGAAAGCGGGGCGGCAAGCGCTCGAAACGCACCAACATCTTCCTCAGAGACATTGAGCATCATCGCATCGTAGCCATGAAGTTGGCTGTTTTGCGCGTCAGTAATGGCAATAATTTGGTTGCTCCGCCCCTGCGCATAACTGGCAAGATCGAGCGTTTCTTGCGAGTAGGGGGCAAAAGTGATCACGATCAATACGTCATCGGACAAGATCGCGTGGCGATGCTGCAGATTTCCAAATTTGCCGTGCAGTATCGCCGGAACATTCATCTTTTCAAAGGCATATGCGAGATATGTCGCCACTGGAAAGGCGCGGCTCAGCCCAATTATATGGATCATTGGTGCCTTGGCCAGCGCCGCGACCGCACGCTCAAGTGTCTGCGCATCAACCGTGCCAACCAGGTTCTCAAGTGATGTGCGCCCGGCCTCAGCAAACTCAGCCAGCAAGGCCGAGGGCGATTCTTCGCCGCTGGCGCGCAGGTTTTCAAGCCGGGTCGCATAGTCTGGCCAACGCTGCACATGGGTCTCGCGAAACATGCGCTGCATTTCAGAATAGCCGGAAAAACCCATGAGCGTGCAAAACCGCATAAAGGCCGAGGGCTGCACGCCAGCGGCTTTTGACAGTTCAGCCACCGTTGAGACCGCGATAATATCAGTGTTTTTGCCAACATAATCAGCGCATTGCCTCAGTCTCTTGGGCAGGCTGTCTGATATTTCAAGTAGTTTAGCGTTAAACTCAGCAAGACTGCTCGGGGCGGCCGATATTGGCATTTGGCTTCCTTTTTGCTTGACAGAACACGCGATCAAACCCATTCCACAATATAGAATATATATTCTATTTCAGGATATAGCGGGAGTCTACTGCGATGAAAAGCATCGGTATAGGGCTGATAGGGACCGGGTTTATGGGCAAAGCCCATGCGCTAGCCTTCGGGGCAGTAAAGGCGGTTATGGGCGATGTAACTGCGCCAAAACTCGCACTCTTATGCGACACACCGCTGGACAAGGCCCAAGATATGGCCACGCAATTTGGCTTTGCCCGCGCGACTGATGACTGGCAGGCTTTGGTCACAGATCCGTCGGTCGATATCGTCTCAATCACCACGCCAAATCACCTGCATTTTGAGATGGCAATGGCGGCGATTGCCGCCGGGAAACATGTTTATTGCGAAAAGCCACTTGCTCTCACCTTGGACAGCGCGCGCCAAATGGCCAGCGCCGCCGCGGCCGCCGGCGTGCAAACTATGGTCGGCTATAACTACATCAAGAACCCCGCCTTCACCCATGCGCAAAGTCTGATCTGGGACGGCGCTATTGGCGATGTTGTGCATTTTCGTGGCTGGGTCGATGAAGATTATCAGGCCGATCCTGACCTCGAATGGTCTTGGCGAGCTAAGATTTCAGATGCTGGGCTTGGCGCTTTAGGCGATTTGGGTTGCCACCTTGTATCAATGGCTTACGGACTGGTTGGCCCGGTTATGAGCCTGATCGCCGACACGCAAATCATTCACAAAACCCGCCCCCACGGCACTGGCCGCGCCGTCGTTGAAAACGAAGACACGGCCAGTGCTTTGCTGCGGTTTACCAATGGTGCGCAGGGAACAATCGCGACGTCGCGCAGCGCTTGGGGCCGCAAAAACCGGCTGGCCTGGGAGGTGCATGGCACCACAGGCATGCTCTGCTTTGATCAGGAGCGGATGAACGAGCTACAGCTCTACCGCAACATTGGCCCAACGGCTCAGCAAGGGTTCACCACCATTTTGACCGGTCCAGAGCATCCGCCCTACGGCAAGTTTTGCCCGGCCCCCGGCCATCAGCTCGGCTTTAACGATCTTAAAATTGTCGAAGCCGCAGCCCTTTTGCGCGCCGTCGCCGGTGGCCCCGCTGCTTATCCCAACTTCACCGATGCCGCAGCCTTTGAACATGTCATCCACGCTATCGCCCAATCTGCCCAAACCGGCAGCCGTGTCACCTTATAAAGGCCCACCTTCATGACTTTACGTTTTGCACTTTTAGGCGCTGGCCGCATTGGCCATGTTCATGCGAAAGCCGTAGCTGGCAACCCCGATGCCAGCCTTGTGGCGGTGGCCGATGCTTTTCCCGATGCGGCCAATAAACTGATTGCCAGCTATGGCGGCGCTCGGCGCAGCATTGATGATATAGCCGCCGCGCGCGACATTGACGCGGTTCTGATTTGCACACCGACCAATACCCATGCTGACCTTATCGAAAAGTTCGCCCGCAGTGGTAAGGCTATATTTTGCGAAAAACCGATCGATCTGTCAGTGGCAAGGGTTAAGAGCTGCCTCGATGTGGTGGCCACCGAAAACGCCACGCTGATGATCGGATTCAACCGCCGGTTTGATCCACATTTTCTGGCGATGAAAGCCGCGATCGACCAAGGCAAGATTGGCGAAATTGAAATGATCAACATCATTTCGCGTGACCCCGGCGCACCGCCGCCAAGCTATATCGAAAGCTCCGGCGGCATCTTCAAAGATATGAGCATTCATGACTTTGATATGGCGCGTTTCTTGCTCGGCGAAGAGATAGAAACCGTGATCGCCAGTGCCTCGGTGCTGGTTGATCCAGCGATTGGCAAACTCGGCGATTATGACAGTGCAAACGTGATTTTGACCACCGCCAGCGGTAAGCAATGTGCAATCAGCAATTCGCGCCGTGCCAGCTACGGTTATGACCAACGCATTGAAGTTCATGGCTCAAAGGGGCTGGTTTCTGCTGAAAACCAGCGCGAATTTGGCATCGAGATTGCGACGGCAGACGGCTACACTAAGCCACCCTTGTTTGACTTCTTCATGACCCGCTATTTGGCCGCCTACGCGGCTGAAATATCGGCCTTTGTTGCACATTTGAGCGACAAGACTTCTGCGTCACCGAGCGGCGCGGATGGGCTAAAGGCGCTGATCATTGCCGAAGCCGTTCTTCTATCTGTTAAAGAAGGGCGGGCGGTGAAGATCGGCGAAATTGGCGGCAAAGCCAAATAATCTGGCACAGCCACCGCCGCGGCCCTTGCCAATCCAATTCTATCCGCATCAAATAAAACGATGCAGCCCGCGCAGTTTTTTAGCAAACTATTTGGCGTAAATTCCGGCCCGCGCAGTTTTGCACGGGCCGGACTGGGTGCTGCTGCCGTGCGGGCCGGCGCGATCATCGCTTCGCTGGCCGCGTCAACCATACTTGCGCGGGCGCTCGGCCCGACCGGCTTTGGTATTTATGCCAACATATTGGCGGTCCTCGCTATTTTTGCTCTTCCTGTCAGTATGGGCCTGCCAACACTGATATTGCGCGAAACCGCCGCCGCACAGGCAACCCAAGATTATGCCCGCATGCGCGGCATACTCGACTGGTCGGCGCGGCTGATTTTCGTGACATCGGCACTCATGCTCACGTTAGGGTTTTTGATCCTGTGGAATATAGGCGATAGGCTGCTGCCGGGCACAAAACTGACAGTCGTTTTCGGTCTTTTGCTCATACCAATCACAGCTTTGGGCCGGGCGCGGGGGGCGGCGCTAAAGGGCCTAAGACAGATTGTACGCGGCCAATTCCCCGATGATGTACTGCGCCCGGCAGTGCTGGCCTTGCTTGCCGCCGCGCTGGTTTGGGGCCTTGGCGGGCTGTTGACACCGGCACGGGCAATGGGGCTGCATTTGGCCGCGGCATCGGTCGCATTTCTGCTCGGCTATTGGCTGTTGTTGCGCGCCCAACCCGGCCAAATGGCCACAGCCAAACCACAATACCAAACCGCCGCCTGGCGAAAAGCGATCCTGCCGCTGGCGACCATTTCTGGCCTGCAAATTGTCAGCCAACAAACCGATTTGATCATGCTGGGCATTTGGCGTGCCCCAGCTGAAATTGGCTTCTACAAAGTTGCGGTTTCGGGCGCGGCGCTGACCACTTTTGGCCTGACTGTGCTTAACATGGTTTTGGCACCGCAATTTGCCAAGCTAAAGGCCACTGGCAATGACGAAGAGCTGTCACGGCTGGCCGCCAAAGGTGCTGTGCTATCGCTGCTCTTCACCCTGCCAATGGTGCTGCTCTTCGCCGTTTTTGGCACTGAAATTTTGGTCTTGCTTTACGGCCAAGCCTACGCCGACAGCGCCGTACCATTGGTGATAATTTCAGGCGGTTTGGCGTTGACGGCCAGTTTGGGCATGACCGGTATCTTCATTTCAATGACCGGGCTTGAGCGATTTGGCGCAATGGCTTGGTTCATCGCCGCCCTGACAAATGTGGTGCTAAACGCCATTGTCATCCCCCGTTTTGGCATGAATGGCGCGGCTGTCGCGACGGTGATTTCAACCTTTCTGGCCAGCAGTTTCATGTGGGTAGCTATCTACCGCAAAACCGGCATTAATGTCAGCGCGCTTGGTATTTTCAGACGCCGTCCCAAATCCGAATAACCGTAATCCCCTCGGGTTGCATGACTGGGATTGTCTCCTTTGGTCGCGGCAGACCGGGCAGGGCGGCCTGCTCATGCGCAACCAGCCGCGCAGCGGGGCGCAGCCGGGCGCGGGCCTTGGGCAAATGCAGGCTCAGCAGATTGCGCGGCAAGAACATGAATACAATCGTCGCCTCTGAAATATCGGCTGTTTGCGCATCACCGTGAATGATTTTGATCTGGGCCGCACGGGGTGACGCCGCCGCCGCCTTTTGCGCGCGGGCGGCAAGGTCGGCATTATGCTCAACGCCAATTGCCCGGCAGCCAAAGGCTTCGGCGGCACAGATTACAACCCGCCCATCCCCACAACCAAGGTCTATCAGAACATCTGCGGGGCCCAGCTCAACCGCCTTTAATATAGGTGCAATCAGCCCGTCTGGCGTGCCGAGAAAGTCAATCTCATGGTTTGGGCTGCGCCGACCGCTCAGCTTTTCCCACCCAACTCTGAATGGCTTGACCAGCCCGTAAAGCGGTGCCAAAGCGGCAGGCAAATCGAACACATTGAGGTCGACCAAACCGGGACGAAAACGGGCAGGCAGCCTTGCGCGCACCGGACCATCAAGGCGCAACACCAGGCGCGCCGTCACCGCATCAAACCGAATGAGCGTGATCTGTGTGGCAGTGCTGGCAAATACTTTTACCCGTGCCGGGGTCATTTTTATTGATGCCTCAAACCCCATTGCCGCGACCAAAGCCAATGTCTCGCCAAGGGTTTCTCGCGGTATCGACACGCCGATTTGGTGGTATTGCAACGCGCTGTCATCAGCTGGCCCCCGTACCGGCTCTGCCTTAAACCCTGCCTTCCTCAACCGGTCTACAACGTCAAATTGTATGCGCAACATATGCGCGGAAATTGTGGCACATGCCAACAGGCCCGCAGCGCCAAGCGGGTGGGCCAAAAGTTTGGCGGCTGTATTATGCAATGACTGATTTTGAATGGCTTTCACCAGCCGTTTTTGAACCGCGCCGTCACAGTTTTGACCAATTTCGGGCTCTTCCACCTTATTAATTCCTAAACTTTTGCATCTTTATCGACTTCTCGCTGGCTATAAGTAGCATAGTAAAACGAACGTGACCGCTGAATTTGGCAGCGGCAGACATGCTCATTTGATGCTCCAGACGATTTTTAAGTTTGGCCAAAAGAGCAAATTTTGTGACCAGTTACCGAGCCGTGGCAAGGGAAAATATTTATGTGCCGATTTTCAAAGACACGATGGGCGCTGCTTTACGCAGTTCTACTTTCGGTGTTGTTCTCATCGGCCGTATCCGCCCACAGGCTGGGCGAAAGTTACGTCTTTTTCTCCGTCACCGACACGGCGCTATCCGGCCGGTTTGAGGCCACCTTGGCCGATATAGACAAACTGATCCCGCTTGACACGAATGGCGACGGCGAAATCACGCCTGATGAGTTTAGCCTGCGCGCGGATGAGGTCTATGCCTTCTTTGCCGACCGTTTCACCATCACCTCCGAGGGCGTAACCTACCCGATAGTTTCGGACGGTTTTGACTTTCTCGCCGTGCCTATTGGCACATTTGTCAAGATTGGTTTCACCGTTCCCGGCCTGTCACCAACACCTGATTTTGTTGAGGTTAACTATGCGCCACTGACAGGCGTTAGCCCGGCGCAACTGGGCTACGGAATTATTGAAAACAACAGCCGCACTGGGGTTGAGAATAATGAGCGCTATATATCTGTGGTGTTCGAGCCGGGTGAGAGCACCAAAAGGATGAGCCTTATTGGCCCGTCGCCATGGCAGATAATGAAGGACTTTGTTGTCCACGGCATCTGGCATATCTGGCTCGGCTTCGACCATGTGCTGTTTTTGATCACACTGCTTCTGCCCGCCGTATTGGTGCTCCAAGCGAAGGTTTGGCAACCGGTTGACAACTTTCGCACCGCTTTCATAAATGTGCTCAAGATCGTTTCGGTGTTCACCATATCGCATACGCTAACGCTTAGCCTGTCAGCATTGGGCGCCGTTACCTTGCCAGTCACCTTGGTTGAAGCGATCATCGCGCTTTCTATTGCGGTTGTTGCCCTCGGAAATATGTTTCCAATCTTCCACCACCGGGTGCTGATCATCGTCTTTCTGTTCGGGCTGTTCCACGGCTTTGGTTTTGCCAATGTGCTTGAGCCACTCGGGGTCAATCCAGCGGCAAAAATAGTTGGCCTCGCCGCGTTTAATATCGGCGTTGAAATCGGCCAAATCGCCATTGTCGCGGTTGTTTTCCCACTCCTGTTCCTGTTGCGCCGCTGGTCTGCCTATCCATTCTTAGCGCTCAAACTCGGCTCGGCCGGCATTATCTTGGTGGCCTGTCTGTGGTTGATTGACCGCACTTCAGGCGTGTTTTGGCGGCTGTTGCAGCAGTTCACGGCCGGAGGATAGGCGGCAAAATGGGCCCTTTCCTTGACGCATATTTAGACCATTGGGCGGCAAGCAGCCCCGATGCCCCTGCCTTTCGGATCGGTAATACTGATCTGAGTTATGCTATGTTGGACGGCCGGGCCAATGCGATGGCCGCGGGGCTAAATGGCCGTAATATTGGCCCCGGTGATAGGGTTGGTATTTACAGCACCAAGTCTATTGATCTGCCGATCGCGGTTTACGGCGTGCTCAAATCTGGCGCGGCCTATGTGCCGCTTGACCCCGCCGCCCCTATGGCCCGCACCGCGCAGATCCTCAACGATTGTGGGGTGACATGTCTTATCACCCAATCCAGCCGGGCCAAGCAAATGCCGAACCTTCAGGCGCTGGTGCCGGGGCTGACCGAGATCATTTATGAGACGACCGCTTTCGCCCCCGCCCACACGTCGCCAAAACGCCAGGCAAATGACCCGGCCTATATCCTTTTCACCTCCGGCTCGACCGGCCCGCCCAAAGGCATATTGCACAGCCACCGCAGCGCGCGGGCCTATGCCGATTATGCGGCCGAGCTTTACGATATTAGGCAAAGTGATCGCATGGGCAACCATTCCCCGCTGCATTTTGACATGTCAAAATTTGAGTTCTTTGCCGGTGTTTCGCGCGGCGCCTGCGTGGTTATGATCCCTGAAATGCTAACAAAACTGCCCGCCAGCCTGTCGCAGCTGATCGAGGCTGAACGGCTCACAATCTGGTACTCCGTCCCCTTCGCGCTGATACAGTTGCAAGAGCGCGGAGCACTTGACATCCGGGATATGTCAGCCTTGCGCTGGGTCATCTTTGCCGGTGAGCCGATGTCACCTAAACATCTGAACTTATTACAAAAACAAATGCCAGATGCGCGTTTTTCAAACACCTTCGGGCCAGCCGAACTAAACGTGGTGACCGTACACAATCTGCCCAAAAAGCCGCATGATCCCATACTGCCTGTGCCCATTGGCAAGCCTTGTGCGCATTGCACGATCTTGATTGAAGACGGTCAACTTTTGGTCAACTCACCGGCGATGATGCGCGGCTATTGGCGCCGCCCTGATCTTGATGCAAGCGCCATTGTCATGCGCCCCGACGCACAAGGTAAGCCGCAGTCCTACTACCGCACCGGCGATCTGGTCACCTATGATCAAAACGGCGATCTGACCTTTTCTGGCCGCGTCGACAGGCAGATAAAACTGCGCGGATTTCGCATCGAGCTCGGCGAAGTTGAGCAAGCGCTGATGGCGCATGATGCTGTGTCTGAGGCCGCGGTAATCTGCCATGCGGGGGCGCAATCTTTGACGGCTTTTGTCACTGTGACCCATGGCCATATCACCGACACCGCCGCGCTATATGAATATTTGCGCACCGTTCTGACCCCACAGGCCGTCCCCGGAGAGATCACAATAATTTCAGAATTTTTACGCACATCCACCGGTAAGATAGACCGAAAACTGCTTGAAAGTGTCTCATGAATATCACCGCAACCCAATTGCAGACCTTCGTTCAAACCAACCTATTGGCTGGGCAAAGTGTTGCGACAGATGAGAACATGTTGCTGTCCGGTCTTGTCGATAGTTTGGGGGTTATGACACTTGTGAGCCACCTTGAAACCGAGGCGGGTATCCATATCCCGCCCGAAGATGTGATCTTAGAAAACTTCGCCACGATCAATGCAATTATCGCCTATTTGGGCCAGCGTTCATGAGCGCAGCTGCGACAATACCAGTGACCCAAAGCCAATCGCTTATTCATATGGGGCAGGCGCTGGCTGGCGAGGCACCGCTCTATAATATGGCATGGCGCTTTGACCTGCATCTGCAGCTTGATCCTGCTCGGTTTGCCCGCGCATTTACGGATATGGTGCAGGCCAATGACGCCATGCAAACCGTGTTTACAGGCTCCGGCTCTGGCCTGATTCAAAGCCTGCGGTCAGATTTACCTGCCTTTCCACCAATGCTCGATTTTAGCGCTGAACCTGATGTTGAAGCGGCAGTGGCGGCATGGGTTGCAAAACGGGCGACACGGCCCATAGACCTTGCATGCGGCAGCTATGATACTTGCCTGTTAAAACTGGGTTCGGACCACTGGGTTTGGTTCTTCTGCCAACATCATATTACAACAGACGCTTGGTCAGGCGCACTTTTATTCAAAGAAGTATCTGATAATTATCAGGGCATTACGGCGCAAACTTCACCTAAATTTGCAGATTATGCGGCCCGGGAAACAGCCCTGCATAACAGCGCCAAACTCAAGCCCGCACGAGACTATTGGCAGGCAAAATCGCTGGATCATGTGCCCAATTCAGCACCGTATATCGGCATACGTAATCAGGCAAAAAGCGCGTCGCGCCGGGTTTCCATTCCCTTTGGAGCCGCCCGGAGTGCCGCGCTTAGAACGCTGGCGCATCAGCCGCCATTTCGCTCTATTAGCGCCGATCTCTCAACTTTTGCGCTGCTTGCAACGCTCTATGCCGCCTTCCTTCATCGCGTCACCGGCGACAGGCAAATCACGCTCGGCGCGCCGTCGCATAACCGCGCCACGCCGGACCTCAAAGCAACGGTCGGGCTGTTTATTGAGATGTATCCGTTGGCGGTTGAGATCGATGAATCCGATACATTCGAGACCCTTTATGCCCGCATACTTATCGAAGTCATGGGCTATTTGCGCCATGCAAAACCGGGCGCATCTTCGGCCGCAACTGCCAATCTTTTCCATGCCGTGCTCAACTATATACCGGTTGATTATGGTCTGTTTGCCGGCGCCAAAACCCAAATAGAATGGCTGCATCCGGGAGCACATGATCCGGGGCATGACCTGCGCCTACATGTTTATGACTTTGGCAATACCGGGTGTTTCACCGTTGAGGCCGACTTAAACTTGGCGGTGTTTGACCGTGAAAAGGCCGCTGCTTTTCCTGAGCATATCTTGTGTCTGTTTGACGCGCTGTTACAGGGCCCTACGCAAATTATCAGCCATATTCCGCTATTGCCTGCGCCAGCTGCGCTAGAAGGCATGCATACCGAAATATCACATAAAACCATTCTGAGCGCTATAAATGCGCAAGTACGGGCCACACCTGATGCGGTGGCGATTACCAGCCCCTCTGGCAGTCTGACCTATGCCCAGCTTGACACCGCCTCTGACCGGCTGGCCGCAACGATAACGCCCAAAATGCCAGTTTTGATTTTTGCCACCCGTTCTGAGGCACTTGTCACATGTATATTGGCCGCGCTCAAAGCCGGGGCACCGTTTGTGCCCCTCGCCGCTGATACGCCACCCGAAAGGGTCAAAACCATTGCCAATAAGCTCGGACCGTCTTGCATTTGTTTAGATGCACAGACCATAGATTTGGCTACCGATCTCGATCTACCTATCCTTAAACTTGATTCCGCGCCGCAAACTGACGTCCCCACACTGCCCCCCCCTGCGGCTACAGATCCAGCCTATGTGATCTTCACATCTGGTTCCTCTGGCACCCCCAAAGGCGTGGCCGTAGATCACCAAAACCTTGCCGAATATGTACAGTGGGCTGCGCAAAATTTTGGGCCGACCGGCGCAAAAACTTACCCACTCTATTCCTCTATCGGCTTCGATCTTACGCTGACATCGCTGTTTGTACCGCTGATCACAGGCGGCAAAATCGTGGTATATCCAGATGCGGCGCACGGTCCAGATCTGGCAATTTTGGATGTGATCGCTGACGATCTAGTCGATGTCATAAAACTTACGCCTGCGCATCTGGCGTTGGTATTGAAAACGAAAGCCACTCCAAAACGCATCAAAACGCTGGTCTTGGGCGGCGAAAACCTAACCACAGAAATTTGCCGCCATACGCTCCGAAAATTTGGGAATGACATCGAAATAATCAACGAATATGGCCCAACAGAAGCGGTTGTTGGCTGTATGATCCATCGGTTTACACCGGGCACCGATATTGGCGCATCGGTGCCAATTGGCAAGGCGGCGGATAACATTCGCATACATATTCTTGATTCTGGGCTAAACCCGGTGCCGACCGGCATTATAGGCGAAATTTATATCGAAGGCCGCTTAGCAAATGGCTATTTTAAGCGTGCCGACCTTACCGCTGAACGGTTCATCACCCACCCCATCACCAAGGTCCGGCTCTACAAAAGCGGCGATCTTGCCCGGCGTGACGAGCAGGCGAACATCCACTATCTGGGCCGCGCCGATACCCAGATGAAAATCGGTGGCATACGCATGGAACCCGCCGAAATTGAGGCCGCGCTAAAGGCTATACCAACCATCACCACGGCCTTTGTTACCACATTTCAGCGCCGACTTTACGACCCAAAGCAAGCGCAAAATAGCTGCACCCGATGCGGCATTACCGACAGCGTGCCCGGCACCAAAATCACCAATGGTATCTGCAATATCTGCGCAGGTTTTGAGACCTATAAGCACCGCGCGGCCGCCTATTTCAAAACCCCCGAAGCCCTGCAAAACTTGGTCAAAACGCTGCCCGCCCGCAAGAGCGGCAAATATGATGCAATTGTCCTGCTAAGTGGCGGTAAAGATAGCACTTATGCGCTTTACCGGTTTGCTGCGCTGACCTCAAACATCCTAACCCTGACGCTTGATAACGGCTATATTTCGCCCGAAGCCAAAGCCAATATCACCCGCGTGACCGATGATCTCGGCGTTGACCACAGGTTCCTGACCACTCCAGCCATGAACGCTATTTTTGCAGATAGTCTGACGCGGCATTCAAATGTTTGTCAGGGCTGCTTCAAAACCATCTACACTTTGGCACTGCGCGTGGCGCGCGATGAGGGCATACCGGCAATTGTCACCGGGCTTTCGCGCGGGCAATTCTTTGAGACCAGACTTACGCCCGAGCTGTTCGAAAACAGAACGCCGACGGTTGATGAGCTTGAGAACCTCGTGCTTGATCTGCGCAAAGCCTACCACCGAACCGAAGACGCGATTACCCAGCATCTCAAGACCCAAGACCTGCAAAACGGCAAAATTTTTGACGATGTCGAAATCATTGACATTTACCGCTATATTGATGTGCCTGTCGGCGAAATTTATGACTTTTTGACGCAGAAAGCCCCGTGGATACGGCCCGGTGACACCGGCCGGTCAACCAATTGTTTGATCAATGATGCCGGGATTTACGTGCATTTGCGGCGCGAAGGCTTCCACAATTATGCGTTGCCTTATAGTTGGGATGTGCGGATGGGCCACAAGACCCGCGCTGAAGCGGTTGACGAGCTGCAAGACGCGATTGACCCGAGCAATGTGCAAAACATTCTCAACGAGGTTGGCTTTCATGAACCGTTGACAGATAACCGCCCCGAACTTGTCGCCTATATTACTGGCAACGCCCCGGATGAGGCAGAAATTCGCGCCCATCTCGGCCGGACCTTGCCACGCGCCATGGTGCCCGCCCATATCATTCGGCTGTCTGAGCTACCGCTTAACTCAAACGGCAAAGTTGATACCACAGCGCTGCCCGCACCCGACATTCACCACCGCCACAAAGCGTACGGCCAAGTCGCCCCTGAAGGCGAGACCGAGAGCCAACTGCTTGCGGTGTTCAGGTCGGTCATTGGCTCTGACAAGATTGGCGTAACCGATAATTTCTATGACATTGGCGGCGACAGTATCGCCGCGATTCAAATTGCTATTGAGGCCAGTGATAATGGCCTGCCGCTGGCGGCTAATGCGGTTTTTGAACACCAAACCATCCGGGCATTGGCTGAAAACTTGGTGCCCGCCACCAACAAACCTGCCAACAAACCCACCACCGATGACGCGCCGCTGATCTCGCTTGGTGAGGCTGATATGGCCGCACTTGCCCGTCAACTTGGGGGCAAGTAATATGGGCGCGCTCGACAATGTCGCCGATATATTACCACTCTCAGACACCCAATTGGGCATGCTATTTGAGACCATCAAACATAAGGCCCCGCCCGGCACTTATGTCGCAATTGTCAGCGCTGATATTGACGGCGCATTAGAGCCCGATGCTCTAAAAGCGGCTATAGTGGCAGCGGTCCAAGCCCGTGATGCTTTTCGTGCCTGTTTCATCTGGAAAGAAGTGGCTCAGCCGCTTCAGGTGATCCGCCAAAATATAGACTTGCCGTTTAACGTTGTTGATCTCACTGACCAAACCGCAGCCGGGTTTAAGGCCAAGTGCTCAGCTTTGGCCGAAGCCGAACGGGCGCGGGCTTTTGATCTGACCGCAGCACCGCTGATGCGGGTGACGCTGCTGCGCCAAAACCCGACACGCCACCATTTGATCTGGGCAATGCACCATATGATCAGTGACGGCTGGTCAACGGGTGTGGTGATGCAGGATTTGGCCATCCATCTGGCCGGTGGCACAGTGCCTCAGCCCGCGCAGTTCAAAGACTATCTGGTTTGGCAAAAAGCCCGTGACAAATCGGCGGAGCGGTCATTTTGGGCGCAATATCTCAGCGGCCTTGGCGGACCAACCAGTATTAACCTGCGTATCGGTGAAAGTGACGGTCCACAAATGCACCGGCGTTGTCATACTGATGGGCCAAATCTTCACGGACTCAGAGCCTATGCGCGGGCGCAACGGGTCACGCTGACCACGCTTCTGACCAGCGCATGGGCGCTTGTGCTGCGCCGCTATAGCGCCAGTGATGATGTGATATTTGGCCAAACATATGCTGGCCGCCCAGCCGATATTGCGGGCATTGAGCGCGCCGCCGGGGCGTTTATCACCACTCTGCCTATCCGCTTACATGTTGACCCAGCAACAACATGGGAAACCTATCTGAGCCGTGCCGAAGCAGACGCGCGCCATCTGCGCAGCCATCAGTTCTCGGCCTTGTCAGATGTGCGGGATGCCGCGCCTTTGGGCCGCGAGACGCAGCTGTTTGAAACCCTCTTTGTGATTGAAGACACGCCAAATGGCGGCGCCCAAACCGGCCCTATCCGTTTTACCAATATGCGCGCAACTGATGCCAGCACCTTCCCTTTGGCCGTGCTTGTGACACCGCGCGACAGGCTACATTTTGAAGCTATCTACGACCCCAATGCCCTAACCCTGCCAATCGTCGGCGAGATGCTGAGCGATTTTAACAAACTGTTGGAGACAGTTACCGGGGGTTTGGGCACAATCGCTGACCTCACAACTGCAAGTTGGTCCACAGCCGTAGCCGCCCCAGCTATTGCCGAGTTTGAGCCAGTGCATGAGACCATCCTCGCCCATGCACAATCCAACCCCGCCGCCGATGCGGTAATGTCGCAAGACAGCGGCAGGCTAAACTATGCCGCCTTGGAGCGCGCCTCGGCCGACATTGCCGCCCGCCTACAAGCCGCCGGGATCGGCAAGGGTGATGTCGTGCCAATCGCGCTTGAGCGCGGCGCCGATGTCGTCGTTGCCATGTTGGCAATCTTGCGCACCGGCGCTGCCTATACCCCGCTTGATCTTGACTATCCGCCCGCCCGGCTGGCGCATATTTTGCAAGCCATTGCCCCGCGCGCTATTATCACCACTATCATTGCCAGTGCGCGGCTGCCGGCCAGCCAAGCCAAGCTGTTCTACCTTGATGAGCCAGATGGCCCGGCCCCAGCGCTTACATCCGTCAGCATAGAGCCCGGTGACCTTGCTTATGTGATCTTCACATCAGGCTCTTCGGGCGGGCCAAAAGGCGTGATGATCAGCCACGGCAACCTTTGTTATGCAACCGCCGCGCGGGCCGATGCCTATCCACAGCCACCCAGCTCGTTTCTGCTGCTTTCATCTTTTGCCTTCGACAGTTCAGTCGCCGGCATCTATTGGACCCTGGCCCATGGCGGCTTGCTGGTGGTGTCGGCACCACGTTTAGAACAAGATTTGGCCGCGCTAAAACAGCAGATTGTTGACACCAAGACCAGCCATTTCCTTTGCCTGCCCGCCCTGTACCAAACCATTCTGCCAACGCTCATTTTCGAGCAAATAACCAATTTGTCAGTTGTCATTGTCGCTGGCGAAGCGGTGCCACCGGCGCTTGTAGCCGCGCATAAAAACCAGCTGCCGCATGTGCGATTGTTCAACGAATACGGACCGACCGAAGCCACGGTCTGGTGCGCAGCGGCTGATATCACCGATCACAACCCAAACCTCGACACCCCCATAGGCACGCCGCCAAATGGCACGTCTCTTTCCATTTGCGACCCCGACGGCTGCCCCTTACCCAACGGCGCCAGCGGCGAGATTGTGGTCCGCGGCCCCGGCGTGGCCCTGGGCTATTGGCAAGACAAACCGGGCTTGGCGCAGGGTCACTACAAGACCGGCGATATGGGATATGTTAACGCCGATGGTCAGGTGGTTTTTCAGGGCCGCACCGATGCGCAGGTGAAGATCAGAGGCCACCGGATTGAGCTGTCAGAAGTAGAGGGCGCATTAAGCCAAGTCACCGGTGCTGACACCGTGGTGCTTGTCAAACAAAACGCGCTTTGCGGTTTTGTCGTCGGAGCGGTTGACCCGGCATTAGCCCGGCGCCAGCTGGCCAAATATTTACCCGGCTATATGATCCCGGCCAGCATTATCATGGTCGATACTGTCCCACATTTGCCAAATGGAAAGATCGACACCAGCGCGTTGTTATCGCTTCAACCCGCCGTTTCCGTGCCGCGTGCCCCTCCGCAAAGTTTTGCCGAAAAAACCTTGGCTGGTATCTGGGCGGAGCTGCTTGGCCACACAGATATTTCGCGCAACGATAACTTTTTTGAGCTGGGCGGTGACAGTCTCAAAACCATCGCATTGGGGCTAAAGGCTGAGGAGGCGGGCCTTGGCCTCGCCCCGCATGAAGTGTTTGAATATCCAGTGCTTGCAGATCTCGCAGCCCACATTCACGACCTCGCCGAAACCAGTATTTCGACCAGCGGCGACAACACCATCGTGCTGACCCATGAGACGGGGGATAAGCCGTTGTTTTTCATGGTACATGGCAGCCTGAAAATGCATTCTTATCTCAACCGGGCGCTGGGGAGCGCTCGCCCACTGGCCTTCTTGTTCTCGCATTATATTGCCGGAGAAATCTCAACAAGCGACCGAATTGAAGACTTGGCGACAAACGCCGTTACCCGGCTCAAGGTGCTCAAGCCAACCGGGCCTTACCATCTTGGCGGCTTCTCCCTCGGCGCGATTATCGCCCTCGAAATGGCGCATCAGCTGCGCATATCCGGCGAAACCGTCAGCACCCTGTTTCTGCTCGACCCGTCTTATGCGTTGCGCAAGCCAAAAGGCACCACCGCCGAAGACAGCGTCGACCATTTGCGCCGTTTTGCGCATTATGCGGCCGGGCAGGTGCTGATGACCTATTACAAAACCGCCCGCAGCATTAATGATGATGCGGGCAAGGCGCGCCGGGCCTATATTGGCAACGCTTACCGCAAGCTGTTGTCGCAATATCAGCCGCCAATCTACCCCGGCCCGGTTGATGTGGCGATGACACGTGGCACGGTTGACAAGCTGGCAGAAGCCGGTTGGCTGAGCGCAGCACTGCCACAGATGCAGGCGCAAACCTTGGCTTACGAACATCTCGACCTCCAACGAAACCCTGACGCTCTTTTGGCATGGACAAGTGCTTTGGCTGTCGTTCTTAACGCGGATGAGACGTAATGGATTTTAGCCTACCCCCGGCTACCCAAGAGCTTGGTGCCGCCACTTATGCCTTTGCCAAAGGCCTAGACCTAACCGCAGATTGGCGCAAACTTTGGCAAGCCTGCGCCGACCACGGCATGCTTGGCCTGACGATGCCCGCGCGCTATGGCGGTGCCGGATATGATTGCCAAACGGCAATACACATATTGCACGAATTTGGCCGCGGCTGCCCCGATAACGGCTTGGCACTTGGGCTAAGCGCCCAGCTTTGGTCAATGCAGATGCCAATATTGTCCTTCGGCTCTGAAGGGCAAAAAAATAGCCTTTTACCAGCGCTCATAGGGGGCGAAATATTGTGCGCCCACGGCGTTACAGAAGCCGGTTCAGGCTCAGATGCTATGGGCTTGCAAACATCGGCAATCGCCGACGGTGATGCCTATATCCTCACCGGTTCGAAAGAGTGGATCGGGATGGCCCCGGCCTGCGATCTGGCTTTCGTCTTCGCCAAAACCAACCCCGACCATGGCGCTTGGGGCATCAGTGCCTTTTTGATAGATGCAGACACGGTTGGGCTGACCCGTGGGAGCCACAAAGCCAAAGCAGGTTCAGATACGCTGCCCTTTGGCACCCTTACATTTAAAGAATGCCGCATAGATAAAAGCACGCGCCTTGGCCCTGAAGGCGGTGGTCAGAGCATCTTTATTGCCTCGCTCGATTGGGAACGTCGGTTCATTCTGGCCACCCATGTTGGTGCCATGAAACGTCAACTTGAAGATTGCATCGCCTATGGCCGCGACCGTCAGGTATTTGGCGCGCCAATCGACGCAAACCAGTCGGTCAGCAACCGCCTGGCCGATATGCGGCTACGTTATGAGACCAGTCTGTTGATGTTGCAAAAGGCGGCTTGGGCGTCTGACAATGGTGAGAATGACCCCACGCTTGCCGCGCTGACCAAGCTGCATATTTCAGAAAGTTTTTTGGCCAATAGCGTTGATGCAGCCCGCACCTTTGCCGCCAAGTCCATGATGCTGGGCGCTTATGTCAATACGGATCTGCCAGATGCTGTCGGCAGTATAATCTATGGCGGCACCTCTGATATCCAACGCCAGATTATCGCCAAAATGCAGCGGAATTCATGAGGTTTGACCGGCGTATCGGCCAAGACACAGAACGAGATGTCAGCCGCGCTTCACAGCATCAAAAAAAGCATGGCGCCATGGCGGCTCGCGCTGAGTGCGGCCAAGATGAGACCCGGTCGGTTGCCGATAAAATTGCCGCGTTCCAAGGCCATCTTGCCAAACTCAAATACAATGATTGCAAGGTTTGCGGTAACCGCCCGGTTGTTACCGCGGTTTGTTTGCCATGATGCGCTCGATCCTTGCGGGATCGCAATTTTGTTCGATGAGGAACTGGCGCATGCCGCCCTGCCAGGTACGGACATCGGCGAGGAACTCCTGCAGGTTTTCGATGCCTCTGCGGGTAAACGCGGTGATGGCCTGGTCGGGTCCGGTGACGATATCGATCATTTCGCCATAGTCAATGTTGTCGGAGTTTCCGGCGATTTCTTCGAGCAACTCGAGGTTCTCGCCAATCTGTTTGGCGCCATAATCTATCACGCAGATGCTGGTATTTCTTCCCATCAAACTGCCTGACCTGAGGCGGCTTTTGTCGGGGCCCAGTTCCACGGCAGCAGTTCGTCCAAGCGGTTGATCTTGTGATCATGGATGCGGTCGAGGACGTCGGCAAGATAGGCCTGCGGATCGAGGCCGTTCAGCTTGGCGGTTTCAATGACGGTCATGGCGCGAGCGAGTGTCTCAGCACCGGTGTCTGCCCCTGCAAAAAGCCAATTCTTGCGTCCAATTCCAATCGGAGGCAGGGCGCGCTCGGCGGGATTGTTGTCGATGGCCACACGGCCGTCAGTGAGGAACAGGCTGAAGGCCTCTTGCCGATTGAGGCCATAGCGGAAGGCCTTGGCCAGATTACTCTTGCCTGGAATGCGCAAGAGCTGTTGTTCGGACCAGGCAAAGAAGGCCGAGACCTTTGGCTGGCTCAGTTTTTGACGCGCAGCATGGCGAACGTTCGCGGCTTGACCGTTAATGTCACGCTCACTGTCGTAGTGCTTGCCGATCCGGTCGAGCGCCTCGCGGGCGATCTCGGACTTGGTCGACACCCAAAAGCCGTGGAAGTCGCGCCGCAGATGCGCCCAACAGGCCGCTTCGCGCAAACGCGGCTCACCATCGGGTTCAGGCTGGTAGAGTTTAGCGTAGCCTTTGTAACCGTCCGCCTGAAGGATGCCGCGTGCCTCGGCCAGATGGCTCAGGACATGCTCTTCCTTCCAGTTTGGTGCGAACCGATAGACAGCACCGGGTGGAGATGACCCCGCCCAAGGCCGCTGCTTCTCAGGTATGTAGACATACCTTGCCAGCCAATGGATCGCGCACATAGGCCCAGATCCGGCCTTGCCTGACGCCTTTGCCAAGCCCCTTGGCGCGCCCACACCAACCAACAAGCGTGCTTTCGGGAATGTCTGCGCCCATGCGCGCGAAGATCTCGTGTTGGCGATAAAGGCGAAGGTGGTCATCAAATTTGGAGACCAAAATGTGGGCCAGCAGGTTTGGTCCCGCCATGCTGCGGGCGGCTCGGTGCGGGCTCTTGCACCATCTTCTCACAGCGGCGACAGGATTTCTTGATGCGAGCGATCTCCCCTTTCATCGATTGCAAACAATCGACTATCGGGCAGTGGATTATCTTCATCTGCGCGGCGATCATATCAAGCAGTTCGCTGACATCCTCGCCCATAGCACCAAAGGTGCGTGTCTGAACATCCGCGCCTTTGGCGCGACACGTAAACCGCCGCCCACTGAACGGCAGGTGATGCCCTTGCATCACCGAGAGGTGCAGTCAGGGCCGCAGGTGCCGGGATCAAGCGCGCGGGGACGCATCCGAGACATGCGGGCGGCGGCGCAAAACGGGCGCAGAAGGCTTCTCTGGCGACGGTTCATTTCGCCCTTCGTCGATGGGCGCGTCATCTTCCTCGGCCACCGCAACCCGCAGATCTTCCAGCGCCAGTTCTAACTGTTCCACTGCCCGGCAGGGTATTGCGAAGCAATGTTCCGAGAGGGGATCTCGCGCTCAACCTTTTCCGATGATTTACCAAAGGCCAGTTTCTGCAACTTGGCAATCCGCAGGCCAAGGGCTTGGACCAACTGATCATGGACCCGCAGCGTGACTGCCATCTTGGCGTTCTCCACCTGCAAAGCAGCAATCATCGCCTTCAAAACGGCGGGGTCGTTGGGGAGGTTTTGCGCATCAATGGTCATGCGTAAACATACCATAGCAAGGGTATATGCGCTATAAAAACAACGCTAATCAGTTAGATGATTCACCCAACACGAGCCGGCGGTGCGCCCCAATCTGGTCTGCGCCAATCCATACCTTCCCACAACATTGCCAGTTGCGCGGAGGTCAGTCGCGCGGCACCTTCTGTCGCCGTCGGCCAAGGAAACCGCCCCCGCTCAAGCACCTTGTAATAGAGGCAAAACCCCTGACCATCCCAATAAAGCAACTTGACCCGATCCCCGCGACGCCCCGGAACGCAAAGACCGCACCACTGGCACGCTTCTGACGCAACACTTCTTGGGTCAATGCCGTCAGGCCAGCAATCCCCTTACGCATATCCGTCACGCCGCAGGCCAGATACACCCGAACCCCAGTGCCAGGACCGATCACGCTGCTTCAAC
>NVXG01000054.1 GCA_002733805.1 Robiginitomaculum sp. | reverse complement strand
GGAGGGAAAAACCGGCGAAAGAAAATTGCGTTGTTGGGGGAAACCTTCAGGGGGAACCGACAACGACATTTTCTGTTCGATCTGTTTTTACCGAAGTGCGCTGAGGGCTAAGCCCTAAGCCTTGCTTCTGTCAGGGATGAAACGGACATGCCATTCCTCTTGAGATATTCACGATGGGGATGCCAATATATTTTTAAGTCACTTAGAAAGCCAATTAAATTTGACGATGAAGAGCAGCGTTATGTTCGGAGGTCGCGCGTCTGTTCAAATTGAGAGAGCTGATGGTAAGGTGGGCTTAGCGTTAATATTGTGATATTAATGTCACTCCGCCATTGAAATAAATTCAAATATAGAAAAGGAAAGCTCTTCGCTTGGGGATAAGCCAAACGAAGAAATTTTGGATATGGCCACCATATAGGCAACATCTTTTGCATCTGCCTGCTTCATAAAAGTCTTGTCCCCAACTAGGGCTTTTACAGGTTCAAATATTTCCGTGGGCGTGGCGTTAACGCACTGTTCTTTTTTCTCGACCTCTATCAAATCTAAGATTTTCTGCTGAATATTCTCCATAGAGAGAGGATAGCATTTTTTCCTTTATTTGAAAACGGATTATCCCTTCCTTTGACGTGTTCTCCATGGTGATGGAACGATCCATCAGGATGGGCTGTCGTATGGCTTTTTCCAAACGGACCGCCTTTCACAGCATGAATAACACCCTTGTCTCCCTTGGAAACCCTTGCCACAATCGGTGTTCGGTCGTGCCCCACCTGATTAGTACCACGCACGATCTCTTGACCTCGGGTATAGTCGCTCCGTCCACCGCCACTCGACGGCACCTTTTGGGGTGGAGCAGGTGGCGGGCTTGGCGGCGATGAAAGAGGAGTCGGGTGATAAGAACTTCCACCGCCGCTTGAGTATGTAGATGTTCTAGCTGGTGAAGCACCGCCACCACCACCGCCTCCTTTGTCGCAACCCATGTTCGTCTCCTTAAAGCAGATATCCCCTAGTAATATAGGAACGAAACCTTAGTTTGGTAAGGTGAGCCATTCAAAAATGTGGAATTCAATGAAAACCAGCACTTTATATATAGTCGGTTCGTTCTATGACCAACCCAGCCGCATCCTTTCTTACGCAACGGTAGCGAGTTCCTTGGGTGTAACCCCGCGTTTTATAGGCGAAGTCACCGACGTAAATTACAGTAACTTAACTGCCGAGCAGTTCGTTTTTACCGACGAGACTACTATTTGCGCTGCCCACGCTGCGCTGTCGATCAATAAAGACAATCAAGCTCTAGAAAGAAAACTTACCGCCTTAATGCAACTCAGCGACAAGGTCCGTGCGCGTCAATTAACGTCCCATGCTTTCCCACACGAATATTTTGTAGTTAGAAGCGAAGCGGATCTTAAATCTATCCCAAAACTAGAAGAGCGGTGGCTCTGCAAACCTAGATGGGGCAGCAACTCGCGAGATGTTCAGGAAATTTCAAATTCTTGCGGGCTACGCAAGGCCATCGAGCCGATCACCGCGCGAAACAATCATGCCCTGATAGAACGATACATAGAAGGTTCTCATATCTGCATTGATTTTGCTTGGAATGGAACTGAGCTTGCTCTGATTGGCTATTGTGAGAAGCGCATGACCGATTTTGGCAGGAAAATCGTTGAAGCGTTTCATACCCTTAGCGATGATACGCTTCGATATGCAAAATTGGCACGCGAAAAGCTTCTACCGTTGTTCCTTGAGTCCTTTTCAGATGTAAGCTTTACAATACACGGTGAATTCATCGTGGAAGACGCAACGGGTGATCTCAGAATAGCAGAACTGAATCCCCGTGCGCCATGGGGAATGCTGCCTGAGTTATTCTCGATAGGAAATGGGATCAATTTCGATCACGCTGTCATTGCGAATGCTCTGGGGCAATCAGTTCCGACAGTTTCTTGCTCACAACCAGTCGTTCTCGGATCAATATTCACTGAGGGTTTTTTCTCAAACCACGAAACCGTCCCAGATCAAGGGAATACACTTTTTATCGAGAGATTCGATCAGCCTGAAGGCGACGAACCGGGAGAGAACAAGCTCACCAAATATGGCCGATTTATGCTCTGGGGAACATCGCAAGAAGCTGTCGAAAAGGAATGGAACGACCTTGCTGCAATCGCTGTGCCAGAGGAGGTTCGCTTAGCAGGTAAACTTGATACGTCCGACACTTGGAAGAGTAAGTGTTGTTAGTTTGTTTCTGGGAGAGAATTTTTGAATTACTAGAAATATTTAAATCCTATGTGGTGACATCGGCGTTAAACTTATAATTTTATGTGATTACAAATATTTTTTTCCGGCGTTTTTAGATGAAGCGCGGCGCATAAATTGGGTCTCAAGGGGCGCGGCAGCCCTTTGATCGGGTTCAGCTTTGACAAGCTGACGGCATCCGAACCGCGCAGGGTTGGCCTCAATGGAATTGTCTAGGGTCTTGGGGGCAGGAACGCCCCTCAAGTCGATGGGTGCAGGGAGAGCGAAGTCTCCTTGTGAGGGGTTAACCGCCGATACGGTTACATGGCTGGTTAAGGGTTCAACACCCTTTCCGGCCATCTGCTTGAGGGATGCAACGGGAGAGCGCCAGCATCTCCCTTGCCAAGAGGTTCTGCTTGACCCGTCAGGGTTCAGTCAAAATTTCAATTTTGTCTGACAGAACACATCTTGCAGCATGCATTAAACCCAATCTACCTAACACGGTCAGCCCAAATTCCCAGTTCTTGCGGGCCTTGGTCAACGCGATCAACCAATCCTCGATTTCTTCATTTTCGTCAGCCAACAGCGGTACATACTGAAAGCACCGTTGGCTGATCGAGAACACACGGCACGCCAAAGCAACGCTAACGCCACGCTCATCAACTGCATATTGGGCCATTTTTCGGGGGGATTACCCTTCCGTTACTCCGTAAAAATGCGATGAGTACAGCGGATACTAAAGAGCGCCCAACATACTGAGCTCTTTCGGAAAGGCAGCTTGTCAAGCACCTACCAATAGTTATAATTATTATGAAAACCAAACTAGCAGAAAGGGTAGCACATGCGAGACGAAACTCGAAAGCACGACAGAAAAACCCTTCGTTTTCCACGCTCGGACATGGATGAGCATGGTGTTCTAGACGATATTCTTGCTAGCAAATACGATTATGAGGATTTTTCGCAAACAAGGGAAGCATATGACGCCGAAGACAAGCGCAGGAGTCCCATATCACGCGAAGAAATTAGATCGGGTGCCTATGCCCGAAGGATTGCCGCTTTAGATGAGAAATACTGGGCGTCTAAATCAACAGTCCGGTTTGGCGGTATTGGTGAACTAAGACAGAGACATGGCACTGTTTTAGGTCAGGAAGCCGAGTTCATTTCTAACATTAGAAAATCTATCGTACTCATCGTTGGTGCCAACGACTTGGGGCGAATATCGCTTGCTTCAAACTCATACAGATGGCCGTTTGCTCCCAACACATACTGCTGTCAAGGGCTGGTCTTGGCTCCGGGTGTCATAGTTGGCTATCTGACCGAGCAATGTGATTGCTTCGAAAATTCATACGAACACAATCGGCCGATTTCTTATGCAGTTTTTGATGAGATGGGAGATTATAAATTAATATATGGATCAGCATATTATGACCTACGCCATCCCAAACAACCTGTAAGAAAAAATGGGGCTAATGCTTACCTTTTTTCAGCTCGTGCTGAAGACACAAAAAACCGTATCCCTGCCATTCGGCAAACACCTCTGCAAGAAGGCGAGGAATTATACTCAATTGGTATCAATCAAGGGATCTGGTTGGTCTCGTCGGGCGAATTCATTAGAATGGACGGTAAAAATGTTGTCACGAATTGCAATGTTTATCATGGTTCGTGCGGTGCTCCACTTTTCGACCAACTCGGGAAATTGGTAGGTTGGGGCGCAAAACTTCTACATAATGAAAGAAGTAGTGTGACTACTTATACACAACGGCAATATGACGTTGGACGGTTTCTCCGAATATCAGAACTCTATACCCATCTAGCCAATGTGAAGGAGCACCTCGAACCAGCTCAGATTAACTTTCCATGATATTTATTTCACAGCATTCAAGCTTAGCCGAAACGTTCCATGCTTTTCAACAGAATGGTGCCGAAATCGTTGATGGTATGATTGAAGCTAAACTTTCGGATGAATTTTATCTCTATATTGGTGGAGAGAAGGCAAGCTCAGAGCATTCTCTCAGCGCTGAATTTGGTTTTTGTCAGAAAATAAAAATTAGGAACCGACTGGTTGGTTGGAACATTATTGGGTTAAATCAAATTGGAAACATCAGAATTGGACGAGTTTATATTGATGAAAATGGGCTACACGAAGACGAAGTAATTTGGTTTTACTTTCCTGAAAATTACCAAAAATTCTGCATTGATCCTCTTAAAACAACGAAGCTTGAATCAAGTCACTACTCAGTTTGGTCAAACTACCTTCCAAAATCGCAAAAATTGAATTTGTCAGACTCGGATTGTGAAACCCTCTTGACAACTGACGACGAGCTGCTCGCATTTAGCCTACTTAATCAAATTGGTATTCATACACTTAAGGTTGCGTGTTCCGAAATGTTTGGCGTTTACAAAACACTATCCCCAAGAAACCGATTACTGGCTATATCAAAAATGTTCCGAGATTCTGCCTATAATTTAGTCGGATGGAGGGACAAATTTCATTGCCCAACAAGTAATTGGCCTTTCCCCGATCCTGATATTCCCGATGAATTACGAAAATGGGAAATTAACGTTGATAGTAAAATTGACATTAAGCGTGCAGAGAATTTCCTGTTAACACTCCGACTCAAATCGTTTTTGACGTCAGTGAATAGCGATCAGGTGTCGTTCTTAGAAAAAAACCTGATACCGCTTGGAAGGCGTATTCCTGCTCGCCGTTCGATCACAACCGATAATGATGTTTTCATCGGTCAAAAAAATAGTGGCGAACAAGTAGTAATGAGTGCGGCCCTCCCTTTTGAGGAGCATACGGTCTGGATATGCTCTTGCAATGATGGCTTTAGGGTCGGGGAACTAATCACTCGGCATAAGGCGCATTATGGAAAAGAGACGGCACATATCGTCGGAGAATTGTGGAAGAATAATAATCATTCAGATTACTTCACCCCCGAAAGACAAAAGGGGATCGCATTAGCGCTTGTCTACAGGCTAGGAGACATCAGATGGTAGGACAAAAACGCGGCAACAACTTGGATGCCCTGTTTGGCGGTGCACAACAAAATGGCTCTGATCATAGTGTCAGCATCAATTCAAACCGCAAACTCAAATCAGGAAGCCCATTTGTGCGCCAAGAGGAGTTTACGGCTGCTGCCCAAGAGATATACTTGTTTGATGATATTCCGCTAAAGCTTACTCGCGAAAGAAGTGGGCAACCCTCTCACAGCATTGCCCATTACGACAAGGATGGTCAATTTAAGCCTGAGGAAAGTAGGGGGCATTGGACCGAGAACCCCTCTAAACTGGAGCCTTTCGAGGCTGCGAAAGTTAGAGACGTTTTTGTCCGAAAGTTTGAAAGCAAGCTTCGTGAACTGCGGACAGCAATCCCCCCCGTTAAACCTGACACACCTGAAAAACTGAAGGAGGAATTTGAGGTGGATGGATTAATGTATAGGGTTGTGGTATTGTATTTTTCAAATAATGAGAAAAATGATGGCGGCGTCTATTACGAAGCAACGCTGTTTAGAAAAGAGAAGTGAAATTACCTACACGATAAAGAGCTTTAGTGACTGTTTTTTCTGGGCTTTATATAGCATTTTGACAGAGGATACATGGGGTGATTTAGCTGTTGAGATTAGAGAAATTAAATTGAAATTCGACATCGATGAGATTATCAATTTTATTGATGACAGTTGGGATTTAGTACTCGAAGATATCAATGTCCCTTGCTATTCAATTGATGCTAGAGAAAAAACGATCCGTGAATTCAAGCGTTTGATCACCGAATAACGAGCAAAAATCCTGAAAGCAGCAGTATTAGTGGCTTAGCGTAGGCGTCATTGGCGACACCTCGGTACTTTGAACTTGCGCAGGTGCCGCTGGTTTGGCGAACACGGCTGATAATTCAGGCGTAGATGTTGGCACCTCCATGCCGGGGACTTGCTCTCGTACGGAAGGAGGCATCATATCCAATAACTCCGCATCCAATGTATCAAGTTCGGCCTCGGATATTTGACCATCAGCCGTCTGATCGCGCGCTTCATCTAAGCGCTCCTGAAATTCCAGAATTTCCTGACGCTGCGCCAACAACTGTGTTTGTTCTCTCAAATTCGATGAATACTTTTCCCAAGTCGGATGGGCTGCACTGATCTGCGATGGATCAAGCGTTTCCGCATCAACTTCCTGCCCAAATTCATCGAACACCTGTGTGCCATCTTCGGTTTTAAATACGCGGCGTCCATCATCCATGATATAAGCTTGATCCAGAAGGACGGCTATTCGCGCCTGCACCAAATCAAGTTGTTGTTGGTTATTCATCAACGCGACAACTGTTGCTTCATCGTAGCTGTCCAGTCTTGCGTTGAACTGTTGCAGCTGCAATTCGGTGGCCATCACGACTTCCACAGCAAAGGCGAGTAGTTGATCATCTAACCGATCTTCAAGTTTTTCACGTCGCTCGTGATCAACGCGCGTCTTGGCAAATTGGCGTTGTAACCGCTCCCAATCGGAACGGTCACGCCCATCTACAGTTCTGAAATGTTCACCAAGTTGAACCATTTATTCTCCGCATTCCGGTTTAATCAATACCGCCATCAAAGCACCTGCTTGTTGCTCTGGATGCCGCTCGAACCACTCAATGATACGGTTCCATACAGCCGAATTTGGCTGTTGATAGTACCAATCATAAATACAGTTCATGCCCTCAGCGTTTGGCCTATCTTGCAGCCAACGCGCTGTTGCCAGCCCCTCAATGATACCGTTCACATATGTAGCGCTTTGCTCTGGCGTCATACGATTCAGCACTTCATCGGCTGTAAGCGCTGCGGCCTCTTTTCCAGAAGAAATAAATGCTACAGCAACCAGTATAATTGCAGAAAACTGTGAATATTTCCTTAAAGTTAACGATTTCCTATCCCACATAACCGACGGTTTATGCAATATTTGTATTCCCTACCTTGATTTTGGTAGAATGATAATAGAAATAAGGAATATCAAGGATTTGGCGGTGTGCAAAGCAGCACGCAACCCAAATCTTAGCCACAACGCGGAAAGGGTCGTATTTGCTGAATACGATTGTGTTCACAACCTCGCGTTAAGGCACTGAAAAATATGAAAATAGGATACTTACGCGTCAGCACCGAAGAACAGCGCCCAGATCGACAAATCGACGGGCTTACGCCAATTTGTGATGAATTACATATTGAACGGCTCTCGGCTTGTGCCAAACACCGCCCGATATTTGAGGGCATTCTGGCGCGCCTGAATGATGGCGATACACTTGTCGTTTGGGACTTAGATCGGGCGTTCCGCTCCACCGTGGATGCAATCCAGAACGCCGAAAAACTGCGCGAGCGTGGGATTGAGTTTCAGATTGTCAGTCTGGGCGTGGATACGTCAACAGCCGACGGGATGTTGGTCTACACAGTGATTGCGGCCATGGCGGAACATGAACGAAAACGCCTGTCAGAACGTACCAAACAAGGACTTGAAGCTGCGCGCAAACGCGGTCAACGATTGGGTCGCCCACCAAAGATGACAAAGCAACAAATTCGGGCAGCAAAACAGATGCTCGCATCAGAAGGCACAACCATAGCCGAAGTTGCCGCCTTGAATGGGGTGCATCCTTGGACGTTGACCCGCAACCTTAACAAATAGTGTTCATGGCCCATTGGGCTTCAAAGGGACAATCGTGTTGTCAGCAATACCTTCTTCATAGGCCTCATCTTCAAGTGCTTTCATCTCGTCAGCATAGCATTTGTCGATCACCAGATCGAAAACCCGCTGATCTGAATTGTAATCCAGCATATCGACAATCGTGCGGCCAAAATTGTCTTTGATTGTCACGTCGATTTCAGGGCACATAATCAAAAGCTCTACAATCCGGCTATTTTGCCGAAATATCGCCACGTGAAGTGCTGTGAGACCGCCATATGGGTCTTGGAGGTTAATTTGATCAGGGTCATTCTTGATCAGCTTTTCAGCGGTTTCTTCCCGCTCATAATATGCCGCCATAATCAGCGAATATCGTTTCAACTGCGACCCATGATCCTCAAAATATGAGAGTCGATTTTTCATTATTATTTTGGGTTTGATGCTCACAATAATTTCCCTATCGACAGGGGGTTATCAATGATTTTCTGAATTCTATCCACATCAACCACGTCGGGCCGGATGAAGTGTGTTTGCACATCTTGGAGCAGATTTGCAGGCTTTCGAAAATAGATACAATCACGAGAAAAATTTGTTGTTACCGCTGCCTGTGCATAGGAAATAGGTGACACCGTAATTTGGGAGGGACCAGAGAGATGCTGCTCCGCTTCAAATGAAAGCCGATATTCTTGTCGCAGCATTTCTCGTTCCTCAAGGCTCATCATCTGCCATTCTTCCTGTACAGCCTTGGCATGCTCTGGAATATGAAACGAAAACCCGAACGGGCGTGATAATTGTGGTTTGGCCTTGTTCTTAATCAATATGGAATGCGTTTTTGGCACCCGTGATAGGCAGTCACGTAATTTCACTTGGATGGTGTTTGCTGACACAATCGCAACACCCTCGTAGACCATTTTGATATCCAAGGTTTCAAATGATTTTGATAGGATCAAAGACAATGGAAATTCAGCGGCATAAAAATAACTGCTTTGGGTCTTTTGCAAAACGAGTATTGAGCGCTCGTTGATATATTGTTTGATATCAAGGGAACGACCTTTGAGTTCAACACCTTCAAAACTTTTGTAATCGTCGAACCAACGGCGAAGCCGGTTTAGCGGCATGAAGCTGTTAATATCACCGGCGGGCGCACAAAGGTATACACCTGCAAACCTATCCAGAATTTGTTCATTCCAATCATCAACATCGCTGCCAACGGGAAGGTTAAAATAGTAGTCGCGCGCTGTTCGTCCCATTTCGCCAAAAATGGCTTGGGGAACCAAGCGTTCTCTTACAGTTTTGTCAAACTCTTGCTCAACCCAAGAAACGATAATTTCTACATTATCACTATTTAGCGTGCCACTTTTCAGTCGGTAAAAATTAATCCGCTGAAATCTAATGCCCCGCCATAGATATATCCGCTCGGCCATTGATGACCAATTCAGGTCACGATCTTCCTGTTGCAGATCAAGCAAAATTCGGAATAACCGCTGATGCGCATAAGAACCGTAGGTCGTGTTGTTCATCTTTTTAGGCATTGATTGCTACACCGGTGTTACACCTGCCTCCGCTTGGTTTCCGTAATGATTAGACGGAAACGAGTCAAAAAATCAATTCCTCAATCCCGAAGAATACCTCGTTTCCGTGGGTAACAGCCCTGCACAAAATATTGGAAGCGAGAGTTCACATGACGGCTAACACATCTCCCATGAATCAGCGTCTGCAAAAGATGCGCAAGAAGAAGGCCACGCCGTTTGCAACAGTTGTTACAACTGGCCTGTCCATATCCTCGGGGTTGATGCTCGGCTTTGCCGTGCCAAACCTGATCGGTGGCGAAGGTGGTTTAGACTTCGCCAAAGCCATTCTGATGGCAACGTCTGGCGCGTTGGTCTCGCTCGGCGTCAATCGACTTGGTGTTGAAAAAGGCGCGATGCAAGCTGCCATTGGGACACCCGGCGCGGCGCTGGTCAGCACGGTTTCGATTCTTGCCGTCGGTGCGGGGCTTTTTGCCGCGACTTATTCCGGCCTTGTGATCAAGGATGTTGAAGCGCTTCGTCAGCAAGACTTCGGCGTTGAGTACAGCGAATTTATTGAACGGCGCAATCAAAAGGCCATTGAATCCGGTCGCGCCGCCCCAGTCATTCGCGCCATCATTGATGATTTGGCAGCTAAAGAAACCTGTGAGCGGCAATCAAGCTGCATCAGTGGCAGTGAATCCTCTGGAACCGGCCCTGTTTACTACGCGCTTGGTGAAAAACGCCAACGTGTGGAATCCATTGCGGTGCAGGTTGAGACCGGTGACGTTGTTCGTAAATCGGCGTTGGAACGCCTCAACACACTACAGGCCGAATATCAGAATATTCTGGGGAACGGCAATCTGACGGAAACTGAGCGGCGCAAGCAGTTGCAGGCCAATGTTGCACTGGTTGGGCAAACCATCAGTGATCTGGATGAAGCCATCCCAACGGCACTATTGTCAGCTTTCGTTGCTGAATTGCGCAGTGGTGTTGTCATCCCGCAGCGCGCAGGTGCATCGCGTAAAGTGAATGCGTTGTTGGTTGGATATGCCGAAAGCCTGAACAGTGTCTTGAATTCGGTTGAACGGCTTTCTGACCACCGCCCACGCTTTCCAGCCAAGGCAGGTGTTTCCGATACATTCACCTTTTTTGGACATTTTCTGCCAATCGCCGCAATTGTCGGCGTGGTGGAACTTATCTTCCCGATCACGCTTTGGTTCTACACCTATTTCACACTTGTAGGCCGCGTTTATCGTGATGATCCGCCGGTTGGCGATGATGGTCCTGACGAGGATAGCTTTTCGGGGTTGGTTAGCCAGCCACCTGTCAGCTTCGCCTCAGAGGCGCGTGATAAATCACATTCCAGAAATTCCACACGTAAAACAAGGAGATAATCCATGTCATTTGACACATCAAACCTGCCGATAAGCGGTGGGGTCGTTCTTGCTGCGGTACTATACGCGGGTGCCAGTTTTTTTGGCACTGGCCAAGTAATCGCTGACCGCACCATTCAAACTTCGAATTGGGGCGCGACGTGCCAATCGGCTTTGCGGGTGGAGATTTCCACTCGCAGGGAACCGGAGACGTTCATCCCCAGAACAGATTGCCGATCACTTCTGGGAGGTCTGTTTCCTGAATTGGGCAGGCTTTGCGATCAATACGGCAACCCCGATATGAGCGGGGGTGTCACCGCAACACTGCGCGAACAGGAACGTCAGCGCCGCGCGGCGGAAGATCGCCGGATTGCGCTAGCCGCGTCACAGGCTGGATCAAGGTGTGATTGTGCTGCGTCTGTGGTGACACAGGATCGTCTGAACTGGGCGCTCTTTGCGGGGTCAGCACGGCTAATTTCACCGATTTCTGTCACTGAAAACCTCAATTCCGAACTAACCCGCGCACTGCATTCCCCGCACTGCGCTTTGAGATAGGAGGCCAGAATGAATTTTGACTATGTATTTGGCAATGTAGATATCGACAGCGCATCCGTAGAAACGCATCGGGACACTTACCTGTTGCACAATATTTCCGTTGTATCGGTGCGCCGCCCGTTTCTGGCTGGCGCGTTGATGTGTTCCGCAGGTTTTGGCGGGTTTGGGATCGCATTCAGTGATCTGCTTTATCCTGCCGAAATCGGCTTCATCATTGGCGGAATTATCGCTTCGGTCTTTGCCGGTATCTGGCTGGGACAGTTGAAACTACTCAGCCGTGATTTGCGCAATAGCGAATTGTCTGACGCAATATGGGGATCGTACAGCCAGCTGAACCGTATTCGTCGCGATATCGTTTCCGCCATACGGTGCGCAACACCGGAGGGCAAACAATGACCCCCGGAAAAACCACATTTGGAGCAATCCTAAAAGTTAATGGCAAGCTGTTGCTGGCTTTCATTTTGGGAGGGTTGGCTTGGTTGGTATGGCCCTCAAAACCTGAATGGTGGGGTTTTGGCGTGTTCTCAATCATTGTTGGGATGGCCGCACTCCGCACATCTATTGATGCGTTGATCACTATTGCAAAGCTCTATGCACGTGAGAAAGAGTTTGCCGCATTCACCGAACTCCTCAAACCCGTCACCCCCTCTGAAATGGCTGATAAAGACGCCCTTAAAGCGGCGGGAATGACCGATGAGTAAACCTGTAAAACGTCTGCTCGGCATGGAATTCGATGGTACGCCGATATTCGCTGCCAGTGCCTCACACAGTATGTTGTTAGCGGCGGCCGGCGGTTGGAAAACAACCGCTGGCGCAATGACATGGATATTGTCCCTCATCGCTGATCACAATCGCGGCCTTATTATAAATGACTGTAAAGACGGTGAAATGGCCGCTCAATGCGCTGATTTATGCAAGCGCTACGGGCGCAAGGTGGCGATCATTGATGATTTTGGCGTTCTGGGAAAAGATAATCCGCACCGTATATCAATCACACCCTTTGGCAGCATGATATCCGCCTATGAACAAGACAATGGTGAACTGATATTTTCGACAGAAAACACCAATCACGCTTTGATACCGGACCCGCCAAACGATTCTCGCAATCAATTTTTCAGGGATGAACCCAGAACCCTCCAAGAATTTGCTGAACTTGCGCTGTTGAAACGCAAACCTGAACTGGCGACGCCGGGCGGCGTTTGGGCGCTGATTGCCAATCCTGAAACGCTGAAACAAGCTGCGGCTATTGAGGCCGAAGAAGGCGACGAAGTTCTGTCTGCCCTTGGTGCGCATGTTCTGGATATGGCGGAAAATGACCGCGAAAATTACGGCAAACATCGGGGCGCGGCCCTCAAATCACTGCGAATATTTTCGGCAGGAAGCCCGTTGCACAATGTTGGTGCAGATGCCGAAATCACCCATACGCAACTGCTCAAAGACCATTACATCGTGTTCATTGTCGGCCCGCAACGCCACATGGCGCGGCTCGGCGCGTATTATGCTTTGCACCTGCAATCCTTTGTTGATGCGTTGCTGAGTGGTATTTCTGGGTCTGTAGATTTCATTTTGGATGAGGCCACCAACGCCCCATTGAAAGCCCTGATTTCGGCCCTGACCACCATGCGCGGCTACGGTGGCAACTGCCATATTATTGCGCAATCACGCTCGGAACTTCAACGTGCCTTTGGAGACAAAGAAACCGAAACCATCGAAGATCAGGCAATTATAAAGCAGTATTTCGGGTTCTCGTCCTTTGCTGAGGCCGAAAGGCTGTCCCGTGCAATGGGGGAATCTCAAGTCATCAATCAAGGACTGAGCTTTAACAGTGGCAAGCTTGAATATTCCGGCAATATCAGCACCGGCAAAGATCGCACATTCCCAGCGGAGCGCCTCATGCGCCTGAAACCGGATGAACAGATCATCCATGTTAAAAACCTTGGCTTTATTCATTGCAAGAAAATCGCCCAGCACCAGATTGCCCCGTTTTGTCATGGGGAATTGGCCAATAACCCGCTGGAAGGTCCACAACGTGCGGCTGATCCCAAAGTTACTCTATTTACAGATAAGAGAGGAAAATAAGATGAAACCGCGTCTGTTTCGCGCCAGCTATCTGCTCTGGATCATCGTTCCACTTGCTTTGTTTGGCGCAAAAGAAACTTTCGGCCTGCCGCATGTCCGCACCAGCTATTCTTGGGTCGATGAAGGTCAGGGCATGGACCCGTTTACCCGCCGATTTTATACCAAATGCCTGTTTTGGGGGCCATACGGGGGCTACACAATCCATCCGACAGACGGACATTGCGCATGGGTTCGGTTTTTCAAGCCGGATGGTAACCGCTAATGACTTGCCACAAGCTGCACCCACGGCGTGACCGGACGGCGTTTCAGCCCCAGCCTTTGCGTCAGTTCAATCCGGGCAAAACCTTTCAAGACGCACAGAACAGTCTCCTGCGTGACTTCGCCCGTGGCAATCTGCGTATCGCAATGGTCGCGATCTTGAAGGATCAGATCATAGGGTGCGACTGCATGCCAGAAACCAAGGTAATCCATCGGTTCAAGCCAGTCCTGAACGTCTTCTATATCGTTAAATATACTCATTTAATGAGCATATCACAGTGCAATTCTGCCGCACAAATCCATCTGCAAAACGGAGGCTGAGTATGACTTATAGCCAATCACAAGAAATAAAATCTATCTTTGAACGGGCAACAAAACGCAAACAAGCCCAGTCTTTGCGCACGCCCGCCGACTTCCAGAAATCTCGCGAAATTATTGATCGTCACGATAAGGCGATTGCAACTGCTACCCGCGATTATCGCGCCGAATATGCCACCCGCGTTGAACTGGCCACCAAACGGTTGATCGACAAGGCAGGTCACAAAACCAAAAATTTTACCCGCCGCTTTGTTGGTGCAGATCGCTTTGATAAAAGCGCAATACAACGACAAGCCCACCGCGAGGTGCGGTTCAAACACAATCAGGCCATATCGCGCATTGAACGCTCGGAAACCCGCGAATTAACCAAGCTGATTGAAACTGTGCGCGGGCGTGATGTGATCAAGGATCACGCCCGCAATGATTTTCAAAAAGCCGTCAACCGCCGTTCAAATCAAGATCGGCGCATTCAAACACGCGCCCGCGATTAACCCCAAGATAAGGAGCAATAACATGAATGACCCTCTGCACCTCGATGTCCAAAACCGCGTCCAGAAAGCGCGGTCAAACGCAGGTGTTGGCGAGAAAATGTGAACCATCCGTCTAAGTAAGTACATGAATAATGGTAGATATTTCTTGCTTTTGTAGGAATTTATCCCTAAAGTGTTCTGCTTATGTTCTCGTACTTTGAGATCGCTGGACTGGAGAGAAAGAAGAAACGGAGAAAATTATGAAAGACGATAAAGGCAAACAGGAAAAGACCGCGACGGCAGGTACAGCCACAGCGCCCGCACTGACTATTGATTGGGAATTGTATGGCAAGTATCTGGATGAATCTGATCTTTCCGATGCCGACAAACAGGCATTTATCGAAACCCTCTGGTCTATCGTCGTCAGCTTCGTTGATCTTGGTTTTGGTGTGCATCCTGTCCAGCAAGCCAGCGGAGATGATTGGGGGCAAGAGGATGATTTATGTGATTTGATCACCGTCAATGCCGATGCTGTGCTAGGATCAAAAGACAACTCCAAACCTGAATTTAATGCCGCCGCTGACGCGCAATCTGGCCCGTCACGAGGAAGGATTCCTAAATGAACACTGAAATTAAACAACCAAAATACGCAGTTATATATTGCCGCGTTTCCTCTGCCGCGCAGGTTAATCGGGGTCATGGTTTGGAAAGCCAAGAAACCCGTTGTCGAGAGCATGCCCTTGCCAATAATTATCACGTAGAGGCTATGTTTCCTGATGATGTATCTGGTGGCGGTGATTTTATGAACCGCCCCGGCATGGTGGCATTGCTGAGTTTTCTTGAAGCTCAAAAAGACAAATCCTACACGGTTATTTTTGATGATCTGAAACGCTTTGCCCGTGATACAGAATTCCACATCAAGCTCCGGCAAGCCTTGGCCGCACGCGGCGCGTCGGTTTATTGTCTGAACTTCAAATTCGAAGACACGCCTGAGGGTGAGTTTATTGAGACGATCATGGCCGCACAGGGTCAGTTGGAACGCAAACAAAACGGGCGGCAGGTTGTGCAGAAAATGCGCGCGCGCCTCTCAAGCGGCTATTGGGTATTCAAGGCACCTGCCGGTTTTAGATTTGAACGGCAGGCGGCGCATGGCAATATTCTTGTCCGTGACGAGCCTCTGGCCAGTATCGTACAAGAAGCCCTTGAAGGTTACGCTGTGGGTCGCTTTGAGACCCAAGCCGAAGTGAAGCGCTATTTTGAAAGCCAGCCAGCCTTCCCAAAGAACGGGCGCGGTACGATCAATCAACAGCGCGTCACCGATATTTTGCTGCACCCGATTTATGCGGGCTATATCACCCATGAAAACTGGAAGCTAAATTGGCTCAAGGCCAAACACGAACCGCTAATTTCTCTTGCAACTTATGAGGCCATCCAAAACCGCCGTGCGGGCGTGGCCAAAGCGCCGATCCGCAAGAACCTGAACAAGGATTTTCCCTTGCGTGGTTTTGTGCTGTGCAATGATTGCCAAAAGCCGCTGACCGCTTGTTGGTCCCAAGGTAAAATGAAAAAATACGCCTATTACCTTTGCGATTCCAAAGGCTGCGTCAGCTACCGCAAATCCATCCCGCGCGACCGCATGGAAGGCGAGTTTGCCGATATTCTACGCACTCTACAACCCACAAAGGGCCTGTTTGATATTGCCAAGGCAATGTTCAAAGATGCGTGGAATCAGCGCTCACGACAAGCTGAGGCGATGCAGGTAACGTTGAAAGCCGATATCAAGGCAACCGAAAAGCAAATTGACGGATTGTTAGAGCGGATTATGGATGTTTCCAGCCCAACCGTGATCAACGCCTATGAGGCAAAAATCGAAAAACTGGAACGCAACAAACGCGTTCTGGCCGAAAAACTGCAATCTGGTGGCAAATCCAAGGGGAGGTTTAATGATTCTATCGAACACGCCCTGACATTCCTCGCAAACCCTTGGAAAATATGGAATTCAGGTAAGTTCACCCTACAACGAACAGTCCTCAGACTGGCCTTTTCCGAGCGTATTTCATACTGCCGGAAAACAGGCTATCGAACACCAAAAACTACCTTACCATTCAAGGTGTTAGAAGGTTTTTATAAGGGGGATAGTGAGTTGGTGCGGTCGGGGGGACTCGAACCCCCACGAGTGTTACCTCACAGCGACCTCAACGCTGCGCGTCTACCAATTCCGCCACGACCGCAATGTCTAAGGCTTGGTTTCGGGGGCTGTGTAGCGAAGCCATAGGGGCTTGTGAAGCGCTAAATCGCCTCAACGATAACCTTCGCCATTTTCACGCTGTTATCTCCGCTTCTGCCGCATTTTCCTTTGGCTCAATTGGCTGATAAGCAACAGGGCGATATGATCTCACAATGGGGAGCGCCAGCATGGTCGATTGGAAGTTTTCTGATGAATTAGTTGATTACCAAGTCGCTGTGGCGGCGATGGAGGCGCGCGTGGCAGCAATTGCTGCTGGTGAAGCTGACGAGATGATCTGGCTGTTGCAACATCCGCCGCTTTATACCGCCGGCACCTCAGCCAAACCCAGTGATCTGACCGACCCAGACCGGTTCCCGGTTTATAAAGCCCAGCGCGGTGGCCAATATACCTATCACGGCCCCGGCCAGCGGGTTGGCTATGTCATGCTCGACCTGAGCAAACGCGGCCAAGACGTGCGCAAGTTTGTGCATGATCTTGAGCGGTGGATCATTTTGGCGCTGGCCGAGTTTGGCGTGAAGGGCGAGCTGCGGAGCGGCCGCGTTGGTGTATGGGTCACCCGGCCCGGCCTTGCGCCTTATGCGGATGGCGCGGTGCGCGAAGATAAAATCGCAGCACTCGGAATCAGGCTGCGCAAATGGGTGTCGTTTCACGGCATTTCGATAAATGTTGACCCCGATCTGTGCCATTTTGACGGCATCGTCCCTTGCGGCATTGCCAAACACGGGGTGACCAGTCTAGTCGACCTTGGCTTGCCTGTCAGCATGGCTGACCTTGATGTAGCGCTCAAGCGTAGTTTCGATACTGTCTTTGGCGAGTAGGACTGCAAGCGAATCCTTTTCGCTCGCACCAAGGGGCTGTAAAATAACAGTTTTCCTATTTCATTTCGATTATTGAAGCGCCAAAAACAGCCGCTGACGTTTTGCAGCCCAAGATTGCGGCTCAGCCCATCAATACGCACCCCAAGGCGGGCTAGAAATTTACATAAGATTAACCAATAAGCAGGCAAAACGGTGTTCGGGGCTATTTTTCAAGCAACTGCGCTATTTTAACTCATCCTTTCTACCGTATCGAATATTGCCCCTGCATCGTTGAAGGCTTAGAACGCCTGCAAAGGGGCAGTAACCAACGCGGCCCTACTACGCGCAATTTCGGGGAGAGCCACATGGCAGACGCCGCCATCCACGGACATGACCACCACGACGAGCGGAGTTTCTTTACCCGCTGGTTCATGTCTACAAACCACAAAGACATCGGGATTTTATACCTGTTTGTCGCTGGCGCGGTCGGCTTTATTGCCGTTGCATTCACAGTTTATATGCGCTTGGAGCTTATGCATCCTGGCGTTCAGTATATGTGCATGGAGGGCGCGCGGTTCTTGCCTGCAGCGCCTGAAGATTGCACGCCTAACGGCCACCTTTGGAATGTGCTGATCACCTATCATGGTGTATTGATGATGTTCTTCGTGGTTATCCCGGCAATGTTCGGCGGCTTTGGCAACTTCCTTATGCCGCTGCAAATCGGCGCGCCGGATATGGCTTTCCCTCGGATGAACAATCTGAGTTTCTGGATGTATATTGCCGGTGTCTCGCTTGGCGTCGCCTCGCTGTTGTCACCGGGTGGCAATGGCCAGCTTGGGTCTGGGGTGGGCTGGGTGCTTTATCCGCCGCTATCGACCTCAGAGGGCGGTTATTCGATGGATCTGGCGATCTTCGCCGTCCACATGTCGGGTGCCTCGTCTATCTTGGGCGCGATCAATATGATCACGACGTTCCTCAATATGCGTGCACCGGGCATGACGCTGCATAAAGTGCCGCTGTTCTCTTGGTCGATCTTCGTCACTGCATGGCTTATTTTATTGGCGCTGCCTGTGCTCGCCGGTGCGATCACTATGCTGCTGACAGACCGAAACTTCGGCACCACTTTCTTCCAGCCCTCTGGCGGCGGTGACCCGATATTGTACCAGCATATCTTGTGGTTCTTCGGACACCCCGAAGTGTACATCATCATTATGCCGGGCTTTGGTATCATTAGCCACGTCATCGCGACCTTCTCGCGCAAGCCAATCTTCGGCTATCTGCCAATGGTTTATGCGATGATCGCAATTGGTGTTCTGGGCTTCGTGGTTTGGGCACACCATATGTATACGGTTGGCTTGAGCCTAACCCAGCAGAGCTACTTCATGTTGGCGACCATGGTTATCGCTGTGCCAACCGGGGTTAAGATCTTTAGCTGGATCGCCACGATGTGGGGCGGATCGGTTGAGTTCAAAACACCTATGCTCTGGGCATTTGGCTTCTTGTTCCTGTTCACTGCTGGCGGGGTTACGGGCGTTGTCCTTAGCCAAGCCGGGGTCGACCGGGCCTACCACGACACTTACTATGTCGTTGCCCACTTCCACTATGTGATGAGCCTTGGCGCTATCTTTGCCATCTTTGCCGGCATCTACTTCTATATGCCCAAACTATCGGGCAAGATGATGCCCGAATGGGCCGGTAAAATCCACTTCTGGATGATGTTCATCGGCGCTAACCTGACATTCTTCCCACAGCACTTCTTGGGCCGTCAGGGCATGCCACGCCGCTATATCGACTACCCAGATGCTTTCGCTTTGTGGAACTATGTCTCCTCTTGGGGCGCGTTCCTCTCCTTCGCCTCGTTCATCTTCTTCCTCGTCATCTTGTTCCGCACATTGCGTTACGGTGAGAAGGTTACCGTGAACAACCCGTGGAATGAGTGGGCCGATACCCTCGAATGGACCCTGCCCTGCCCACCACCTGAGCACACATTTGAGACCCTGCCAAAGCAAGAAGACTGGGATAAGCCAGCCGGGCATTAAGCCCAGCATCTAGCACATGCCCTACTACTGGTACAAAATAGAACAAGCGGCCCCGGTTCATTCCGGGGCCGCTTGCGATTCGGCTAAGCAACCTGATGGGCCGCTGCTTCTCCTAAACATGTCGCCTAACAGCCCCTTACAGCCCAAGGGCTTTGTTACCTTCATTAGCCTCACCTGCGCCTTCATGGCCCTGCCCCTGCTCGCAATGATCGGCAAATCAGCGCTCTACTTTCTGTTGAACTTTTTTGCCCTGACCATGCTGGGGCTTTGGTTCGCGCTGCGCCACAACCAAAGAAATGCAGCAAAGCTGCATGAAGCGCTCTGTTTTTGGCCGGATAAGTGGGAACTCAAGCATACGGGCACCAATGGCAAAACCCAGCATTGGCAGGCCAACCCACATTGGATTGAGATCACCCTGCACCCAAATGAGGGTCCGGTTGAACAGTACCTGACACTGCGTGGCGATGGCCGCACCATTGAGTTGGGCGCGTTTCTGAGCCCCGATGAACGGCAGGCTCTGGCGCTAGACCTAAACCGGCTACTATCAGGCCTCAATAATTACGATGATGTGGAGCGGTTGCTCGGCAACCAGCTCATTCGCGTCGAGCGCTAAAAGCAATAAATACTCTGCCGCCAACTTGGCTTGGCGGCAGAGACTTCATCTAAGGAAATGCTAACCGCATGTCCGTAACCTTTGGCGTTTAACCTAGTATTTTCTTAACCATCGGCCCGACTTTGCCAAAGTCCATCTGGCCAGTGAACTTGCCCTTCAGCTCGCCCATGACCTTGCCCATGTCGCGGATCGTAGCCGCGCCTGTCAGCGCGATCGCCGCCTCAACAGCGGCCGCTGTCTCATCATCATCAAGCTGACGCGGCAAAAATTCTTCGATGATCGTTATCTCTTGGCGCTCGCGGTCGGCCAATTCTAGCCGCGCGCCCTCTTCGTAAGCGCGCGCACTTTCTTGGCGTTGCTTGACCATCTTGCCAAGAATAGCCAGCACTTCGGGCTCGCCGACACCGCCATCATCGCCTTCGCCCCGCAACGCTATGTCGCGGTCCTTGATCGCGGCGCTTATCAGACGCAGGGTCGAGAGCCGGTCGGCTTCCTTGGCCCGCATCGCATCTTTAAGCGCCGTATTCAGTCGGCTGCGTAGTTCCATCAATTTGGTTCCTGAGTGGTGGCAGATTAGACGGCCTTTTAACGATTACAGCCGCTCAAGACAACTCCCCCCCTACTTGACCCTTTGATCCCCTTGACCCGGCTTGGCACTGCCCCTATTTTCGCGCCGATTCCTCATTTCGGAGATACAGCCATGCCGCGTCACGCCCCGGCCCACCCTACCGCCTGCCTCGCCCTTGCAGATGGTACGGTTTATTACGGACAGGGTTTTGGCGCGCAAGGTAAGGCCGTGGCCGAGCTGTGCTACAACACCGCCATGACCGGCTACCAAGAGATCATGACCGACCCGTCCTATGCGGGCCAGATCGTCACCTTTACCTTCCCGCATATCGGCAATACCGGCACCAACCCCGATGATGACGAGACCGGCGCCCCGGTGGCAGACGGCCTCATTGTCAAATGGGATCCGACAACGCCGTCGAACTGGCGCAATGTACAAGACCTGCATTCATGGCTCGAAGCGCGCGGGCGCATTGGCATTGGCGGGATTGATACCCGCCGCCTAACCCGGGCTATTCGCCAACAGGGCGCGCCCCACGCGACACTGGCGCATAGCGCTGATGGCGTCTTTGATGTCGAGGCTCTGGTGGCCGAGGCCCGTGCCTTTGCTGGCCTTGAGGGCCGTGATTTGGCCAAAGATGTCACCTGTGCGCAGAGCTTTCAGTGGGACAGCATGCGTTGGGCCTGGCCAGACGGCTATACCCGCCAGAAAGCCGCTATCCATAAGGTCGTGGCTGTTGATTTTGGCGCTAAGCGCAACATCCTGCGTTGCCTTGCCTCGGCGGGTTGCGATGTTACCGTGGTCCCGGCCAATGCGACGGCGGAAGAAATCCTCGCGCATAAGCCAGACGGCATCTTTTTGTCCAATGGTCCCGGTGACCCTGCGGCAACTGGCACCTATGCCGTGCCGATGATTGCACATCTTGTTCAACAGACCGATCTGCCTATTTTCGGCATTTGCCTTGGCCACCAGATGTTGGCTTTGGCGCTGGGTGCACGCACCATCAAAATGAACCACGGCCATCACGGCGCCAACCACCCTGTCAAAGACCTTGAGACCAACAAGGTCGAAATTACTTCGATGAATCATGGCTTTACCGTCGACAGCCAGAGCCTGCCTGACGGGGTAAAAGAAACCCATATCAGCCTGTTTGATGGTTCAAATTGCGGCATCAGCCTTGAAGGGCGCCCAGTGTTTTCGGTGCAATATCACCCCGAAGCCAGCCCCGGCCCGCAAGACAGCTACTATCTGTTTGAGCGCTTCGCCGCGGCCATGGCAGCGCGCGCGACTTAACGATCTTTTAACCAATATTCTGCATCCTGATTCCTTAGTGTTTGTTTAAAACTCTGGGGAATCTTGGGGGTTGCGGAATATGAGGCAATTCGCCTCGATTGACGCACGCCATGTTGCGAAAGCGCCGGTCCTGCCCGGTGCTGTGGCGTCTGTTGATCCTGAATTTCAGCCGGCTGATCCGGCATTGGTCTTTGCTGTGGGGCCTGCCTTTTGTTTGCGCGAAGGGCTTTTGCCCTGGCGTCATGTTGGCGGTGCCGTTGTGGTGCTTGCCGCTGATCCGCTGCAGTTTCAAAGACACCTGTCCCGCTTGACGGCGGCGCTTGGCCCTGTGCGCATGGCCCATGCTAGGCAAGATTTGCTCAAGCGTAGCCTCTTGCATATTGCCGGGCCATTTCTGGCCAGCAAGGCAGAGACAAAGCTGCCCGAAATAGATAGTTGCCGCAATTACAGCGCCTTGAGACCGCAACAAAAACGCAAGCTCGCAGCCGGATTGCTCGGCTTTGCCGGGGCGGCAGTTCTGTTCCCTGGCCCGATCATCGTCGGCTTGTGCCTGCTGGCTATTATCGTGCTCACACTGGCCACTGCACTTAAGGCCGCCGCCGCGGTTGCTACATTGGGACGTGGTAAAGAAGTTGCGCCTGTTTTGGCCCAAGACGCTGATAATACGGTCGTATTTAGCTCGATCCGGCCAATCATATCACTGCTAGTGCCGCTCTATAAAGAGCCCGAAATTGCCGGACATCTGCTGCAACGTCTGGCCCAGATCGACTACCCTAAAGCGCGGCTCGATGCCTGCCTTATCCTCGAAGATAATGATCACGTGACCCGCGCCGCACTTGCCCGCACCAAGCTACCTGACTGGGTGCAGGTGATCACCGTGCCTGCCGGCATGATCCGCACCAAACCACGGGCGCTCAATTACGCAATGGATTTCACCCGTGGCTCGATCATTGGCATTTATGATGCCGAAGACCTGCCCGCCCGCGACCAGCTGCATGCTGTTGCCGCCGGTTTTGCCAAAGCCCCGCCCGAAGTCGCTTGTTTGCAAGGCGTGCTCGACTATTTCAATACGGATAGCAACTGGCTCGCCCGATGCTTTACGCTGGAATATGCCGCTTGGTTTCGGGTACTGTTGCCCGGTATGGCCCGGCTTGGCCTCGCCGTGCCGCTCGGTGGCACCACCTTGTTCATCCGCAAAGAGGTTATCGAAGAGCTGGGCGGCTGGGACGCGCATAATGTGACCGAGGATGCCGATCTTGGCATCCGGCTGGCCCGGCGCGGCTACAAGACTGAGCTGATTTCCAGCGTTACCCAAGAAGAGGCAAATGCCCGATTTTGGCCCTGGGTCAAACAGCGCTCGCGCTGGCTCAAGGGCTATGCAATCACTTGGGCAGTTCATATGCGTGACCCAAAAGTGCTCTGGCAAGAGCTTGGTCCAAAGAGGTTTTTTGCCTTTCAGGTCCTGTTCCTAGGCACATTGGCTCAGTTTTGTTTGGCCCCCGTCCTTTGGTCAGCCTGGCTGCTCATGCTCGGCTTCGGCCATCCGCTGAACATACTCCCAAACTGGGCAGTCTGGGCTTTTATCGGCACCTGTCTCACTGGCGAAGTGGTCAATATCGCTGTGGCGCTCTTGGGCGCAAAGCGGGCCCAAAAGCCCCGGCTTTATCTCTGGTCATTAACCCTGCTGGCCTATTTCCCAATGGCCACGCTATCGGTTATCAAAGCTTTTTGGGAAGTGGTGCATAACCCCTTTTATTGGGACAAAACTTCGCATGGCATCGACGCGCCGCCAAAAGACAGCCTTTATGTCGCCGCATCCAACTTTGCCGCGTCTAGCTTTAACCGGGTAACAAAAGCCCGGCTGATGTGAAGCCGCAAAGCCGCTGCCGCCGCTTCAGCGTCGCGCGCCTCAATCGCCACCACGATCGCCTCATGTTCCAACAATGTATCGCGGCTGCGGCCCTCACTGGCCAAAGATGAGGCCGTCAGCAACGCCATGGACCGATGCACAAGGTCGAGCTGGCGGACAAGAAAGCGATTATGCGAGGCAAGATGAATTTGTTTGTGAAACCGCCGGTTAGCTCGGCTCAACGCCTCGGGATCATCAACCAAAGCCGCATCGTCGTTCAACATATCCCGCAAAACTTGTATTTCTTCTGGCGTGGCATGGCGCGCAGCCAGCCGTGCAGCCAAAGCCTCCAGCTCGCCGCGCACAACATAAAGCTCAGCCAGTTGGTTATGGTCGAGCGAGGCGACAATAAGCGAACGACCGTCGCGGGCCAATAAGGCTTGGGTTTCAAGCCGTTGTAAAGCCTCACGAATTGGCGTGCGTGACATGCCAAACCGTTCGGCCAGATCGCTCTCGACCAACCTATCGCCGGGGCGATAAAGCCCGGTATCTATCGCCTCAAGTATTTGCACATAGGCATCTTTGAGCGGCGGTTTGGCATAAGTCATCTGAGGCACCTTTCTGATAGTTGCGAGTTTAGCCAATGCCGCCCATCCCCCGCAAGCTAAGAGCCCAGTTTAACTTGCTGCTTTCGCACACACAGCCTATTCTAACGCATGGTTGCAGCATCTTTCTCACATGTGCGGGTTTGGGTTTTTGACCTCGACAACACGCTCTACCCGCCATCGGCGCAACTGTTTAGCCAGATTGAGCGCAAGATGACATCTTACGTTGCAAATATTCTTAATGTCTCCAATGAGACCGCCGACACCATGCGCGCCGATTATTGGACCCGCTACGGCACAACCCTATCTGGGCTGATGGCTGAGCATGATATTGATCCAGAGCCGTTTATGATCGCCGTGCATGACATTGATTTTTCGGTACTTTCTAAGGCTCCATTACTGGCCGAGGCCATAGATGCCCTGCCCGGCCGGCGCATTGTCTATACTAACGGCTCCGCCGATTATGCGGCAAAAGTACTCGAAGCACGCGGCTTGTCCCACGTATTTGGCGCGATTTACGGCGTCGAGCATGCCAATTACAGGCCCAAGCCTGAGCAAGCCGCCTTTGAGGCCGTGTTTGCGCTAGATGGGTTGGCCCCAACGCAAGGGGCGATGTTTGAGGATGACATGCGCAACCTTACCGCGCCGCATGCGATGGGTATGAAAACGGTGCATGTCGCACCCGCGCCGGTCGCCGCGGACCACATCCACTACCATACCGATAATCTGACCGCCTTTGTGTCGCAGCTGAGCTGATCGGGCTTTCGCCAAAGCCGCTGCGGGCCTATCAATGGCGCATGAATATTCAACACAGCGACATCATTTTGGTCGGTGGCGGCATTGCCGGAATGACCGCCGCGGCCGCCTTTGGCACGGCGGGGTTCAGCGTGGCGCTGGTTGACCCAAGCCTGGCCAAACAGAGCAATGACCTGCGCAGCACCGCCTTTTTGCAACCCGCACGGGCGCTGTTGGCGCGTGCGGGGCTGTGGGATCTGTTCGAGCCGCATGCCGCGCCGCTGAAGATTATGCGCATCATTGATGCAGGTGGCCCGCCTGACGCAGCCGCTGTCAGCGCCGATTTTGACGCCAGCGAGATTGGCGACGGCCCTTTTGGCTGGAACCTGCCCAATATGGCCATTCGGCAAGCCGCCCTTGCCCGGCTGGCGCAGCTGCCCAATGTGACCCAATATCCTGACACTCGTTTTGCCCGGTTGACCCCGCGCCGGGTTGAGGCCCGTGTGGCGCTGAGCGACGGCACTCAGCTCTCCGCCAAGCTGTTGATCGGCGCTGATGGGCGCAAATCTGCCGTGCGCAAGGCTGCGGGTATTGGCACTAAGATCCACCGTTACGGGCAAAAGGCGCTGGTATTCACCGTGCGCCATGCACCGCCGCATAATGATTGCTCGACCGAGGTGCATCTCAGCGGCGGGCCATTTACCATGGTACCATTGCCCGACGCGGATGACGGCCACCGCTCGGCGATTGTTTGGATGGAAACCAGCGCCGAGGCCGCGCGTCTGATGCAGCTTGATGAGGCAGCGTTTAACGACGCGGCCAGCCACCGCTCTGCCGGCGTTTTGGGGCCGCTCGCGCTGACAAGCCCGACTTTTCAAAAATCCTAATTGCCAATCGGGGTGAAATTGCCATCCGCATCATGCGGGCAGCCAA
>NVXG01000053.1 GCA_002733805.1 Robiginitomaculum sp. | reverse complement strand
ATGAACAGGCCTTTGACATTTTCGTCTTCACGGGCCGCCATTAAAGTTTCAACCAAAGAGACCAGTGATGGGGATTCATCAAAAATACTGGCTTGCTCCTGATCGCTCATCGGCACTCGCAAATCGATCCGCAATACCTGCGCGTCGCTTTGGGAGCTCTTGTTTTGAGCTGAATGAGACATCGAAGCTGATATCCCTGCCATGATCAGCAGAAACACTGGAATGATGATTATCAGGAAAAGGCCGACCATTACGCCAGCTACGGTGATGAGAAATTGTTTCATGAGACTCTCTTCTTGTTTATGCGTTGCACCGCTTCGGGTGCTTCAAATATGAACATACATATCTTTTATCGAAAAACAATATGTAATATCGAAAAACAATAAAAAGTGATCGGATGGTTTTGCGGTCCGATTGGCTATGGAATTGATTGAGTCGCGAGTACCGGGTCGGGTTTCTCACCGGGCGGCCACAACTGTAATTGAGCGAAAACCTGCGAAACAGAAAAATGCTGTGGAAAACCCGTTGCCTTTGACAAAAGTCAGGGGTATGACCCTGCCTCCGTCGATACTGCTTGTGCAGTGTTGGTTGATGGGGCGTCGCCAAGTGGTAAGGCAGCGGTTTTTGGTATCGCCATCCCAGGTTCGAATCCTGGCGCCCCAGCCAACTCCCACATCCAAAGACATGGCCTGATCCGCAGATTCCCCCATTGGCGTTGATCACTTGTCTGTTACCACACCTACTGATTGTCTTTTGGGCATTAAATTGTCAGTTATTCACTGATTTCAGGTGAATCACATATTGCTTGCCGCAAAAGTTTAGTGCTAGCGTTGCTGCTTGAACGGGCGTCGAATCCCGTTATGTGCAGGACGTTGGGTCAACCGATGCCGCACGAAAAGGGGAATAGAGCGGCGCTTCGCGCTGGTATTCTAACTTCTCTTTTCATCACCCCGTTGCAAGGCGGGCAACTTTTCTGCCATTTGGCAGTGGATGATTTTGGGAGCGAGACCGATACCTTCGTTTCAGTTTTCCGACTAGTCTGGGAGGCGCGCCCGTTTGTGGCTTGCCAATTTGAGTTTTATTGATGCGTCCGTTTCGTCTGGCCGCGTTCAGGTTCATTTGGAGCACAACATGACGAAGTTGAAATTCATGGCACAGGCCAGCGTAGCTGCCCTTGCAATTTCCACGTTAGGCGGCGCTGCTGTCGCACAGCAACAGTTAAGCCGAGCGTTAAGCACGGCCACGCAGTCGACCGCCGCCGGCGCAGCCGCGCAAGCGCGCATTGACCGGATCGATGATGAAACCAATTCAGTGGTTGGTGAATATCGGGCCGCTTTGCAAGAAACAGAAACGGTCGCCTTGAACGTTGAGCAGCAGCGGATTTTCCTGCGCTCTCAGCAAAATGAGATTGACTCGATCAGCTCGCAAATTGCCCGGGTGGATGAAGTGCAGGATCAACTGCTACCCATGATGCTTCGGATGATCGGTAATCTCGAAGACTTCGTAAATGCAGACGTTCCTTTTCAAATGGGTGAGCGTCAAGATCGAATTCAGAAGTTGAAAGACTTGATGGAAGATCCGGCACAGTCTCCTTCGGAGCGGTATCGCCAGATCATCAACGCCTATCAGATTGAATTGTCTTACGGCAATCAAACCACGTCCTATTCTGAACCTCTGGTTATTGATGGTAGTGAGGCGCGCAAGGTTGAATTCCTGCGGGTCGGTCGGGTTACGCTGATGTACACAGATACAGATGCTTCCATGCATATCTGGTCACAGGCCAACAAGGCTTGGGAAGATCTTCCATCTTCTTATGCATTGGACATTTCTTCTGCCACGCGGATCGCGCTTGAGCAGAAAACTCCTGAAGTATTTCCTGCGCCGCTTCCCGGCGCGACCAAAGTTAATTGATAGATAGAGGCGGATGAAGAAGATGAAAATAACCATGAAATCTCTTAGTTGCGCTGCGTTGGCCCTAGTTGGGGCCTTTGGGCTTAGCGGTTCTGCATTGGCGCAAGGTGCTCCTGTTACCTCGATTAACGAGTTGATTCAGCGGGTGGGACGCGATAGTCGCGAGGCGCAAGCTGAGGCAAATCGTCGTGTTTCCGAGTTTCAGGCCAAAGGTTCAGAACAACGTGCACTGTTGGCTCGAGCCAAGCGTGAACTGGCTGGTTTGCGTGCTGCAGAAAAAACAAATTCAGCTAAATTTGATGCCAATGAAGCCAGTATTGGTGAGTTGGATGCCGAATTACGTAAGGCCCAAGGCTCTTTTGGTGAATTGTTTGGTGCGGCCCGTCAGGCTGCTGGCGAATTAGCTAACACGTTGAACTCGTCTTATGTTTCTGGACAGTTTCCAGGGCGCGCTGCGGCGTTGGAAGAGGTGGCAACCAGCACCAAGCTGCCTGAAGTTTCACAACTGGAAAACATCTATCAAACGATAATTTCTGAAATGAAGCAGCAAGGTCAGGTGGTTACCTTTAACGGGAAACTCTCTGAATCTGATAATGTTTCGATCACCCGGGCTGGTACATTCCTAGCGTGGACATCCAAAGGTTCTGAGTTCATCAAGATGGACGGGGGTGATATGCTCAAGTTGGGGCGCCAGCCTTCCGGCCGTATTCGTGGTCTGGCCAAAAATGTCAGTAAAGGTAACCCTGGCAAATTTGTCAAAGGTCCGATTGACCCGGTTCGTGGTGAATTGCTGGCCATGGTGGTGCGTACACCATCTCTGGTCGAGCGCTTTCATGCGGGTGGTAGCATTGGGTATGCTGTGACCATGATGGCTGCCATTGGTACATTCATTGGTCTGTGGCGCCTGTTTTCCCTGACCATGACTGGCATGGCGGTTCGGGCGCAGTCTCGCAAATCCAAACCCGGCAATAATCCGCTGGGTCGGATTATGAAGGCTTATGATGCTGCCAAGGACAAGGATCTGGAAACGGTCGAGTTGAAACTGGATGATGCAATCATCAGGGAAACCGGCAAGCTGGAATATGGCCTATCGCTCATCAAGGTGTTGGCTGCGGTCTCTCCATTGATGGGGCTGCTCGGTACCGTGATCGGGATGATCCTAACCTTTCAGGCGATTACCCTGTTTGGTGCCGGTGATCCGCAATTGATGGCCGATGGCATTTCCTTTGCGCTGGTGACCACTGTGTTGGGCCTGGTTTCCGCTATTCCGCTTTTGCTGCTTCACAGCTTCTGCACATCGGCCAGCCGGTCTGTGCAACAAGTCCTTGAAGAGCAGGCTTCTGGCCTGATTGCATCCAACGCGGAGAGCCGGAGCCGATAAGGCGCTGGATCTGGCAAGAGAAGGAGAGCGAGATGAACTGGCTCAATCCATCGGTTGCCCTGACCAATCTCCAGCAGTTTCTGGAGATGGGGGGCGACGTACTTCTGATTATCATGTTCACGACGTTTTTTATGTGGGCACTGATTCTGGAACGACTGGCTTATTACCAGTTTGCCCACAAAAAGATTGTACAACGTGCAATCAATATCTGGACAGCTCGTGATGACCATAAATCTTGGGCGGCACACGCGATCCGGGAACAATTGATCTCGGAAGTTCGTCAGAAAACAGAACAGCATATGTTGTTTGTAAAAACACTGGTCGCCATTGCGCCCCTTTTGGGTTTGCTTGGCACCGTTACCGGCATGATCGAGGTTTTCGATGTGATGTCGGCTACCGGCTCCAGTAATGTGCGGGCAATGTCGGCCGGGGTATCTAAGGCGACCATTCCAACTATGGCTGGTATGGTTGCGGCCCTGTCGGGATTAATCTTTACAAATCGGCTCGAACGTCGCGGACTGCGGGAAACGCAGAAAGTGGCAGACAGTCTCGAAATTAGTTAGGGGTGTAAGCGTATGCGTAGTAGACGCCGACCACAGGCCGAAGCCGATGTCGACATGACACCCATGCTCGATATTGTGTTTATCCTGCTGATTTTCTTCATTGTGACCGCCGTGTTCGTGCAAGAAAAATCAATCAGCATGTTACCGCCACCGCCGAGTCCGGAACAGGATGAGCCAGATAAACAAGCACCGGTGATTTTAATTCAAATCAACGACCGCAATGTGATTTTTGTCAATCAAACGGTGACCGATGTGCGCCGGATTGGGCCGAGCATCGAACGGTTTCGAGCCGACAATGGCGAAAGTGCTGTGTTGATTGTACCGAATGACGAAGCGGAACACGGAATTGTGGTCCGGGTTTTTGATGCAGCCAAATCGACGGGTGCTTCGACCATGATTCAACGCGAAGGCGCGAAGGGCAGTTAATCTAAACCGTCTGGAGAAAAAATGATTGACCGCCTGCCGGATTGCAGCGGTTGCAACAGGAGACAAATTCTATGGCTAGACGCCGTACGGACAACCATGCTGAAGATGTCGAGATGGACATGACGCCCATGCTTGATGTGGTGTTTATTCTGCTGATTTTCTTCATTGTGACCGCCGTCTTTGTAAAAGAACCAGGGGTTGATGTGGATAAACCGTTCTGGATACCGGACTTGGTGGCCACCAAGCCATCCATTATGGTGGGGGTCAGTGACGAATCTGTAGTTTGGATCAACAAAAACCCGATTGCCATGAGCGCGGTTAAGGCTGAACTGACTAAAATGAAGGCTGAAAATCCAAAAGCCGAAGGGGTGATCCGTGGCGATAAAAAAGCCAATATCGGAGTCGTTCTGGACGTTCAGGATATGTTTGTCGCGGTGGGTATTCCAGTCGAGATATCGGTCGAGAATTAAGTGCGCCTCAATATCGGCATATTTTGTCGGTATTTTGGTAGCCAGTTGAGGAACTGGCGTAACTGAAGAAATGCTGGCCCGGATACTTCAGGTCAGCCAATTGAGGGAGTAAAAACGCCAAACCAGTTTTTAAGGTTTGAGTTCGGGTTTTCAGACCCATGTTCAAATCGGTTCTGGCGGGATTACAAAGGGAGTCGCAAATGCGCTTTTTTGCCGGGTTGCCAATTGCAGCGATCATTACGATCGGATTGTTTTTGTTGATGAAATTGTTGATTTCGAAAGAGCTTATTCTTCCGGAAAAAGAAGATGCGTTTCGCTTTACCATCAACCCGAAAGTTGAAGAACTTTCCATTCGGCAACGTGATGTAAAGGCTGAGCGTTCCAAAGACGTAAAGCCGCCACCCCCACCGCCACAGATTGAAAAGCAAAAAGCCGTGCAGCCTCGTGAAGGTATTGCCAATATTGCAGGTGCTATTCCTGATTTTGAAGCGCCACAACTCAACCGCAACTCAGTGAACTTCAACGTATCTGACCGGGACGCGCAACCTTTGGTTCGCATTCCACCGATGTATCCGCCGCGTGCGGCAGAACGGGGCGTTTCAGGCAGTTGCAAGGCATTTTTTGATGTGAGCCCAGAGGGCAAGCCGTATAATGTGCGCACGGAGTGCACCAGTTCGATGTTTGCGCGGGCTGCTACGCGTTCGGTCCAAAAGTGGAAATACAATGCGAAAATCGTTGATGGCAAAGCAGTCGCCCGAACCGGCGTGATTACCACCATCAAGTTCCAGCTTGAAGACTAACTGAATGAAGATGGGCCGAAAGGCTCGAACAGGAGAATATGAAATGTTGGTTGCAAGCAAGTCAGGGATGAACTCCATGATCCGAACCATCGGAACCGCATTGATTGCCGTATTTGCGCTGGCCGCCCTTTCGGCCCCAGCCGAAGCGCAGCGCAACAGGAAAGACCAGCCCAAAGCAGAAGGGCGGGTGCTCACCTCTAAGGTTGGTGAGAGCGTATTGGCGGCTCAGGAACTCCTGCAAGCCGAACCGCCAAACCACCGAGAAGCTGTAGCCGTGCTAAACAAGGTTTTGGGTCGGGAAGGTTTAACCCCTTATGAGCGGGCAATTTGCCTGCAAATGCGCGGGCAAGCCAAATATGGATCAGGCGATGTGCGTGGCACCATTTCCGATTGGGAAGGAGCTATTCGCACCGGCGCGTTGACCCCTCCCGAGGTAAACGGCATGATGCCAAATATTGGACAATTGTGGATTTCAGAAGGGCAATACGTCAAAGGCGCAACCATTCTGGAAACTTGGCTGAACGGTGGCGGTAAAGCTAACGAGCGTATTCATATGATGGTAGCCGCTGCTTGGTCACAGGCTGACCAGTACCGCAAAGCTCTGCCGCATGGTGAAGCTGCATTTCGTATGGCGAGCCCTAAAAAGAAGAAACATTTTGACCTGTTGAACTTCCTGTACAATTCGTTGAACATGTATGGCAAGCAAGCTACTTTGCTGGAACAACAAGTTTCAATCTGGCCAGATGACAAGAAGATCTGGAGATCAATTGCCTCCTTGAAAGCGCAAGCCAACAAGTCAAGGGATGCCTTTGAGATCAACAAAATGATGTACCTGAACGGCATGCTGACGACAGAGTCCGAGCTTCTGGCGCTGACCCAGTATTATTCCTATTACGAAGTGCCATATCGTGGTGCAAGAATTTTGGAACGGGAAATGAATGCAGGTCGGGTTTCGAAAAATCCAAAAAATCTGAAATTGCTTTCTGACATGTGGCGCCAATCTCGCGAGTATGAAAAAGCCATTCCGGTTTTGACCCAAGCCGCACGGAGCGCAACGAATGGACTTTTGTTCGAGCAATTGGGCGAAGCCTATTTTGCAGAGACACGCTATGAAGAAGCAGAAAAAGCTTTCCGTCAGGCATTGAGTAAAGGCGGTTTGAAAAAACCGGGCAATGTCTATGTGCTGATTGCCAACTCTCTGTATGAGCGTGATCGGCCCCGCGATGCCATGGCCGAGTTTAAGAAAGGCTTGAATTATAGCCATTCTCGCAAAACCGCAGATGGCTGGATCAAATTCATCCAGGGTGGGTTTGAAGTTGAGAGACGGAAAATTGCCTTTCGCAAGGCGGTGAAACTGGACGAGTGCAAGAACCAGGAAGACCGTGTGAGACGGATGGGTGACACCAAAATCGAAGGCATGGAAAGCATCACCGCAGAGTGTGTAGTGATCTTGGCCGACGACAAAGCGGCGAAGGAAAAAGCCCGGGCCGCAAAGCGAGCCCAAGCCACCTGACCCACATCTCGATCACCTAATAGAATTAAAAACGGCACCTGTATTGGGTGCCGTTTTTTTGTTCGCATGCAGGAAAATACTAAATCTTTGCGATCGCGCTTTGGTCCTAGCCAGAGCCATATCTGGCTATGGTTTTAACCTAGTCCGTTCCAATACCTTCAGGGCAAATGCCTGCGCTTCAGCGACTTTGACCAGACCGGCATAGCGACCTGAAGCCCCGCCATGTCCGGCGCTCATTTCTGTTTTGAGCAAAAAAGGCCCGGCATCGGGGGCAAGATAGCGCAATTTTGCAATCCACTTGGCCGGTTCCCACCAGGTTACCCGGGTGTCAGTTAATCCAGCAGTGGCAAAAATTGGTGGATAGGCTTGATTGGATACGTTGGTGATCGGGCAATACCCGGCAATACGGGTGCAATCATCTACATTGTGCAGGGGATCACCCCATTCCGGCCATTCGGGTGGGGTTAGTGGCAAGCTGGCATCGGACATGGTGTTCAGTACATCGACAAACGGAACCTGAGCGACAATACCAGCAAATAATTCAGGCCGTAAATTGGAGATAACCCCCATCAACATGCCGCCAGCCGAGCCGCCCATGGCAACCATTCTTTTGGGTGCGGAAATCTTCATTTCGATCAGATGTTCAGCCACCGCAATAAAATCGGTAAAACTGTTCATTTTGCGCTCGCGTCGACCCTCATCGTACCAAGCAAAGCCCTTTTCCTTGCCGCCACGCACGTGGGCAATTGCGAACACCACACCGCGATCAACCAGTGAAAGTCGGTTGGCCGAAAAGCTGGCTGGCATGCTGATGCCATAGGCACCATAGCCATATAGCAAAAGTGGGTTGGTTCCGTCGCTCTTCATATCGACTGGGCGAAGCAGGGTGATCGGGATCATCTGCCCGTCCTGTGCCGGTGCAAAGTGTCGTTCAACTACGTATTTATCCGGGTCATGGCCAGATGGTAGAACTTGCTCTTTTCGTAAAATCCGCTCGCGGGTTTGCATGTTGTACTCATATACGCGGCGCGGTCGCGATGGGGTGGAGACCGCAAAGCGTAGCCAGTTTGTGTCATACTCATAGCCACCGCCCAAACCCAAGGCATAGGCCGCATCGTCAAATTCAATTTGATGTTCGCTGCCATCGCGCTCATCATGAATGGTTATTCTGGGCAATGCATTTTCCCGTTCAACCCGCACGTGGAAATTTGCAAATTGCTGTTGGCCGAGCAGCAACACGCCCGGCTGGTGAGCGATGAAAGGTTTTGATCTGGCCATGTCCATGGGTGTTGAGCGCGACCTGACAATTTGGAAATCAACGGCATTGTCCGCATTGGTCAATACCGAAAAAACGCCATTGCCGTGGTCCGCATCAGCTTCGATTCCGATGGTACGGGACCACAGGCAAATGGGCATGGCCTTCGGGTCGTTCAACTCCACAGTATGAATTTCCGAGGTCTGGTGATCGCGCAGTTCAATCAGGCCAAACCGATGATCGGAGGTTTGGGACAGCCCGATAAAAAACCCGTCATCTGCTTCGGTGTATAAAACCGGATCACCGTCGGGTCTGGTGCCAAGTTGGTGCTTACGAACCTGCTTGGGCCTGCTTTGTGCGTCGCGCCATATCCACAAAAGGGCTTGGCTGTCACCCATCCAGAGTAGATCATCAGTAGCATGCCGGATGCCAGTATCCGTAGTTATGCCGCTGGACAGGTCGCGCACAAATACCTCAAAATACTCGGAACCTTTGGTATCGACTGTCCAGGCGATTTTGCCGTGGTCCGGACTATGAACCAGACAGCCGATTTCAAAAAAATCATGACCCTTGGCCAGTGCGTTGCTATCCAGCAATATCTCTTTTTGGGGAATATTCGGCTGGCCGTCTTTGCCGGTGGCGAAGCGAATAAATACAGGATGCTCAGCGCCTTTTTGGTATTCACTGCTGTAATACCACGGGCCATCCCGAGTCGGAACATCTGACTCGTCCGGGATGATCCGACCTTTCATTTCCGACAACAATGCCTGTTGTAATTCCTTGGTGTCAGCCAAGAACGCATCGGCATATCGGTTTTCTGCTTGTAAGTGTTCGCGGATATTGGTTGGCAAAGTTTCGGGGTCGCGAACCACTTCTTGCCAGCTATCGGCGCGTAACCATCCGTAAGGGTCGGCATATTTGGTACCATGACGCTGGTGAATAATGGTTCCCCGATGGGCTGGTTTTGGCATGGAAATAAGTGATTTCAAAGTCGAGGTTCCTTTGCATTTTCTTAAATCAATCGGGCAATAACTGGGGAGAACTTACCGCGCCATCACGCCGGTGCAAGCCCATAAACCCTGTGTGAGGATGGAAAACCAAATGGCGATCACCGAGCTGGACCAAACCTCCACAATGCCAACTTCCGGGACTGGGTGGAACAATCGCATCCAATTTTCTCGTGGCATCGAGTTTTTTGCCGCCGGTGGTTTGTCCCTAATCCTGTTGCCACTGTGCCTGCTGTTTGCGCCAGATGGTCAAGAAGTACAGATCGGTCTGGTTGGAATGGCCAGCGTCTGGTTGGCCTATGTGATCAATGACCCGCACTTTTTGGTGACCTACCAGATTTTTTATCGGGATTTCAGAGCCAAGATAAAGGGCAATGGCTACCAGCGTCCGGAGCAAGTCCGCTATCTGATGGCCGGGTTGGTCTTGCCGATCCTGTTATTGCTGTGGATTGGGGCAATTTTTGCCTTTAGTTCTGCTGCAATGGCGGCCGGGATGATGCAATTATTATTCATTTTGGTCGGATGGCACTATGTCAAACAAGGCTATGGCGTGCTCAGTGTTTTATCAGCCCGGCGCGGTGTTTTTTATTCGAGCCTAGAGCGCAATCTGGTCATTGCCCATTGTCTGATCACCTGGATATATGCGTGGACCATGCCGATGGCGGAACGAATTCCGTACGAGATGGACGGCATCCTTTATATGGCTTCTGGGTTTGGCCAATGGCCGATTGATCTGATGTTTGGCTTGTTTGTGCTGTCTGGCATCGGGGCCATTGGAATTTTGATCCGCAAGTTTTGGCTGACCCGATCCATGCCTCCAATTGCCCCGTTGGCCGGGCTGTTCGTAACTTTGTATTTATGGGTGGTGTGGACCGGGATTAACGAGGCTTTTGGGTATCTGATCCCGGCCTTGCACTCGGTACAATATCTGTTTTTCGTGTTTATGCTGGAACGGGGTAGAGCCAAGGCAGAAGGGTCAAAACCAGCAAATGGTCCGGGTTTGGTTCGGCAATTGGTCGTTGTGGCCAGTATTGCCTTGTTCATGGGCTGGATCGGGTTTCATCTGGCACCGGATTGGTTGGATGCCCATATCTATTGGGATGAGAGCCTGCTTGGTCCTACCATTTTCATGGCGACCATTACCGGCTTCATCAACATTCACCATTTTATGATGGACAATGTGATCTGGCGCAAAGGCAATCCAGACATGGCCTATTTGCGGGCCTAGCCTTAAGATTCAGGTTCGAAATCCAGCACCGTTCCATTGACACAATAGCGCAAACCAGTTGGTTCCGGTCCATCGGGGAACACATGGCCCATATGGGCTTGGCAGTTGGCGCAATGCACTTCGGTGCGGCTCATGCCCAACTTGTTGTCCGTATTTGTACCCAATGAGTTCGGGTTGGCCATTTGCCAGAAGCTGGGCCAGCCGGAGCCAGAATCGTATTTGTGTTGCCCGGCAAACAAAGGGTGCCCACAGGCCACACATGAATAGATGCCATTCCGTTTTTCATCAAGCCAAGGCCCGGAAAATGGTGCTTCGGTACCCTGCTCACGAGCGATCCGGGACTGCTGATCATTTAGTTCTTTACGGGATTTCATTGGGGCTTCCTTTTCCCATTATATTTAGGTGGCGTGATCACCAAAACCAAGACCTAGCATATCGCGCAATCGTTACTGGTCAAAAGCAAATTCGGACCGCACAATACCGCTAAATTAAAGGGGAATTCGAATGAATATTTTGCGGTGGGGCTTGGCCCTCCTTTTGGCAGCATTTTTGATATTTATGGGCATGCAAAAATTTGGCGGCCCCAATCCAATATTCTCATATATTGCACAAAGTACCGGCATGGCCTTGTTTGAGCCGGGCGTACGTATGCTAACCGGCGCTATGGAAATTACCGCAGCATTGTTGCTGATACTGCCTCGTACCCGGTTGTATGGCGGTCTGCTGACCTTGGTCGTCCTCGGTGGTGCGCTGGCTTTTCACCTTTCGCCATTTTTAGGCATTGTGGCGCCCGTGGCGTTTTCACCTGATGGCGGCTATGTCAAAAGCTCAATGTTGTTTGTGATGGCGGTTAGTTTCTTTGTAGCGGCTTTGGCGTTGGTCTTTGTCGAGAGGCTAGAAAAAAAGCCAAGCTGAGGTAAGCAAATTTCGGCGGTGCGGTGACCTTTGGTTAACCTCGCCTTGATTGACTGGCGCAACGTCAATTTTTCAGATTTGGAACTGCCGCAATGAACCCGGTCGCTCACCCTGCGCCAACTGAACCCGCCCCAGCTGCCGAACCACCGGTAATCGGCCGGGCCCGTTCGACATTGCTCAAAAGATTGTCTGATTTGGTTTGCCTGCCTGAGAGCCGAATATCGCCGGTTGAACGGCATATGGCTGGCGATTTATTGATGGATATGTTGCGCGAGGCCGAGCCGGTTTTGCGGGCCAGATGCGCCAAACGGGTTGCGGCACTGGGTGACGCACCGCCTTTATTGCTGCGTATGCTGGCGGCAGATGCCATAGATATTGCGGCACCGATATTGGAACAAAGTCCATCGATTTCCGATGCCGACTTGGTGGCGGCTTCGCAACGAGGCGGAACGCAACACCGGATATTGATTGCCCGGCGCAAACGTATCAGCGAAATGCTGGCTGAAGAGCTAACCTCACACCGCGAACCGGACGTAGCCAAGATATTATTGCGGAATGATAAAGCGCGATTGTCAAACAAGTCTCTTGAAAACCTAGTCGAATTAACCCGGGCGCATACCGGATTGTGCCGGCACCTTTTGTCTCGTCCAGAACTGCGTCCGTCACAAGGGCTGACCCTGTTCTGGTGGGCCAATACGGATGATCGTAAGCGCATCTTCCTGCGCTATTCAGTGGACCGGGTGCTGATGCAAGAATCTGCTTCTGATGTTTTTGAAATGGTAGCGGCCGAAAACTGGCAGGATCCGCTGGCTCGAAAGGCCATGCAGTTCATCGAGCGAAGACAACGCAACCGAGCAGCCATTGCCAAAAGCCCTTATGATAGCTTGGAGGCGGCCATTGATGCTGGCTTGATTGAAATGAATGCTGGGTTGGCGGAAGAGATATCTTACTTGTCAGGGATTAAACCGATAACCGGGGCCCGGATATTGGCAGATACTGGCGGTGAGCCAATTGCCATTTTGTGCAAGGCAACCGGGCTGAAAAGAGACTATCTTGCGAAATTATGGACTGCTTTGAGACGCAATGTTGGAACTGATCAGGCTCCGGATGAGGCCTTTGAGCGGGTGCGATATACGTTTGACACTATGTCCTCGAATAAGGCCCAAACCGTTTTAAGATATTGGAACTGGGCGTTAAGCTCATCATTGTCCAGTGATTTGCGCCGTCGCATTCGAGATGGCGATATGGGTGATGCCAGCGAGCTGAGCGCACCCGAACGAAGCGCTGCATTGGTCTTTGGAAGACAAGGCTAGTTTACCCATCCGAAAAGACTCGCAATCGCCAATGAACTGCGTAATATCCCTCTAAGTCCGACCGGATAACGGTCCACGAAAAGATGGGAAATTATGGGGTATATTGCGTCTTTAACACTGATGCTGGTAGCATTATGGCTGACCCTTTCCGGGTATTTCCATAATCAGTTATTGCTATCATTAGGTGCATTTTCGGTGGGGATTACCGTGGTGCTCGCATTACGTATGCGGATACTGGATGACGAATCTGCACCCTATTACCGCATTCCCCGATTGTTGGTGTATTCAGTTTGGCTGATGGTGGAAATCGTCAAGGCAAATCTGATTGTGGCCAAAACCATTTTGCGTCCTGACATGGTGCTGACCCCCCGGATGGTCCGCATCAAGACCCTGCCCGCCTCGGGCTTTGGCCGGGCATTGTTCGCCAATTCTATTACGCTGACCCCGGGCACGGTCACTGTTGATCTCGATTCAGATGAAATCATCGTGCATGCAATCCTCAAAGAGATGACCAATAAGAGCGATTTTGCCGAAATGGCGCGCCGTTGCGCCTGGGCAGCGGGCGAGAAAGAGGTGCCCGCATGATTTTTGTAGTCACTCTGATGATGACCGTGGCAATGGCCATGATGCTGGCGCGATTGCTACGTGGCCCGGAATTGTATGACCGGGTGTTGGCGGTCAACTCATTTGGCACCAAAACCGTTTTGTTTCTTTGCCTGTTCAGTTTTCTGATCGACCGGCCAGATGGCATTGATATCGCCATTTTGTACTCGTTGATGAACTTTATCGGCACAATCGCCATATTAAAATTCTTCCGCTATCGCTCACTGGATATTGCGTTGGCGCAAATGGCGCTGCGCCGGGCTGTTTCAGGGGATTATGAATGATCGAGTGGGCCCCGATTCTTGAAGTTTTACGCCATGGCACAGCCGGGGCCTTTATGCTGGTTGGTGCCCTTTTTATGCTGATCGGTTCGTCCGGCGTTTTACGTCTACCCGATTTTTACACCCGTATTCATGCGGCCGGGATCACCGATACACTGGCGACCGTGTTGCTGCTGGCCGGTATGATGATCGAAGCCGGTTTTACCCAGACCAGTGCCAAATTGGCCTTGGTCGGTATTTTTCTGTTTTTGACATCGCCAACTGCGACTCATGCCGTGGCCAATGCGGCGCACAAGGCCGGGTTAAAGCCGCGTCTGGGCACTGTGGAACCGCCGCATCCACGTGATGTTGATCTCAATGAAGAGAAGAGTTGAGCCGTAATGTCAGACCTTCCCATTGATATTTTTACGATCATTGATCTGATCATTATGTCCATGTTGCTGGTGGTCGGAATCGCCTTGGTCCGGTTGAATAACTTGTTTGCCGTGGTCATGCTTTATGGTGTGTATTCCTTGTTGGCCGCCATTTGGTTTGTGTCATTGGATGCGGTTGACGTGGCCTTTACCGAGGCGGCCGTTGGTGCTGGAATATCAACCGTATTGATGTTGGGCGCGATGCTGCTGACCTCGCGCGAAGCCGACCCAACACCGGTTTTGCGACGCTGGACTTCGTTTTTGATTGTGGCTGCCACTGGGGCGGCTCTGTTTTATGCAACCCTTGATATGCCATCTTTTGGAGATGCAGCATCACCCGCTAATTCTTATGTGGGCTTGCAATATATGCACCACACGATTTCTGAAATTGGCATGCCCAATGTAGTAACGGCAGTTTTAGCCAGCTATCGGGGCTATGATACTTTTGGCGAAACAGTTGTGGTGTTAACCGCCGGTCTGGGTGTGATGCTGATTTTGGGCATTGGTGTTTCCGGGGGGCAAGCCGCACCTTCTGCACCTGAAGTCCAGAGCAAAACCGCCAAAAAATCCAAAGATGTATCGGTGAAATCGACAGAAAACCATCATATTGTCTTGCAGGTGATCGCCAAAATGCTGATTCCGATCATTGTGCTGTATGCGCTCTATGTGCAATTCCACGGTGATTTTGGACCGGGCGGCGGATTTCAGGCCGGGGTCATTCTGGCTTCTGCTGTGATCCTCTATTCCTTGATTTTTGGCATGGAGGAAACCCGGCGAGCCATCCCACCGAGGTTTGTACAAATCGGCACAGCTCTTGGTGTGTTGATCTATGGCGGAACTGGAATAGTTACGCTGGCCCTGGGTGGAAAGTTTCTCGATTATAATGTGCTCAATGCCCACGATCCGGTGCATGGGCAACATTTGGGCATTATGTTTGTCGAGATTGGCGTGTTGGTGACCGTGGCCAGCGTTATGCTGGCGATCTATTATGGATTTGCTGCGCGCTATCGCGAATTAAAAGATCAGGATTGGTAGAGGATAGCCGGTGGATTTTGTACTCGGACATTTCAATTATTGGGTGGTCATTTCGTTGATGATGACGGGGTTGTATGTGGTGATTTCCACCGGAAACCTAGTCAAGAAACTGGTCGGGCTGGGCGTGTTCCAAACCTCGGTTTTTCAATTGTATATTACCATGGGTAAAGTGGCCGGCGGCCAACCACCCATTTTGGTAAACTTGCCCGAACTTGAAGCACAAGCCGAAGCCGGTGCGGAACACGGTGCGGAACTTGTGGCTGAAATTGCCACTGAGCATAGCGCCGAAATTGTCCCTGATCCAATGATCGCATCAGGCGATCAACCGGCAGAAGTTCCTGCCGGACAGCCGCTTGATGTGGAACTTTCTACCCCAACCGATTTGCCAGAAGTGACCTCGCTGCCCTCGGAGGCTTTCGATCCCTTGATGGGGGTGGTTTATTCAAACCCGCTGCCGCATGTGCTGATCCTGACGGCCATTGTGGTTGGCGTTGCAACCTTGGCTGTGGGTTTGGCTCTAGTTGTTCGAATTCGAGAATCATACGGATCAATCGAGGAAACCGACATTGACGAAGCCGAATACAAAACGGCGGGCCAAGGGTCATGAGCTTGATGAGTGCGATTTCAAGTATATCCGGTTTGCGTGATTTACTGCCCCATGCGGCAGCCTTGGTTGTGGTCATTCCCTTGCTGGCCGGTCCAATTGCAGTGATTTTAGCCAAGGCCCGTTTGGCCTGGCTGTGGTCGGTATTGGTTGCTGCTGCAGCCTTTGGTTTGTCATTGGTCTTGCTGGGCACGGTGCTGGGCGGCGAAACCATCACTTACGAAATGGGGAATTGGCCAGCGCCATTGGGCATTATCTATTATGTAGACAGCCTGAATGCCTTGGTGATTTCGCTGGTTTCCGGCATGGCCTTGCTGGCTCTGCTGTATGGCTGGCCGATGGTTGAACGTGAAATTGAACCCAAAAAACAAGCAATGTTTTTTGGTACATTTCTGATCTGCTTGGCTGGTTTGATCGGTGTGGCCATTACCGGCGATGCGTTCAATGTCTTTGTTTTTCTCGAAGTATCATCCATCTCGACCTATGTGTTGGTGGCGATGGGGGCCGGACAAAACCGTCAGGCGCTGACCGCCAGTTTCAACTATTTGATTTTGGGAACGATTGGTGCCACTTTTTTCGTGATCGGCGTTGGCCTACTCTATATGGCCACCGGCACCTTGAATATGGCCGACATCTCCAGATTGCTGGCCGATGGCGATAACGACCGCGTGGTCCGCGCTGCGTTCTCGTTTATTGTGATCGGGTTGGGTTTGAAAACCGCCATGTTCCCATTGCACACTTGGCTACCTAATGCTTACGCATTTTCGCCAAGTATGATCGGGGTATTTTTGGCATCCACGGCGACCAAGGTCGCGTTTTATACATTGATCCGATTCTTGTTCTCGGTGTTCCATGCCGGTGCGCCTTTTGAGACGGCGATGTTTGATTATGTATTGGCCCCAATGGCCATTACCGCGATGATTGTTTGTTCGGTCCAAGCCAGTTTCCAACCGGATGTCCGTCGTCTGCTGGCCTATTCGTCAGTGGCGCAATTGGGCTACATGCTGCTCGGCTTATCAATGGGCACCGTGGCTGGTTTATCGGCTGGTTTGCTACACATGTTCAACCATGCCCTGATGAAAGGCGCATTGTTCATGGCGGTTGGATTGGCCACTTTAGGGTTGGGCGTGATCCAGGTAAGTGAAATGCGTGGCATGGGCAAAACCATGCCGTTGACCGCAGCGGGCTTAAGCATTGCTGGTCTGTCCCTGATGGGTGTGCCGCTAACCGCCGGGTTTGTCAGCAAATACTATCTGGTCATTGCCGCGCTGGAGCGTGGTTGGTGGTGGGCCGTTGCGGCGATTGTGGTCAGCTCGGTTCTGGCGATTTTCTATATCGGTCGGATGATCGAAGCTATGTATTTGCAAAAACCGCCAAGCCATGGCGATGATCCAGTCATTGTGGTGCGCTCGCCGATCTTGGCCATTGTTCCACTGTACATTCTTGTAGCCGCCAACATCTGGTTCTTCTTTGATCCATCCGTGCCCAAGGGGTTGGCCGATAGTGCCGCGACCCTTCTGCTCGGCGGAGGCGCGCCATGAACTGGACCCCTGAACTTGGATTGATCTTGTTGCTGGTTCTGCCCGGACTTGGCTTTGCCGGCATTGTGTTGGCTGGTAAATACCCCAATATCCGCGATGGCCTGAACCTCGCAATGGGCGCGGCATTGGTGGCCAATGTGGTGGGGCTGGTAAATGCAGTGGGCGCTGGCGCGCGGCCGGGAGTGCAGCTGGCCGATATTGCGCCGGGGCTGAGCTTGCAGTTTACGCTGGAGCCTCTGGGGGCGATGTTTGCGGCGATTGCCAGCGGATTGTTCTTTTTGAATACCATTTATGGCATCGGCTATATGCGCGGTAACAAAGCCAAAAATCAGACCCGTTTTTTTGCCAGCTTTGCATTGGCTATTGCGGCGGCCATGGGCGTTGCAGCATCGGGCAACATGCTGACCCTGTTTGTGTTTTATGAAATTTTGACCCTATCGACTTTTCCACTGGTCACCCATAATGGCGATGAAAAGGCTCGGCGCGGTGGCCGGATTTATCTGATCATTTTGATGGGCACTTCGATTGGGCTTCTATTGCCCGCAGTGATCGCTACGCAAGTGTATGCCGGGACCACGGACTTTATGGTAGGCGGTTTGTTGTCTGGCCATGTGGGGCCGATCGTCGGCAGTATTTTGCTGGTACTTTATGTGTTCGGCATTGCCAAGGCGGCCTTGATCCCGGTGCATATGTGGTTGCCCAATGCCATGGTGGCCCCAACCCCGGTCAGTGCGTTTTTACACGCGGTGGCGGTGGTCAAGGCCGGGGTGTTTACCATGGTCAAAATCGTGATTTATGTGTTTGGCATTGATATGGTCCGGGCATCACCCGCCGCCCATTGGCTGGCTATTCTGGCAGCAATTACCATTGTGGTAGGTTCGGTCATTGCCATGACCAAAGACAATTTGAAAGCCCGGCTCGCTTGGTCGACCATCGGGCAGTTATCTTATGTGACCTTGGGTGCGATGATTGCCACGCCATTGGCCTTGATGGGCGCCACGTTACAGATCGTCATGCATGCGTTTGGCAAGATCACCTTGTTCATGTGCGCCGGGGCAATCTATAGCGCCAATCATGTCACCGATGTTTCCAAAATGAACGGGATGGGCAAGGCAATGCCTTGGGTGTTTGGAGCGTTTTTTATTGGCTCCTTGTCGATCATCGGCTTGCCGCCGTTTGCCGGAGCCTGGCCCAAACTAATCCTGCTGATGGGGATGACCGATCCGTCAGATCGTTGGCTGATGGTGGCGCTGATCCTGTCGTCCTTGTTGAACATTGTTTATTTGCTGCCGGTTTCGGTCAATGCGTTTTTGAAAAAACCGGATCCGGTCGAAGCTGAGAACGCACATAATAATGCCAAGCCACCACTGCTGACCGTATTGCCACCGGTGCTAACTGCCGGGGCAACTTTAGGTTTGTTTTTTATGGCCGGTCCGATCATGGATTATTTGCGTCCAGTATTTGAGGGAGGCAGCTAATGGCCAATTCAAAACCACCAAAACCCAAACGTAAACCAGCGGCTCCTGCCAAACCCAAATCTGCCAAAACCGAAGCTGCCCCTGTGACCGATGGAATTCACCCGGCGGCCCGGCCGTTTTTGTGGGTGGGGAACCATGGTGTGCAACGGGGCTTTATCTGGCTTGTCGGTGCGCTGATGCTGGTTTTTATTGGCCTTGATTATACCTTCAATCGCCATGGGCATTTTAGCTGGGAAGCCGCCAAGGGCTTTTATGCGATTTTTGGATTTCTGGCCTTTACCTTTGTGGTGCTGATGGGCTGGCCTTTACGCAAATGGACCGGACGGCCTGAAACCTATTATGGCGATGGGCCATATGATGGTGCGGATGAGGGAGAGCATGATGTTTAATCTGCTCGCCATGCCGATCAACCCGGCGTTCGCTCTGATGTTTGGCGGTCTTCTTATGGCCTTCATCCCACAATGGCGGGTCCGTAAATTCATTGCACTGGCCGGGCCGGTGCTGGCCCTGTGGCTCTGGTTGCAGGTCGATGTGTTTGGCAGTTATGGCGGTATTCATATTGCCGCTATCGGGCTGGACTTGGAGCCATTTCGGTTTGATGGCCTGTCTCGAATATGGGCGCTCATTTTCATCATTGGTGCGTTTTTGAACGCGATCTATGCCCTGCATGAACGCGATCAGGTCCAAGACGCGATGTCGGCCCTGTACGGCGGCGCGGCCATGGGTGCGGTGTTCGCTGGGGATCTGCTGAGCCTGTTCGTGTTCTGGGAAATTACCGCCATTACCTCGGTTTTCTTGATCTGGCGCTCGGGCACAGAGGCCGCGCGGTTGGCCGGTATCCGCTATCTGGTCATGCATGTTGGTTCTGGCGTGTTATTATTGGCTGGCGCGGTCTTGCTGCACGGCCAAACCGGTAGCTGGGCGTTCGAGCATATCGGACTGGAAACCGGCTTGGCCGGTTGGTTGTTATTACTGGGCTTCGGGATCAAGGCGGCGTTTCCATTGCTGCACACTTGGTTGCAGGATGCCTATCCAAAAGCGACGATTACTGGTGCGGTGGTGCTGTCGTCCTTTACGACTAAAATGGCGATTTATGCGCTGGCGCGTGGGTTTGCCGGAGAGGATATTCTGATCTATGTCGGCGCAATCATGACGGCGTTTCCGGTATTCTTTGCTGTGATCGAGAATGATTTGCGCCGGGTGCTGTCCTTTTCAATCAACAACCAATTGGGCTTCATGGTGGTCGGTATCGGGGTTGGTACCGCATTGGGGATCAATGGAGCTGCCGCGCATGCCTTTGCCGATGTGATCTTCAAAGGCTTGTTGTTTATGAGCATGGGCGCAGTGATGCTGCGTACCGGCACCACCAAAGCCACCGAATTGGGCGGCTTGTTTCGTTCCATGCCGTTCACTGCGCTGTTCTGCCTGATCGGGGCCGGGTCGATCTCGGCCTTTCCGTTTCTGTCGGCCTTTGTCACCAAGTCGCTGATTTTGGCGGCGGTGGCCGATGAGGGACACTGGTTTGTCTGGGGTGTGTTGATCTTTGCTTCGGCTGGGGTGCTGGAACATGCCGGGATCAAAATCCCGTATTTCGCATTCTTCGCCCATGATAGTGGCAAACGACCCAAGGAAGCCCCGTGGAATATGTTGCTGGCCATGGGCCTAGCCTCATTCTTGTGTGTGTTCCTCGGTGTTAATTATGGCTGGCTGTACAATTTACTGCCCTATGAGATGATTTACGAGCCGTACACGTTTGATCACATAGTCGGGCAGATGCAGCTCTTGCTGGCGGCGATATTCGCCTTTGCCTTGCTGGTTCGAATAGGCTGGTATCCGCCTGAAATCCGAATGACCATTTTGGATGCCGACTGGTTATGGCGCAAACCGGGGCGCAGTTTCCTGATCTGGTTGAATGCTATATTGGACCGCTTGTTTGGATTGGTTCACTTGGGCGTGGCCAGGCGAGCGCAAAATGTCGGCCGGGTTTTAACCGCAGTGTTAAGCCCGCACGGCGCGTTTGCCCGGGTGGTGCCGCGCGGTGCCTTGGCCGGATGGACGGCAACATTTCTGACGTTGGCTTTGCTCACGGCCTATCTGGCTCACTGATCAGTCGCGCGCTGCATCCAGAAGTTTACGCAAATCGGCCAATACCGGTTCAATGCTGGCCAGTGCCATAATGTCGACATCGGCCAACATTTCGCGAAATAATGGGACAATTTTCTGCACGGCTTCAGCATGGGCGCTTTGGCCTTTTGCAGTCATCGATACCAGTTTGGCTCTGCGGTCTTTGGGGTCACCCCGGATGGTCAGATGGCCCCAGTTTTGCATCTTGCCCAAGGTATTGGTCATTGCCGCATTGGTCACCTGAAAGGCATTAGCTAAATGGCTGGGGCTTTGTTCTTCCGGGCGGTTCAGAAAATGGGTCAAGACGCCAAAATGCGACATCCGCATTTTGCCGGGTAGGGCGCTTTCCGTGGCAGTTTTGACCAATTGGCTGATAATGCCAATTTCCGTGAAAACACGAAAAACGGTTCCAGTTTCATCAGGTTTTTCCATGGGTGATAATCTTTGCAGATAGCGGATAGCGAGGTGCCGGTTGTTTGGATTTAGCATACCCCAATCGGGCAAACATCTGCAATCTTTGTCCGGTGCTACCAGTCAGGCCATGAACTTGCGTCAACATTTCCGCCATTTCCGGATACTCCTGCAAGGCTTGGCTTAAGGGGTGCATGGAAAGGCCAAGTTCAGTTGCCGCCAGATTTTGCCGGATATAGGCCCGCCCGGCAGCAATTTGTTGTTCGCGGCTATTGTCGGGTGTAATGATCCAGACAAAGGCGGCAGAACTGTTCGCCGCTTTTTGATATTGTTGCAAGCCTTGCTTGAATGCGCTGGAGGTCGGGTCGGCCAATGTTTCGCGGGTAACAATCCCGATTTTGTTAAGTAGGCCCATGGCCGGACCTTCCAAAGATAACCCGTCAGGATTGGCGGCAATTTCCTGATTGCCGATCCGCATCAAATGCACACTTTCCATGTAGGTATGGGGCGTTTCAAACTCGATGCGGGCAGCTTCAACCGCCAGTGCACGTAATGCTGCAACTTCCGGTTCAGAAATGGCATATCCTGTTCGGATATTATTGTTACTTTCGACAATCTGATTGAGGTCTTCCAGAGTTGGTTTTTGTTCGGTAAATACGCCGCGATTGGTCCGGCGCGCAAAAACCTGTGCAAATAATGGATCGCTCTGAATGGTGTCATCCAAGTGTAGCTGCAGTTTGGCAATCGGGCGGTTGTCCAGCGTCACTTGATCGCTGCCTTCGGGGAACAGGTCCAACTCAGCCCGGTAGCCTTGGTTGGCAGCCGCCATGGTGAACAGTTCTAAAAAGCAACCCAGCCCGATGGTGATCTGTCGATCAAATGGATCAGTTGCCGGTAAATCTTTGGTCGGGTCACAATACAGGATCGCCTCGGTCGGGGAGAGCAGATCGACCATCCATGGTTGGCGGTTGTGCGGGTTTGGCGCGAGCAGTGCGTGCGCCAAGGCAAAGCGCATTGGGTCGGTCTCGGTCTCGGCGGAATGCCAAGGCAAGCGTGGATCAGGATAATTCGGGCCAGATGTACAGGAATTTGCTGCCAGCAAGATGGCAGTACCACCGGCAATTCGCATAAAATTTCTTCGAGAGGTTTGCATGAGATTTCCAGTTTAATTTAACATTAAACTAAATAATTAGACGTTAAAGTAAAAAAGTCAAGCACTGGGTTTCTCCCGTCGCGCAATTAAAACGCCTGCCAAATCCGACCCTAAGTTCAAAAAATATATGCCGAAGCAATGGCTATAGTCCGCGATCAATAAATGATAGGGATGGGCCAATTCCCAATGAAAACCGGGCGAGGAAACTTATGAAAAATACGATGCTGAAATTGAGCGTAATACTGGCCTGCATGTTACCGTGCAATTTCGCATTGGCGGATGCAGAAAAACCCGCAATGGAAATTGCTGAACCAACCAACTTCGTGACCCAGCATAAAGCCCGGTTTCATGGTGTGCTGGTTGAATACACTGCCACGGCTGGCGAGACGTATTTACGCGATAAAGAGGGTAAGCCAAAGGCCAGTATTTTTACCTTTGCCTACACCAAAACCAATTTGAAGGCCGGCGAGGTTCGGCCGGTTACCTATGTATGGAATGGGGGGCCGGGGTCGGCCTCCGTTTGGTTGCACATGGGTACATTCGGTCCCAAACGTGTCGAAGTGCCCAGCGAAGCCGGGCACGCTGGCGCGCCGCCATTTCCTATTCTGGATGCGCCTGAAACTCTGCTCGATGTCACCGATCTGGTGTTTGTCGACCCGGTCGGCACTGGGTTCTCGCGGGCGTTGGGCGAACATGAAGGCAAAGAGTTTTGGGGCTTAAATGAAGATGCGCGCTCGATGGCAGAGTTCATTCGGACTTGGACGACAGAACAGGGTCGTTGGAATTCACCCCGGTTCTTGCTGGGCGAAAGCTATGGCACGACTCGCGCCGCAGCCGTTGCAAACCTGCTGGAAGGCGAGTTTATGATGAGCCTGAACGGGATCATTTTCATATCCCAAGCCTTGGATTATCAGGGGTCTTCGCCTTATGTCCGGGATAATATTATTTCCTATATCACCTATATGCCGACCATGTCGGCGGCGGCGTGGTATCATAACAAGGTTGAGCCGCGCCCGGCTTCACTGGAAGAATTTGTCGAGGCCTCCCGCAAGTTCACCACCGATGAATTGCTGCCTGCTTTGTTCAAGGGCAATACACTGGATGAACAGACTCGGGTCCATATCCGGGACCGCTTGGCGTACTTTACCGGGCTATCCCCGCAGTATATCGAGCGGGCCAATTTGCGGATAAACGGATTTCGATTTGCCAAGGAGTTATTGCGTGAAGAGGGTCTGGCCCTTGGGCTATTGGACGCGCGTTATACGTCTGATGAGATTGATGATCTGGAAGCTGATCCAGCCGGAGATGCGGCGGCGCAAGCGGTTTCCAGCGCATTCAAGGCTGCCTTGATGCAGTATATGCATGATGATTTGAAAGTGAACTGGGATCGGGTTTATCTGGCTCCTGCCGATGATGATTTGAACGGTCAATGGCGCTTTCGAACTGTGCCAGATGGCCAATCCTATGAGCCGGTGTATGTCAATACGGCGGGCGATATGGCCAGTGCGTTGCACAATAATCCATCTTTGAAGGTACTGGTGTCGTCGGGGTATTACGATCTGGTCACGCCATTTTATGATGCGGAATATACCTTGAACCGACACGATATTCACAAAGATCAGATTATATACAAATACTATGGCGGCGGTCACATGATGTATGTGAACGGACCATCACGGGAGCAATTGCTGGTCGATACCCGCGCCTTTATCCAGCAACAGTTGGCCAAGTGAAGAGTGCGAGACTCATACTATGAGTGAAAACCCGGCGATCAATCTGTTTCTGATTTCGGCCGCTTTGAGTAGCTTTGCGGCCGCTGCCTTGCATTTTGCGATTATCTTCGGTGGCCCTTCATGGCTGCGGTTTTTTGGGGCTGGCGAGCAATATGCCAGAGCCGCTGAAGCCGGCGAGGTCTGGCCTTATCTGGTGACTATGGCCATCGGTGCCATATTGGCAATCTGGGGTTTGTACGCGCTAAAAGCGTCTGGAATGGCGCAAGACCTGCCTTTGCCGTTTTTGCGGTTGGGCCTGTTGGCAATCACCGGTGTGTATCTGCTCCGGGGCTTGGTATTGATCCCTGCATTGCTGCCGAATGTGCAACCCCACGGCCCCTTTATGATCTGGTCTTCGGTGATTTGTTTGGGCATCGGACTGGCCCACGCCATCGGTCTGGTCACCCAATGGAGTTTCCTGCGCTAAGGCTCACGCTTTGCCATTGACCGAATCGGGTTGGCCCGGCACCTTGGGCTAGCACACCGATAAGGGGAATTTTGATGGCGGACACGTTTGACATAATAGTGATTGGCGGCGGACCGGGCGGCTATAATTGCGCCATTCGGGCTGGTCAGCTTGGGCTAAAAGTTGCTTGTGTGGAAAGCGGGCCAACTTTGGGCGGTACCTGTTTGAACGTCGGGTGTATTCCATCCAAAGCTTTATTGCATGCGTCGGAGCTGTATGAGACTGCCGGTTCGCACATGGCGGAATTGGGGATTAAGACCAAAGGCGTGGAGCTTGATCTAGCCCAAATGATGAAGGCCAAAACCGAAACCGTTGATGGCCTGACCAAGGGCATTGCCTTTTTATTCAAGAAGAACAAAGTGACCTACATTACCGGTCGCGGGCGTATTGCCAGCGTGGGCCAAGTTGAAGTCACCGATGCCAAGGGTAAAAAAACCACCCTGAGCGCCAAAAATATTGTGATTGCCACTGGCTCCGAAGTCACACCATGCCCCGGCGTAGAGATCGACGAGGAGCGGATTGTCTCGTCAACCGGTGCGCTGGCGCTAAAATCGGTACCGAAAACCATGGTGGTGATCGGGGCGGGCGTAATCGGGCTGGAACTGGGTTCCGTCTGGCGGCGATTGGGTGCCAAGGTGCATGTGGTGGAATTTTTGCCCCGGATATTGCCCGGCGCAGACGGCGAACTGGCCAAACAGGCGCAACGTATCTTCAAGAAACAGGGCTTCGTCTTTCAATTGGGAACCAAGGTAACCGGCATTGAAAAGCTGAAATCCAAATTAAAACTCAATCTGGAACCGGCTGCCGGTGGCGATGCCACAACCATGGATGCCGATGTGGTTCTGGTGGCGATTGGACGTAAACCCGTCACCGAAGGGCTAGGGCTGGACGAAGTGGGCGTAAAAACCGACCAACGTGGCTTTATCCAGACCGATCACTGGAAAACCGATGTACCGGGTATTTGGGCAGTTGGCGATTGCACGACCGGCCTGATGCTGGCCCACAAGGCGGAAGAAGAAGCAGTCGCGTGCGCCGAAGCCATTGCCGGCAAGGCGGCGCATGTAAACTATGATGTCATTCCGGGCGTGGTCTATACTTCGCCTGAAATCGCCTGGGTGGGACGGACCGAAGAAGAACTAAAAGACGCCGGGATTGCCTACAAAAAAGGTGCCTTTCCGTTTGCCGCCAACTCCCGCGCCCGGGCCAATCATCAAACCGACGGCTTTATCAAAGTGTTGGCCGACGCGACAACTGATGAGATTTTGGGCGTGCATATGATGGGCGCACAGGTTTCCGAAATGATCGGCGAGGCCGCCTTGGCCATGGAGTTCAAAGCCGCCTCCGAAGACATCGCCCGAACCTGTCACGCTCATCCGACCCTGTCCGAAGCCTTGCGACAAGCAGCCATGGGCGTCGAGGGTTGGACCATGCAAATGTGAAGGAAGTACCCGCGCACCTTGTTTGCGCTGGCCATCCCAACATCGTCATCACCCGGTTTATCCGGGTGATGACGATGTTAAGCAGAATTGCCACATGGACCGCCGGTCAAGCCGGAGGGAAGCGCATGGGTGGGCTGTTTGGCTTTTCTTCCTCGCCGCCCTCCGGCTTGACCGGGGGGTCCATTTGTCTGCCCTAGTGGGCACACAATGCTATGACTTCAATTTTGTTTTGGGTGCAAATCTCATGCGTATTGTTTTATGCGGTATTGCACTACATACTCACTGACACGGGATGAAAATTGTGGTGGACGGGATCGTAGCTAACCCGATGGTGCGGTCGGAACCTTAACCTTCGTGCCGCCAAGCAAAATGAAGGCAAACCATGACACCGGGCGATATAACTATTCTGACAGACTTTGCCGTGGCGCTAATTGGTTTTTCCGGGATTGTTATCGCCATCATTATTGGGGTTCATGGCAAGGATTTTGCGCCGCTGGACCATTTTCGTACGTTTAGCATGCTGATGGTCGCTTTTGGTGCGGCCTTTGGTTCGCTCATTCCTCTTGTTTTGGGTGCGTTTGGATTTGCCGGCAATGATTTGTGGCGTCTGTCCAGTATCTTTCTCGCCGTTATTATTCTGTTGACCAGCATGGTCGGCCCAGTTTTTGCCGCCTCAAAGCTGGAAGCCAGTGTCCGCAAGCAATTGTCAGTATGGGTCTGGATACTGTTTGTTGGCGGCAGTGGCGCACTGTCGGTCTGGCTGTTCATCAATGCGGCACTGATGACCTCCCCCGGCGTTTTTGTCATTGCACTGATCTGGCAGTTGATATTGGCGTCCATATTGTTCGTGCGCCTCGTCCTGACACCGCGCAAATAATAGTTGAGAGCCACGCCCATGACCCTTGAAGACATCTATTTCATCGCCAGCACTTTTGCTGCTTTTAGCGTCGTGGTGTCGCTGATTTTTGTCGGCCTGCAAGTGCGGCAAAGCACGGCCGCGACCCGGGCCGCCGCCGCGCAGGCCGTGCATAGCAATTTTTCTACTTGGTACACCTCATTGCAAAATCAACCCGATGTATTGGCGATCACAATCAAAGGGTTCAGGGAGTATCAGCGGCTAACGGAAATTGAGAAAGCACAGTTTATTACCGTGTTCATGTCGTTTTCATTATACCATCAGGACGCTTTTTTTAAATGGAAGGATGGCTCCCTGTCGCCGGAGCTGTGGCGAGGGTGGGAATCGGTTTCCATGAACCTGTTTTCAAATACCGGCGGAAAAGAATTCTGGGATGGACGTGGTTATATGTTTAGTCAATCGTTTCAAAACTATATTGATACGGACCTGATGAAACAGGATATGCACCCAAAATCCAAACCGTTTGGTGCTTCAAGAAATCCCGGCGCTGAGGGTAAAAATGATGACGCTTGAAAGCATTTATTATATCGGCCAGACATTGGCCGTTCTTGCGATATTGGTCTCGCTATTATTTCTGACTTTCCAAACCATGCAAAACACACGAGCCGTTCGCGCCTCCAGCCTGCAAGAGGTTTTGGACGGCTGCCGGGACCGCAACTTTTTGCCGGGCTTCACAACGCCTGATGTGCTGAACATCTTTGCGCGCGGCCTTG
>NVXG01000052.1 GCA_002733805.1 Robiginitomaculum sp. | reverse complement strand
AACATCAAAAACAGGCTGCATAATCAATCACGCAAACGAACCAGAACCTCCAAAACTCAAACCGCTCTGATGTTCCATTTTATATGGCGACGGACACATGCCAGAAGGTCATATTTTTGGCTATGCAGACAGCTATGTTCAAAATCCAGACAGCCACCCAATGCAATATTTGGCGCAGCTGTTGTCAGCACAGGGCTGGGCCAACGCCTTTATCGGGCTGGAGATGGATAACTACTATTTCACCGCCGCCGCCTAATTGTCACTGCTGCAAAACCTGCCCAATGCCAACTGGGTAAATACCAATGTGCTGGTCAACTGGCAGCGCGCGGTCAAAAGCCCGGCTGAGATCACCTATATGCGCCGCGCCGCTAAAATCGTAGAGAAAATGCACGCGACCATTCGTGAGCGCGCCGAGCCGGGCATGAAGAAAAACCAGCTTATCGCAGATATTTATCATGCCGAGATCACCGGCGCCGACGGATATTGGGGCGATTACCCGTCAATCGTGCCGCTCGCCCCGTCAGGGCCAGATGCCACAGCGCCGCATCTCACGTGGGATGACAGCATTCTCAAACAGGGCGAAGCCACATTTTTTGAGATAGCAGGCGTGTATCGCCGCTACCACGCCCCCCAGTCGCGCACCTTGTTCTTTGGCGACCCACCGGCAAAATACCGCGCCGCCGAGGCCGCCGTTCTCGAAGCCGTCGCCGCCGGGATGGCGCAAGCAAAACCCGGCAATTTTGCCGAAGATATCGCCAATGCCTTTAATGCTTGCCGCCACAAGCACGGCTTCAAGAAAGACAGCCGCTGTGGCTATCCAATCGGCCTGTCCTACCCCCCAGATTGGGGCGAACATACCTACTCGCTGCGCTGCGATGACAAGACAATATTAGAGCCCGGAATGACCTTTCACTTCATGCCCGCTCTGTGGCTCGATGATGGCGGCATAGAAATGACAGAACCGGTTATGCTCACCAATGACACGCTGGCCCAATGGGACCGCGGCACTTTTTTTCATCCCTCAACCCATCTGGCCCAACATGCCCGTGGCGACACGCCAACACGGGTCATAAAGAGCGGCAAAGGCGTCTATATTTTTGATCGCGATGATCGCAAAATGCTCGATGCTTTTGCCGGTCTCTATTGTGTAAATGTTGGTTACGGTCGTACTGAAATCGCCGAAGCTATCTCAAAACAGGCCCATGAATTGGCCTATTATCACTCCTATGTCGGGCATGGCACCGAGGCGTCTATCACCCTTTCAAAGATGATATTGGACCGGGCTCCAGTAAATATGTCCAAGGTCTATTTCGGCCAAAGTGGCTCTGATGCCAATGAAACTAACATTAAATTAGTGTGGTATTACAATAACATACTCGGACGCCCTGCCAAGAAGAAGATCATCTCACGTTGGCGCGGCTATCACGGTTCAGGGCTGATGACCGGCTCACTTACCGGGCTAGAACTGTTCCATAACAAGTTCGATTTACCGCTGTCACAGGTGGTGCATACCTCAGCCCCCTATTACCTGCGCGGTGCCGCACCCGGCTTGTCTGAGCAAGAGTTTTCTGCCGATTGCGCCGCCAATTTAGAAACACTTATTCTGGCCGAAGGCCCAGATACGGTGGCCGCCTTTATTGGCGAACCGGTGCTGGGCACAGGCGGCATTGTCCCGCCGCCCGCGGGCTATTGGGCAGCGATTCAGACCGTACTAAAGAAGTATGACATCCTGCTCATCGCTGACGAAGTGGTCACTGGCTTTGGCCGTCTTGGCACAATGTTTGGCGCTGAGCATTACGATATTAAGGCCGATATCATCACCATCGCCAAGGGCTTAACATCGGCCTATGCGCCGCTCTCCGGCTCCATCATCAGCAGCGAAATGTGGAAAGTTCTGGAGCAGGGCACCGATGAAAATGGCCCCATCGGCCATGGTTGGACTTACTCGGCCCATCCTATTGGGGCGGCGGCCGGCGTGGCCAATTTAAAGCTGATTGACGCGCTGGGTTTGGTGCAAAATGCAGGCTCAACCGGGGCCTATTTGCGCGCGCAATTACAGGCTGCCTTTGAGGATCACCCCAATGTGGTGCAGGTGCGCGGCGAAGGCCTACTTTGCGCCGTCGAATTTGGCGAAACCAAATCACCCTTAGCCTTTTTCGATCCGGCAAAAAAGGTGGGCTACGCAATCTCGGCCGCAATGGCCGCGCGCAACGTTATTGCCCGCGCCATGCCCCAAGGCGACATTATCGGCTTCGCCCCGCCGCTTTGCATAACCCGCCAAGAAGTTGACCACGTGGTCTCGGTCGCCCAAGAGGCCGTGGCCGACGTGCTCGGCTAGGGCGCTCACCTTTTGGCGCCGCGCCTGCGCCAGCCGCCGCACGGCCCCGCACACCACTGCACCTTTTTCTTCTGACGCAAATCGACTATCCTGAACAAGAATATGCCTGAACAAGAATATGCCTGAGCAAGAATATGAAAATCAACAGACGTCTTTTCCTTGCGGGCTGCGCCACATCAAGCATCGCGGCATGTGGCGGCACCGCCTCGCCGCTAGACCCTGTCATCCCGACAGGCTTGCCCGCAGATCTCAGACCCGCCGCAAACGCGGATTTCGCCCATTGGCTGGTGTCATTTCGCCCCCGTGCCCGCCGTGCTGGCATCTCATCGGCAACGTTAGATCTGGCGCTCAGCAGCGCTGGCTACCTCCCTGGCGTCGTCACCCGTGATGGCACCCAGATCCACACACGCCGCACATTAGAAGAATATCTCTCCATCGCCACCTCAGATGAAAGGCTGGCAAAAGGCCGCACAGCCTTTGCCAGGCAGGCAGATTTGCTCGCCGCCATTGAGGCGCAATATGGCGTCGATGCCCGGATCGTCACCGCAATCTGGGGCATGGAAAGCCAGTTCGGCGAACGGCGCGGCCAAATCCCGGTCATCTCATCAACGGCGACCTTGGCCTTTCATGGGCGGCGCGCAGACTTTTATGAAAACCAGCTCATCGCCGCCCTGCGCATCCTTGATCACGGCGATACCACCGCACAAAACTTAACCGGCAGTTGGGCCGGTGCCATGGGCCATACCCAGTTTATTCCCACGTCTTATCAAGCATTTGCCGTTGATTTCACCGGTGACGGACGCCGCGATATCTGGGGCGACAACCCCGCCGATGCGCTGGCCTCAACAGCCAGCTATTTGGCACGAAACGGCTGGCACAGTGGGTTGCGCTGGGGCGCAGAGACCGGAACCGGCGGCCCCGCTGGCCGCATCATTCAGCCACAAAACGGCGGTGTGCGTTTCACAGTGACCCGCAATTTCAATGTTATCAAAACCTATAATAACTCTGATTTTTATGCAGTTGCCGTCGGCCATTTGGCAGACAGGATCGGTGGCGCCGGCCCGTTGCTGGGCAGCTTTCCAGCAGATGAAAACGGGTTATCCAGAAACGACCGTCTCGCCATTCAGCGCGGTCTCGTCGCTTACGGCTATGACATTGGCACAATCGACGGCGTCATCGGCGCAAAGACCGAAGCCGCAATACGAGACTTTGAGCAAAGCCGAGGCCGCGCCGTTACCGGCATAGCCTCCGCCGAATTGCTTGCCATTTTACGCTGATACACCCACGTTCTTTGACACGCATGCAGCGCCACCAGAGCCGCCCCTGCCAAGCATCACAAACCGAGCAATCACGGCGCGTCAAACAAGCCAAACCTTTGTCAAACCGTCTGACGCGCTTTACCTAGAAGTAAAATGCCTCAACTTCCTTGCGCCGACCAATCGCGAATGCATCGGCCACATGCGTCATTGGCGTCAGATCAGTATCAGAGGCGCCCGCCTCAATCAGCGCCGCCATGCGCGCATAAAGCCCCGCATATTCGCGGTCCGGCGCCTCGCTTTGCAGCACCCCGTCAATGCTCAGTTTCGCGCCACCATGTTGCAACAGCATAGCGCCTTGCGCGGTTTCAACCGCAATATCCCATGTTTGCGGCCCCTCTTGCAGCCAGTCCAGCACCATATTCACCGGCCCGCCACCGGGGTTATGAAACGCCACCTGCGCCGCAATCGGCGTGTCACAATTGGCCGGAAATTCCAACACGGCAGATTTCACGAATACCGCATTGGGCATAATCTCAGTCAACACCGACAAAGCGTTAATACCGGGGTCAAAAACCCCCATGCCGCCCGCCTGCCAGATCCAATCTTGCCCCGGATGCCAAAGCCGCACATCTTCTTTCCAAGTGATCTCAACGCCGGTTATCTGCTTCCCAGCCAGCCATTCCTTGGCATCGGCCACCGCCGCCGCGTAGCGCGAATGCCAGGTCACAAACAGGCTCACACCCTTGGCTTCGGCCATGCGGATCAATTCATGACATTCGCTCAGCGTCGCCCCCGGCGGCTTCTCAAGCATCACATGCCGCCCGGCCGCAATCGCCTTGGCCGCATAGTCAAACCGCACCGCAGGCGGCATACAAAGCGACACGAGCTGCGTGTCAGGCTGGGCGCTCAGCATCGTCTCGATATCGACAAAGTTCTGCGCGCCCTCAACTTTTGCATTGCGGCTCACTGCCGCCGTCAGCGTAAAGTCAGGGCTGTTCTCAATCGCCGGAATATGCTGATCACGGGCGATTTTGCCAATGCTAACAAGCGCGGTATTTATAGGCATTAATGGCTGTCCTTACCAACGGGGCTGCCACGGCAACCCTTAAGAAAATCAAAGTCTGCGCCAGTATCGGCGCCCTCCACATGCTCGTAAAACAGTTGCGCATAGCCGCCCTTTGGCGCCTCTACTGCAGGCACCCAGCTGGCCAGCCGCGCCGCCAGCTCAGCGTCAGATATCTCTAGGACCAAGCTGCGCCCCGGCACATCAAGCGATATCATATCACCGTTTTGCACCACAGCCAACGGCCCGCCAGCGGCGGCCTCAGGCGTGGTGTGCAACACAACCGTGCCATATGCCGTGCCTGACATCCGCGCATCTGATATCCGCACCATATCGGTAATCCCCTTGCGCAAAATCTTCGGCGGCAAGCCCATATTGCCCACCTCAGCCATGCCCGGATAGCCCCGTGGCCCGCAATTTTTCAGCACCATGATACAGGTCTCGTCAATGTCGAGATCCTCGTCGTCGATCTTGGCTTTATAGTCGTCAATGTCCTCAAACACGACAGCCCGCCCCCGATGAACCAACAAATGCTCACTGGCCGCAGACGGTTTCAAAACCGCCCCCTTAGGTGCTAAATTTCCGTGCAAAACCGCGATCCCGCCCTGCGGTGTCAGCGCCTTTTCAACCGGCAATATCACATCCTCATTCCAGTTCTGCGCGTCTTCAACCTCGCTCCAAAGGCTCTTGCCAGACACTGTCAGCGCCTCTTTATGCAGCAACCCCGCCTCACCTAAGCGCTTGATAACAACCGGTAAACCACCCGCATAGAAGAACTCTTCCATCAGATATTTACCCGATGGCATCAGGTTCACAATCGTCGGCACATCGCGCCCGCAGCGGTCCCAGTCAGCCAAGGTCAGATCAACCCCAACCCGCCCGGCAATCGCCAGCAAATGGATCACCGCATTGGTCGAGCCACCAATCGCGCCATTGGTCCGTATCGCGTTTTCAAACGCCTCTTTGGTCATTATATCCGATGGCTTCAGATCATCCTTGACCATGTCAACAATTCGCCTGCCGCTGACATGCGCCATCACCCGCCTGCGGCTATCCACCGCCGGAATCGCGGCATTGCCAGACAAAGCCATGCCCATCGCCTCGGCCATACTGGCCATGGTGCTGGCCGTGCCCATCGTGTTGCAACCACCCGCCGAACGGCTCATGGCAGCCTCAGCCTCCAAAAAATCATCCCGGCTCATCTTCCCGGCCTTAATGTCCTCAGACATCTGCCAAAGCGCTGTGCCAGAGCCAACCCGCTCACCGCGAAACCAGCCGTTCAGCATCGGCCCGCCAGACACCGCTATCGCCGGCAGATCAACCGATGCCGCCCCCATCAGCAGCGACGGCGTGGTCTTGTCACAGCCAACCAAAAGCACAACCCCGTCCAGCGGATTAGCCCGGATCGCCTCCTCAACATCCATCGCTGCAAGGTTGCGGTACATCATTGCCGTTGGCCGCAAAGCGCTCTCGCCAGTCGAAAACACAGGGAACTCCAACGGCAAGCCACCAGCCTCATAAATCCCGTGCTTCACCCGCTCAGCCAGATCGCGCAAATGCGCATTGCACGGCGTCAGCTGCGACCATGTATTGCAAATCCCAATCACCGGTCGCCCGTCAAACAGATCAGCTGGCAGCCCTTGGTTTTTCATCCAAGATCGGTGGTAAATATGGTCGCGACTATCGCCGCCAAACCATTCCTGCGAACGCAATTTGCGCGGCCATTTAGCGGGCACAAAAGTCATGACTTCTCCTAGAGTATTTGTACCCGTTTGGCGGTGGCTATGGGGGCAGTTTCTTTGAGCACATTGCGCAACGGCAACCCAAAAGTACTTGATTCTATTTCAAAAATATCACCGTCCTCGGCTTTTATCCCATCGGCAAATGACAGCGTCGCCGTGCCGAACATATGCACATGCACATCGCCGGGCTGACAAAACACATCATACTTAAAATGATGGTGCTCAAGGTTGGCCAAAGTATGCGACATGTTGGCCTCGCCCGAGGCAAACGGCTTTTGCCAATGCACCGCACCATCCCGCAAAATCCGTGACATGCCCTGCACATCATCAGGCAATTCACCCAGCAATATCTCAGGGCCAAAGGAACAAGGCCGCAATTTCGAATGCGCCAAGAACAAGTAGTTTACCCGCTCGGTCACATGGTCTGAAAACTCATTGGCCAGCGCAAAACCCACCCGAAACGGCGTGCCATCCGGTCCAATCACATAGATCCCGGCAATCTCGGGCTCCTCGCCGCCATCCATGGCAAAACTAGGCGATGTCAGCGCCTGCCCCGGCGCCACGGCCATCGTGCCATTGCCCTTGTAAAACCACTCCGGCTGCGCGCCAACTTCGCCCGCCTCAGGCCGCCCGCCCTTAAGCCCCATCTGAAACATCTTCATCGAATCCGTCAGATTCTCGGTCGCACCCGCATGCATGGCATCACGCGTCGAGGCACTACCCAGATGGGTCAGCCCTGTGCCAGTCAGATGCATATGTGTCGGATCAGGATGGTTGATCGGCAACTGCAAACGCGCGTCGCCATAGGCCTGTGCAAGATCAACCGGCGCGCCCAAACCGTGGCGGGTTATGCACTCAGTCAGGCTAATACCTGCCCCAATCGCCTCACGCGCCAAGTCGAGAAGACTGCCCGCATCTTTGACAATATATGCTTCGCTGCCCTCGCGTGCCACCACATTTAGCTCACCGCTTGCGCTCAAAATTTGTGAAACCAGCACCTGCTCTATCCTTGTTTGTTCTTGTTATATACATCGAAAATTACCGCGGCCAGCAGTACCAAACCTTTGATAATCTGTTGATAATCAATACCAATGCCCATGAGTGACATGCCGTTATTCATGACCCCCATGATAAACGCGCCAACAACCGCGCCCATCACCTTGCCCACACCACCTGACATTGACGCACCGCCAATGAACACAGCCGCAATCACATCCAGCTCAACCGCAAACCCCGCTTTTGGCGTCGCCGAATTAAGCCGTGCGGCAAAGATCAGCCCGGCCAAAGCCGCCAAAACACCCATGTTGATAAAGGCCAAAAACGTCAGCCTCTTGGTTTTAATCCCCGACAGGTTCGCAGCCTTTTCATTGCCGCCAACCGCATACATCCGTCGGCCGATCGTGGTTTTCTCAGTGATAAATGCGTAGATCACCGTCAGCACAGTCATGCTTATCAGCACATTTGGCAGGCCGCGAAACGTCGCCAGTTTGTAGCAAACAAAGATCAGCGCGCTGGCAACAATCACATTGCGGGCAATGAAAAACGCAATCGGTTCGCCCTCGATCCCGTAAGCTTTATCGCGCGCCCGGCCGCGTAGCCCCAGCCAAACGATAATTGCCGCAGCTATCACGCCAAGGCTCAGCGCCCCAGTGTTAAATCGCCGCACACCGAGCCGCTCGGCAATGTTTTCGCCAACACTCAGGGGAAAGAAATCAGGAATAAACCCAGTCGACAATGCCTGAAACTCACGTGGAAACGGCCCGACAGATTGCCCCTCTAGCAGCCAGAGCGACATGCCGCGAAACACCAACATCCCCGCCAGCGTCACGATAAACGGTGGAATATTCCAAAACGCCACCCAGTAGCCCTGTGCCGCACCAATCATGCCGCCCACTACCAAACATATTGGCACAGCGACCCACATTGGCAGGTCCCATTGCACGATCATCACCGCCGCCAGCGCGCCAACAAACCCCATGACAGAGCCGACTGACAGGTCAATATGCCCGGCAACAATGACCACAAGCATGCCAAGCGCCATTATGATTATATAGCTGTTCTGTAAGAATAAATTGGTGATATTCACCGATTTTAGCAGCACACCGTCTGTCATAATCTGGAAAAACGCCATTATAGCGATCAGCGCCAGCAGCAGCCCATATTCGCGCATGTGACTGGCCAGATAGGCTCTAATGTCAGGCTTTGATTGGCTCATTTTTATTATCCTATTCCGTCACACGTTTGCTTGCTCAAGCGCCCTATTTCGTCGCACTTTTTAGACACGCGCCTCTTCCGTCACGATATTAGACACGCGCCTATTCCGTCACGATAAACGACATAATCCGCTCTTGGCTGGCCTCATCCGCGTCAAGCACAGTCACCAGCGCACCCTCATTCATCACATAAATCCGGTCGCACATGCCCAGCAGCTCAGGCATCTCCGACGAGATCATCACCACCCCGCGCCCGTCAGCCGCCAGCTGGTTCATGATGCTATAGATTTCAAACTTGGCGCCAACATCAATGCCCCGCGTCGGTTCATCCAAGAACAGCACCTGCGGATCAGCATAAAGCCACTTTGACAGCACCACCTTTTGCTGGTTGCCCCCCGACAGGTTCACAACCTTTTGCTGCACGCTGGGTGTGCGAATATTCATCGCCTGGCGGTATTTCTCCGCCACCTTCTGCTCTTCACCGTCGCTAATAACCCCGCCCTTAGACACCCCGGCCAAATTGGCCAGTGTGGTGTTGCGCAGGATCGACTCTTCCAAAATCAGCCCCAGTTCTTTGCGGTCCTCGGTGCAATAAGCCAGCCCGGCCTCAATCGCCCGGTCAACCTTTGAGACATCAATCTCAACACCCCGCAAAGTCACCTGACCCGAAATATTGCGGCCATAACTTTGGCCAAAAATACTCATGGCCAGCTCGGTCCGGCCAGAGCCCATCAGCCCGGCAATGCCAACAATCTCGCCGCTGCGCACATTGAAGTTCACATCGCTAATCACCTGCCGGTCGCGGTGCTCCGGGTGCCAAACATTCCAGTTCTTCACCTCAAACAATGTCTCGCCAATATTGCGCTCTCGGTCCGGATACCGGTGCGCCATATCGCGCCCCACCATATCGCGGATAATATGTTCTTCGCTAATCTCTTCGGCCCGGCAGTCCAGCGTCGACACCGACGCCCCATCACGAATAACCGTAATCCTGTCAGCCACCTGATTGATTTCATTGAGCTTATGCGAGATCAGTATCGAGGTGATCCCCTGCCCCTGCAACTCCTTCAAGAGCCCCAGCAGCTTCTGGCTGTCATTCTCTTGCAAAGCCGCCGTCGGCTCATCCAAGATCAGCAGTTTCACATCCTTGGCCAAGGCTTTGGCAATCTCAACCAGCTGTTGCTTGCCAACACCCAGCGTGCCCACCGGCACATCCGGGCTCTCATCAAGCCCAACCTTTTGCAGCAATTCCCGCGCCATCTGGTGCATACGCGGCCAGTTCATCACCCCGCGCTCAGCAACCTCATTGCCCAGAAACAAGTTCTCAGCCACCGATAGCAGCGGCACCAAAGCCAGCTCCTGATGGATGATCGCAATCCCCATTTTCTCGCTATCGGCAATATTGCGAAACTGGGCCACTTGGCCCTCAAACAAAATCTCGCCGTCATAGCTGCCCGCCGGATATACCCCGCTCAGCACCTTCATCAGCGTCGATTTGCCCGCACCGTTTTCACCAACAAGCGCGTGAATTTCACCGGTTTCAACCCGCAGCCCAACATTATCGAGCGCCTTAACCCCCGGAAAGGTCTTGGTTATTGCGCGCATCTCAAGAAGCATAGTCATGTCAGCAGCCCCTCGGCCTGCTACCCCCCCGCATATAGCGGAGGGGTAAAGGTTTACGCTTACTGGAACTGGTCGATCGTGTAGTAACCAGAGCCAATCAGGGCCTCTTCCCAGTTGGACAGATCAACCGATACTGGCTCCAACAGGTAAGATGGCACAACGATCACGCCGTTATCATAGGTGGTTGTGTCATTGATCTCTGGCTCAGTGCCATTGATCAGCGCCTGCACCATGCCAACAGTCACACCAGCAAGGGTGCGCGTGTCTTTAAACACTGTCGAATACTGCTCGCCAGCCAACATGGAGATCACCGAAGGAACTTCAGCGTCTTGGCCAGTGACAATAGGCATTGCCACGCCGCCAGACCCATAGCCCACACCCTTGAGCGATGACAAGATACCAATCGACAGCCCATCATACGGGCTCAGCGCGCCGTGCAGATCGACGTCACCATAGTAAGCCGAAAGCAGGTTATCCATGCGTGATTGTGCAACCGCACCGTCCCAACGCAATGTGCCAACCGTGTCCATGCCAACTTGGCCAGACTGAATAACAATCGTGCCGTCCTCAATCAGCGGGTCAAGCACCGACATGGCGCCATTATAGAAGAAGAACGCGTTGTTATCGTCAGGTGAACCACCGAATAGCTCAACATTATATGGCCCGTCGCCGAACCGCTCGCCAAGACCGGCCACAAGCGAAGATGCCTGCTGAACGCCAACCTTAAAGTTGTCGAATGTCGCGTAATAATTGACGTTACCGCTTTCGCGGATCAGCCGATCATAAGCAATCACATAGATGCCAGCCGCAGCCGCATTCTCAAGCGCGTTTGATAGCGTCGTGCCGTCAATCGCGGCAATAACCAGCACATCAACACCTTTGGTGATCATGTTCTCAATCTGCGCCAGCTGGTTAGGAATATCATCCTCAGCATATTGCAGATCAGTGGTAAAACCGGCGGCTTCAAACTGCTCAACCATCGACTCGCCGTCAGATATCCAACGTGCAGATGATTTTGTCGGCATGGCAATGCCCACCGATTGCGCAGCAATCTGACTTGCCGTCAGCAGTGACATCGCAGCGGCAGCCATGATTGTCTTTTTGAATAAGTTCATAATTTCCTCCCTTTAGCGCTCTTACGAGCGGGAAATTCATTCCCTGTTTGTGAACAGCAATATGCATTGCCGTTGGCCAAAAGTAAGGGGTGCGACACATTACAGTCAAATTATTTGTTATTATGCTTACATAGCTATTATGGTATATAAAATCGAACACAAAACCGAGAAACTGCCAAATGCAAAAACCAACAAATAGCTTTTTAAACAGAGGATTAAAGCTAACCCATCTTCAGCTAATCGCCGCCCTTGCCCGCACGGGCGGCGTGCAGTTGGCGGCAAATCAGCTGTCTATCGCTCAGCCCGCCGCCTCCCGGCTGGCCATGGAAATTGAGCGCATTATCGGCCAAAAAATCCACCGCCGCGCTGGTAAAGGCATTGAGCTGACCCAGGCTGGCCATGCTTTGGCCAAACGTGCGGCGCGTATTTTGCACGAGTTGGAAGATGCGCAAAGCGACATTTCCGAGATCGGTTTGGGCCATGTTGGCAATGTCCGTATCGGCTCAGTTACCGGCCCGTCCATCAAGTATATTCTGCCGGTTCTGCGCAAAGCCCGCCTGACCATGCCCAATGTCTCTATCTCTGTCGAAGTCTCGACCAGCGATATTTTGGGCGCGCGCTTACTCAATGGCGATGTTGATTTTGTGCTTGGCCGTTTGCCCGAGGGCCATAGCCCGGCTTTGTTTGAACAACAGCCCATCGCGCTAGAGCCGGTCAGCCTGATTGCCAGAAAGGACCACGCCCTTGCTCGTGCGGCCACTGTCAGCGCCGAGCAGTTGCTCGAATTTGACTGGGTGCTGCCGTTCAAAGGCACCATCCTTTTCAATGCGATCGAACGGGCATTGCACCTGCGCGGCCTGCCACCGCCAAAGCAATGCTTCAACACCTCGTCGTTTTTGCTGACGCTGGCTCTGGTGCGCCAGTCAAACGCTATCGCCCCCATTGCTACTTCGGTCACAGATGTTTTTGCCGACGCACAGGAGCAAAACGCCCTGCGGATCATCAAGTCAGATTTTGAAGTCAGCGTTGAGGTGTTTTCCCTGCTCAAACTAGCCGACCGGGTTTTTACACCCTCGACCCAAGCGGTTTTTGAAATGGTGCAAGACATCACTCAATAGGCCATGCAGCGCCACATAACTTGACGTTATCAAAAATATTAGAAATGCCAAATTTATCTTATGCTCTAAATGGTGTAGAATCTGCTCAAAGCGCGACTCAGCGCTTGCCACACACGCAGCGACTTTAGCCACGATGGGAATGAGACATGGACAACAATGATAGCGGCAAATGCCCGGTCATGCATGGCGGCAATACCGCCAATAATAAGCCAGTGCTTGACTGGTGGCCTAACGCGCTCAACCTCAATATTTTGCACCAGCAAGATAGCAAGACCAACCCAATGGGCGCTGATTTTGACTATGCCGAAGAGCTCAAAACTCTCGATGTCGCAGCCCTCAAAGCCGACGTGCACGCCATGATGACCGATAGCAAAGACTGGTGGCCTGCTGATTGGGGTCATTATGGCGGCTTCATGGTCCGTATGGCCTGGCACTCTGCTGGCACCTACCGTCTGGCCGACGGGCGCGGCGGTGGCGGCACCGGCACCCAGCGTTTCGCCCCGCTCAACTCCTGGCCAGATAATGTCAGCCTCGACAAAGCCCGCCGTCTGCTCTGGCCGATCAAAAAGAAATACGGCAACAAAATCAGCTGGGCTGACCTGATGATCCTCGCTGGCACCATCGCTTACGAAAGCGTCGGCCTCAAAACCTTCGGCTTCGCCTTTGGCCGCGCCGATGTCTGGGAGCCGGAGATCGACACCTATTGGGGTTCCGAGAAAGAATGGCTCGCTGCCAGTGACAACCGCTACGGTGACGTGACCGATGCCGCCACCATGGAAAACCCCCTCGCCGCCGTGCAAATGGGCCTGATCTACGTCAACCCAGAAGGCGTCAACGGCAAGCCAGACCCGCTCAACACCGCCAAGCATATCCGCGAAACCTTCGCCCGCATGGCCATGGATGACGAAGAGACCGTGGCCCTCACCGCCGGTGGCCACACGATCGGCAAAGCCCACGGCAATGGCGATGCCAGCGCGCTCGGCCCAGAGCCAGAAGGTGCGCCGCTTGAGCAACAAGGCCTCGGCTGGCACAACCCCGCAGGCGCAGGCCGCAACGCGGTCAGCTCCGGCGTTGAAGGCGCATGGACAACCAACCCGACCAAATGGGATAACGGCTTCTTCGACCTGCTCCTCGGCTACGAATGGCAGCTGACCAAAAGCCCGGCAGGCGCCCAGCAATGGGAGCCAATTGACATCCGCGAGGAAGACAAACCCGTCGATGTCGAAGACCCGTCTATCCGGCTCAACCCAATGATGACCGACGCCGACATGGCCATGAAAGTAGACCCAATCTACCGCGCCATCTCTGAGCGGTTCCACAAAGACCCGGCCCTCTTCGCCGATACTTTCGCCCGCGCATGGTTCAAATTGACCCACCGCGATATGGGCCCCAAAGCCCGCTATATCGGCCCCGATGTGCCGTCCGAAGACCTGATCTGGCAAGATATCGTGCCCGCAGGCAACGCTGATTACGACATCGCCGATGTCAAAGCCCGCATCGCAGCATCCGGCCTGTCGGTCTCCGACATGGTGACCACAGCATGGGATAGTGCCCGCACCTATCGCGGCTCAGACATGCGCGGCGGTGCCAACGGGGCCCGCATCCGCCTGGCCCCCCAAAAAGATTGGGAAGGCAATGAGCCCACCCGTCTGGCCAGCGTCCTGACCAAACTTGAAGCCATCGCCACAGCCACCGGTGCCAGCCTCGCCGATGTCATCGTCCTCGCTGGCAATCACGGTGTTGAACTGGCCGCCAAAGCCGCAGGCTTCCCCACCACCGTCCCCTTCGCCCCCGGCCGCGGCGACGCGACAGATGCGATGACAGACGCAGCCTCCTTCGCCTTTCTTGAGCCACTGGCCGACGGCTACCGCAATTGGCAAAAGAAAGACTACGTCGTCTCCGCCGAAGAGCTGATGCTCGACCGCACCCAGCTCATGGGCCTCACAGCCAATGAGATGACCGTGCTCACCGGCGGCATGCGCGTCATCGGCACCAACCATGGCGGCACTAAACACGGCGTGTTCACAGACAATGTCGGCGCACTCTCAACTGACTTCTTCACCACGCTGACTGACATGGACAATGAGTGGATCCCGACCGAAGACGGCAATTACGAGATCCGCGACCGCGCCTCAGCCGAGGTCAAATGGACCGCAACCCGTGTCGATCTGGTCTTCGGCTCAAACTCGATCCTGCGCGCCTATGTCGAAGTCTATGCGCAAGATGACAACGCGCAAAAGTTCGTCACCGACTTTGTCGCCGCCTGGGCCAAGGTTATGAACGCTGATCGGTTCGACCTCGCCTAAAACCTACCCCTACGCGGCGCTCATCGCTGCGTAGGGGCTTTTTGCTTGCCGCAAAAATATTCTTTTTTATCCCCCCAAATAATTCTTCATGTGAGGCACAATTTCGGCAGACCCCCCGCCGATACAGGCCAACAAGCCCCACGCGCCCCAAACCAAACCAACTTCTGGCCCCCGCCGCAGCCGCCGCAACGCACCGCTATTGGAAAAACCAATACCCAGCCCATTCTTTGAATTGGGCAGCCGAGCTGATAGAGCATAGATGAAGCCCTAACCTTTTTCACAGGCGCCCCAGATGCCTATGCGACTGCCTAACGAGGAGCCTCCAGATGGCCACAAAAAAAGACTATGATGACATACCCGGCACCTATGTTTTTGACGCCGATATGTCGCGCAAAGGCTACCACCTAAACATGTTCTGCATCACGCTGCGCCTCGCCACAGGCCGCGAAGCGTTTAAAGCCGATGAAAGCGGCTATCTTGACGGGTTCCCGATGACGCCGGCACAAAAACAAGCAGTGCTTGACCGTGATTGGAACGAGATGCTGCGCCTGGGTGGCAATATCTATTACACCTCCAAGCTTGGCGCCTGCGACGGCATCACCTTTCAGGCGCTTGCCGCCATGATGAGCGGCAGTACACAAGAAGAATACCGCGCCATGATGTTGGCCGGGGGCCGCCCGATTGAGGGCAATCGTTACAAATCTGAATGGGAAGGCAAAGAATAATGGCCAGAATTACCGCAGGCGTCGGCGTCAGCCACGTCCCCGCCATTGGCGTCGCCATGGATACTGGCATAACAGATCAGCCCTATTGGAAACCAGTTTTTGACGGTTTCAAAAAGTCACGCGAATGGATCAAAGAGAACAACCCAGATGTGGTGTTCCTTGTTTATAACGATCACTGCACCGCTTTCTCGGCTGAGATGATCCCCACATTCGCCCTTGGCTGCGCGGCTGAATTCCAACCCGCAGATGAAGGCTGGGGGCCGCGCCCAGTGCCCGTGGTTAAAGGCCATCAAAAGCTGGCCAGCCATATTGCCCAGTCTGTCATCCTTGATGAGTTCGACCTGACGATCATGAACAAAATGGAGGTTGATCACGGCCTGACAGTGCCGCTCTCGGTCATGTATGATCAGCCCGAAGAATGGCCCTGTCTGGTCATCCCACTTTGCGTCAACGTCGTGCAATACCCGGCACCCACCGGCAATCGCTGCTACAACTTGGGCAAAGCCATCCGCCGCGCAATCGAAAGCTATGACGAAGATCTCAACGTGGTTATCTTCGGCACCGGCGGCATGTCGCATCAGCTTCAGTTTGAGCGCGCCGGGCTGATCAACCCAAAATGGGACAAAGAATTCCTCGATATGATGACCTCTGACCCGGTCAAAGCCAGCCAAATTCCGCATGTCGAATACCTGCGTGAAGCCGGTTCCGAAGGCATTGAGCTTGTCATGTGGCATGTCATGCGCGGCGCGCTTGACGAAGACGTGGTCGAAGTGCACCGGCACTACCATGTGCCAGCGTCAAACACCGCCGTTGGTCATATCATTCTCGAAAACCGGCCAAAATAGGAGCGCAATATGCGAATTTGTGTAGCAGGCGCTTACGGCGCATTTGGCATTAAACATCTCGATGCTTTAGCCGCAATCGACGGCATTACCGTCACCTCGGTCATGGGACCAACCCGCGCCAAGATAGACGCCCTCGCCGCCGCGCGCGGCATTGGCCATGCCTCAACTGACCTCGCAGAATGCTTGGCCCGTGATGATGTCGATGCCATCATTCTCTCAACCCCAACCCAAATGCACGCCGAACAAGCCATTGCCTGCATGCGGGCCGGCAAACCGGTTCTTGTCGAAATCCCCATGGCCGATAGTCTGACCGACAGCGCCGAAATTGTCCGGGTGCAAGAAGAAACCGGTGTGCTCTGCATGGCCGGCCAAGTCCGCCGGTTTAACCCCAGCCACCAGTGGATCCAAAACAAAATCGCCGCTGGTGAGCTGAAAATCCAACAGATGGATGTGCAGACCTATTTCTTCCGCCGCACCAATACCAATGCCAAGGGCGAGGCCCGCAGCTGGACCGACCATCTGCTCTGGCACCACGCTTGCCACACCGTTGACCTGTTCCAATACCAGACCGGCGAGACAGTCTCCAAAGCCTTCGGCCTGCAAGGCCCAATGCACCCCGATCTCGGCATCGCCATGGATATGGCCATCGGCATGAAAACCCCCAGCGGCGTCATCTGCAACCTGTCATTGTCGTTCAACAATAACGGCCCCTTTGGCACGTTCTTTCGCTACATCTGCGATAACGGCACCTATTTGGCCCGCTATGATGACCTGTTTGACGGCAATGATGACCAAATCGACCTCACCGGCGTCGCTGTCTCAAATAATGGCATTGAGCTGATAGACCGCGAGTTCATCGCCGCTATCTCTGAGGGCCGCGAGCCCAATGGCTCCGCCCAACAAGTGCTGGCCGCAATGACAACGCTGGACATGATCGAGCGCTCGTTCGACTAATCCGCACAACCTTCAGCCCGGCTCAAAAATTGTTGGGCTGAAGATGACCCCAAAGGTGAAAGAGCCCGCGTAATCGCCGCCGCTGCGCCAAGAAAATAGCAACGGCGTTACCCTTTCGCAATCCGAATAACATTGGCCGCAGCATCATTGTAAAGCCGCGCCAAAATCGGCGCCCGCAGCGTCAGTATTTTGCGGAAATTCAAGTTGCCCTTGGCCGTCACCTCACCGTCCGCAATCGATGGCGGCTCTGCCAAAATCAATGCCCGCGCAACATGCGTCGAAGAGCTTGAATGGACCGCAGCCCGCGCTGTGAGTAACAGGGTCATTCTTGCAGCCAGCCTAGGGCAAGTCAGCGTGCCGTCACCTTTGGCCTCATGGTCAAACCCCGCCTCAACCAAGGCCGTCTCATTGGGAAAAATCAGCACCCCAATATCGGTTTCATCATGCCCAGTGATCACAATCTCAGCCGCTATGGGCGCTAAAAGTGCCAGCATTTCTGCCCGCAAAACCGTCGCCCGCACCCATGTGCCGGTCTGCAGCTTAAAGTCGTCAGACATCCGCCCGTCAAAACGCATGCCCAAATCTGGCCGGGCGCTATCTACAAATGTCATCGCATCGCCGGTAATAAAATAGCCTTCATCATCAAATGCTTGGGCTGTTTTTTCTGGCGCATCAAAATAGCCAGCCATCACATTTGGCCCTTTTATCCGCACCTCAAACCGCATCGCATTATCAGGGATCAGCTTGGCAACCACGCCATTAAGCGGCACACCAACCACACCAGATCTGTCAATCGGTTGGTGCTGCAACATGCATGACGGCGCGGTTTCTGTCAGCCCCCAGCTTGATGTCATCAGCGGCACAGCGCCCTGCGCTGCCAGCGCCATTTTTTCAAACCCCTGCCACACATCTTGCGGCAAAGATGCCCCCGCATAAAACACCATATCGAGGTCGGCAAAAAAGCGTTGTTGCAGCTTTTTATCGGCCTGTAATGCTGTCAAAAGCATCGAAAACCCGACCGGCACATTAAACGCAATTGTCCCGGTCATCAGCGCCAGATTCTCCAGCGTTCGGCCAAAAGCGGCCTTGGTTGGCTTACCATCATCAATGTATAGGCTGCCGCCATTGGCCAGCATAATATTGAAATTATGACTGCCGCCAAAGACATGGTTCCATGGCAACCAATCCATAATCCGCGGCGGCCGAGCCTGTAAAAACGGCAATGCGTCAGATATCTGGGTTTGGTTGACACACATCATGCGCTGCGTTGTCAAAACCCCTTTCGGACGCGACGTTGAGCCAGATGTCATCAGAATCTTGCCAACAGTATCAGGCCCGACCAAGGCATTTGCCGCATCAACATCCGCGCAATTATCGCCCGCCAATAGTGTTGAAAATGGCGTCGCGGACCCGACATTCTTGCTGGCAACAATCTCAATACCCGCAAGCAATGGCAGCGCCAGCGCCTCGCCATATTGCGCAGCGTCTACCGCATAGACCATGGCCGGGCGGATCAATGAAATTACTTCCGATAAACGGCCATGTGCGCCAGTAATAAGCGCATATTGCTCGGCCACCGGCACGATCGGCACGCCGACATATTGCGCCGCTAAGGTCAGCAAACCGTGGTCAACACCGTTGCCTGACATAACCAATATTGGCGTCTGCGCGCCCATGCCGCGCCCCAGTAACGCCGCCGCAATCACCCGTATTTTCTGCAATGTCGCGGCGTAGCTCTCGGCCCGCCAACCAGCGCCAGACCGCTCAGCCAAAAACACAGTATCTGGCGTCTCACCCGCCCAGCGGTGCACCCAATCAGAGGTTTTTTCGACCACATCGCTCAGCATTGACGCAGAACTCAGCAACAATGTGCCGTCGTCGCGGCTTTCGCATGTCACGTTATGGGCGGCGTATCTGTTCTGTTGCACCCTGTTCACCTTCGCCTTGCCCGCTGTTCAAACCGTCGCAAAGCCGCCACCAGTTTAAGCGTTTCGGGGTCATCAAGTGCGCCAAAAATATGCGTCTCATGCGCGCAAACCGCCCGCACTGCTTTTTCGTAAAGCTGCCGCCCCGGCAGGGTTGGCACCAGCGCATAGGCCCGCCGGTCGCTGGCCAACCGCTCCCGACTAATCAGCCCGCGCCGCTCTAGCTCGTCAATGATAATTACCAGATTTGGCCGCTCAACCGCCAGCGCATCGGCCAGATGTGATTGCCGCAATGACGGGTTGTCGACAATGAGCACCAGCGCCGAATAGGTCATCATACGCAGGTCAAATGGCGCCAACACCCGTGCCAAATCTGCCTGAACCGCGTTAAATGTCCGCTTAATATTATAGCCAACCAGTTGGCGCAGCGTCTCGTCAGAAACCTCGCCAGTAAAGTCATCTTGGCTTGCATCTTGCATTTTCTTAGGGGTCATACCACTTCCTAAATGTCAGGTTACGCCCCACAAGAAACGCGGCCCGCTCTGCGCCTTCGTCATCTTTACGGCCAGCCGGCATCATCTCAATCACCGGCCTGCGCCGGAGAAAACACCCCGCCGCCGCCGATCACCAAAGCTGTTTGTTCTGCACTCAGCATATGCGCCCCATCGGTAGATACCGGCCATAATGATAATGGCGGGCACCAAAATGAATGGTCAAGTATTTTTACGCACCTTCCAGCAAGATCCCTTTGAAGAACCCGGCCAGCTCCGCATGCGCATCAAGCGGTAAAACATGCGCAACATATTGATCTGGCCGTACAATCACGATGCACCCCTTGTCGCGATCAACCCCTCTTTGCTCAAACACATCTTCGCCGCGCTTTTCATCAACACAGTAGATTTTCTCATAATCTGTCAGCCCGTAGCGGCCTTTAGCGGGGCGCAGCATTGACGGCATCGCTCCGTAATCCAGCGCCCGAAAACTCTGCTGATAGACCCCGTGCACCTCAATAATCGCGTCAATATCCGCACCCTTTGGCGTATGTACCCGCACCGGCGAACCCGCGTCATTCTCCAAATAATCGCACAAATCGCCAATCGCATTTGGCCCATCCGCCCCAGCAAAAGCAAAGATATGCCACCGACTATCGGCCTTTACCGCATGGCCCAGCTGCATAGGTTTGGCATCTGCCAGCCTGATAACCGGGGATGAATGAAAACGCCGCCCAATCTCATATCCCGGGGCCAGCTCTTGCCAGGTTGCTGCGCCGGTCAAGGCCGACGGCTGGTACTGTATCGTCAGCCCCGCCGTAAACCGCCCCCCCGAGACAAACTTTTGCTGCACCATCGAGGTCTCTTCGCCCCCCGCCTTGGGCGGCGCACTAATAACCCGCGACCATTCATGATCGTAATCCACCAGCCCCTTAGCCGCCGCACGCCGCTCCTCAGAATAACTGTGCAACAATGCAGGCGCTGACCGCCCGGTCAAAACCGAGACCAGTTTCCAACCAAGATTAAACGTATCGCCCATCGACACATTCATCCCCTGTCCGGCTTTCGGGCTATGGGTGTGACAGGCATCGCCCGCCGTAAAGACCCGCGGCATCCGCGTTTCCACCTCACCGGCGGGCACATCATCAAACTTGTCCGTCAGCCGGTGGCCGATCTCGTAAACCGACCACCAAACCACTTCTTTCACCTCAAATGAATGCGGCTGAAGAATGCGTTTTGCCTTGGCAATAATGTCGTCAATCGCCAATCCACGGCTGCCAACCCGCTCATCATCAGCCAACTTATCCAGCTCAACATAGAGCCGCACCAGATAGCCACCCTCACGCGGCAACAGCAAAATATTGCCGTCATTGGCCGACTGAATGATAGATTTCATGTGATAATCAGGGAAATCAGTGACCGCCAGAACGTCCATCACCCCCCAGGCCTGATGCGCCGCATCGCCGTGCAACTCACCGCCAATCGCCTTGCGCACATTGCTGCGCGCGCCGTCACAGCCGACCACATAGCGTGCCCGAACCACCTCTGTCGTGCCGTCCAAACGGCCAAGCGTCACCGTCACCGGGTAGTCATCTGCCATGGGGTCCACGACCACATCCAGCACTTTAAGGTTATAATCTGGCTCAAGTCGGGTCGGCGAATTCTTCATTATTTCCAGATACATATCATGCACCCGGCCTTGGTTTAGCAGCACATGCGGCATCTCAGACAAGCCGTCAGCCACATCTTGCACCCGGCCGCTGCGGATAATCTGCGCAGGGTCACTTGGGTCTGGTTGCCAAAACGTGGTCTCATTAATCCAGATCGCCTCGCGTTTCACTTTCTCAGCAAAGCCAAATGCCTGAAACATCTCCATCGAGCGCAGATTAATCCCGTCAGCCTGCCCTTTTTGCATTGGCCCCGCCTTTTGCTCAACAATCCGGGTGTTAATCCCGGCAAAGCCCGAGAGTTGCGCCGCAAGGCACAGGCCCGCCGGGCCACAGCCAGAAATCAGCACATCAACTTTGTCAGGCGACACTTCGCGCCCTTTAGCAGCTTCTAATATATCTGGGTCGCCCGGCACAAAACCGTTCAAATGAAACTGCATGACATGTCTCCGCATAAGGTCAGGTTGGCATATTAGTAGCTGTACTTACCATTATCCGTCAACGAAAAAGGTATGTATACAAACTTTATTGGCAAAGCTATAGTGTAACAAAGGGTTTTCGCCGGTTCTTAGCCAGCACAAAAGGAGTTTTGGTATGGATGTGCAAATGATGATCGGCCATTTGATTCGCCGCTTACACCAGAAATCGACCCAAACGTTTACCCGCCACATGAAGGATGCAGGGCTTGATCTGACCTCAGTTCAATATGCGGCGATGAATGCGATCAGCTCAAATCCGGGCATAGATCAGGCCCATGTCGCCGCGCTGATCGCCTATGATAAAGCCACGATCGGCGGCGTTATCGATCGGCTTGAGCAAAAGGGCTATGTTTCAAGGCGGATAAACCCGCGTGATCGGCGCGCCCGCGAAGTCAGCCTGACCGCCCAAGGCCGCGCTGTTTTCACCCTGATCTCGCCCATCGTTCTTGCCCTGCAAGTTGAGATTTTGCCAAACCTTAGCCAAACAGAGCGCGAAACATTTGCAGCCTTGGCCAAGAAATCAGCTCTCGGCCCGCCCGCCTAGCCCCTGTCTTTTTGCGAGACCAATGGCACTTCTTTGAGCAGGAACGAAAAGCCAAATCCTATAAGCCCGAACACCGCCCCGATCAAAAAGATCGGGTAGATCGAGCTGACCACGCTCTCGGCCAAATGGCTGCGCGTAGCGTCAGGCAACTGAGCCAGCATTGCCGGGCTGATCGTGATGCCCTCGCCTGCTGCCTCGACCATGTCACCCATGCGCCCGGCCATGCGCGCCGCAAAGATCGCACCAAACAAAGCCACCGCCAATGAGCCGCCAATCTGGCGAAACATCAGGCCCGCTGCGGTGGCCGTGCCGATCAACTCGCGTGCGACAACGTTTTGCACCGCCGTTGTCACCACCGGGAAGATACAGCCCATCCCAGCCCCGACCATCGCCAATGAGGCGCTAAAAAACAACGTTGATGTATCAACCTGTATCCGGCTGAGCATCAACATGCCCAGCGTCAAAAATACCGTGCCAATGATCGGCAATATCCTGTATTTCCCGGTTTTGCTCATCCAAAAGCCTGACATTGTTGAGGTCAGCAAAATGCCAAATGTCATAGGAATAAGCATCAGCCCCGAGATTGTCGGCGATGTGCCCTTGGCGATTTGCAGATAGAGCGGCAAGAATGTCAGTGAGCCAAACATAGCCGCCCCGGCGACAAAGCCGATCACAGACGTGACCCAAAACACGTTTTCTTTGAACAAAGACAGCGGCAAAATCGGCTCTTCGGCCCGCTTTTCAGCCCAGATAAAGACAGCCAGTGCCAGCACCGCCGCCCCAGCCATTGCCACAATCTCGAACGAACCCCAGCTATAGGACCGCCCGCCCAGACTGGTCACCAATGTGATCCCGGCCAGCGCGATAGACAGCGACGCCGTGCCCGCCCAGTCGATCTTGCGCTTCTTGCGTTTGCCCGTCGGCTTAAACCCGGCGGCAAAGCCGATAACCGCCAAAAGCCCCAATGGAAGGTTGATATAAAAGATCCAATGCCAAGTGAACGCTTCGACAAACCAGCCGCCCAATAGCGGGCCAATAACCGACGAGACTGAGAACACAGCGGCAAATACCCCCTGTATCCGGCCCCGGTCTTTGGGCGCCAGCACATCGCCGACAATCGACAAGGCCAACACGAAAAGTCCACCGCCGCCCAGCCCCTGCAACGCCCGCGCCAAGATCAAAAACGTCATTGAATCGGCAAGGCCGCATAGAGTTGAACCCGCCAGAAACAGCCCAACCGAGACAAACACTGTGTTGCGGCGGCCATAAAGATCGCCAAGCTTGCCATATATTGGTGCCACAACCGTCGAGGCCAAAATATACGCCGTCACCACCCATGACAGATGGTCAAGCCCACCAAGATCGGCGACAATCGTTGGCAGCGCGGTGGAAACAATGGTTTGGTCCAACGCGGCCAACAGCATAAGTAAGCCAATGGAAACAAGGATCAATCTAATGTTTTGCTCTTGCTTCGGCGCGGCATCAGGCATTTTAATTGGTGTCATATCTGCTCCAGGCGTGTTGACAGAACATCTAGGGTACGATTTGACTAAACCGGTAAATTTTATATGTCAATGTCATGCAAATGCTAATCGCATGCAAAACCACCCATGCGGAAGAAGGTGAGCGATCTCATGAGTGATGATGCAAATTCTGTCAGCGGCATTCCCGCAGCATGGCAAACTGACATCCCCGAAAAGCTGACAGATCGGGGTTTTTCAACCCAAGTTGCGGCAGCGATGATTGAGTTTGATAATCTGAGCTTTATCTGGAACCACGCCCTGATAAAGGGCGCGCTTCACAAACAGGTCATCGCCGCCCTTGGGCTCGATCTCGACCTGACGCAATTTCATTGTCTCACAGCGATTGTGCGTATCGAAAACGCCATTGGCCGGGCGCATGCCAGCGCCGCAACAATCGGTCTGCTGGCCGAAGAGCTCAACATTGACCCATCGCGCGCCAGCCGCATAACCTCCGAACTGGTCACGCGCGGCTATCTAAAGCGCGAAGCCGCCCAAGATGACGGCCGCAAATCAATCGTCGTGCTCACCCCGCAAGCCGACGCCGTTTTCACCAAGTTTAAGGACGTTAAATGGGAAAACTACATTGAGGTTTTCTCCGGCTGGGACGCAGAAGATATTACAACCTTTGTGCGTCTGTTTGGCCGCTATTGCCGCGACAAACAAACACACAAATAACCCGTCAAACGTATGTCAGCCCCTTGGCCTCAAGTGTGCCGCGCATGTCATAAATATCCAGACCCAGCTCGCCCGTCTCAAGCCGTAGCCGCTTGGCCTCTTCCGCGTCGAGCCGGGTTTGCGCCCGCCCCATTACGGCCTCAGCCTCGGCCCGTGGCACAACACATACCCCGTCACCATCAGCCACAATCACATCGCCCGGCTGCACCGCAGCCCCAGCGCAAACAATCGGCACATTCACACTGCCAAGGGTCTCCTTAACCGTGCCCTGCGCCGATATCGCCGTTGACCATACCGCAAAACCCATCTGCTCAAGGTCGCGCGTGTCGCGCACACCGGCGTCAATCACCAGCGCCTTGCAGCCCCGCGCCATGGCCGATGTCGCCAGCAAGTCGCCAAAATAACCCATGTCGCAGGGCGATGTTGGGGCCAGCACCATTATGTCGCCCTCTTGCAGCTGCTCAATCGCCACGTGGATCATCCAGTTATCGCCCGGCGCCGCCGAGATCGTCACCGCCGAGCCCGCGATCAGCCCGCTGTTCCAAACCGGGCGCATATGCGCCAGCATTAGCCCGGTCCGCGCCTGCGACTCGTGTACCGTCGCCACCCCAGCCGCGCCGAGGCGGGCAATAATTTCAGGGTCAGCTCGCTGAATATTTTGCACTACTTTGTTCATGTTCCGCCCCTATAGCTCATCAACCGTCACCGGATAAACCGACTGGAAACCCTCCGCATGGGTCGCCGCCCGTCCGCCAGCCTGCCCGCCAGAATTGCGCCTAAAATGGTTGCCCCGATTCTCAGCCACATTGGTATAAAAGTCCCACAAATGCTGCTGGCCTTCCATACATTCAATCGCCGCGCGCTTCTTATCCCACACAGATGAGATGTCCAAAAATGTGTCCGGCTTCCAGTTCATCCGCTCGGTTTGATGCGGCTCGAACAAGTATAGCTGCGGCGCGCCCAGCACCTTTTCGCCCGGATTATGCCCCCAAGCCTGCGCAATCATCCGGCATTCTATCGCCATTTTGGTCGCATAGGGATGGTCGGTATTATACGGGTCTTCCATAGAATGCGACATCATGAATGCCGGCTGCACAGCCCGGATTACATCGACAAGCCGGAACTTCGCATCCCGGTCCAACTCCAGCGGATAATCCCCAAGATCAAAGAACTGAATGTCATGTACATCAAGCGCTTGCGCAGCGTTCTCAGCCTCTTTGCGCCGTGATGTTTTGACCTTCTCCATGGTCATGCCATCCTGCTTCCACAGCTTCGCACTCTCGCCACGCTCGCCGTAAGACAGGCACACAACCGTCACCTCATAGCCGCGCGCTTGGTGCAGCGCGATAGCCCCACCACAGCGCCAGACAAAATCAGCAGAATGCGCAGAAATAACGAGGGCGGTTTTGGTAGCAGACATGAAAACTCCTGTATGTTGTTGGCTCAATTATAGCCCGAACGCGTAATTTCAGCCATTTCATTTCGACTATAATCCGATAAGTTCTTGATATAGCAAGTGCTAAAAGGCAAAATTAATATGACAGCCTCGCCCCTAAACCTGCGACATCTACGCGCCTTTTATGAGGTTGGCGTTATCGGTCAGGTCTCACCAGTGGCCGATATTGTGTTCATGTCGCAGCCTGCAATCAGCCAGGCAATTGCCAAGTTTGAATCCCGCTGCGGCGCCCCGCTTTTTCACCGCCAGTCAACCGGGCTGGTGCTAACTGAGGCCGGAAAGCTCATGCATATCCGTGTTACACGCGCGCTAAAAAGTTTCGATGATGGGGCCCATCTGGTCACCCAACGCAAGAGCAGCGGCCAGCGGCTTTCGCGGCAAATGACCCTGACCCAGCTGCGGGCGCTGGTCTCCATTGCTGACCATGGCGGCTTTACCAAAGGCGCAAAAGCCGTCGGCACATCGCAGCCCGCAATCTCACGTGCCGTCCGCGAGCTTGAGAGCCTTTGTGGCCGTCCGCTTATAGAGAAAACCGGCCGTGGCGTCGTGCTCACCCATGCCGCCGAGATCATTGCCCAGTCCGCCCGGCTGGCCTTTCACGAAATTCGCCAAGGCGCAGATGAGATCAAAGCCCATCTCGGTGCTGACACCTCCGTGCTCACCATCGGCTCGTTGCCCCTCGCCCGCAGCGCGATTATTCCCAAGGCCATTTTGGCTTTCACGGCGGCAAATACCGATGTCGCGGTGCATATCATTGACGGCCCTTACAACGACATGCGCACCGGGCTGATGCGCGGCGAAATCGACCTTATGATCGGCGCTCTGCGCGGCTTGTCGCCAACCGACGATCTTGTCGAGGTCCCGCTATTCACCGACAAATTGTCCATTATCGCCCGCGCCGGGCATCCTTTGGCCCAAAATGACAATATTTCACCCGAAGAGCTGCAAAAATACCCATGGATCGTACCGCGCAAAGGCACGCCAACACGCGCCTATTTCGATACGTTACTGCATGATGATTGGGGTGGAGATCTGCCGCATCTCATCGAATCCAGCTCACTGATTTTGATACGCGGCCTGCTTGTTCAAAGCCAAAGACTGACGATTATTTCCAAACAGCAGGTTGAGCTTGATGTGGAAAACAATGTGCTGACCAAGCTCAACTACGCCCTGCCGGGCAGCGGCCGCCCCATCGGCCTAACCTATCGGCGTTCATGGCATCCAACCAAAACCCAAAGCCGTTTTCTTGATAATATTCGTCGCGCCGTCAGAGATCTTGACCTTAATGAAGGAGCTTAAATTGAAGCCATGATATCAGAATTGAATACTATTTGTTCGTAACTAATTAGGTTTCTGAAGTCGCCTCGCCTACCGGTATGTAGCAAATGTCGAAAAGGGAGAGAACGATGACAACCATTACCAAAGGTGCGATGGCCGCGCTGTTTATGCTCAGTACATCTACAGCCGCTCTGGCCCAAGATGTCACCCTGCGCATCCATCATTTCATGTCTGAAAAAGCCCCGCTGCATGCGCAGTTCCTGGTCCCCTTCGCCGAAAGCATCGCTGAGGCCAGCGGCGGCCGGATCGCTATCGAGCTGTTCCCCTCCATGTCACTCGGCGGCCGCCCCGGCGACCTGTATGACCAAGCCGTTGACGGCGCCGTTGACATCGCTCTAACCCTGCCCGGCTACACTGCCGGTCGGTTCAACCGCACAGAAGTGTTCGAGCTGCCATTCATTATGGAAAACTCGCTGGCCACATCTCAGGCCTATTGGGACTTCATCGAGTCAGATCTGCAAGATGCAGAATTTGATGAAGTTCACATTCTTTCAGGCTGGGTACACGGCCCCGGCGTTATCCACAGCGAAGACCCGATCAACGCCTTAGAGGACCTCGTCGGCAAAGAGCTGCGCGGCCCAACCCGTGTGGTCACAGACCTGCTGGGCGAGCTCGGCGCCACCCCGGTCGGCATGCCGCTGCCCGCCATCCCTGAAAACCTGTCAAAAGGTGTGATTGGCGGCGCTACAATCCCGTGGGAAGTCACCCCCTCGATCCGCCTGACAGAACTGGTGCATAACCACACCGAGTTTGGCGGCGATCTCGCATTCTATACCGCCACTTTCATCATGGCCATGAACCTTGATGCCTATGAAGATATGCCAGATGATCTGCGCGCGATCCTAGATGCCGAAACCGGCAAGGCAATGTCCGTCTTTGGTGGCCAAGTTATGGCCGATGCAGACGTTTATGGCCGTTCAGTCGCAGTCGAAAATGGTAACAATATCATCGTCCTTGATGAGACCGAAGTTGCCCGTTGGATCGAAGCTGCCCAGCCAGTCTACATCCGCTGGATCGCGCATGCATCAGATGAAGGTTTCGACGGCGAAGCCACAATCGCACAAGCACGCGCACTTATCGCTGCCAACCAATAAAGCTCTTGCCCGGCGCCGCTCTTGGCGCCGGCATATGCTGAGGGGCCAAAATGACATTTCACCGTATTGAAAATTTAATCGGCCGCCTCAGCGCAGGCCTCGCCCTAATCGGCGGCTTGGGGCTGATCTTCGCAACCCTAATGACCTGTATCTCGATCTGCCTGAAACTCAGCCGCAGATTGCTCGACAGGTTCTTCTCGTCCGAGCTGTTCACATGGGCGCATCCAATCCTTGGTGAAGAAGAACTGGTCGAGCTCAGCGTCGGCTTCGCCCTCTTCGCCGTATTGCCCTATGTCATGTTTCGCCGTGGCCATGTCACCATAGACCTGTTCGAGTCGCTCTTTGGCCGCTTGCTCAACCGCCTCTTGGTCCTGCTTGGCGACCTGACCCTCGCCGTCATCGCCTACCTGCTCATGTCCCGACAATGGTTCCTTATCTTCAAAAAGGCCCGGCGCGACGACCCGCTTTGGAGCGAGCTGTTCCTGCGTGGCAATTGGAGCGAGATAGGCGACCGCCTGCGTGACAGCCAAGAAAGCCAAATCATCGGCATCCCGCTTTGGCCAACCTATATGGTCGCCGAATTTTGCACTGTGGTTTTCTTCATTACCGCCGTGTTCTGTGTCATCCGCTCGGCCCGAACCTTGCGCCATCCATCTCAGATCGAGGTTTGATCAATGCTGACAAGTATCTTCACCGACTTCCAACTCGGCCTGCTCAGCTTTCCTATTTTGCTGATCCTCATCTTTTTGCGCATACCGCTCTCGGCGGCCATGTTCCTCGTCGGTCTTGTCGGCACCTACTTGGTCGCAGGCAATATGCGAATGATGGATAGCCAGTTGAAAACATTCGCTTATGGCACACTGACCAATTACTCGCTCTCGATCATCCCACTGTTCCTGTTGATGAGCGAATTCGCCACACGCGGCGGCATGTCGCGCGCCCTGTTCAAAGCCGCCGAAGCATGGCTCGGCCACCGTAAAGGCGGCCTCGCCATGGCCG
>NVXG01000051.1 GCA_002733805.1 Robiginitomaculum sp. | reverse complement strand
GAAAGATCCTCAGGAAGATCTTTTTGTGGCTGCTTGAAATACTGCTTTCATTCTTCAACCCACAAAAATATCAAGGGCAGAATGGCCTTTTTTAGGACCGACTAGTTAATATGAATACAAGTTTGTCACATTTAACTTCACGATACTTTAATTTGCGGCACTGAGTTGACACTATAATTTGAAAGAAAATTCATAACCTTTAATGAGTGAAAACATAAAAATCTATTTCACTCACTCTGGTGAACCACCGTGACTTTAATAAAATTATAAACCCTGTGCCGACAATTCACCATTTTCGCATTTTTTCAATTATCGTTTTAGCCCTGACAGAAATATACTTCAGTTAATTCAATAAGTTAACATATTTGTCCTCTGTTGGCATCATATTTGCTTTTATAAAGATGATGAGGAATTATTAACCACAATATGGATGAGTATTATGAAAGCTGCCGTTTATTACGGGCCGAAAGATATTCGGGCCACCCAAATTGATGACCCTAAACTGGATGTTGCCCACGGTATGATGGTTGAGGTCACCGCGACCTCTATCTGTGGTTCTGACCTGCATCTTTATCGCGGGGCTTTTGACCCGATCCTGGAAAGAGGACGATCACAGGTTGGCCATGAATTAATCGGCAAAGTCATTGAAACAGGCACGGACGTTGCGAATTTTACCCCCGGCGACCGGGTGACAATGGCCTATTCCTGTTCCTGCGGCGATTGCTATATGTGCAATGTAGGGCAAACAGCCCATTGTGAAACCACGCAAAAAGCGGTTTACGGCTTTGGTATTCCGTTCGGCGATTTGAATGGTAGCCATGCAGAGGCCATGATCCTGCCTCATGCGGATGCCCATGTGATCAAGGTGCCGGACAGCATTTGTGATGCCGCCGCCCTGACCCTGTCCTGTAACCTGCCCTCCGCCATCATAGCCAATAAACTGGCCGAGATAAAACCGGGCGAAAAGGTGGCCCTGATTGGCTGCGGGCCCACGGGCTTGATGTGTCTGGACATTATGTTGCAGCAATCACCGGCATCTGTCGTTGCCTTTGACCCGGTGGCACACCGGCGGGCTGTGGCGGCCAAAAAAGGTGCTATCGCCCTTGACCCGGATGCCGCAGACGTAAAGGAGCAGGCCCTGTCCCACTGTAAGGGGCGCGGCTTTGACAAAATTATAGAGGTGGTCGGCACACCGGAGTCCTTGCAACTCAGCCTTGACCTGATCCGGCCCGGCGGCACCATCGCCGCTATTGGGGTTTTCTGTGATCAGGAATTCAATCTGGTTCTGGCCGATGTATTCCTGCGGGACATCAGCCTGCATATGAATGGTTTTGCCAATGTACAGCCCTTCATGGCCGAAGGGTTATCACTTATGGAACAGGGCATCATTTCACCGGAAGAATATTTCTCACATGACTTTTCACTGGATGCTATTGACACGGCCTTTAAAACATTCTTTGATAAATCCGATAATGCGCTAAAAGTGCTCATTCGCCCCTGATAAAGAGAGACCATATGACCCAAAATAACCCAGAGGTTGGCCAGAGTATATCGACGGCTGGCGGTCGGGTAAATTATCATGACCGGGGAACGGGCGCGCCTGTTCTGCTTATCCATGGTTCCGGCCCCGGGGTGAGCGCCTGGGCAAACTGGCGCATGACCATAGAGGCCCTGTCCGTCCAAAATCGCGTCATTGCCCCGGATATTGTCGGCTTTGGCTATACGGAACGGCCTGATCATTTTGACTATAACATGACCAACTGGGTCGATCATACCATGGGCTTTCTGGATAGTCTGGGCCTGAAAAAAACGTCTGTCGTTGGCAATTCATTTGGCGGGGCACTGGCCCTTGCCATGGCCATAAGGCATCCGGACCGGGTGGATAAACTGGTCCTTATGGGCAGTGTGGGCGTGCCCTTCACCCTGACCGATGGGCTTGACAAGGTATGGGGCTATACGCCTTCCATTGAAAATATGCGGCAGATTCTGGATATTTTTGCCTATGACCGGAATCTGGTCTCCAATGAGCTGGCAAAATTAAGATATGAAGCCAGTATTCAACCCGGCTTTCAGGAAAGCTATGCCAGCATGTTCCCTGCCCCGCGCCAGCAATGGGTAGAGGCTATGACCAGCCCCGAAAAAGATATTATGGCCATCCCCCATGACAGCCTGATCATTCATGGCCGGGAGGATAAAGTCATCCCACCGCAGAATGCCCATCAGCTGTTCTCACTGATCAAAAACGCCCGCCTTCATATGTTTGGCAACTGTGGTCACTGGACCCAGATTGAACATGCGCGTGAATTCAACCGAATGGTTGCCCAATTCCTTAATAGCTAAAAAAAAGGCCTGACATCATAAGATATCAGGCCTGAAGTATCCAGAAAGGCGAACTCAGATCGGGAGTATTATGTGACCTGACCACACCTACTGGTGTAGGATAAAGCTGCTGGTATTAAAAGAACCGGTCAAAATGTATGCCTTCCACATTCACCTTGTGCTTCATGGCCAGCATTTGCAATGTAGCCTGTAACATGGGCGGTGGTCCGGCAATGTAATATTCATAATTTTTCAGGTCGTCCCCTAAAAGATTCTCCACAGATTCATGGATAAAACCAACCGGTCCCACCCACATTCCGTTAGGATCCATTTCCGGCACTGAAATAGTCGAATGAAAGGTTATGCGATCCCCGAAGCCGGGCAATAACCGCAGATAATCATCCCCACAAATATCCGCAGGACCCCGCCCGCCAAAAAAGAACCGGATGCGTCTGTTCTGAAAGGCCGGATGATAGGCCGCCGCCGTGGCGATGGAAATCAGAGGGGCCAAACCCGAACCACCGGCAACGCAGACAATATCCCGGTATGTACCCTCGCGGAAATAAGCCAGCCCATAGGGTCCATCCAACGTGATTTTATCGCCATTTTTCAGGTCATCAAAAAGATAGTCCGTACCAGCACCGCCCGGCACCCTCTTGATCAGGAAACACCAATCCCCCTCATCATTGGGTTGATTACACATGGAATAGGCTCTTGGACCCTCCACCCCCGGCAACGTCATCAAGGCATATTGGCCCGGTATAAACTCGGCCTTCCCATATGATTTAAAATGAAATTCCCGCAAATCATGGGTAACGTCACGGATAGACACCAACTCTGCTGCTCTGGCCTGTGGCCGAAAATGCGGGGTGCAATTCTGATCAATCCTGACCTTTATTTTACAATCAGATCGCGGTTTTGACTGACAGCCCAGCTTCTTGCCCTTGCGCAAATCGCGCGGGGTTAATGCCGGAGCCTCCGCCCATGACGCCTCAACGTCCCCTTCAATAACCTCAAAACGACAGCTGCCACATTGACCCACATTACATTCATAAGGAAACGCAATACCGGCCCGCAAGGCTGCGCGGACCAGCGTATCCCCCTCCTGACAGTCAAAAGAGGTATTTAAACCTTCGACCTCTATTTTATGCACAGATATTCTCCCCTTACCTTAAGCCGAAAGGCCAAGACCAGCCCGGAAAGACCAACAATCCCTCTTGGCATCATCAGCGGCTGACGGGCTGTCGGGCAAAGCAGCGCAGAACATATCAATGGCCTGATCTCCCAATGGAACCCATTTTTCAACCCAGCCGTCAAGAACATCCTGATTGGCTTCATTTTGTTGTAAAAACTGAACCAGGCTGGATGTCCAACGACGGGAACGCTGACTATCAACGGCCTGAGCGTCGGTGAGAAAGCCCAGGAAGCTATCATCAAAACGCCGGGCAGCATGACCTAGCTGACGCAGGCAGGCCTCATCAAACGCTGGTTTCAGTACCAGATTAATGGCGACAAAGGTTTCGCACCAGTCATAGGCAATCAAGGATTTTTCAAGCAACTCACGGAAACCCTGCCAATGAGGGGCATTTTCCCAGATATGCTTTTCATTATCCACAAAGCCATAATTCGGCCAGACCAGAGAAAGCTGTTTGGTCCGGTAAGCCATATGAGATAACCATCGCAGGCTGTCTGCCGCCTGAAACGTGGCGCAGTTTGTTATGGTGCTGGCCGGGGCCATCTTGCACAGATATACCGATGCCATTTGCAGGCCGTGCAATATATAACGGCTTGGCGTATAGAGCTTTGACAAGGCATCTACCCATTCAGTCTGCAATCCCTGATCATGTTCCAGATCATCAAATTCCTTGATCAGACCATCAACATAATTTTCCTGACCATCCTGAATGATATTATAGGTACGATAAACCAGCTCATCAGGGTCACGAAACGCGTCCCAGTCCTTATGATTTACCGGGCTGCCTTCCCGGTATTTCCGGTACCATTGATTCATAAATGTACCGGCATCCTGTTCCCATGCACAGTCAGGATCATTGGTGCTGAAATGCAGCCCCACGGAGACAATTTCATATTCACTGGGCCTGCGCCTGTTTTTACTCAGGTGACTCCAGGTTTTCAATGGTTTTAATTTTTGTGCTGTTTCTGACATAATAATTTCCTTTATTTCCTGCGTCTATATTTTGGTATCAAAATAAAAACGGACATATTCCTGCTCTGCCTCGATCTGGCCTGAAAACGACCCAAGGATCACTTCCAGTTCCTGCATCTCAAAAGGACGACCCAGAATTTCTTCCATGGTCTTGCGCCGGATAATACACTCATGGTCTGTTTCCACGCGGATATAAGCCGCGCGGTCTTCTATGGTAAATTCCTTATCTGGATTATCTTCTTCCAGAGCATCTATGGCCGCCGTCGCCAATTCCCCCCCGCGAAAAATTGGTCCGACCCTATTATGCTTGTGAATGTCTTTTATATTTGTCGTCATGTAACTATCTCCTGGAAAATCATTTAAAATATCAGACCTGTCAGGCGGAGGTATAAAAGGGTTCTATCCCCTCAACATCCACAAAAATATTGTCATCCCGCACCTCTGCCGGATAAATAGCCAACTTGCAACCCGTGGGATTTATGCCCTCTCCGGCCTCCACATCAAATTGCCATAGATGTGCGCGGCAGGTGAGGGTCTTCCCCTGAAGGGTCCCCTCCACCAAGGGAATTTCCTGATGCGGGCAGATACCCTGCACGGCGCGAACATAGCCCCCGTCGCCATGGATGATCAGAACTTCATGTCCATTCACGTCATAAAGTTCCATTTCACCTTCCCATAAATCATCCAGAGAACATACTTTTGCAAAAGCCATAGGTCTTCAATCTTTTCTTTAATCCAAATACTTATTCGTAATAAACTTCGATGGTTTCCATCACCTGAAATCCGGCCTGTTCAACCGTGGACTCCCGGTCAAACGGGGACTCCCCATCCTGCAGGCGGACCCGTAATGTCCGCCCCGGTTGTGGTTTAACCCGCCGGTTCAGGGAATGATGAGCCGCTGCTTCTGCGACTTGATCCATGGTAAAATCACTTTCCACAGGAACCAGTTGCAATACGAAGTCACATTCAAAATTGACGCATAAAGGTACTGTTGTCATTTCTATTCTCCTGTCCTAAACCGCAACTTTGTCGGGTTTGTTGTAATTCCAGACCCAGGCATAATCATGGGCATCTTTGCCGCAATCTTCTGGTTGCAGGCCCATATATTTAAGCGCCCCTTCCAGATTTGCCGGCTGAATTTTACCCGCGAGGAAACGGTCTATGAGGCCTTGATGTCCCGCATAACGATCCGGATCCTGTTCAAAGACCCACCGATCCACCTTGGAACCAAAGTGATAGCGCCGTCCCTTGTAGTCCAGATAATGGTCCCTTACGTCCCATTTCTTGCCCGGAACACCCACAATGGGCAGATGATTCATGTTGCACACGATCGGCAGGGTTTCCGGCAATGTCAGGTCTTCACGACCATTTTTGATATTGTCGATAATCACATCCCAGCATTTGCCGTAAGTGTCATTCCAACCGGGGTATTTCTCCTCAAGCCAATCACGCTCATCAGGTGAAGCTCCGGCGGCAGGATCCCACCATACGGTAGGACGCCAATACCAGACGCCAAGATGCATCCCGTGATGGGTCGTATTCAGATCTTCGAGGAATGTGTCCCAATACCATGGTACATCAAGACCAATATCAAGAATATTGCGTTCAAACTGACCCACAATCCATTCAATCATAAATTCCTTGAAAGATTTTTCACGTTTGGCCAGCGGTGTGTAATAATCCATAGAAGGTCCGGTTACTACAGAAAATAGGCGCCAATTACGCCAGAAGGCAATATCCACCAGCTTCTGAGCTCCTTCTTTATGCCCATTCTCAATGAGGATTTTAAGGGCCGGTGTTCCGATCTGAGCATGGCGGGCCTCATCAGTCTGAATACTGGAAATCAAATTTGAGAAGGTCACATCGCCAACCTCTGCGGCATCTGCCGCCAGCCCCAGAAACTGCATATTGGTAAAGGCCGTTTCAAAGGCAAAGGTAAGCATCAAAGCCACAGAAGTCGCATCGCGCCCACTCATAATATCGGCAAAGGCATGACGGGTTGCAATGGCGGCCCAGTCATTGGAGTGCATGGCTTTATGGGCCCAATCAAATTGCCGGTCTTTACTGACATATTCATGGGGGAAATAAAGCTGTATCTGGCCATGACGGGTTTCATCCAGAAGACCAAAGGTCGCCATATTCCGCATACCCGGCGCCCGGCCAAAACGGGCCATGGTTGCCTCGGCCATTCCGGCGGCATATTCCTGAAGGGCAATGCCACCGTAATGAAGTTTCAATATGGATTTCCAACCCGGATCGGCAGAATCAAGGAATTTCATACGTCCCAACGCCGCCTTCACGGAGTAGGCCCCGGCATCTTTTTCCCGCTGTACCTTAACATATTCCCGGTAAGAGGTTTTGTAGGGCTCATCGTAAGTTTCCCACTTTTCACGAGGAACATCGAAACAATCACTCATTTCCTTGGGAAAAAGCTCTTCTTCGGTTACATATTTAGGAGTCCAGTTGGTATCGCGTGCGATGTCGTACCAGTCAGACCTGTTAAGTAATGCCATTTTCTAATCCTTTCTTCTTACAGTTTCCAAGTCTTCAATCTAGCGGTAATCCCGCAGTTCGTCGATGTCAAACAAAGATGGCCTCAGACCTTTCTTCAATGTTTCCCATGAAGATTTCATATTCATATGAGTCATCCGGTTACTGATCGGGTTCCAGTTCAGAACCTCACGCCATTGCGCCTGACCTGTCTTGGGGTCGAAATCCCGGGAATCATCCCAAATACGGAACAGGTTGCCACGACGGTCATACATTTCCTGATACTGTTGATAGTAGTTTTCCTTGTCGATATAGAGCTTACGCTTGGAATAGAGATACTGACCGGTTTTGTCATTCACTTCCAAAATCCAGACAGGGCGCAATTCAAGCTCGATCTGTTTTACCTCACAGCCATTCTCATTTTCCGTAATAGGGACATAAACATGACCCGTATCAGGCTGTCCGAGAACAAAGCCTTCGCCGACCATTTTATATTCAAACTTGCGGGGGTCTGTCTTGGTCCAATACCCGCGCCAGTCATCCCAGGTAATCTCCAGGCCAGCGGCCATTGGATCCTGCCCGTCTGACCCGGCAAGCGTACGTGTACGGCGCAGGCTTGGAATGAACACCCGGAAGTTATCATCCTTATCCACATCCGCATAACGGATACGCACCGCAGCCAAGCCGCGAATATCAAGAGGTTTCAAGAAATAAACTGAACCGCCTTCAACAGCTGTTTCCTCTCCGGGCATAGACCCCAGAGGGGCATAATCCGTACGGTTATGGAATTTGGCCCAGAAGAGATCAGCTGAATATTCGCGCTCCACCTTGTTCGAGCTGTTACAAACCTTCAGGTCAAAATGTTTAAAGGCCAGATTATCGCCGCCAATGGAATGGAAAGCCTGTGTCCAGTTCAATTCTGTGCCATCTTTAGGATGAAGAAACGGCACCACATCATTTTGGACCAGAAAGGCATGTTTACCGTCTTCGGTCAGCAGGTTACCCTTTGCTGTCGCATTCAACTTGTGGCCTTCTTTCTGCGCTTTGCGGGTCGCTTCCAATATACCCCGAGACATATAATAGGAATTGGTCGGCACAATAACGATTTCACCCCATTTAAACCATTCGCTGGACTTCAGCCGATCCATGGACGCTTGTGGCAGATAGTCTTTCAACCAGGGAAAGCTGTCAATATTGTCTTTATTGATGACCAGACCCGGTTTTAATTCCGCAGGCAGATTAGCCTTTTCAATCAGACTTGAGGCAGTATATCCACGAAGGTCTGCCCATTCCTTGGCCAGCTTCACTGATTCCGGATCCCCGATCAGTTTGGCCCATTCGGCATGTTTCGCTTCACCGGTTTTTTCGGCAAATGCTTTCCAGTCATCTACCCATTTTTCCCCGGCCTGAGCCGCCATACTTAATGTTGATATCAGTGCCGCCGCAGCAACACTTTTTAAAAAACGACGTTTCATTAGTCTCTCCTTTTATTTCTTTATTAAAATTGTACGGTCAGTGATGCTTCAATAATATCGCTGTTCTTAAAGAAGCCGAGAAGTCCCTGCTCTTTCTTCCCGGATACATGTATCCATTCCAGGCGAGGCCGGAAGGTATCACCAAAGAAATTGAAGTCGATACGCTGACGATGAGTGAAACCTTTGAAAGAAATATCCCACACACTCAATCCCTCAATAAACAGTTTTTCCTTATACAAGGCAAAGTTCCATAAGAATGTGGCAAATTGCTGGTTCTTGTTCACCCGTGAATCAATCGCGGCATAAGGGGCCTGATACAATAGATTATCCGAATTGTTGGTATGGATGTTAAAGAACTGGGCACTAGTAAAGATTGACCCACGCTGATTCTTCAGGAAGGGCAACCACAGGAAGTAATCCACCCCGACCATCACTGACCATTGGTCCCGGAGAACGATTGAACTGGACGGCGCACTCACCAAAGCTGTTGTGCCATTTTCTTCCTCTCCAAAAGGCGTGATCACCCGTGATGAATTGAAGGGTTTATCAAACTCATAAGAAAATTCTGTCCGCAATACGGGGGACACATTTTTCGGCCCTAGTTTCAATTCACTGATTTCCCGGGTAAAGCTACCGCCCACCAGTTTCTTGCGGAAATCATAATCAAGGTTAAAGTTATAGTTCAGGGAACAATCCGGTGCCCCGACCAGCGGGCTGGTACAACCGAACGGTGCCAACGGCCACGGCACACTACCCGGCGCGGAGACCAATGACCGCAGGAAGTCCAGATATTGACCCGGCGCATGGGCCGCCCCCAGCCCTTGATCCAGTGTTAAGGGGATAACCGCCGTGGCCTGCCGTTCATCATTCAAAGCCGAACCCAACAAAAGATTTGCACCCTGTAATGATGTAACAGGCAACTCCTGATGGCCATAGAGCCAGTTCAAAGTCATGTCCCCGCCAAACGCTTCAAATTTCAGACGTGCGGCAAGGTTAGGGTCGCTAAAGCTGAATTTATCCGGTGCGTTATCTGTCAAATTAGTAGCGAAAAAGGCAGTACCCAGACCCGATTTACTATCCAGCAGTCGTGGATAGGGAAAACCAAAAATACCGCCAGACGTGGCCCCGCTTGTCGGGTTATTAATAACAAATTTGCTATGGCGAACCTCGGGCATAAAGATCAATTCAAGAGACGTTCTTTTCATGCCTATTGCTTCAAAAGGCTTGGCCAATCCCATGCGGCGGAAATTCAAATTCAGAGCCGCAGTCCAGGCCGGAATACGAACATCCTCGGCATCCCTGAGTACAAAACGTTCCCGTAGATCCTGCGCATTAAGAACGTCCAGCAGTCTCAAGCCATCTGATTGCCCCCATCCGCGTTGGAATTTACCGACTTTTAAAGAGAACCGCCCTTCCGGGTCTTTAAACTGAATGGACAGTTCCCGAAGCATTTCATCATTGAAATTGGAAAAGAAGCGATTAGCCGTTGGCCGCGACCCAAAAGGCTCGCCCGGAAAACCTGCGCCATTACCATTAATGTTAAAGCCAAATTGACCAACAAAACCCGGCGAGGTAAAATCCTGTATCCCACCCTGTTTTATGTCACTGCCAATATCAGCGTACCAGTCTCCCCGAAGCCATACATCTGCCTTGATTGTGATGCTGTTAGACGGGCGCCAATTGCCCTTTACTTCCAGGAGAAAATTAGACGGGCCTTTGGATGCCCCATTATTCTCCAAATCATAGGCGAGGGAAAAACCCTGTTTAATTCGTCCGCCAATCCACCAATTTTCACCCTCGATAGCGGCCATAGCGGATGTTGCACATACCCCCATTGCCGTTATTCCAAGCAGACCTGCTTTAAGTTTTGTCAGTTTCATTATTCTAGCTCCCTTTAGCTTTGTTAATTAATATTATTCTGCACCTGCCCCCTGATGCTGAATGATTTTACGCATTACTGAACCGTCCTCCTTGGCATCCGGTTCATTGCCGTTGTCTCTCAACGCCGGATCACCAAAAATTGCTTTTGGCTTCAAATACAGGACCGCCGCCGGCACGAAAACCAATGCCCCGACCATATTAAGAAATAACACCATCCCAAGCAGAAGGCCCATTTCTGCCTGAAAACGCAAAGTAGAAAACATGAACCACGGCACCAATGGCAGAACCATGGTCATGGCCGTAACGAATATCGCATTGCCAGAGGTTTTAATGGCTTCACGCACCGCCTCGTAATTGCTGCTGTGCAGGCCGCTTTCCTCCCGAATACGGTCCAGCATATAAATGCCGTAATCCACTCCAAGCCCGATCCCCAATGCCGTCAGAGGCAAGGTATTGACACTCAAGCCGATACCTTTGAATGCCATAAAGGCATAGGTAATAAAGTTGGCCACAGCGAGGCTTAAAATCAGGACCAAACCGATGGTCACGGAACGATAGAGAATGAACACACAAACCGCGATAACGGCTACAATGGCCAGCATCACCTTGGTATTGGAATCGCGTATTTCATCATTCAGGGCCTGGGCAATACCGATCTGCCCGCCCGCATAAAGAAACTCCGCGCCATTTTCCAGCTTCGGCGCATTATCAAGGAAATTGGCGACCTGCCCGATGACCTTATCCACCGTCTGACTGGTATGATCCTTTACCGGTATCGTGATGTTACCAATCTGCCATTCCGGATTTGTGTAGGCCGCAAAGTCACCCGGCTCGCCCTTGGAGCGGAACATATAGATGTCAAAGCCGATTTCTTCTGTCGTATCTGGAATAAGTTCATAACTGGGATCGCCCTCATTCAACACGCTATTGATCTTCTTGATAATACCCACAAGACTCTGGGCCGGACGGGCTTGCGGTACTGTTTCATACACATGACGGTCCAGAGCTTCGATCCGGTGATAAACCGCCGGGTCCAGCATGGTATTTTCGCCGCCCTCAATATAGACCTGCATTAAATCAGTCCCCAAGGCCGAAAAGTCATGATTGATTACTTCCGTATCCTGATTATAGCGGTCTTCCGGCCATAATATCGGACTACCCGTGGCATCCCCGATGGTCAAACGGCTCGCGCCCACAAGGCCAACACCCAATGCCACAAAACTTATCAACACCATAGCCCCAGCATGACGCTCCAGATTCAGCAGAGACCAGAATTTTTCAACCAGATGAACCCCCAGCCGATATGTTTTTGGCCGGGGCAGGATGCACAGCAAGGCCGCCGAGAAAACCAGTGACGGCCCGATTGACAATAACCAGACGGTGCAAATAAGCGCCAATGCCTGAATACTGGGAATCCCCACCAGAACCAGAACAGTAAAGCCCGCCGCATCGGTTATAATAGCCGCCATACTCGGGAACATCAGCTTGGCCAGCCCGTGGCGGACCGCATCTCTCATATGGTGATGTTCTTCAAATTCTTCGATGACCCGTGAGATAAACTGAACGCTGTGCGACAATACAATGGCAAAAATGAACGCCGGCAACAGGATCAACAACGGGTCCAGATTGTAATTCACAAATCCCATGGCCCCCAAACCCCATACCGTCGCCATGCCCGCACTGAGCATCGGCACAAAGATACCAATAAAATTACGGAAATAAGAAAACAGGATCACGCCAACGAGCAGGACCGAGACCAACAGGATCAACATGGTTCTGTTAAGAGCCTTATAAATGGTTCCCAGCAACACTGGACGGCCCGCTGCATAAACCTTGATCCCTTTTTTAGCCGCCATAGCCCGAAAGCCATCAATCAGGTCAACTACTTTTTCATAGTCAACACTGTCTTTGAAATCAGCAATGATAATGGCGGAATGTTCATCATCAGATACCAAAAATCCCCGATATTGTGCATTTACATTCTTGCGCAGAAGGCTGATTTCTGCCTCTGTCTTCGGAGCACCGCGCGCCATCAATGCATCAATCTGAATCCGGCCCCCAGACCCAGTAACCGCCTTTGTTTTCTGCAAAGACAAGGATTGCACCAGATGGCGGATGGTATCAGGATAAAAATAAACCTCATCAGAAATCTTGATATAGGTTTCCAGATATTCCGTGTTGTATATATCGCCTTTTTTATTTTCAATGGCGATCAACACATTGTTGGCCCCGCCAAACTGGGCACCGAATTTCTGGATCAATTGTACATTGGTCCGGCCAACCGGCATCATTTCCTCAAGCACAACCCTCAGCGACAGGCCATTATAGGCATAATAGCCCAAGAATGAAGAAATACTCATAATGACAACCAGAAACCAGACCGGGTAACGTACAACAAAATTAGATATTCTTTGCGCAGCCATTTTATTGCACCTCACTCTTTACTTCACCGCCAACAGACACGGTATCAGGATCACCAAGCTGGGCTATTTTCCGAAATTCATCCTGCAGAGAATCAGTTTTAATAATAGCCCCCCGCGCACCGACGGCGATCACCTGCCCGTCATCCAGGATTTTTACGCCGTGATACCAGCGGTAAGGCAGGATAACATTGTCATCCGCCTTGACAGGTGTAATCCTGTCCCCATCAAACCGTAGAATTATAGTCCGACCAACGGCAATGCCCTGCCCTTTCCCGTTAAAGGAAATGCCAAAAATATGTTGATGAACACCAGTATTAAGAGGTGTGACGATGGGCTCTGCCCCCAAAGAGACATTCAGAGCAATACCATCAAGGCCCACAACAACAACGCCCTGCCCTCTTTGAGCAAGCGCTGTCAGTGTTGTGTCCATGCCCGAAGGTAAAATCCGCCAGTTCGCGCCCCCATCTGCTGTATAGCCAACCACGCCAAATTCACCCACCAAAACGGCTGTTGTTTCGCTCAGAGCCAAAACACCGTTCAGGCGCGGCAGGTCGCGGCCCTTAAAGCCGGTAAGCTTTTGCTGTTGCCATGTTTTTCCGCCGTCACCTGTATAGAGAATGGTCATATTCTGACCAACGGCCCAGCCTGTATTTTCCGAAGCAAAGGAAATATCGCGCAGATAAACGCCCTTGACTTGAAACTGCTTTTTCCAGCTCAGGCCCCCGTCTTCCGTATGAAAGATACTGCCGCGATGACCAACGGCCCAGCCCTTATCAGCTGTGACCAGATCAAGTCTGCGGATCAATTCCTTGATATTTGTTTCTATTCTGACCCAGTGGGCCCCGCCGTCACTGGTTTTAAGGATGGTTCCATAATAGCCTGAGGCCAAACCCCGTTGCGCATCAATAAAATCCACATCAAACAGATTATCGGCTACAAGCCGCTTGTCCTGAGAAGTTTCAGAATTGGCTATTGCCGGCAACGGCAACTGAGCAACCATAAAAATTCCAAGCATCATAAAAAGACTGTAAAAACAGTTATGCCTGTTTTTGAGCATTTTTCCCCAGTCCAACCTGATCGGCATACAAATTAACTCCCTAAATATTGTTAACTCAAATTCATGTTTTTATAAATTCAAAAGCCTCCCCACCTAATATGCAAAGAAGATGCCAATAATTTTAGCAATTAAGGAAAAGGTGATTTAAAAAATATAAAGAAAATAAACCCAGAATAATATTATTTAAAATCAATATGTTATTTAAAAAATCCTTCCCTGGTAAAAAGTTTTTCTTCGGAATCACACCCTAAATAACTCAATTTGTCTTGCGGCCAAAATTAAAGAGTTTATAATTTTATGAAATTTATGAATTGAAGCCATTAATTAAATTCATAAAATGATGAACAACAATCACAGCTTTGAGAGGCGATAGAATGCCCATCTATTTTTCAGATACAGAGACCGAAGATCAAAAAAGAGTATTTAATCCAAAACCACTGGTTGACCCAGAGGTGTCTGTTCTTATGCCTCAGATCGGAGATCTTGCAGAAAGGCTCCATTTTTCACCGGATAATGGCCGTATCTGGCTAGATAACAGACGCATGTTGCTTATTGACTCCTATTCAATGGGGGCGCTGCGTATAGAATTAATAGAGGCCCTGGGCATCAAAACGGCACGCGGCCTGTTAACCCGAATGGGCTATTCATGCGGCACACGTGATGCGCAACTGGCCATGAAGGTGCGCGGCGACAAGGAAGATCTGATGGAACGTTTCCTGGCCGGGCCACAGCTTCATGCCTTGGAAGGGATCGTGGTTGTTGAGCCGGTCAAAATAGACATAGACATCACCAAGGGTAAATTTTACGGTGAGTTTATCTGGCGGGATTCATCGGAGGGTGAGGTCCACATCAACAATTACGGCATTGGTTCGGAGCCCGTCTGCTGGATGCAAATCGGTCATGCCAGCGGTTATTGCAGTATTTTCATGGGACGGCCCATAATATTCAGGGAAGTACAATGCAGCGCCCTTGGCCATGAAACCTGCCGGGTCATCGGCAAGCCTGTCAGCGAATGGGACAATATGGAAAATGATCTGATTTATTTCCAGTCCCAACCTTTTGTGAATAAAAAAGTAGCGGATATGGAACCCATCACGGCCCAGAAAAAATCCTACCCCCTGTCACCGGGAGTAAGAGCGCCGGATGAATATACCCCGGATGTGGATGCCAAACCTGTTAAGGAAGATACCACCAGCCCCTATACTGAAATGGTTGGCGTTTCCGCCCGTTTTAGCGCCGCCTGTCATATGTTGTCCCGGGTCGCCCCCACCAATGCCACCGTCCTGTTCCTAGGCGAAACCGGCGTGGGAAAAGAGATGTTTGCCCGAACGCTCCACCGGATCAGCAACCGAGTTGACGCCCCCTTCGTGGCGGTCAATTGTGCGGCTATTCCAGACAGTCTGATCGAGGCTGAGCTATTCGGTGTTGAAAAAGGTGCTTTCACCGGGGCCGTCACCTCCCGCGCCGGACGGTTTGAACTGGCCCATAATGGCACCATTTTTCTGGATGAAGCGGGCACGTTGAGCTTGTCATCACAGGGAAAGTTGTTACGGGTCTTGCAAGAAAGGGAAATAGAACGGGTGGGCAGCACCACCACCAAACGGGTAAATGTGCGCGTCATTGCCGCGACCAATGTTGATCTCTATGAAGAAGTGAAGGCCGGACGTTTCCGAGAGGATTTATTCTTCCGCCTGAATGTCTTTCCCATCCGTATCCCGCCCCTGCGTGAACGGCGGGATGACATTCCCTTGCTGATGGATACCTTCCTGAACCGCTTTATCATTACCCATAAAAAAAATGTAACCGGCTTTACGTCCAAGGCCGTAGAGGCCCTGTTAAGTTATGAATGGCCGGGCAATATTCGGGAATTGGAAAATGTCATTGAGCGGGGCATCATCATGGCCTCTGAAAATGGCCCCATTGACCTGTGTGACCTATTTACCTACGGCGAGAAGATGACCTCATCGGTCTTCAGGCTGGACCAGAAAGGAAGCCTGAAACTCAAATCTGGTGGCCCGACAAATATGGATTACGGAGATGACAATATTCCGGAAGATATTACCGCAGCCTTTTTTGAAGAAGACCTGTCCCTCGACCAGATGGAAAATATCATTATCGACAAAGCCATGGAAACCTCCAATGGCAATGTAAGCAACGCTGCAAAGCTGTTGGGTATCACCCGCGCACGGCTGGATTACCGCCTTAAAAAGCGGAAATAATCAAGAGTTAAAGCGTGATAAGTTTACGGGCCACGGCTTCTGACGATGCCGGATTTTGACCTGTGACCAGATTACCGTCTGTCTCCACATAACTTTCCCAATCGGGGCCCCGGCCAAAAATGCCGCCGTGAGCCACCAGCATATCCTCCACCAGAAAGGGAACAATTTTTGTTAATTGTACAGCCTCTTCTTCTGTATTGGTGAAAGCTGTTACCCGTTTCCCCTGTACAAGAGGACGACCGTCCTTACTTCGCCCATTTTTCAGCACAGCGGGCGCGTGACACACCAAACCCACAGGTTTGCCGCCGTTATAAAAGGCTTCGATGAGGGCAATGGAATTTTTGTCCTCTGATAAATCCCACAGCGGGCCGTGGCCTCCGGGGTAAAATACCCCATCAAAATCCGCCGGGTCTATGGCATCCAGCCGTGTCGTATTGGCCAATATATTTTGGGCTTCGGCATCCTCTTTAAAACGCCGGGTAGCGTCCGTTTGAAAATCCGGCTCATCGCTTTTGGGGTCAAGAGGCGGCTGCCCCCCTTTTGGTGAGGCCAGCGTTATCTTCACCCCGGCGTCCTTGAAAATATAATAGGGTGAGGCAAATTCCTCCAGCCAGAAACCGGTTTTAAGCCCCGTATCGCCCAACTGATCATGGGACGTCAATACCATTAATATTTTCATCTTTTATCCTCTCCCGTTATATCATCCCGCATCATCTTGTTTCGAAGGATGGGCATCCTGAAACGCGCCAAGCGCCGCGCAGGTGTTTTCTATCTTTACCAATGTCGGATAGACCGACATATCCAGACCAAAACGTCTGGCGTTGAATATCTGTGGGATCAGGCAACAATCGGCAATGGTCGGGCTATCCCCCACACAATAGTCCCCCCTCATATCTGAGCGGGCAAGCTCTGTCTCCAAGGCCCGAAAGCCAATACCGACCCAGTGCAAAATCCAGTTATTCTTGTCTTCCTCCGACAGGCCCGCCGGACCCGTTAAATATTGCAAAACCCGCAAGTTATTGATGGGATGAATGTCACAGGCAATAGCTTGGGCCAGTTTGCGCACCTCTGCCCGTGGGCCGAGCCCTTTGGGCAACAAAGGAACCTCAGGGTAGCGTTCCTCAAGATACTCAAGAATAGCCATAGACTGGGTCAGGGTCAAGCCATCATCCACCAGAACCGGCACCAGTTCCTGGGGGTTGAGTTCCCTGAATTCCGGTGAATATTGTTCGCCCCCACCCCGGCGCAGATGCACCGAATGTTCCGTCCTGTCCAACCCCTTAAGGTTCAGGGCAATCCGTAACCTGTAGGATGCAGAACTGCGGAAAAAGCCGTATAAATCCATAATCATCTACTCCTGAAATACTGTATGCAGAAAGGGGGCCTAAATATTATTCTCAAGATATTCTTCCAGAAAATCAACCCGGTCATTCCCCCACCATGTCTGCCCCCCGTAGCACATGCTCGGCACACCGAAAATATGGTTTTCAATGGCCGTTTCTGTTGAAAGGTCATACGCCCGGCGGGCCTCTTCCGACCGGATGAATGTCAGAAACACGTCTTCATCCCATCCCATTTCCCGGGCCAATGTCCGCAGGACCTGCGCATCATCCGGCGCCCGCCCCAATCCCCATACCAAATGATAGGCCCGACGGACATAGTCCGCCTCACAGTCTTTTAGCCGGGCATAAAATGTGCCTCTATTCATGAGATTGGTGGCAAAGCCGGGCGGAAATATCAGTGGCAAATCAAGACGTTCTGCCCACCGATCAAGGTCCTTGGTCAAATAGGCCAGCTTTATGGGCAAATCCCGGTTGGTGGGGCCATTATTACCAATGGCCAGCTTTGCCCGGGCCAGCTCAAGGGGCCAATAAGAAATATCAAGGTCAAAGCGGGCCGCAACCCCCAGCAACCGATGGTGGGCAAGATAGGAAAAGGGACTCAAAAAATCGAAATAGAAATCTATTGCTGCTTTTTCAGGGGATGTCCTGTCGTTCATTTACGCTGCTTTCAATTCCATATAACCACAGCCGGCCACCCATTCGGGCACGGCTTCATAGGCAATGGTCTCCCCCCGGCATTGGCCCAGGGCCCCCATGGCACAGATGAAGTTCTTGATCTCCAACCCCCCATTGCCGCCATCCCGTAATATATCCGCATCGCTGAGATCCATCAGGGTCGCATGATCGCCTTTGACAATCAAATCCATAATCATGCGATCCCACGGTTCATTCACCCGGCCCATTTCCGCCATGCCCGGCCAATGGCTGATGCCGCCAGTGCCAAATATTGCGACCCGCTCTGCCTTGTCCCAGGACGCAATGGCCTGTCCAATCGACCGGCCAACTTCATAAGCCCGAGAATTGCTTATCAAAGGCTCCATGCCGGAATTTATATAAACAGGAATCGTCCTGACCCCGGCCAGAGGCCGTACCACATAATGCACCGGCACCATCACCGAATGATCAACGACCAGAGCCTTGGACGCCGTCCAGTCAACGCCATTGTCCAGCCCATGCTGCATAATATGCTGGGCCAGAGCTTCGTTATTTTCGATTTTCCCCCGGGAAATGCCAAGCCACGGCTCGCAAGGGCCTTCCACATCACCAATGCCGATCATGGCCTGTGGGATACAATAGGGACCATTTATGGTATAATGATCATCCCCGATCACCACCACCGTATCCACCTCCTGCGCCCGCAATCGATCCACAATAGTGGCAAAGGCCCCAAGGCAAGCCTCCTGCTGTGCCTTGGGCGGCGCATCCGGCATTGATGGGATCAAAGGATCATGGGGCATTATAAAGCCGCTTACGATTTCCGCCATATACTCTCTCCTGCTGCGCGTTAAGCCCCGGCCATTTGGCCAAGATATTCCGGAATTCCTCCCGGCCCCTTAATGGCCAGCCACGCGTTAAATAACAGCATCTGGCTTGCGCCCCGATTGGCAATTGCCAGAACATCCAGCGTCTTTACCAAGTCTTTTTCCGCTGGCTCCAGTCCGTATCTCTCAAGAAGAACATCCGGCGTTTGCCGAAAGAGATCGGCCAGATGCGGATCATGATGAATATCCCAAAGAACACGTTCAATTGTGTTGATGCTCATAGAATTCTCCGATTTCGATAACAGGCCATATCTGAAATGATTGCCCCGTAAACTTATCCATATTTTCAACATTCCACAATACTATATTTGTGATAGACTACATCACAAATATGAATAAGGGTATCTGCGATGGAATTAAAAAATATGGACTTGAACCTGATGGTGGTTTTCCGTCAACTCTTGACGGACCGCAGTGTTACGCTGGCCGCCGACAACCTCGGGGTCAGCCAGCCTGCGGTGAGTAACGCCTTGGCACGTCTGCGCAAAAAATTTGACAATGTGCTTTTTGTCCGCACCCCTCAAGGCATGGTGCCAACCCCCTTTGCCGCCAGACTGGCCGGGCCTGTTTCAGAAGCGCTTGACCTGATTCATAACGCCGTTAATCACAACAGCAAGTTCGACCCAGCCACCAGCAACCACCGTTTTAAAGTCGGCATGACCGATATTGGGGAGATTTGTTTTTTGCCGGACCTAATGGAAAAACTACTGGGGCTAGCCCCCGGCGTGTCCATCAGCACTGTTCGCAATACAGCCGTCAATCTCAATGACGAGATGTCAATGGGAAAGGTTGATATGGCCATCGGCTATCTGCCGGATATAAAGGGCGGCGCTTTTCAAAGCCGCCTGTTCACTCAGAATTATGTCTGTCTTTTCCGGCAGGGTCATATATTGGATAAACCAAAAATTACCATTGCTGAATTTTCCGGGGCGGATCATGTTTCCGTGGTCTCCCTCGGCACCGGCCATGATCAGATTGACACCCATATCGACCGCAGCTGCCAACGACGCCGGATACGGCTCACCGTGCCCCATTTCGTGGCCCTCGGCTATATCCTCAGCACCACTAATATGATCGCCACCGTACCCGAATATCTGGCCCAGCGCATGATGGAACCCTTTGGACTGAAATATACCGCCCATCCCGTTTCCCATCCGGAAATCCCCATCAACATATTCTGGCATGAGAAATATAATCAGGATCCGGCCAACAAATGGCTGCGCGGTATCTTTATCGAAATGTTCCGTATGTCCTAGCGTCAAGCCTATTCAGAAGGCGGACGCATCCCAACCCCGATCCCGCCGTCGCTGAGAATGACGGTTCCGGTCATATAACGGCCATCTTCACGGGAAGCCAGCAGCGCAAAAATCCCGGCATGGTCCTCTGGTTTAGCCGGGAAACCCAGCGGCGTCATATCGGCAATCATTTTGTCTATGCCCGGCATCTCTGACATGATTGCCGTGTCCATGCCTGCAGATTTCGGCCCGGCCAGATTGGTCAATGTGCCGCCTGCCGCGACCCCATTCACCCGAATGTCCGGGGTTAATTCCCAGGCCAGCGCCCGGATCAAACCCAAAACGGCATGTTTGGTCGCCACATAAAGACAGCCACCGCCGCCGGTGAAATAGCTGGAAGTTGACGCCGTGAAAATCATGGAGCCTTTACTGTCCCGCAAGGCTGGCAAGGCCGCCTTGGCCCCCAACAGGTAACCCTTGACATTCACATCGAATAATTCTTCATAATTCTGTGACAGGGCATTTTCATCCTGCCCCTCCAAGCTGCCCATATAGTCCCATATGCCAGCATTACCCACAAAACAATCCAGCTTGCCAAAGCGGTCCACGCAATTATCCACCGCCGCCTTGTTGTCGGCAAAATTTCGCACGTCCCCCACCGTGACCGCCACATCACCGCCAAACCGGTCGGCCAAAATCTCTGTATCTTTTTCTGCCTTGACCAGAACGGCCACCTTGGCGCCTTCTTTGATAAAGCGTTCAACAACGGCCAAACCGATACCGGACGCACCCCCGGTAACGAGGGCTACTTGATCTTTTAATTTCATAGCAATATTCCTTTGTCCCTGATGGTATTTTTTCTCATAAATAAACCAGCATATTATGACCGCTGACACAGCGTTCCGGATAATCAATGGTCCGGCTTTTCAGTTTAAATCCTGAGGGGCCTGCATCCTGCCTTAACACATCTACTCTGGTGCAAAAGAACTGGTCAGTCTGATAACTGCGCCGCGAGCGGATCAAGAGACAGTTGCTGCGCACGGTGAATTCCTGCGGATCATCGGTCTCAAAAACTTCAATATTGGTGACGAAACGGCAATAGACTTCCTGTGGACTGCTGCGCCAGTTTTGTGGGTCGAGATCATGTTCAACCCGAATGGAAAGCTGACGGTAATCATCATCAAACAGGTAAACCTGATCGGGCAGATCATATCTGCGCTCATTATTTGCCCTGAGCTCCGTGCTGGTCACGATATAGCGAACATCCTCAGAAACCACATCCTGAAGCCAGGTACGGAACATCTTGCTGTCCAGCAGACGGGCCTCTTTATACAGGAATTTCTCCACCGCATGATACGTCTCTTCGGACGCAGGTTGCACGAACAAAGCCTGCAGGTCCTGCGCACGTTTTGTCACCAGTGGTTCTTTGGTCTTTACAGTTTTCTCTGACATGAGTGTCTCCAAAATACAGTATTATTAGGGGGGTTAAACCGTTGCCTTGATCAATTGATCCTGCCAATTATCCCCTTTGGCGCTGACCTCTGCCCAACTGTCCGAGCCCATCAAATCACCGTAAAAACGGTAATATCCCCGATAGCTGGTCTCGCCAATGGCCGATTTGCCGACCACACCCGGTAAATCAGAGTCAATACGATCGCCGCTAATCCCCATTTGTGAATTCAGCATCTTCTTTTTGGCCTGATGACCCTTTGCCATGTAGGTTTCGGATTCCATATTATCATTGTCATCACTTTCCCAATAGCCCGCAACCCCGAAAGTCCGATGAACCGATTTGGTGAAAGCCTCTTTCAGGTCACTTGGCATATCTTTTTCCACCATGACCCAGCTAAAGACCTCTGTACTGTTGGCACTGCGCGGTTGCCAGGCTTTAAAAATTCCTGAACAGGTCAGGAAACTGTTATTGGGGAAGATGGTGCCATTCAGGTGGGAACGATAGATACGTGCCCTTTCCGCCCCGATTTCCTTGATCAGCCGTTGTTCCTTTGCCAACCCAAACGCCATCAGCTCATTGGCCAGCTCCCCGTCATGGACCCCGGCATAGGCATCCCAGAGCACCCCAAGGCCCGAGCCATGTTTACTGGTGATCTGCAGCCCGGCACCTTCCGGTGGCAATACAGAATTTCCGGCCAGCGGGCTGAATATAGACCCCCCGGACCTGAGCGCCGAGGAATGGGTCCAGCCCACATGATAGGCATCGCCAACAAAATTCTCCGACGGTGTTTTCCAATTGGCCGCGATAAGGCATCGGCCCGGTGGTCCAATAAGCTCCACACCGCCCGACAGGTCCATATAGGGTTCCAGATACCATTTCACATCACCCAGATAGTCGGGCAAGGACGGCGCATCCTGATCAAAACAGCCGTAAATAAAGCCATAAAAACTGTCGATCTTGGCGACTTCATGCAAGGAGTTTTTACATTTATCCAAAAGGCCATCATAAAGCTGCTCATCAAAAGGAACACTTTGCAGGTCCCCGTTTGAACCATAGGCCCACCCATGATAGGCACAGACAAATCCCCGGGCATTACCAGCCTCATTGGGGCAGAGCTGTGCGCCCCGGTGACGACAGGTATTCAGAAAAGCCTTGATAGAGCCGTCGCGCTGGCGGCTGACGATGACCTCGTCGGTTCCCATGCGCGTCACCACATAATCCCCAAAATTGGGAATTAGGGATTCGTGGGTCAAAAACAACCAACAGCGGCCAAAGACCTTGTCCATTTCCTGCTCGAAAACAGCCTCACTGGCGTGCATCTCATGGCGTTGTTTGCCCTGCGCAATGTTAATCAGCTTGTCTTCCATCATGGTCTCCTGTTCTTACTCTGAATATTTTGCATGAAGCGCAGCCCAGGCCCGGCCCGATTGCAGGGCCCCCTCAAGATGTTCTTCCGGCAGCGTCTGATACGGGGGGCGACATGGCCCGGCCCGCAGCCAGCCCGCCTCATTCATGCGGGCCTTTTCAATGCCAATATTATATTTGGAAAATTCTGAAAAATCCCCCCGGGGAAAAAGCGTGGAATCCGCCCGCCGCATGGCGTCGGAAATTTCCTTGGCCGTGGTCCAGTCACCGCTTTCCTTGGCTTTGATCACCTCATCCCGCAGACGCAATGAGGTCGCCGGGCCACACATGGTCCCGCTTGACCAAAAGGCCGTGACCCGTTCCGGAGCCACCCGCGCCGCCGCGTAATAATCATCCTCATGGGGCAGAAAACGTATGGACGGGGCCAGAGTCAGATCAATATCCAGCATCCCAATGCCCAGATATTTTGCCGTCACCACCTGAGGGATTTGAGAAACCTGCGCCCAGAAAGGCCGGGGAAATTCAAATTTAAAGGCTTCGGGATTGGCATATATGGCAATGGCGGCTTCGGGGCAGGCCTCGGACACATCCTTGTAAAATTGCACCGCATTGGCCACTTCCATCTTGCACCACATGGGCACACCCAGCATGGTGCCATCCACACCTATATCAAGGGCCGTCCGGGTCTGGCGCACCACCTCACGGGTATTCAGGGCCGTGGTGCCGCAAAAATAGGGCACCCGCCCCCGCACGGTCTCCACCACGGTTTCCATGAAGCACCGCTTTTCCTCCCAGGTCAGGGTCGCGCCCTCACCAAAGGTGCCAAGGCTCAGGATGCCATCGACACCGGCCTCAATCAGGGCCTCAACCACCCGCGCTGTTTCATCAAGGTCGACCGTAAAGTCACTGCGCCAATCCCCGGCATTTTCCGTGGCCGGTGTGGGCATGATAGTCCAGGCGCCATTGATATCATCGGCGGTCAGACGGTCTTTTCTTTGTCTGGTCATAGTTATTATTTCCTAAATTATTACAAGCCCTTAAAAAGGATATTGGTGAACTGACGGGCCGATGGTCAGCCATTTCAATTCGGTAAATTCATCAATCACGGCCCGGCCATCAAAGCGGCCATAACCGCTGTCTTTCTGACCACCGTAGGGGGCCTGTGCCTCATTCTGAACCGTGGGGCCATTGATATGCACACTGCCCGACTGAATAGCCTTGGCGGCATCCAAAGTCCGGTTTATATCCCGGCCAAAGACCGCCGCCGACAGGCCAAAGGCCGTATCATTGGCGATTCTCACAGCATCATCCGTATCCTTTGCCCGAATGACAATCGTCACCGGGCCAAAAATTTCCTCGTGATAAATCCGCATATCCGGCGTTACATTGTCAATGATCGTGGCGGGCATCTCCGCCCCTTCCGCCGGACCGCCGATAACAAGATTAGCCCCCTTGTCCAGTGCGTCCTGCATCAGGTCATTCAGCCGCGCCCCGGCCTCGCCAGCGATCATGGGACCAATCACACAGGCCGCGCCCTTGGCCGGGTCGCCCGTCGGCAGTTCACAGGACCGGGCGGCAAATTTCTCAACAAACGAATCCGCAACTTTCTGGTCGACGATAATGCGCTCTGTGGACATGCAAATCTGTCCCTGATAAAGGAAAGAGCCAAATACGGCGGCGTTCACTGCTTCCGCCTCATCAGCATCATCCAGCACCACCACCGGGGCCTTGCCGCCCAGTTCCAGAAGCACCCGTTTCAAATGGCGTCCGGCCTTTTCCGCAATGATCCGGCCAATGCGGGTTGACCCGGTAAAATTAATACGGCGAATGGCCGGATGGGCAATCAGGCTTTCGACAATTTCCCCGGCATCTTCCGGCGCATTGGTAATCACATTAACAACGCCCGGCGGCAACCCGGCCTCATGCAGGGCCTCCGCCACCAGAGTATGGGTCTTCGGGCTAAGCTCTGATGCCCGGAAAACAACCGTATTTCCGCAAACAATCGGATAGGCAATGGCCCGGGCGGCAAGCACAACCGGACCGTTCCACGGCACCATGCTGAGGATGACACCCACAGGCTGACGTATGGTCATGGACAGGGCGCCGGGCGTATCTGTCGGAATGGTTTCGCCCTGTATCTGCGTGGCAAGTCCCGCGGCCTCCCGAAATAAATTGGCCGCCAGCATTACATTAAAGCCCGCCCATAATTCAGATGCCCCCACTTCCGAGGCCATGACAGCGATAAAGTCAGGCGTTTTTGATTCCAGAATATCCGCCGCTTTCAGCAAAATCTGTCGCCGTTCTGTGGGGCCGGTTTGCGACCATGTGACAAAAGCTGCCTGAGCCGATTCCGCTGCCGCCGTCGCATCGGCCACACTGGCCGCCGCCGCATTGGTTACCACATCACCCGATACCGGATGACGGCGATCAAAGGTGGCCCCATCCGCCGCATCACGGGGACTGTTATCAATAATAAGTTGGGTTTTCACTGGTCACTCTCCTATTCTTTTTACATATTCAGACGAAAGTCATGTCTCTGATTTATCCGTCTCTTCCAGCGCAATCCACACGCGCCCTGATTCTATTTTTACGTTATAGGTCTGTAGCGGCAAAAGTGCCGGCACACAGGTTGGCCGGCCATCCCGCACATCAAACATCCCCTGATGCAAAGGACATTCAACCTCATGTCCTTCCAGAAAACCATCACATAAACGGGCATTCCCGTGCGTACAGATATTAGCCGTCGCAAAGACATCACCCTCCACGTTATAGAGGGCAATATCAAGCCCCTCGGCCATAACCCCGACCACTTCACCCTCAGGCAGGGCATCACTGGCCAAAGCATCAAACCATGTTAAATCAGTCATAGGCAACCTCAAATCGGATAAATAATGGAATTGGGGATCATTTCCGTATCATAGATACATTCCCGTGATGCAAATTTCAGCCCCTCTGACGTCCGCACAACCACATCAATATAACGGCCCACATTATAAACGATGGAAGGCTCACTGAGCTTTGTACGAAAGACCGCGTAATTGGCCTCGCTCTCAATACGGTCTTTCTGCCACTTGCGCACGGCCGGCGCACTGACCACATGGCGTTGATAATAGGGGTCATGGAACAGGGTTTCCCGCACCCCGTAAACCCGGTCTTTCAGCATGGCCTTGCTTTCAAAAGCCAACGTAGCCAGGGGAAAGCCGCGTTCGTAATTTTCCCGGGGCTGCAGGCGGTAAATACACTCATCAATGAAGAATTCGGGCCAGTCATCCCAATTACCGGAATCAATGGCCAAAGCATATTCGGTATAAAGCTGGCTCAGCGCGTAATAATCCCGAAACTCCATATTATACCTCCATCACTTTGCGCCAGTAACGATACATGCCCCGGATCAGGGTTTCTGTGACCATATGGTCCGTGTCGCCCACCTCGCGTCCGCCAAGCTCCACAAGTGTCCGATGTGACGGGTTGCTGTCAAAGCTTTCCTGTGAGAATTCAATAACCTCGCCATCATCCGCAGAAACAAAACCCGCCGGACCAAAAAGATTGGCCTGCCGCAACCGGCGGCGGGTCATGTCCGCGCTATCGTCCGCAAAGCCGAAATGAGTCCAGACAAAATCAAATTCACCATGACCGCGGGGTTGAATATGCCGGGTGGAAACGCTGTTGACCTGTTGCTGAAGAATCACATTGGGGAAAATAGTGGTCATCACCGCCGTGGGGCCGTTCCACCAATCCTCCGGCACAATATCGACCAGACGCGGATCATGGAGCGTCATACCATCCTTGAAGCTGGACACATCGGTCACTTCTCCGGCCTTTCCCGCCGCGCCGCGTGTTGAAATCATCGCCGCATGACGACCATGATCATCTATCTTCATTTCCGACTTGTTATCCGCCCGCCACAGACCAAAGGTCACAAACCAGGTATGCAACAGGCCCGGATGGTAGGGGTCCTTGATATTCTCCTGCATCAGTTTCCAGTTTCCCGGAATACGTTGGCGGTTATAGCCCAGAATGGTCAGCTCGCGGCCATCAAAAATCCGGTCGAAATAGGCCAGAATTTTAGGGCCGATATAATCTTCCAGCGATTCAACATCATGGTCAAAACTGGCAAAGACAACGCCGCCGCGTGTGGCGACCTTTAATTTAGTCAGATTATGGTCTGCGGGCTTGAAATCCTTGGGCATGCCGCCCTCAACCTTACCGTCCCGTTTAACCCCACGCCGAAAGGGAACCCCCTGTAAATCACCCTTACGGGAATAGCTCCACTGATGATAGGGACAGACAAAATCCGGCCGATTGCCATGGCGGGCGCGACAGAAACGCATCCCCCGATGGGCGCAGACATTCTCAATTACATTAATCGACCCGTCATCGTCCCGCACCATAATAACGGAACGCTCCCCAACCACCGTCCGCTTGAAATCGCCCGCATTGGGAATTTCCGCTTCCAGCCCCACATAATTCCAGTGATTGCGGTAGAAAAAGCGCTCCAGCTCTTTTTTGTGCAATTCCTCATCCGTGTAGACCATAAAAGGAATACGGCTGCTGTCTGGGCGTTCCCATGTCAGTTCTTCTGGAAAAATAGGCTGTTCATCGCTCATTGAATTATCCTATATAACCGTTACCTTGAGAGAGCCTATGCCGTCGATTTGACCCGCCATAACATCCCCGGTCACCACGGGACCAACCCCCGCCGGTGTGCCGGTCATAATCAGGTCGCCCGGCTCCAAGGTCTCAAACCTGGAGAGATAGGCAATGGATTCCGCCACTGACCAGATCAACATATTGACGTCTGATTCCTGACGGGTTTCGCCGTTCACCTGCAGGCTGATCGCGCCCTGTTCCGGATGGGCCACGCTTTGGGCCGGGCACAGGCTGCTGATCGGGGCCGAGGATGAAAAGGCCTTGCCAAATTCCCATGGCCGTCCCTGTTCCCGGGCCTGAAGCTGTAAATCCCGGCGGGTCATATCAAGGCCTACGCCATAACCAAACACATGATCAAGGGCCGCCGCTTCATCAATATTATGACCGCCGGAACCAATGGCCACCACCAGCTCGATCTCATGATGATAATTGGATGTCTCCGGCGGATAGGCGATGGACACCAGTGCCGCCGCATCCACAATGGCTTGCGGTGGTTTCATAAAGAAAAACGGCAAATCCCGATCCGGGTCCTTCCCCATTTCACGGGCATGGGCCGCATAATTCCGGCCCACACAGAATATGCGGTTCACCGGGAAACGCTCATCACGCCCCTCTATGGTCAGCGTTCGGGTTTCGGGAGCTTTAAATACCAGTTTCATAATCTCTCTTTCAGTCTTTCAAGGGTCCAGCCCAAGGGCCGGAATAATTTCGTTTACAATCGTGCCTCTCGCCACAGGCCGAGCATCTGCTGTACCGGACGGTCGGAATAGCTGAACAATACCGTATCTTCGGCGGCGTTAAGTTCCAATGCCTTCCAGGACGGCACAACAAAAACATCATTGACGGTAAAATCATGGGTTTTGCCTTCTATAACCGCCTGTCCGCCGCCTTCCAGACAGACATAGACCGTGCCGTCCGTACAGCGTGCCGGGCGGCTTTTAAAGCCTTGCGGCAACCATTGGGCAAAAGCGCCAATGGTCGGCATGGGGGACGCTCCGGTGGCCGGATTGACAAAGCGCACCTTAAAGCCAAAATGGTCATCTGCCGTTCCCCGCGAGATTTTTTCCAGTGACCGGCGGGTCTCGCAGTAGGGATAGACAAAAACTTTTGTCGGGTCCGAGGGCTGCTGATAAAAATCAACCGGCACCATATTCGACCCATAGCGGGCAAGGGAATCCCCCTCCTCCCGCTGGGGTGTCTGGCTCTTATGCTCTGATTTTTCGGCAAAACCGGCCTCAAAAAAACGCACGGTAGGAATATCAAGGCCATCCAGCCAAACCACCGGTTCATCCCCGAGGTTGCCATGATCATGCCATGTCCAGGATGGGGTGATGATGAAATCACCGCGCTTCATGGTGGTCCGTTCCCCGTCAACCGCCGTATAGGCCCCTTCCCCATCCAGCACCAGCCGCAAAGCTGACTGACTATGGCGATGGGCCGGGGCCACCTCACCGGGTAAAATAACCTGCAAGCCGGCATAAAGCGACGGGGTGATACAGGATTGCCCCCGCAGAGCCGGGTTTTCCAGGATAAGAACCCGCCGCTCGGCCTCCTCTGCTGTAATCAAATCGCCCGCCTCACGCACAAAATCACAAACATCATCATATTTCCATATGGCCGGCGCCGCCATGGATATAGGCTGTAGTGGGACAAGCGCATCCAGCACCTCCCACAGGGGCGTCATGCTCCAACTGGAAATGCGGTCATAATAATTCTGCCGCTTTTTTTGGCCTTCTAAAGATGTGGCTACTGTGCCCATTACCGCTTCTCACTTAATATCAGAGCCTCATTATGCGAACCGAAGTATTGCGGGTCGTACCAATTGCTCATTTAATTTCATCGGTTAGGATTTGTCCTGAATCCGTTTTGATTTATCAGGTCTTGAAAGACCGCTTTTAAAACAGGATAGCCACAAGCTAATTATTACGCAAAACAATATTTGTGATAATCAATATCATTGATGTGAATAAAGGTTTTCTGAAAATATAAAAATACAACTAAATGTATTAATTTATATATTTACAGCAGTGTACCTACATTACCGACATATAAGTATGCTCTGTAATACAATCAAAATATCAGAAGGAAGGCTATAATGGTTCCTATTCACTGTTTATCGCTTTATTGAATCTGGAGGGTTCTGTGAGGTCGCGTTACTCGGACGGGTAGACTTGGCTGGTTCGCGACCTCATTGAAGCCGGATTGAACTGAAGCGCGGGCA